>JAOMCO010000025.1 GCA_028345055.1 Candidatus Thioglobus sp. | reverse complement strand
GCTTATGTAGGTTCAGGCAATAGAAAAGATATTCGAAATGCAGTTAGTGCAGCTTCAAAAGCATCATCGTGGGGATCAATGAGTGGTCATGGACGAGCTCAAATTATTTATTTTATTGCTGAAAATCTATCAATCCGGAAGTCAGAGTGGATTGGGCGCTTAGTATCTTTGTGTGGGATAACTAAAAAACAAGCAAAGGCTGAGTTTGATGAGAGTATTAGCCGACTCTTTAGTTATGCAGCCTGGGCTGATAAATATGATGGTGCAGTTCATAGCGCACCTTATAGAGGAGTTACAATGGCACTACCAGAGCCCATTGGTGTCCTTGCTCAAATTGCTCCAGAGGAGTCCCCACTCCTATCAACAATCTCATTGATTGCTCCTGCTATAGCTATGGGAAATCGAGTTATATTCATACCAAGTCAAAGATTTGCGAGCGCTGCATTAGAGCTTGTTCAGATTTTTGAAACCTCAGATGTCCCTGCTGGTGTTATCAATATCGTAAGTGGAAATAAACAAGAGCTCGCTGAGCAGCTTGCTGGTCATGCAGAAGCTGATGCGATGTGGTGCTGGGCTAATCATAAGATCGTATCTTCAGTAGAATCCATAAGTGCAAGAGATTTAAAACGTTTATGGGTTAATAATGATGCTGACAGGGATTGGAGTGACCCAAGTCAAGGCGAAGGTCTTGAGTTCCTCAGAAATGCTACAGAAATTAAAAACATTTGGACGCCATATGGTGACTAATAAACAATGAGCGAACTATTCTTACCTCAAGAACTCATTAGAAAAAAACGTGATGGTCTCACCTTGGGTGATTCTGAAATTGGATTTATGGTTCAAGGAATTAGTGACGGAAGTCTTTCAGACGCTCAGCTTGGGGCCTTTGCAATGGCCATCTTTAAATGCGGCATGACTATGGATGAGAGAATCCATCTAACGAGGCATATGATGAATTCAGGGGATACTCTGAATTGGAATAAACTTAATTTAGATGGCCCAGTAGTCGATAAGCATTCAACAGGTGGTGTAGGAGATAAAGTTAGTTTGGTACTTGCCCCTATCGTAGCAGCTTGTGGGGGTTATGTGCCAATGATATCTGGAAGAGGATTAGGTCATACCGGAGGCACGCTTGATAAACTGGAGAGCATTCCTGGCTATAACGCTACTCCCAATAATTCTGATTTTCAATCACTTGTCAAGAGAGTTGGCTGTGCAATTATTGGACAAACATCAAACCTAGCTCCTGCTGATCAGCGCTTTTATGCGACCCGTGATGTCACAGCTACAGTGGAGTCAATTGATTTAATTACTGCCTCAATTTTGTCTAAGAAATTAGCTTCAGGCCTCGATGCACTTGTTATGGATATTAAAACAGGAAATGGGGCATTTGCAGCAGATTACAAAATGGCTCAAGAGTTGGCTCAAAGCATTGCCAACGTTTCCAGCAATTCTGGAGTACCAGCAAGCTGCTTAATTACTGACATGAACCAGGTACTTGGCCATAGCGTTGGAAATGCAACTGAATTAACTGAGTGTGTTGAATTCTTAAATACCCCTAAAAACTCCAATGATAGGCTTTTAGAACTCACCATTGAGTTATCTGCTTATATGCTTAAATTGAGTAATTTAGAGCCAGATTTAGATACTGCAAGAATTAAATCTAAAGAGGCACTAGAGTCTGGAAAAGCTGCCTCAATTTTTGGAGAAATGGTTAGTGAGCTTGGTGGTCCATCAGATTTAATGGAAAATCCTGAAAAACACCTAAAACCAATGCCAATTATAGGCTCGATTCAATCAAATTCATCTGGCTACATTTCAGAAATCGATGTCAGGGCAGTTGGTGTAAGTATGATTCATTTAAAGGCAGGTAGAACAAAGTCAACTGATTCAATCGATCATGGTGTTGGTCTAAGTGAAATCGTGAGTTTAGGACAATGGGTTAACAAAGGAGATTCGCTTGCAATGGCTCATTGCCGTGACAAAAACCAGCTAGATTTTCTTAAATCAAATATTCCTTCTCTCATTCAACTTAGTGAGAATATGCCTAAAGTGCAGAATTTAATCAAAGAAGTGCTCAGCTCAAATGAGGAGACAATTTAATGAAAAGAGCAATCATTTTAGTTCTGGATTCTCTCGGATTGGGTTCAAGCGATGATTCTCACCTCTATGGTGATCAAGGCTCTGATACTTTAGGACATATTATTGAGGAATGTGATTTTGGCAGAGCTAACAATTCAAATCGAAGTGGTCCTTTAAAAATACCAAATCTACTAAGATGGGGACTTGGTGAAGCTGCCATAGAAAGTCGAAGAGCTCCTCTCCCAATTGATAGAGTTACCCCCGAAGGAGCATTTGGATTTGCCAAAGAAGTAAGTGCTGGCAAAGATACGCCAAGTGGGCACTGGGAAATCTGTGGTCTCCCAGTTCCATTTGAGTGGGGAACATTCCCAAAAGGTGAAAACTGTTTTCCTAAAAGTTTGATTGATGAGCTTCTCAAGAATGGAGATATCCTTGGAACTTTAGCAAATAAGCACGCATCAGGAACAAAGGTAATTGAAGAATTTGGTGATGAGCATATCAAATCTGGCTTTCCAATTTGCTACACCTCAGCTGATTCTGTATTTCAAATTGCAGCTCATGAAGAGCACTTTGGACTTGAGAGACTTTATGAACTTTGCACAGTTGCTAAGAAACTCGTAGATCCATTAAACATTACAAGAGTTATTGCTAGGCCTTTTATCGGCAACTCTGAAGATGGATATAAAAGAACATCTAATCGCAAAGATTTAACAACACCTCCTAGTGAATTAACCTTACTTGACAATATTCAGGCGGCTAATGGTCAAGTTATATCAGTTGGTAAAATTGGTGATATTTTTTCTAATCAGGGTGTCAGTTATACGGTTAAGGCGCCAAATAATATGGGACTAGTTGATCAATTAATAAGCGAAATGAATAAAGTAAAAGAAGGCCTTATATTCGTTAATTTAGTTGACTTTGATACCAATTTTGGTCATCGAAGAGATGTCCCAGGGTATGCCCTAGCTCTTGAAGAATTTGATAGCCGAATTCCAGAAATAGAATCCAAGCTTCTTCATGATGACCTAGTTTTAATTACAGCTGATCACGGCTGTGACCCTACTTGGCCTGGGAGTGACCATACCCGTGAACATGTTCCTGTTATTTTTTATGGAAAATCTATCCAAGCTCAAAAATTGGGTAAGCGAGATACTTTTGCAGATATGGGTCAAACTATTGCTAAGCATCTTCAAATTAAATCACTTTCCAATGGTAAAGTTTGTGAGCTTTATTAAAATGCATGATCAAATTCACAATCTTCCAAAAATAGAGCTTCATAGTCACCTTGAAGGTACTATTAAGCCAGCTCTTGCTCTAGAAATTGCTCAACGAAATTCTGTTTCATTAGACACCAATCTTTTTCACGAAAATGGTAGCTATGCCTGGAGTGATTTCTCTAGTTTTTTAACAGCCTATGATAGTGTTAGTTCGTGTCTAAGATCAGGTAAAGATTACAGAGATATTACCTATGAGTATCTTAAAGACTGTGCTAGTGAAAATGTTATCTATGCAGAAACTTTTATTTCCCCTGATCATGCTGCAGAATGTGGAATTAGTTATGATGATATGATTTCAGGAATTGCAAGTGCGATAGATGATGCTGAGCAAGATTTTGGAATCATTGGACGTATCATTGTTACATGTGTAAGGCACTTGGGGGCCGAACAAGGATTAAATGTCGTTCAAAACATGGTTGAGAAACCACATCCATATATAGTTGGTTTTGGCATGGGGGGAGATGAAAATGCATTCACATTTGAAGAATTCGCCCCAGTCTTTAATATTGCTGATGAGGCTGGCTATCCTTGTACAGTGCATGCTGGTGAAATCTGTGGCTCAGAAAGTGTCTGGGATGCGATGCATTATTTGCCAATTAAAAGAATCGGACATGGGGTTAATAGCATTGAAGATGAAACTCTCCTAGACTTCTTATCAAAGGATTGGCGAAATATTCATCTTGAAATTTGCCCTGGAAGTAATTTAGCTCTCTCTGTTTTCCCTGACTGGGAGAGTCACCCTCTTCTATCAATAATGAAAAAAGGTATTAGTGTTAGCTTAAATTCTGACGACCCACCATTTTTTAACACAACCGTTGGTCAAGAGTATCATGACAGTGCTAAACATTTTAAACTCAGCGTTGAAGACCTTAAGCAGATTTCTTTAATGGCCATGGAGGCCTCCTTTGCAGACCTTAAAATAAAATCTAGATTGATAGAAAAAATTAAGAAATTTCAAAGCTAAAACCCTTTAAAATTTACCCATAAACTTTCGGAAATCTTATATGACAATTGCTAAAACTTATATAACAGCTGATGAACTTGTTCATGACTCCTTTAAATTAGGTGTTCAAATTCATAATAGTGGTTTTAAGCCAGATTTTATTGTTGGGGTTTGGAGAGGTGGAACACCTGTTGGGATAGCAATCCAAGAAATACTTGCATACCTTGGAAATGACTCTGATCATATAGCTATTAGAACCTCATCATATTATGGCTTTAATCAGCAATCTAAAGAGGTAAGAGTTCATGGTATTGACTATCTCATTAGTCACATGAATGCAGAGGACAAATTACTCATCGTTGATGATGTGTTTGACTCAGGAAGAAGTATTAAAGCAATACTTGATACACTCAATGAAAAAGCTAGGAAAAATATCCCCCATGAAATTAGAATGGCAATGCCTTGGTATAAACCAGAGCGGAATATTATAGATATGGTGCCAGACTATTTTATTCATGAAACGGATGAGTGGTTAGTATTTCCCCACGAAATGGATGGATTAACTGAAGAAGAAATCTTCGAAAACAAAAAAGGCATGAAGGAAATCTTATCTTTAATTAAAAAGTAACAGTGCTAACTTACAAAACCTTTTATAACATCCCATAAGCCACAAAAGATTGCAAGCCAAATTAGGCCTTTTATTAAGAAGAATAAAAAAGGTACTAAAACTAATAATCACTTATTTTTTATTAGTTTTTTAATTATCTAATCATTAAAGTGGCACGCAACTTCGTGGTTGGATGAAACCTCCTTAAATTCAGGCTTATCTTGGGAGCAAATGTCCTGAGCTTTTTGGCACCTAGTTCTAAATACGCAGCCTGAAGGTGGATTTATTGGCGATGGTAAATCCCCCTCAATCATGATTAAATTTTTGTTTTTTTCAACACTAGGATCTGGAATTGGAACAGCAGAAATAAGTGCTTGAGTATAGGGATGGCTAGGACTTTTATAAATATCTTCACTATTAGCAAGCTCTACCATGTTTCCTAAATATAGAACCATGATTTTAGTACTAATATGCTTCACAACACTCAAGTCATGGGCAATAAAGATTAAAGCTAAGTCCATCTCCTCCTGTAAATCCATTAACAGATTAACTACTTGGGCTTGTATAGATACATCTAGAGCCGACACAGGTTCATCACAGATAATAAGCTTAGGCTTTAGAATCAGTGCGCGTGCAATACCAATTCTCTGGCATTGACCTCCAGAGAATTCATGTGGATAGCGATTCATCAAATTATCAAGCAGTCCAACTTTACTCATCACGTCACTTACTCGAGCTTGAATATCTGACTCTGGAGTTTTTGGGTAGTGCGTTCTTAATGGCTCTGCAATGATTTCTCCTATATTCATTCTTGGATTTAGACTGGCTAAAGGGTCCTGAAAAATCATTTGAATTTGTTTTCGATAGGGCCTCGTTTCAGCATTACTCAAACCCAGTAAGTCGTTACCCAGCCAGACAACCTCTCCAGATTCAGCAGGCACCATTTTGACGATAGCTCTAGCAAGTGTTGATTTTCCACATCCAGACTCTCCAACAATCCCTAGAGTTTCTCCAGCATTCAATGAGAATGAAATATCATTTACCGCCTGTAGTTTTTTTGCCTTAGTCCATGGCATATCACCTTCAGAGGAAACGTCAAAGTTTACCTTTAGGTTTTTAACCTCAAGAATTGCATGATTACTCATAATATCTTCTCTTTGGATACATGACAGGCTCTAAAGTGATCATTATTGCTAACTTTAGATAAAATTGGTGAATCAATATTACAAGTATCTATAGCGTACTTACACCTTGGTGAAAATGAACAGCCCTGAGGCGCCTTCATCATATTAGGTGGATTACCAGGGATTGTAATCAACCTTTCTTCAGAGTCATCAAGCCTTGGAACTGCGCTCATTAATCCTTGAGTATAAGGATGAGTTGGGGTGGAGTAAATAGTTTCAGTTTTACCAATTTCCATTATTTCACCACCATACATTACAAGCATATCATCACTGTTACCTGCAACTACTCCAAGATCATGAGTAATTAAAATAATTGACATACCAAAATCTTTTTGTAAATCGGCTAAAAGCTGCATAATTTGTGCCTGAACAGTAACATCAAGTGCAGTTGTAGGCTCATCAGCAATAAGTAATTTAGGTCGACACAAAAGAGACATAGCAATCATTACTCTCTGCCTCATACCTCCTGAAAATTCGTGTGGATACATTCTGATTCGGTTATTTGCATCTGGAATACGAACAGCATCAAGCATAGTAATAGATTGCTTTAAGGCATCTAATTTTGAAATCCCTTGGTGATGAATTAAGACCTCAGTCATTTGCTCAGAGACTCTAACATAAGGATTAAGACTTGTCATCGGATCTTGAAAGATCATGGCAATTTTTTCAGCTCGAATTTGATTTAATTTCTGATTAGAGATATTGAGAATTTCTTCTCCTTCAAACTTAACACTGCCAGTTGCACTTCCGTTATGGTCGAGAAGTCCAGTCATTGCAAAGACAGTTTGACTTTTTCCACTTCCAGACTCTCCCACAATTGCAAGAATCTCTCCTTCTTCAATGGAAAAATTAACATTGTTGACAGCATTTACAATGCCATCTGCTGTCACAAACTCAACCTTGAGGTTTTTAACGTCCAGTAAGCTCATTCGTATCTACCTCTCCTTTGGATCAAGCGCATCGCGAAGACCATCACCAATGAAATAAAAACAAAAAAGGCTGACAACAAAAAAAGCTAATGGAAATAGTAATTGCCACTCCGTGTCATAGCTAATAGTGCCTGCACCCTCTTTAATTAAAGCACCCCAGCTTGTAGATGGCTCTTGAACTCCAAGGCCAAGAAAAGAGATAAAACTTTCAGCTAGTATTATTCCTGGGACTAGTAAGGTTGCATAAACAGCAACAATGCCTAATAAGTTCGGGACTATATGTCGCGTTATAATCTTGAAGTCAGTTACGCCAGTCACTCGAGCAGCTTCAATAAACTCTTTATTCTTTAGATTCAATGTTTGACCGCGAACTATTCTGCTCATA
Organism: Candidatus Thioglobus sp.; assembly: GCA_028345055.1. Classification (GTDB taxonomy): domain Bacteria; phylum Pseudomonadota; class Gammaproteobacteria; order PS1; family Pseudothioglobaceae; genus Pseudothioglobus. Next base: position 3,117 of record JAOMCO010000025.1, on the reverse strand, counting down.
TCTAGCCAAGAGAGTAGACCAATTCCAATAAACAGCATCCCAATAGATCTTCCAAAAACTACAAGAAGGAGAATTAGAACAAACATGTAAGGTATTGACATAAGTATATCAACTATTCGCATCATAATTTGATCTATTTTCCCGCCCAAATAACCTGAAGTAGCACCGTAAAGTGTTCCAACAACAACTGCTACAGAGGCACCTAAAACGCCAACCATTAATGATATTTGAGTACCTTGAATTACTCTTGAATAGAGATCTCGACCCAGGTCATCAGTTCCAAAGAAGTGGCCACTTTCAATTGAGGGCATACCAACTCTAGCAGCTGATCCCATTGCATTCCAGTCAATCTGTTCATAACTCCATACAGCAAAGTACGGACCAATAAAAGAGAATAGAACAATAGATATTAAGATAAAAAGACTAATAGTTGCCGCTTTATTTTGCATAAATCTCATACGTGCATCTTTCCAAAGAGATCGACCAGCTCCAGATTCAGAGAGGTTTTCAGCCATCTTTTTAATCTTACTTTTGTTGGCTACTATCATCTTATTAATACCTTATCTTGGGATCAATCCATGCATACAGCAAATCAGCAATCAAGCTAAATAAGATTGTCAGTCCTCCAACAACAATTGTGATTCCCATCATCACTGAATAGTCTCGATTAAATGCTGCATTTACAAAAAAATAGCCCATACCACCTGTTGAAAAATAAATATCAATGAGAACTGAGCCTGTTATTAATCCAACAAATGCTGGTCCAAGATAAGAGATAACTGGAAGTAGTGAGGGTTTTAATACATGCCTAAAGAAAATAACTTTTGTTGGTAGCCCCTTAGATCTAGCTGTTCTAATATAGTTTGTATTTAAAACTTCAAGCATTGATGAGCGCGTAATTCTGGCAATAGAGGCCATATAGCTAGTTGATAGAGCAATTACTGGCATGATTAAATATTGCCATGCCCCCCCGTTCCAGCCACCTCCAGGAAGCCAATCAAGCCACAATGTAAAAACTATAATCAGTAAAGGTGCCATGACAAAATTTGGAAGCACCTGCGCCCCAATGGATACGCCTACAGCAAGATAATCTATCCAGGTATTTTTTCGAATCGCAGCAATCGCACCTAAAGGAATACCAACTCCAACAGCAACGATAAAAGACCAGAAACCATATTTCAAGGTAATTGGAAATCCATGTCCAATAATCTCATTAACAGTTCTGTCATGGTATTTATACGAAGGGCCAAAATCAAATTCAGTTATTACACCCCATAAATAATTAATCATTTGACGCCATATTGGCTGATCTAAGCCATATTTAGCCTCAATGTTAGCAAGAACCTGAGGTGGTAATGGTCTCTCAGAGGTAAAAGGGCCTCCAGGCGCAGCATGCATCAAATAAAAACTTACTGCTATAAGGATAAGGAGCGTTGGAATGGCTATCCCAATTCTCTTAATAATGTAGTTGATCATATCCGAAATTGACCAGAAAAAAGTTTATTGAATTATTGTACCCGACAAACAAAAAAACACCGCACATTCTCAGTGCGGTGCCTCCTTGAAAAACTAAATATTATTTCGCAGTTTTATATAAATTACGAGAATACCAGTTTTGTTCTACATTGTTATAAGGCCAGCCTTTGACATTTGTCTTAAGCATGAATACACCTGCGTAGTGATATACCGGAATCACTGGCATTTCATTTGCCAAGATTTCTTCAACACGAGTGTAATTAGCCGATGCATTATCCAAAGTTCTTGCATCTAACATTAATGAATCTACTTCAGAATTACTGAATTTACCATCATTGTATCCAGATGGAGTAGTCAATAGATCTAGGAATGTAGAGGCTTCATTATAGTCACCACACCAGGCACCACGAGCCAACTCAAAGCCTTGAGAACCACGTGTTTTTAGGAATGTTTTCCATTCTTGATTAGCCAGTGTAACTTTTGCACCAAGCACCTCTTTCCACATTTGTTGAGAAGCAATTGCAATCTTCTTATGTCCTTCAGAAGTATTGTAGATGTACTCAAAACTTAGTGGATTGCCAGCACCATAGCCAGCATCAGCTAATAACTCTTTAGCCTTAGCCTCACGGTCATCTTGTGACATTTGACCGAATGCTACTGGAGGAACTTCAAAGCCAGCAGTTGCACCAGGAGTAAAGGTAAACGCATTGATTTGACCTGCCTGTAGAATCTTTTCAGTTATCACTGAACGGTCAAGTGCATAAGCTAGTGCTTGACGAACTCTGACGTCTTTAAAAGCTTCAGGGCCACTATCTGACAAGTTAAATGTCATATAGTAGTTACAAAGTCTTGGGAATGATGTAGCTTCATCTGGATAGTCCTGCTTTAAGCGAATGAATTGACCAGATGGGACTGTTCCTTTATCAAGCTCATTAGCTAAATAACGAGTGAAGTCTACATTCTCATCATTAATCACTAAAGCAACTACCTTGTTTAAAATAGTAGCTTCGTCATTCCAGTATCTTGAATTACGCTCACGAACTGAGCGCTCATTGGGGATGTGCTCTGTCAAAACATAAGCACCATTAGATACAATATTTCCAGGCTTAGTCCAGTCATTGCCAAACGTTCGAACTCTCCATTCAGGAGCTGGGAAAGTTGAGGCATGAGTTGTCATAGCCGCAAAATAAGGCAATGAATCAGTTAAGCGAACCTCTAGAGTATGATTATCTAAAGCTGTTACACCTAAAGCACTTGTTGGCATATCGCCAGACATTACAGCACCAACATTTTCAAGAGACATAATTTCAGCAAACCATGAGTATGGTGAGGCAGTTGCAGGATCAGCTAAACGCTGCCACGCATAAACAAAGTCATGAGCGGTTACAGGATTACCATCAGACCACATAGCGTTATCACGAAGTGTAAATGTATACACATCCTTTGCATTATTCGTTGTATATCCCGTTGCTACGCCAGGTACAAGGTTACCATCAGCATCTTGATTCATTAACCCTTCAAAAAGGTCACGAACAATGTCTGAGCCAGAAACATCTTCAACAATTTGAGGGTCTACTGAAGTAAATTCATCAAGTAAACTGTATGTGAATGTCTGATCATCGGCAAGAGCTTCCCCGGTAA
>JAOMCO010000024.1 GCA_028345055.1 Candidatus Thioglobus sp. | reverse complement strand
CAGACTCTCTTGCATAGTTAAGCAATTGAACTCCTTCAAAATCAAGATCGATAAATAATTTATCGGGCGAAGTAAAAAAACCATCTACATAGTTACTGAAAACTGAAAATTTAGTTTCCATGGCATTGAATGCTATCTGCTGAATTTTTGACATAGTTTGGTTTTGTTGCAAAACTGCACCATACCAAATCAGCATTAAACTTAGTACTGAAAATATAATTACAGATGTAAAAAAAACCAATAGAGATTTTAGCTTCGAGAAACCAAAAAAACTTAAATTATCTAGTTTGTAGTTCTTAAGATTTTGTTTGGACTTAATCTTCACAATTAGAAAATCTTAGTATTATCCAGGAAGGTTACTACTAGCTGATTATCAAGTTTAAAAAGATCTTCTCTTAATTGCAAGATCTGTGATTTATCTTGGAATGAAGTTACAAATGATGCCTCATTAGATGATGGGCCTTCATCTAGCCTCTTTAGATCTATTTCATTAGAATTTCTCTCAAGAATTTCAAGTATTTTTTTAATTTCTAATCTTGTCTTTGACTCGTTACTAATTGTTAGATACATCACATTCGATCTCTCAACCTTGAAAGCAGATCTTCTGATTAAAGCTACTGCAATAATAGTCATTAAAAAACCTATGATCGTTACATTAATTTGATTGGCACCATAACCTAAACCAATTGCAATACATATAAAAAGATAAACCAACTCTTCTGGCTCCTTTATTGCCGCTCTAAATCTAACTATAGAAAGTGCGCCTACAAGCCCAAGAGATAGGGCAAGTGAAGACTTGACAATAGTGATAATAAGCATTGTAGTCATTGCAATTGGTACAAAAGTATTACCAAAAATACTTCTATTTGATAATGCTTGACCAAATCTAACATAAACCTTCTTTAGGATGTATGCAGTTATTGCCGTCAAAGCTAGACTTAAAATAAATTCAGTTGAAGAGATTTGCGCTTGAGCTTGAGTTAAGTAATTATCAAAATTAAAATTAATGCCGTCCATTTTTTCCTCCTTTTAGTGCATTTGTCTTTTAAGAATAATTGTGTTTTCATTAATTAAAGAAACTGATCTTAGCTTCCATCTTGTTGAAAACTCAGAAAAATGAATAGTATTCTTATTAATTGGAACTATTAGTGAATAAAGTGATGTATTTAATTTATCTATTTTAGTCATAATAAACGTATTAGGTGATTTACTCTTATCAATACGACAAGCACCATTTAATATTTCTGTTAGGCTCGATAAGACATTATGAAACTCTAGCATACAAGAATTATCTTTTTTCATCTCCAAAACTATATTAGTATTTTTATATACCCCTTTCCACTGGCCATTAAAGCTTTGAATACTTGATATTTTTGAAGGTTCACTTTCTACAAAGAATAAAACTGACATTAACATGCATATGGCTACAATGAGTAGAAAATTATTTTTAATTAATTCCAATTTCTTAACCTTTCCACACCAATTACATATTTCGAATTTTTAGTAACACGAAATGGAAAGCTTGAAGTGATTCTTCTTGCACCATCTGCAAAATGTTGATTATATTTCAATTCAACAACCGTTTTTTCTTCATCAGAAAATGTTTCAAAATAATCACCAATTGGATTAATAGAATAGAATTCCATCTTGTTATCTAAAGTAACTCTATATTTTTTATCAAAAGAACTATAGTATGTTCTTTCATAGCGATTAAGCAATGTTGGAGTCATAAACTGAAGATCCAACTTCATTATGTCAAAGTCCTGACCAGTACTTAAATGATCAAAAATTTTCCTATGGTCAAAATGCTCTTTTCTATCTAAAGTAAAGTTCCTTAACTTATGTCTCTCTTTCCAACCTAAAAGACCAGTCTTATATTTAATTTCTAAAATTGGATTATTACACTGGCCAAACAAATCACCATACCATCTTATCCTTATTTTTTTTCTATCTCTTTCACCTTCAATATTATCTTTATAACTTGTAAGATCAAAATTATCAAAATATATATTGTTAATATTCCTTTTGTAGTATATTTCATGGAACATTGCTGGATGAGCTTTAATAATATTTTCTATTTCGTGGCTATTAAGGCTTGATACACTGAATTTAGTTTCATATCGTAGGTCAATTTGCATTCTTTATTAGCTCTTTTCAAAACTCTAGCGATATCATACCATTTAAAAGATTGTATTCAGATTTTAAGGGGGGGGAAGAAGGCTGATGATTTCTGGAGATCCAACTCATTTATAGTTTTTATAATATGAAGGTGTTATTAAATTATATATATTCTATAAGGATAAAAAATAAATTAAAAATGTTTCTAACATTATTTGCACGAAATATTGCATTAAGTTGGAGTTCAAAAATATGAGCAGATTTTTTCTACATTTTTAAATATTTTGATTTTGATTTCATGCTTAAGTTATTACTGTAAGTTCTTAGAATTTTAAAAATGAAAAAATAAAATTTCCCCAATAACAAACATATCTTATTCTTTTATTCTATAATAATCTGACAATTTAATTCTTGAACATTTCCTAAATATAATTTTCACTAAGTTCATTAGGAGTTTGTAATTAAATTGTTATATATTATTAAAATAAATTGTATTAGTTAATCGATTAGGTTTTCTTAAACCTAGTTATCAATGAGGATAATGTATGGGAATTAATAAGCAGACTCTCAAATTTATGTTGAATGAGCACAATCATAAGCCTTTTGAGGGTAGTTTTTTGTCTCTTGGAAAGCAATCAATTACCATTGAGAGAAGTGAATTATTTTCTATTTTAGAAGAAAATAAATTTTCTACTGATTTTGAATTTGTTCGTGATACAGAATCAAGAGCAGGAAAAAAGTTTGATAGTATAGATGATGAGCATCTTTTCAAAATTTTTAAAAATTTGGTTTATAAATCATCAGACCATTCAGATTATGAAAATGCTGATCTACTTATTGATCTTAACAAAGATTGCCCAAAAGAATATGAAAATAAATTTGATCTTATATATTCTGGTGGAACATTAGATAATATATTCAATCCTGCCCAAGGTTTAATAAATATTTTTAAAATGTTAAAGCCTGGTGGAAGAGCTCTTATTACCGAGGCTTCTGCTTATCATGCAGGGGTTTATTGTGCGATGTCTCCAGAATGGTTTGCTTCTTTTTTTACTGTGAATGATTGTACTGATGTTCAAGTTCATTCCTATTGTGCCAGGAGTAGTGTCAATCAATGGGTTTTTGATACTGATTTATTTAAATGGGGTCCAAATTTTACTAGACGAAAAGATTTTGATTACGTTGAAAGTTCAAACTCTGTTGGGGGACAAATGTATTCAATGATAGTAGCTGAAAAATCTGAAAATTCTCAAACCGAAGTTAAAATTCCAATTCAAGGCCACTATATTCAACCAGAAAATATTGACTGGATTAAACTTTACGAAAAATACAATTCTTCAAAGAGAAAATCGCCTCCAGTAAAAGTTGTAAATCAAAATGTAATAATTCCTTTATTAACAGATCATTTTTCTTACATTGGAAGTGAATATTAAAATCATTGGTTTGTCCCAATAGTCTAAATTCAAGTATAAAAAACAAATTTAGTCCTACCTATTTCTCTGGACTAAATGGTCTATGAAGGTATTTTTTTAAATAATCATCACAAATACTCCCCTGGGTCTTAACATTTATTTTAGATGCTATTCTATATTTTGTAAAAACCTCCTTTGAAATATCAGAATTATCACTTATATTAAATTTTTTATATATTGCCTTTGATTGTGAAACTCTTCTCATGTTTACTTCTTGTTGATTCAGACTGAGGGAAAAGTCATCTGAAGAGATACAATGCAAGTATTCAGAAACTGCCATGTCAATATCTTCAGGAGTATTTTCAGTTAACACATAATTACTATCAATATTTCCAAATATATTTTGTTGTTTCCAATCATCACTCAATACCTCATGAAAAGTAAGGTATCTTCCAAGTTTCTTAGAGAAGACATGCTTGTGAATACCTCTATCTTTTTTTCTTAATGGGTAAAAACTCATCCAATGGTCCATATTAATGAATAATGCCTCCTTGAAAAACATATCAGCAATAGCAACAGGCCCACTTCCAGTTCCAATAAAAAACCTACAATGCTTTATTAAATATAAATCTAGTAATGCGCTTTTTTTTGAGCTAAAAGCATAGTCTATTACATTTGGTAGTTCAGGAAGTTGTGTCATTGATGCATCACCCATCCTTATAACAAGGCCACCAGCATCTGTTATAACTTTAATTGCTGATATATAATTATGGATACTTGAATTTCTATATTCTCTCCTACCACGATCACTTCTGAAACCAGATTCTCTTACATGCAAGCAAACATACCACTTAGAAAGATCAATTCCTGCCTCTTCCAGTATCCTTTTAGCAATATTTTTCTTGTGGGAATTAATATCCAAATCATAGCCTTCTTCAATTTGATTTTGCCACTCATATTTATCCACTATCTCCCATGAGAATCCTGATTTAATTTCATCTTCAGAACACCATAGCTCTTCAAACCCAACAAGAGGAATAACATTTTCTTCCTTCAAAGACTTCCCAAAAATATTTAATATACGATCAAAAGATCTACTAGGAAGCAACATTATAGTTACAAGCAATTTCATCACATGACGGATGATAAAATTCTGTTCATAAATATATTTTGATTGAAGGTTTAAAATCTCTTCATTAGACATCTTCTTTCCAAAGAGAAACTTAGAATTATATGGAGATAACAAAAATATTTTTTTATTATTTAATCTTGCCTTTAGTATGCCATACATTAATAATTCAGCGCAATCTCCAAAGGAATAAAAATGTGGAGTTAAAAAAATAAGATTATTAAAACTAATCTTATTAAATTTATTAAAAAATTTATTTAAAATCATTTTTTGTTAAAAATAAAATCGAGAAGTGTTATTTCTAGAGAAGTGTTATTTCATAAAATGAGAAATAGTTTTTAAAAGTCCTATTTTACTAACTGGCATGCTATTTCCAATAGATTCTACTGACTGAGCAGCTCCAACTGATGCAATAAATAAGGATAATTCTTCATCAACTCCATTTGCAAGACATATCGAAAGTAGCGCAAGTAAAGCATCTCCTGAACCAACTTTATCAACAACTTTAGAAGCAAAGCCAGGTGACTGGCTCAATATGTTTTTGCTATTAAGAAGGGAAGCTCCATCTTTACCCTGTGTGACAGTAATAAAATCTGAATTAATGGCTGATTTTAACTCAATTGCTAATTTTTGAAGATCACCATTTCTTTCACGCATCTCATATTGAAGCTCAGTAGCATTAATAATCAAACTATTAATATTATGATATTTTTTAATATTATGTGTTCCAATATTAGCAGCATTCACTTGGGTGTTCAAGCTAACAAAATTATCTAACTCAGAAAGAAATGTTGCAATCTTAGGTGTAATAATTCCGTGACCATAATCAGAGACAATAACTAAATCAGAGTCTTTAGACTTTATCTTTAAAACATCTAAAAAGGCTTGTTCATCATCTTTATTTAATAAGCTATCATTAATTGAGTAAACACCTAAGATCTTTTTTCTATCTATATTATCAACAAATCTGCGTTTAATAATGGTTGGAGAATTGCTTTTCGTTAAAAAATTCAATTCAATATTATCTTCGATAGTCTCTTCTATAAAATCTTTGTACTCTTTATCTTCTCCAAGGAAACTAAGAATTGAAATATTATCACAAAACTCATTTAGATGCCTTGCAATAGCAATTGACCCTCCCAAATAATTTTCGGTTTCAAGATCTCGTAATACTAATACAGGCTCTTTTCCAGATTTACCAAGCGCCTCACAGTAAACATATTGATCAATTATCGCCTCTCCAACTACTAAAACCTTAAGTTTTTTAACATCTTGGAGTATAGTATTGATCTGATCAAATTTATATTTTTTTACTATATTATGAATCAAAAATTCTTGTTTCTTTGTAAATAGATTTCCAAACTTATTTAATAGGTTACTAGAACTGAAGGTTATATCATCGGTATATAGAATTTCCCCACCCACTGACTTTATCGCAATAGCCTCATCATCAATTTTTCCAGTAATATCATCAAGATGCTCTCTATAGTCTGGACCTTTACAATAAATATTTGGTTTAAGTGTTTTTAATAATTCTTCAGCGCTTGGCCATTTACTGGAAACCACATAATCAATTGACTCTATACCAGCTAAGAATTCAAGTCTTAATGGAGTTGAAAATGCAGGGCGACCTGGGCCCTTATTAACAAACTGATCAGGAGTAATTGAGACAACCAAAATATCACCAAATGATTTAGCTTCTTCAAAGTGCTTAATATGGCCAATATGGATTAAATCAAATACACCATGGCATTGAACAATTTTTTTACCTTGAGACTTTAGATCAGAAATAATACTAACAAGATCGTCAATTGTTTTAATTTTTCTATTCATAGTTTAGTTAAATTAATAAAATTTAGAATTCATTTTGATGCTTAATGCCATTCTAACGAAATATAATGCCAAATGATAACCCATTAGATCAATTTGAACGCAATATTAGTATTTAAAAGTGCGCATTGGCTCTCTTGCAGGTGATTTTAATCTAATTTTTTTTAGGCAAATTACTATCGCAAATAAAGAAGTCTAGGGCATCTTCAGATTTAGGAATATTAAATCCTAATCCTAAAGTTTCAGAACAATCTAAAGTTGTATATTTGGGCAGATGTATATCACCTATATAATCTTTAGCAGAACTTTCATAAATCTTGAATAAAGAAAAGCCTGAATGACTAGCTAGATATTTCAGAGCATCGAAATAAGAAATATCATTTGACGATGACAAATTAAAAACGCCCTTAGACTTATTATGTACCAAACTATTAATTACTTCCCCCACAAAGGAAATATAAACAGGAGAGAACAATAAATCCTTGAATGGAAATATATCATCACCTTTATCTAATGCACTAAACCAATCCATAAATAGAGGATAATTTTTATAAATTATCTTAGAGATTCTTATTATGCAAATATTGTCATAATAAGACTTAGAAATCTCTTTTTCTACTAGATGTTTAAAAGAAGCATATTTACCGATTGGATTTTTTGGATCTAGTTCGCCTTGACTCGGCCTGCTTCCATCATAAACTAAGCTAGACGATGGAAAAATTACATGAATATTACTATTGACCATTTTTCTTATCAAATGTAGAGTCCCAGTGACGTTAACTTTATAAGCATAATCAGGATATCTTTCACATTGTTTTTGATTTGTTATTGAAGAACAAATGATTGAAACATCAATATCACTAAAATCGATAGCATCTATAGAATTGATATTTGATAAATCGACATAAAGCACATTATTTGAGATTAAATTTATATTTCTAGTAGTGCTTTTTAATTTAAATTTACATTCATCTAAATAATTTAATAAAAAACTCCCCAGACGGCTAGTATCGCCTACTATCAATATAGTTTCTTTTTTTAGCAATTTATAATCCTACGATCTATTTTTAAATATTGTATATGAAAGATACAAACTCTCAATAGCTGAATCGAGAGAATTAAAATTAAGATCATTTTTTTGAATTTTTGAAATAAAATCTTGAGCTTGATTGAGAAAAGACCACGACCACTTTGGACGCAAAGTAATTTCTTCATAAAAGTCCTTGCCCTTCTGAATTTTTATAGTTGCAGGAACATTCTTAAGTAAGGCTGGAGGTAAAGAAATTGTTAAAATTTCATGTTCATAAACTATCTTAATTTCCTCAAACCAGTTATTTAAATGAACCTTTGCAGTTGATATTTCAGTTGGAGAATTATTCAAGTCAAAAAGAGTTATTCCAAAGCCATCATCTGAAATATTTGATGTTATCAGTTGAAGTGAATGATCAAAAATGAACCCTAAGGAATCCAAAACATGTGAGTAAGTATTAACAAAATTTTCATATCCTACAGATTCTTTTTCGCTTAAGAAAGAAGGAAAGTTCTCAAGAAAAAGTTCCGAAGACAAGGGCTCTTCTTTAGATTTAATTGATCCAAAGGGACTGCAGTAAGAATCGCCCATGAAGCATGAAGATTTTACTAATAATGGTATGTTATTTTGATTAAAGTTTTCTTCTACAAGCTCTTTAAATTTCTTAAGGCCACTATCATTTCTTTTCATGTAGCCAACCTGTAAAAGTAAATTTTGTTTCTTTGCTAAGGACTTTAATTTTTTGGCATTTTCAAAATTTAAAGATAAAGGTTTTTCAGTTAAAACATGTTTACCTGCAATTAAGCAATCTCTTACCACACCATATGTATACGCCCTGGGTAATGTCACGACTACAGCATCAATTTCACCATTAAGAAGTAAATCTTTGTGAGAACTATAAATATTGGGTATTTCATAGATGTTAGCTACTCTTGAAGCAAGATCTCTATGAAGATCAGCCACTCCAAAAATATTACAATTATTTTGCTCTTTAAAAGCAGGCAGATGACATTGTTGAGCAATAAACCCAGCTCCAATAAAACCTAAATTAATTTTTTTCATCTAACCATTCATTAAAGTTATTACTAGTAATCTCTCTATATTTAGGCCAAAGAGAAACCATTGTTCCACCCTGATCAAGGTAATCTTGATTATTCTTTATTATATTTTTTGTATGTATCCATGCTAATACAACAATATAATCAGGATTTATTTCTGCAATTGATTTTGAAGATTTAACTTCTAGACTCTCAAATGGTGCGAACTTGCTACATTTTGAAGGGTGATCATCTATCAAATATGAAATTATATTTTCTAATCCAAACTGAACTGCTAATGTTGGCCCTGATCTTGCTGCTCCATAAGCACAAATGGTACTACCTTCTCTATTTATTTTATCTTTCAATAAAGAAATTTGATCTCTTGTACTATTGATGTATTCAGTAAACTCTTTAAATTTAGTCCCATCTAGATACCCATTGTCACTCTCAAAATCTAAAGTTTCTTGAATAATAGCCTTGGCAGGCAAAGGATTTGAATCTTTAACTACATAAAAAATTATAGAGCCTTTCTGAATATTATTAAATTGCAAATCAATAATTTTAAACCCATGGGATTTCATAAAATTATTAGCACTAGTTACTGAATAATGAATCATATGCTCATGAAAGATAGTGCCTAATAAATTCTTATCTAGAATAGGGACAAGATATTGAACTTCAAAACAAAAAATCCCATCTGGCTTAAGTAATTTAGATACTCCATGAATCATTCCGTACATATCATCTGAATGCGCAAAAACATTAAATGCAGTTATTAAATCCAAATCTCTAAAATTTAAAGGAATGTCCTCAATTATCTTATCTGAAAATAAAGCCACTAAAGTCTCTACTCCTTGCTGCCTAGCAACACTGGCAACAGTATTTGCTGGATCAACTCCAAAAATATCAAAACCTCTTTTTTCGAAAGCTTTTAAAAGAGTCCCATCATTACTACCTATATCTAAAGTTTTTGGTTTTTTACTAAATTTAAAATTTTCAACTACATATTTTGCAAAATCATCCTGATGATTTATTATTGAATCAGTTTGGCCAGAAAAATAAGTATATTCTGACCATAAGAAGTCTTGATCAATGTTATCGAGCACTTGAATGCAAGAGCAATTCTGACAGTTATATAAATCAATTGGAAATCTCTGAGTTTCTTCAGTAAATGGAGACGAAGAATACTTTTCTCCTATTGGCACTGGCTTTAGATCTAAAACTTTTTCTAATTTATGTGAAGAACATAACCTACAACTATCTCTTTTCCAGTGATGTATTTCCATAATTATTTAAGAGATCAATAAATCAAATAATTTTAACTGTTATTGGTGGATTAAGTTCTTTATTTAAATTGAAAACAAAATTATCTTCCTTAGATTGCTCCATTTCAGATGCTTTCCAAAAATCTAAACAGGGTTGATTTTTTTTTGTATGTTTAAATTTAACAAGTAGCTCCTTAGCCTTCATTTTCTTTGCTTCATTGATAAGAAAATAAAGCATTGATTGCTCTATTTTTTTACCCATCACTCTACAACTAAGAATAAAGTCTACCACTTGTACATAAGAATTTTTCAATGAAATACTAGCTATCCCAACTAGACCAGCATCTCCAAATCTATCTGTCACTCTGAATGACCAAATAAAATTATTTTTCTTCTTAGACCATTTCATTAACTCTTCTTTAGTCAATCTTCTAGTAGAAAGATTCATTTGATTAGTTTTATTCATTAATTGAACCACTCTTGGAATATTGATATCATTTAATTTCTCTACTATCATTTCTATCTCAAGAGTTAATAGCCACTCTTCAATAGATTGAATACTATCAGTTGCAGACATAGATTCTTTTTCAGCTTTTTTTTGTTTATAAGAATCCTTTCTTAATCTATCTTCAGCTGTAAATGAATAATTATCAAAGCATGATAAAGAAGATAAAAATGTTGAATAAAGCCTAGGATCTTTAGGAAGTTCTGGAACAGTAACTTCAGGCATGGACGACTTAATTCTTTCCCTTTCATGTAAATTATCATCCAAGAAAACTGCGGCATCAGGAGTCAAATCTAGTTCTTTGCATATAGATTGAATGTTTAATGCCTTATCATCCCAATTAATTCTTACAGAAGAAAAATCACTCACTTTTAATACCATTTCAGGATGATTTGAAATTGCTTCTA
>JAOMCO010000023.1 GCA_028345055.1 Candidatus Thioglobus sp. | reverse complement strand
TTTCATTTGTTAATTTTTGATTTACAATGCCCTTTTTAATCAGTAACTTATAGATAAAATGCAGACAATTTTAATAGTTGAAGATGATAAAACCATCGCAGAAAGTATTTGCTTTATCCTAGAAAAAGACTCATTCAATTGCAAGTGGTTTGATAACGGTAAAGACGCTCTTGAATATCATAAAGATAACGAGGTAAATCTCATCCTTCTTGATGTAGGCTTGCCTGACATGAGTGGTTTTGACTTACTCAGAAAAGTTAGAGAGAAGTCGAATATCCCAATTATTATCATCTCTGCTAGAGACGATGAATCTGATCAAGTTCTTGGATTGGAGGGTTTAGGAGCAAATGCGTATGTTACCAAACCTCTCAGTCCTAGGCTTGTTGTAGCACATGTCAGGGCTCAGCTGAGAATGGTCAAGCCAGAAATTAAAACTGGAGACTCTAAATTCAGTATTAATCATGCCATGCAAAGAGTTGTGTTTATGGATCAAGAGCTGACCTTAACTCCTGCGGAATATAAAATTTTATCGCATCTTGTTAAAAATCCAAATAGAGTTCATTCAAGAGAGTATTTAATGAGCATTATTTGGGATAGGCCTCATGGCTCAGATATTAAAACTATCAATACTCATATCAAGTCAATTCGCAAGCGTCTTAATGAGTTTGATGAGAACAACGAATACATTGAAACCCATAGAGGTATTGGTTACAGCCTTATTGAATGAAGCGCTTGAGGCTCAATATTGGGACAAAACTTTTTCTACTTTACTTTATTATAAGTTCAAGTCTTTTGTGGCTTTTTGCACAAAGGACAACCTTTGAGTCAGCTAAAGCGGTTATGATTGAGGTTTCTAGCCTAATGAGCAGAGTTGCCTCACAAAATAACAAAGATGGTGAGATTGATTTGGAGACCTTTGAAAGTCTCATTGTTAACTATCTTCGCTCCCAAAGAAATACCATAGACAAAAATACCGCTCAAAAATTAGAAAATCTGGCAATTTACGTTACAGATAAAAATGGTCTTCTCGTTTTGGACTCTAGAGGCCTATCCCTTGGCACAGATATGAGAGAGATTAATGAGGTAGAATCTGCTCTCAGCGGTGAATCAGTCACTACAAACATTATTGTTGAAGAAACAAGTGGAAATAGAAATGCAAGAGGCGCAGTTATAGAGTATTTTTTAAAATCTAGATACCTAAATGCTTCTAATCCAATTTATGGAGATAATGGTGAAATCCTTGGAGCGGTAGTTGTTGTAGCACCACTCATCGACTTAATGGGGGAGAGTTATCTGCTAAGGTTTATTTTTTATATTTTTGTTATTGCCTTACTATTTGGCTTTCTTGGAAGTTATCGCATTACAAGAAATATCAACCAAATTCAAAAATATACTTCAAAACTTTTTAGTGGTGAAGATGTTTTAATGCCTGATCTTAATAATCAGTTTAATAAACTAGCAAGAACTATTCGTGATGCTAGAGCAGATGTTGAACTTAAGGATGATGTTGAGCAGTATATTGATACGCTTGCTCACGAATTGAGAACTCCTATTACTGGCATACAACTTACTGCTGAAAATCTCTTAAGCCCAATGACTGATGAGCAAAGAAAACACTTTGTTGAAAATATTCTTGAATCTAACAAACATATGGATTTATTGGTTAACAGGCTTCTAGATCTATCAAGAATAGAGCGTCGTGAAGCTCTTAAGAATGTTGAATCATTAAATATAAAGGAAATTGTTTCTAAGGTTCTTAAAGCCCCTAGTAGAGAAAAAATGATAGACGATAAAGATATTAAGATTGATATACAGATTAATTCAAATGCATCTATTAAAGCTGAAAAAATTCTTTTAGAACAGGCGATTGGGAATATTGTCAATAATGCATTGGACTTTAGTCCAAACTCAGGAATGATAACAATTAAATCATCTCAGACTAATGCAGCAATCTCAATAATTGTGCTTGATGATGGCCCCGGAATACCACCTCAAGTTATTAATAAACTATTTACTAGATTCTTCTCTGTCTCTAGACCAGACACTGGCGTTAGAGGGAATGGCCTTGGATTGAGATTTGTTCGTAAAATAATGAAACTTCATGGCGGTGAAGTGAGCCTACAAAATCGCTTTATACAACAAGGTGCAGAGGCCAAACTGCGTTTTCCAATAATTTTAAAATAACCAATAATAATCAAACCAATAACTCATGAATAAACCACTCTTAAAAATAGTATTTTCTAGTTCTAGACAAAAGTTTTTAATATGGTATTATTCGCGGGTTTTCTAACAAATTTTATGCCCATTATGAAAATAATTATCCCAGTAAAAAGAGTTCTTGATCCTTACACTCAAGCTAGAGTAAACAAACAAACTCAACAAGTTGATCTGAGCAATGCAAAGATGGCAATGAACCCATTTTGTGAAATTGCCGTTGAAGAAGCTTTAACTTTAAAAGAGAGCGGATCAGCCTCGGAAACAATAGCGGTTAGTATTGGTACAGATAAAACAGTGGACACTCTTAGAACTGCACTGGCTATGGGGGTTGATCGCGCGATATTTATTAAGACAGATTCAGAGCTTGATCTGCAGCCGCTTCATGTAGCTAAAATTTTAGCGAATATTGTCAAACGTGAAGAAGCAGAGCTTGTTATTATGGGTAAGCAGGCTGTTGATAATGATAACAATCAAACTGGTCAAATGTTATCAGGATTAATAGACTATTCGCTTGGCACTTTTATTTCTAAATTTGACTTAAGTGCCGACGCAACAAGCGTTGAAGTTTGTCGTGAAATTGACTCAGGTATTGAAACTAGAAAGCTAAGTTTACCTTCTATTGTAACGGTTGATCTTAGGCTTAATGAGCCAAGATATGCCTCCCTGCCAAATATTATGAAAGCGAGGTCAAAGCCTATGGAAACGATTGAATTATCGAGCCTTGGTATTGATACTGCTCCTCGAATTAAAGTTGTAAGTGTTGAGGAGTCAGGTACAAAAGACAGAGCTTCAAAGCAGATCAATTCTGCTGAAGAGCTATTTTCAGAATTAAATCAAATGGGAGTTCTTTAATGTCAGTAATCATATTAATTGAGCTTAATGGCTCAGAAGTTAGCGCAAGTAGCAGAGCAGCAATTACAGCAGCCTCTGAATTGTCTGATAGTGTTGATGCACTTGTTCTTACTCGCGATGCTTCAAATTCTTCATCTGTATCTCAGCTAAGTGGGATCAATTCAGTCAAAATGATTGTTGATGACTCTCTTGATAATGTAAACGTTGAAGTTGCAAGTAAGCTTATTGCAGATGTGATGAGTGATTACGATTATTTAGTTGCAGGATCTTCTACTTTTAGTAAAAATATTTTGCCTAGAGTAGGCGCTCTTTTAGATGTTCAACCTATATCTGATGTTTGTGAAATTAAATCAAACAATACATTTGTCCGTCCTCTATATGCTGGTAATGTTATGGCAACAGTTGAAAGCTCTGATGAAACTATTGTAATGACAGTTAGATCAACTGCTTTTGAGCATTCTGGGGATGGTGGTTCTGCATCAGTTGAAACTATTTCAGCATCAATGCCAAGCTCTAGCTCTGAATTTGTCTCTCTTCAAGAGTCAGAATCTGAGCGTCCAGAACTTACTACTGCGGAGCGAATTGTCTCGGGCGGAAGAGGCCTTGGTTCAAAAGAAAACTTTGTACTTATTGAACAGTTAGCTGATAAGATGGATGCAGCGGTTGGAGCCTCTAGGGCCGCAGTCGATGCTGGCTTTATCTCGAATGACTACCAAGTGGGTCAAACTGGCAAAGTAGTAGCCCCTAAGCTATACCTTGCTGTTGGAATATCTGGTGCTATCCAGCATCTTGCAGGAATGAAAGATTCACAGGTTATTGTAGTCATTAATAATGACCCAGATGCGCCAATGTCGCGAATGGCTGATTTAGTTTGGCAAGTAGATTTATTTGATGCTCTTAATGAGTTGAACGCTTATCAGGTATAAAATAGTAATTAATGGAAAGAGAGTCGATTGAATATGATGTAGTAATAGTGGGAGGAGGCCCTTCTGGGCTTGCCTCTGCTTGCAAACTCAAACAGCTCAATCCTAATCTCTCGGTCTGTCTTCTCGAAAAAGGCTCTGAGATTGGTTCTCATATTCTCTCAGGTGCTGTTTTTGAGCCCAAAACCCTTTTTGATCTTTTTCCTGAGGAAGCTAAGGACTGCCCTACTCTCTCAACTCCAGTTGCAAAAGATGATCTTTTCTGGCTTACAGGAGAGAGTAAAAGCATAAAAATCCCCTCATGGCTCATGCCAAAGAGCCTTCATAACAAAGGCAACTATATTATTTCTTTAGGTGAGCTTTGCCAGTGGATTTCAGAGAAAGCAATGGAGTTAGGAGTAGATATATTTCCAGGCTTTCCAGCACAAAGCTATCTCAAAGATGAAAGTGGAAGAATTATTGGAATATCAACGGGTGACATGGGAATTGATAAAGAGGGAAATCAAAAAGGAACCTTCACTCCTGGAATGGATATTCTTGCTAAGCAAACAATTTTTGCAGAAGGCGCAAGAGGACATCTAGGAAAGCAACTTATCAAAGAGTTCAACCTTGATGAAGGGAAAACACCTCAACATTTTGCTATCGGATTTAAAGAAATATGGGAAGTAGAGAATGACAAGCATAGTCCTGGAGATGTAGCCCATACCATGGGCTGGCCCCTTAATGAGGGAACAACGGGTGGTGGTTTTCTTTACCACTTTGATAATAAAAGAGTAGCAGTTGGTTTAATCGTTGATCTCAATTACACCAATACAAGTCATAATCCATTTCAAGAATTTCAGCAGTTTAAAAAACATCCTAAAGTTAAGCAATTTTTAGACTCTGGAAAACGCGTTTCATATGGTGCTAGAGCTATTACAAAAGGTGGAATTAACTCCCTTGTTAAGATGGATTTTAATGGTGGGATGATTATTGGCTGTGACGCAGGTACGCTGAATCCAAGTAAGATTAAAGGTAGTCATTGTGCGCTTCAATCTGGCATTCTTGCTGCAGAGTATATCAATAAAATTCTTAATGAAGAAATTTGTGATTTCGATGACTTATTCAAAGCAAGTCCTCTTTATAAGGAGCTCTATAAATCAAGAAACTTTAGTGCTGCAATGCACAAGTTTGGTTTTTATTTAGGCGCAGCATACAACTTTATAGAATCTAATATCTTTAGAAATGCGCTGCCTGTGACTATCAAAGATGAGCAAAGAGACTGCGACTCCTTAAACCTTAATAATCCGCTCTATGCCAAGGAATACCCTGCCCCTGATAATGTTCTTAGTTTTGATATTACTTCTTCTTTATTTTTATCAGGCACCAACCACGAGGAAGATCAACCTGTGCATTTGAAATTAACTGACCCATCAATACCACTCACGCGAAATAGGGAGCTATTTGATGAGCCAGCTCAGAGATATTGCCCTGCTGGTGTATATGAAATTATTGAGAAAGAAGGCGAAGATTATTTTCAGATTAATGCTCAGAACTGCCTTCATTGTAAAACTTGCGACATCAAGGACCCATCTCAAAATATAAACTGGACTCCTCCTGAAGGTGGTGGTGGTCCAAATTATGTAGGTATGTAAATTTATTTACACTGATTTGCAGTAATAACTACAGCATCTACTATCTCATCTGCGCTGCATCCTCTGGATAGATCATTTACTGGCTTTGACAATCCCTGAAGAATTGGCCCAATAGCCTTAGCGCCAGAAAAACGTTGAACTAGCTTGTAACCTATATTTCCAGAATCAAGGCTAGGAAAAACAAAAACGTTTGCTGGAGGAGAGAAAGTGGATTCAGGATCTTTAATTTCTAAAACATTATCATCAAGCGCTGCGTCCAACTGCACATTACCAATAATCTGTGCATTTGGTAACTTAGATCTAACAATTTCAGTTGCTATCCTTACCTTATCCACCTCAGCATGTTTAGCGCTCTGATTAGTTGAAAAAGAGAGCATAGCAAGCTTTGGACTCTCTTTTAAGAAGGATTGAGCTGTGTCAAAAGCACTGAGCGCAATCTCAGCTAGCTCCTCAGAAGTTGGACTGATATTCATTGCACAATCTGTAAAAATTAAGTTTTCACCATATCTTGAATAATTTTCATCAAATACCATTAAAAATAAGCTCGAAACCAGACTACTATGATCAGAAACACCAATAATTCTCAATGCACTACTTAAAACCTCTTGGCTTGGAGTAATTGCTCCAGTTACAACTCCATCAACCTCCCCTCTTTTCAGTGCAATCATTGCAAATACAGTTGGGTTATCTAGCATCTCAAAAGCAGATTCCATAGTAACTCCTTTATGCTTTCTGAGTTCAAATAATGTTTGAGCGTATTTGGCTTTCAAATCTTCGTTATTTGGGTCGATTGTGTCAACATCTAATAACGAAGTTGTTTCAGCATCAAAAAGAACGATTTCAGCCAATTTTTGATCTGAAATAGACTGAGCTGCCTCTATGACTCTAGAGTCAGAAGATTCTGGTAATAAAATACGAGGATATATGGTCTGAGCCCTTCTATTTAAATCATCTAATAACGGCATCATTTATTCCCAATAAAGTTAAATATAGTTTACCTGAATTTTTTTAATTCTATATAACCTGTTAGCTTTTATTCATCCAAATTTATGATTACTTATGACTTTTAAAATTAGTCAAATTAATTATTTTTTTTAACACATATATATGAGTATACTTTTAGCTATTGGATTATCATAAATAAAGTTCATGAGCCAAAAGCTTTACCAAAATGTTATAGATCATATAAATGATAGAATTATCACTGAAGAGTTTAAGATTGGTGACTTTATACCTTCTGAATCTCAACTTTCAAAGCTTCTAAATGTTAGTGTTGGAACTGTTAGAAAGGCAATTGATAAGCTAGAAAATAATGACATTCTTCATCGCTATCATGGAAAAGGAACTTGCGTAAAATCAAATTTATTGACTATGAAAAATGACTTTAGAACTGAAAGAGTAGACCTAGCTGCTGCATTCAGATGGGCTGCAAGGCTCAATATGCATGAGGCAGTTGCTAATCACTTTAGTTTGGCAGTTAATGAGAGTGGGTCAAAGTTTCTATTAAATCCAATAGGCAAGCATTTCAGTGAAATCTCTGCAAGTGACTTGATACTGATCGATGCCAACAATAAAGACACAATGAATCAGTTAAATGCTCCTGATCCAACTGCCTGGGCTATTCATAGCGCTCTTCATCGAAATAATCCTCAGGCTCGCTGTATTCTTCATGTTCATCCAAAGTATGCAACCATCCTATCCTCTCTAGATGACAAAGAAATGAAGCCAATCGATCAAAACACAATGCGCTTTTACGAGAGAGTATCTATAGACAGAGATTTCAGCGGCATGGGTCTAGGCAAGGAAGCTGAGCGTTTAAGCACCCTTCTTGGAGATAATCCAGTCCTTATGATGGGAAATCACGGCGTCTTAACTGCTGCCAAAACAGTAGCCAGTGCCTTTGATGAACTATATTACTTTGAAAAATCTTGTGAAACCCTAATTGGTGCTTATCAGACAGGAAAAAAACTTCATATAGTTAGCCATAAAGTGGCTAAAAAAACTGCAAAGCAGTGGCAGGACTATGATGCTTCTGAACTACATTTTGATGCCTTAAAAAGAATTTTAGACAAAGAAGAGTCAAACTATAAAAACTAAATTAAAGGAGAAATCATGCCAAAACTTGATATCGATTATGTAAGAGAACAGTTTCCAGCTTTTGAAGACCCATTAAGCTCTAAGTGGTCTTTCTTTGAAAATGCAGGCGGTAGTTATGTTCCATCAAACGTCATTGAGCGTTTAAATCATTTTATGACCTCTACTAAAGTTCAGCCCTATGCAGAGTTTGATACCTCTGCTATAGCTGGAGACAATATGGATAAGGCAACTAACTCTTTTGCTGAAATGATTAATGCTGGTCATGATGAAATCATTATTGGTGGCTCTACAACAATGAATATGTATGTCCTATCGAATGCAATAAAAAGTCTTTTAAAACCGGGAGATGAAGTAATTGTAACTAATCAAGATCATGAAGCTAATGTAGGCGCCTGGAGAAGACTTGCTGATCATGGTATGGTTATTAAGGAGTGGCAAATTAATAGCGATACTGCTGAGCTTGAAATAGATGACTTAAAAGAACTCCTCTCTGAAAAAACAAAAATTGTTGCTGTTACTCACTGCTCCAATATTGTTGGATCTATAAATGATCTTAAATCTATTGCTAAGCTGGTTCATCAATATGATGCATACATTGTTGGTGATGGCGTCTCTTATGCACCTCATGGATTTCCTGATGTGAAGGATCTAGACGTTGATTTTTATGCTTTTAGTCTTTACAAGACCTATGGTCCCCATTTAGGACTTTTATATGGCAAGAAAGAGATTCTAAATCAATTGCCCAATCAAAACCATGAATTCTTAGAGGGTGATGTCCCCTACACTCTCAATCCTGGAGGCCCTAATCATGAGGAGCTCTCATGCCTAGTTGGAGTTTATGAGTATTTTATTAACCTCTTTGAACACCATTTTCCTGGCGAAAACCCCTCTACTCGAGAAAAAATTACTAAAGTTAATGAACTTATTGCAGATCATGAAAAAGAAATCGCAAACCCTCTTCTTGATTACTTAAGCTCCAGAACTGATGTTAGGCTTATCGGGAGAAATAAAATTAGTAACAAGGATAGAGCACCAACAATTGCCTTTACAATGAATAACAAATCATCTAAAGATCTAAGTAGTGAGTTAGTAAAACATGGCATAGCAACAAGAAATGATAATTTTTATGCTTGGAGATGTTTAATGGCGCTCGGTATTGATGTTGATGATGGAGTCGTAAGAACCAGTATGGTTCATTACAACTCTCATGAGGATGTTGAGAAACTTATTAACGCCCTAAAGCAAATTTAGTTGACTATTATTTGATAATACTAATTAATTTTTTTATTACGCTATCATTAATTGAAACAGAGTACTCTTTGTTGGCAAATATATTGGCTTCAACATCTGAGATAAATTCTTTATAAGCACCTACCCTCTCTTTATGAAGTCTCTCATACTCTTTCGAGAAGTCTCTATACTTTTTGGCATGCCTTGGAATAAAGTCTTTATTTTCTCCAAGAATATCTGCAGAAAATAAATATTGTGCATCACAGTCAGCACCAGATCCTAATGAAATAGTAAACAATGAGGTTCTTTTCGTAATTTCCTTAGCTAATCTGCCAGGAATAACCTCTAACTCTATTGCAAAGGCGCCAGCAGACTCATAGCTTTTAGCGATGTCCCAGACCGCTTTTGCCTCCTCTAAAGATTTTCCAACAGCCCTGTAACCTCCAGTAAGAGTAATTTTTGGAGGAATTAGTCCAGCATGGGCAATGACTGGAATGCCCTCATTAGCTAGCACTTCAATAACTTGTGGGCTCATTGGACAATAAATTGACTGAGCGCCATCATTCATAGCTTGCATAGCACTTCTTAGAGCCTCATTTGCGCTTGCATGCTCTCCCCACTGCAAACCAAACTGAAAATGGACGCCTTGAAGTATTTTGGGAAAGTGTGCTTTTGATTGAGAATAACCAGTCCCAATCATTTCTATTCCCGCCTCCTTGGCTGCAATAGCTTGATCTAGTGTATCGATTTGAACAAATTTAATGGTTCTATTGCCTTTAAGGTTCTTTAAATCATATATGGTTAATCCTAAGTCATT
The DNA here is from genome assembly GCA_028345055.1 of Candidatus Thioglobus sp. GTDB lineage: Bacteria > Pseudomonadota > Gammaproteobacteria > PS1 > Pseudothioglobaceae > Pseudothioglobus. Next base: position 1,702 of record JAOMCO010000023.1, on the reverse strand, counting down.
CATCATTAGACTCTTTGATACAGTGTTGGAAACATTTTTCCAGATAAATCGTCTCCATTTCGATAGCCATTTGACTCCATAATAGTTCTTTCAGCTTGGGCCCAATCTCCTCGATATTCAATCTTGGAGCCTTCTTTAGCCATTCTTAAGGTGTATCTCTGTATGGTTCTCTCCGGTATAGACTGGCTTAAGCTTCCATGCAGAGTTCGGATATCAAAAAAGATGCAATCTCCAAGCTCTAAGTCCCACTGAAGGAAATCATAATCTTCCTTATTGCTTAGAATATCAGGAGTAATTTCATAGCTTTTTCCATTGACTATTCCAGCCTTTCCATCATTAGGGTGTCCCTCTTGAAAACGAGTACGAATATATAACTTATCCCACAAATGTGAACCTTTAATCCAAGCAATAGATTCCTCTTTGGGAACTGGCTCTAGAGGCAGCCATAAAACGCACATTGAACCATCAAAATCAAAGTATGAGATGTCATGATGAAATGGAGCGCCAGATTTAGATCCAGCCTCTCTAAGAAACCAGTTATCCATAACTAGATTGACTTTGCTGGCATCCATCAGCTCTGAAGCAATTTGGCCTGTTGGAGAATGGTAAACGAAATCTTTGAACTCATCAAAAAGATCCCAAGTCCAAAAATCTTCAAAGTAACCTGGTGAATCATCATCTTTAGTGTGCCTAACAAAACGTGGGCTAGGATTTTGAAAATCCTTGGAAATTCCCTCTTTCAGTTTTTTGATCCATTCTTCATCAAACTTTCCATTTATTCGAACCACACCATCAGCTTTGAACTGATCAATCTGATCAGTCGTAAGTAGTCTACTCATATTGAATTTATCTTATATAGCGCAGTTCATATCACTACCACAACACATTGGTGATTTGATTTTACCGTGACCATTCGGACATTTAGAAATCTGAACCATATTGCCATCATCGAGATTAAGTGTGTCATCCATTAGAGGCTCATCACACTTCGCACACGTTGCATTAACAGCCATTCCACAGTTATCACATTCATAAGTTGCCATAATTTTCTCCGATTTATGTAATTGATATATTAACAGATTAGAAACAACTTTTAACCAATATCTTCACCATAATCTCATTATTATTTCATCACGATTGTAAGCTAAGGGTATATCATTACTAGATTATGAAAAACATTTTTTTAGTTCTATTTCTATTTTTTGGCCTTTTAAATCTTTCGCATGCTGGTGGGGATGATAGGGATCAACAATTACCCCTTAACTCACTGAACACAGAGCAAGAAATTGATGAAGATGCGGCTCCACGTTTTTTACAGGAGGATGAGGAGGTTGTTCAAGATGCTGAGACTTTACAAGGACAAAAAGAAATAGAAGAGTTGATTCAAACAAAACTTGTCAATAATTCGACAAGTGAAGACAAGTCGACTGAATTAGAGTCTAATTTAGGTTTATTTTCAATTGAAAAAGTCCAACTATTTATTGATCAGTATGTTAAATCTGACCAAGGAATACTTATCTTACTTATCTTGATTGTGGTTGCGCTAATATTAGTTTTTAATTTTTTTGTGAGAGAAAAATAAAAATAAGATTAAAATTCTCTTGAAGTCAAAAAATCTTTTAAGTGACTCCCTACTATTTTAGGTGCTTCTATTAATAATGAATGTTTATAGCCCTTTAAAATAACTAATTTAGAGTCACTC
>JAOMCO010000022.1 GCA_028345055.1 Candidatus Thioglobus sp. | reverse complement strand
CGCCAATGAAAAACGTATAAAAGATTGTTTAAAGGTTATATTTTCTCCATTTTTTTGAACAATTTCAAATTTCCAAGCTCTCATACCAAGTGTTTGCTTTCCTTTGACCCAAGATAATGAAAAATAGAAAAAAATTACAGGAAGCGTAACTAAAAAAAAGAAAAAATTATTTGTTATTGGCTCTTTATTATTGACAAGAATTACAATTCCTGCCATGAAAAAAACAAATGAAAATACAAGTAAAAAATCATAGGTTATTGAACCAATCCGCCTTAAAAGTGTTACATTAGATTTCATAATATAGCTTAAATTTTTTTGTCCTAATTATCCTCTTTATTGGTTACTTTAGAGGCGACTTTCCCGTCATGAAATTTAGTAAAAATTACCTCATTAGTATTTATTTTTTTGATTGATGTAAGAATTTCCCCTTCTTCGTCTTGAGTAATAGTATAGCCCCTAGAAAGAGTATTGAGAGGCGAGAGAAGATTCAGTGAATTTCCATAATTTGATAAATCACTTTTTTGTGTTTTAATTAAATTTTCAGTTTGAGCTAATAACTGAAAAAATAGTTGCTTTAATTTTTCTTTATTTTCTTCTATTAGTGCTTGATTTAGCTTTAATAATCTTAATTCAAAATCATCAAGTTTTTGAGCATTCAGAAGAAGTTGCTGGCTTGGATCAATAATTTTAAGCTTCAATAATTCTAAAGTAGTTTTATTAGATTCAATGTATTGTGTGATTGAGTCATAAAGATATTGCTTGAGTTTTGATGCATTGTAAAGAATATTATTGAGGTCAGGAGTAGCTGATACAGCTGCTGCAGAAGGGGTTGGTGCTCTTAGATCTGCAACAAAGTCAGCAATGGTAGTGTCAGTCTCATGACCTATAGAGCTAATAATAGGGGTTGAACATTCATAAATTACTCTTGCAAGATCTTCTTCGTTAAATGCCCAAAGATCTTCTAATGAGCCTCCTCCTCTTGCCAGAATTATTACATCACAATTCTTTGATTGATCTGCAGCCCTGAGTGCCTTGATTATTTTAAGATGGGCATTCTCACCTTGGACTATTGTGTCATAGAGAAGTATTTGAGCGACGGGATATCGAGATTTTAATACCTTAATAATATCTTTAATTACAGCACCAGTTGATGATGAAATGACACCAATTTTATTAGGAAATGCTGGTAACTCTTTTTTAATATCTGAATCAAATAAGCCTTCAAGTCTCAACTTATTTTTTAACTGATCAAATGCTAGCTGAAGATTGCCAATTCCTGCTGGCTCCATTTGCTGAATAATGAGTTGGAAATCTCCTCTTTGAGGATATAAAGTAGTTGCTCCTCTTATGATTACTGACATACCATTCTCAGGAGAAAATTTTATTTTTCTTTGATTCAATCTGAAAAAAGCACACCTAACCTGACTATTTTCGTCTTTTAAAGTGAAGTACCAATGCCCTGAAGAGGGTTTAGATAAGTTGGAGATTTCTCCTTGAACAAAGCACTGAGGTATGCTTTTCTCAATTGCATTTTTACACAACTTTATATAGTCTGAGACAGAGTATATTTCCTCAATATTAAACATTAGTTCTTAGATGAACAAATACAGCTCCAGTTCCACCCATCTCTTGAGGACATGAGCAAAAAGCAAGAACGCTTGGATGTTGTTTTAAGTAGTGAATTACTTGAGATTTCATAATTGAAAGTCCACTAGTAGAATGATATCCTTTTCCATGAATAATCTGAATGAATCGTTTACCTGAATGAAAATGAATAAAGTCTGATAGAGATTGACAGGCCTGTTCTATTTTATGACCATGTAGGTCAATTGAAGGAGTGAATCCTATATTTCCTTGCTTCATTTTTTTTAGTATTTTGGGCGATAGACCATCTAAATAGTGAATAACAGGCTCAGATCCAGAAATGTTGGGCTCATATAAATAACTGTAATTTTCAAAAGGTTGACTAGAATTGACATTTATAACACTATTATCTTGAGAGCTATCTTTATCAAGTGCTTTTTGTTGATCAACTGTTGATCTAAATAATGATTTATCATTTTCATCAATCATAACGTTTAAAATTTCTAGACATAAAAAAACCCTCAGAGAGGGTTTTATTATATCAATGATTTTATAATCAGTAGGTGAACCTATGACATAACTAGATTTTACAGAGCTTTGATTAGAGCGCTGATTCGAGATTTCTTTCTAGCAGCTAGATTTTTATGAATTAAGCCTTTACTTGCAGCCTGGTCAATAGTTTTTTGCATATCAGCGAAGCCACTTGTAGCTTCTTTTTTATCTCCAGCATCAATTGCATAAGTTACCTTTTTTATGAAGGTGCGAACTTTTGCCCTAATCTGTGAATTATGCTTGTTACGCTTGACTGCCTGTCTTGCGCGTTTTTTTGAACCTGCTGAATTAGCCATATATAAATAAAACTTGCTTAAATTAAGAAAAATTGAATTATAGAGTCTTGGCTTAATTAATGCAAGCAATTAATGAGTTTAGATTAATTACCAAGAGATTTGATAAGATGAAGCATTTTCTTTTTTCCAAATAACAAGTGCCTAGTTCTCCCTCCTTGAGTTTTCCATAATGAGACCGCTCTTATTCCAGCCAACAGGAGTGCTCTAATATGATTGGCAGTGTGCTGATTAGACAAATAAATTTGTTCACCACGTACCATAATTGTAGGATTAAGGCTACCCAATGTGTTTTTATATAGCTCTGCAAGCCGTGCAATGGTGTTACTGTGATAAATATCAAAAAAATCTTGTTTATTGATCAGATGAATTTCCTCTGATATTTGATTTAATAGTTTAGGTTTTTTCATTAATTTTTTTTCTAAATTAATAAGTGCTGTTGCATAGATCATAATATTATGCATTTCTATTGTTTTTTTCTCAAGAATGAGTTTTAAAGAATCAAAACCTATTTTTAAATCCTCTGGTGATGAAAAAATTTCATCAATTGAGTCACTTGCACTAACAATACTATTCAGACTTGCTTTATTGGAATGATTATCACACTCTCCCGAAATAGCAAGCTGGTGAACTAAAGCAGATGATTGAAAAATGCTTGCAAGGGCTATAGTTTGTTTTGCTGACTTATTCATTGTATCTAGATTTAATTACACTCCCACCAAGACATTTATCATCATGATAAAAAACTATTGACTGTCCCGGGGTTATAGCTCTTTGCGACTCCTTAAAGAAAACCTTAATAGTTTGGCTTTCACCAACTGATACAGTGCAGTCTTGAGAGGCTTGACGGTAACGTATTTTAGCACTACATTTCAATGGCATTTCAGGTACATTATCAATCCAGTGCATATCATCAGCTACTAATGAATCATGATAGAGTAAATCATGGTTTCCTTGAACTGCAACTATTTGATTTGATTCAGTCAATTTGTCAGCTACAAACCAAGGTTCTAGCGAATCGCCGTATCCTCCACCTATTTCAAGGCCTTTTCTCTGACCAATAGTGTAGAAAGGGAGTCCATTATGATGTTTTATAAATGAGCCATCTTGGTCAATGATATCACCTTTTTCTTTTGGTAGAAATGTCATCAGAAACTCTGAAAATGGCCTTTCACCTATAAAACAAATACCCGTTGAGTCTTTTTTCTCAGCAGTAACAAAGTTATTATTTCTTGCAATATCACGAACCTCTTTTTTATCAATTTCTCCAAGAGGAAATAGACTATGTGAAAGCTGCTCTTGATTAAGTAAATGAAGAAAGTAGCTTTGATCTTTATTACCATCGATACCAGCCTTAAGGAAGTACTTCCCATTTTCCTGACTAATCCTTGCATAGTGGCCTGTTGCAATCTTAGTTGCACCAAGATCTTTGGCATAGTCAAGGAATGCTTTAAATTTAATTCTTTGATTACATAAAACGTCAGGATTGGGAGTGCGTCCTTTCTTGTGTTCCGCCAGAAAATGCTCAAAAACATCCTCCCAGTATTCGTGTGAAAAATTAACGGTATGAAGCTTAATTCCAAGTTTATCTGCAACTTGCTGAGCATCAGCTAAATCCTGAGATGCACTACAATATTCATCTTCATCGTCTTCATCCCAGTTTTTCATGAATAAAGCTTCAACTTTATAGCCTTTTCTAAGAAGCAGATATGCAGCAACTGAGGAGTCAACTCCCCCAGAGAGGCCAACTATTACTTTAGCTTTAATGTTCATTTAGCTTTATCGTAGGCACTAACAATTTTTTTAACGAGTTGATGTCTCACAACATCAGCAGCATCAAAGTTACAAAAGGCAATATGATCAATATTTTTAAGTATCTTAATAGCATCAGTTAGTCCCGATTGACTTGGATTAGGTAAGTCAATTTGGGTGATGTCACCGGTTATTACCATTTTTGAACCGAAACCCATTCTTGTTAAAAACATCTTCATTTGTGGAATGGTTGTATTTTGAGCCTCATCAAGAATGATGTATGATTCATTCAACGTTCTTCCTCTCATAAATGCTAATGGAGCAACTTCAATTACATGTTTCTCAATCAATTTATTAACTCTTTCAAACCCTATAAATTCATAAAGAGCATCATAGATGGGACGAAGATATGGATCAACTTTTTCGCTTAAATCTCCAGGAAGAAAGCCTAACTTTTCACCTGCTTCAACTGCTGGTCTAACCAATACTATTCTTTTCATATTTGAATTTTCAAGAGCCTCAACCGCTCTTGCAACAGCCAAGTAAGTTTTGCCTGTTCCAGCTGGTCCAACGGCGAAAACCGCATCATTTTCTAAAATGGCATTGACATATTTTTGCTGGTTACCACTTCTAATATGAATATGTTTTTTACTGGTTTTAATTGTAATAGATAGGATTTCATTATTTGGGCTGTTGAGTGATTTAATACATAAGTCTATATCACTAAAGTCAATAGCTTTCTTTTCTGAAATTAACAAGAGGTTCTGGAGAACGGAAGCAGCTTCAGATGCATTATTTCCCTTGATATTGAAATCAGCACCTTTGTTACTAATAGTTACGTTTAGATTATTTGCAATATTTTCAAGGTTTTTGTCAAGACTACCACAAATGTTTGCAAGCTGTTCTGATCGTTTAATATCTAAAGAAAATTTCATGAATTATATTTTACTGAATTAGTTTGAAAACAAATGTCAAGTTGCATGATTTTGCATATTAATTGATTTATCATTTAACTTATGAAAAGGTTAAAAATATTCTGTAATTTTTTGGTGCTGATTTCAATTTGTTTTTCTTCTATATCATACGCATTGGAGACAGACTGCGTTGTGCTTGTCTATCATCGTTTCTCAGATGAGGGACCTAAGTCTACAAGTACTTCACCAGAGGTTTTTAAAGAACACTTATCCTATTTACAAGAAAACGAATTTACTGTTCTTCCACTAAAAATAGTTGTCAAAAAACTTCAGTCAAAAGAAAAGCTGCCTAAGAACTGTGTCAGTTTGACTGCTGATGATGGGTTCTTGTCTATATACAAAGAGGCTTTTCCCTTATTAACTGAGTACCAATTCCCAATGTCAATTTTTGTTTCAACTAATGCTATTGATAAAAATTATGAATCAATGATGACTTGGAGTCAGTTGCGAGAAATGGCTCCCCTGGTAGATGTGTTTAATCACACCGTGAATCATTCCCATTTGGTTAATCTTTTGCAAGAAAATCTTGAGAATGAAATCTATTTTGCTCAAGATAGAATTTCAAAAGAATTGGGAGTGAAGGATAAGTATTTAGCCTACCCCTATGGTGAATATGATGATGAGACTTATTCATTTCTTGGATTAAATGGATACATTGGATTTGGCCAACAATCTGGTGTTGCAAGCCAGGATAGTGATTTTTTAAATATTCCTAGATTTTCTATGTCCGGCCAATACGCAAAAATGGAAAGCTTTATCCTTAAAGTTAATACTGTGGATATGCCATTAAAAAATATTAAACCAAAATCTATGATTATTTCAGGCGACTTTAAGCCTAAATTAGATTTAGTTTTTTTAAGGCCACTAACTAAATATGAGAGAGATAATTTTGCATGCTATGTTTCTGGTCAAAATAAAGCTAAATTAGAATGGAGTGGGCTACAGTCTGTAGGTATTTCAGTTGAAGAGCCTCTTAGGGTTGGAAGGAGTCGATACAACTGTACTATGCCCTTTAAGGAAAACGGGAGGTACTATTGGTTCTCAAAGTTGTGGTTGAGGCTTTAAATGAGTTCAGCTTTCAAAGAGTTTGCAATTCCATCTAATATTCTAACGGACACTATTTGCCCAATGAGCTCTTCACCACCCTCAAAGTGAGCAGTTCTCATGTTCTCAGTTCTCCCAGATAGAGTATTTCCTTTTTTTGAGAAGCCCTCTACTAAAACTTTTTGAGTACTTCCTATCATTGATTTTGATATTTCATCAGTATTGCTATTAAGCTTATTCTGAACAATCGCTAGCCTCTGTTTCTTAATTTCAGGACTTAGATCATCAGGAAAACTTGCAGCAATTGTTCCAGGTCTTTTAGAATAAATAAAACTGAATGATTTATCAAACCCAATTTCATCAATCAAGTTAACAGTGTCATTAAAGTCATTTTCTGTTTCGCCAGGGAAGCCAATAATAAAGTCTGAAGAAATAGAAATGTCTGGTCGGACTTGCTTCAACTTGCGTATTTTAGATTTATACTCAATAGAAGTATGACCTCGTTTCATTAGGCTTAAGACCTTATCTGAACCAGCTTGAACTGGCAGGTGTAGGTGAGACACTAGCTCAGGAACTTCTGCATAAGTTTCGATCAGTCTATCGCTAAATTCAACTGGGTGTGAAGTAGTAAATCTTATTCTATCAATACCCTCAATTTGAGCAATAATCGAAATTAAAAGAGCTAAATCTGCTACTTCTCCATCATCCATTAGGCCTCTATAAGAGTTAACATTTTGTCCAAGAAGATTAACCTCTTTCACTCCTTGTTCAGCTAATAGCTCAACTTCACGAAATACATCAACAAATGGCCTAGAAATCTCCTCTCCTCTTGTGTACGGCACTACACAAAATGTGCAATATTTGCTGCATCCTTCCATAATGGAGACAAAAGCAGATGCACCATCACTATGTGGTTCTGGCAAGTGATCAAATTTTTCAATTTCTGGAAATGAGATATCAACACTTATCTCATGATTGTTTAATGCCTCATTCAACATATTTGGAAGACGATGAAGAGTTTGAGGTCCAAAGATCATATCAACATAAGGGGCTCTCTTAAGTATAAGATCACCTTCTTGAGAAGCAACACAACCTCCAACACCAATAACTAGGTTAGGATTTTTTTCTTTTAGTTTTCTCCAGCGACCTAATTGGTGAAATAACTTATCCTCAGCTTTCTCTCTAATAGAGCATGTATTAATTAAAAGAACATCTGCCTCGTTAATATCTTCAGTAAGTTTAAGCCCATGTGAGGCTTTAAGAACATCACCCATCTTATTTGAATCATACTCATTCATTTGGCACCCAAAAGTGCGAATGTGAAGCTTGGAGATACTCATTTAGGATTTTTGAATATGTAAAGTTTGAGTTGGATAGGCAATCTCAGCCCCATGATTTGCAATAATTTGAGCTATGTCGAGAAGTAATTTTCCTTTAAACTTCTTGAATTCACCTGCATCAGTAAGTGAACTGAATGCCCAAATAACAAAGTCAAGCGATGAGGCGTTAAATAAATCAAAATTAACTCTACAAGGTTGATTGCTATCAATATGCTCACTTTTTGACAATAGCTCTTCAACTTTTTCAATAATACTCTCCATTTGGGAAATATCATCATAGCGAATACCGATTACTTCGTGAATTTGCCTATTAGTCATCCTGGATGGAGTTTCTATAGGGATTGTTGCAAAAATTGAGTTTGGCACATAAACTGGATTCTTATTAAAAGTTCTAATTCTGGTCATCCTCCAGCCAATTTTTTCAACAACACCTTCTATGCTTTTATCAGAAGTTCGGATCCAGTCTCCAGTAGAGAATGGCTTATCCATTTGAATCATGAGGCCACCAAAGACGTTTGCTAACATATCCTTTGCTGCAAAACCAACAACAATACCTCCTACACCTCCAAGTGTTAATATAGACGAGACAGCATAACCATAAAATTGAGCAACACCAAGAATGATAGCAAATACAAAAAGAATTTTTACTAGACGGGTAAAAAGCCTTATTGAGTCTTTGTCAACACTTCCCTCACCCTCTAACAAAAAGCTCTCAACACTTGAAATTAACCTCAAGATTCCCCAAGTTAAAATAAATACTGGTGCTATTGCAATATAGCCAACAATATCATTTAAAGATTGAATTTCAGAGGTTAGCTCTTTCAAAGAAAAATAGAGCCATCCATACCAAATTAAAAGTTTAAGTGGTGCTGATATAGCACGAATTAAATAATCATCTATTTGAGTTTTAGTGCTTCCAGAATGCTTAGTAATCTGATTTAAAATCTTACCCAAAACAAAATGAGTAATAATCGTAATTACGAGAAGAACTGCAATCGTTTGAACTGGGCTTATATTGTGGATTAAATCATTCATTAGAGGTATTTTAATGGATTAATAGGGTCCTCATATTTTTTCATTTCGAAATAAAAAGGTTTATCACCAGTAATTGCAATTAACTGACCTTTTTCAATAGTGTCACCTTCGCTGACCAGTAATTCTTGATTTTGATTGTAAATACTATAGAATCCATAGGCATGTTTAATTATGATCATTTTTCCATAGGTAGCCATTCTATCCCCACTATAAACAACCTCACCCTTTCTTACTGATCTAACTTCTTGACCTACAGCATTATCAAAAGTTAATCCATAATGTCCATCATTTTCAGAATAATTTTTCTTAATTGGAGAGTCGACAGGAAGAGACCAATTCTTTTTAATATTTGTTTTTTTAGGTTGAGTTTTACTGACTTGACTGGAAGACTCAACCATATTGAAAGATTTCTCTTCAACAAAAACCTGGCCGGGCTTATTGGTTAGACAGCCTGATAGGCAGATAATAACAACCAGTGATAGTAATTTAGTGTCCATACCATAAAAATAAAGCTATTGCTATAATTAGTAGATATCCGAGCCAATCAATATATTTATTTAACCATGCATCAGCCATTTTTCCAAACTTTCTGACAATAAAAGATATTAAAAAATATCTAGAGCCTCTAGCAATTAAAGAAAAAACAATAAATAGAAATAGAGACATTGACATCATTCCCGCAGAAATTGTAAAAAGTTTATATGGAATTGGGCTAAAACCAGCAATTAAGATAATATAGATGCCATAAGTTTGGAAATATATTTGTGCAGTTTCAAATTTTGCCTCATAGCCTAAGTTAATCAGTAATGGCATAATAAAATTTTCTGCTTGTACTCCAATATAGTAACCCAGAACTGCACCTAAAACTGATGCCACAGTACAAATTGTAGCAAAATAGAAGGCTTTTGATCTATTTTCCAACGACATCGATGCCAGCAATAAGTCCTGAAGAGGCAGAGGAATAATAATTGATTCAAAAAAACTTATGACTGAAAGCCAAAGAATAGCAAATCGACTTGAAGACCAATCTAAAATCTTGTTATAAATTGAGTAAAAAGGCCTCATCAGAAGTTTATTTCTCTATTTTTTCAACATGGGGAAGCCTAGTTTTTCCCTAGACTCATAATAAGCTTGCGCTACTTTTTGACTCATTGCTCTTACTCTTCGAATAAATCTTGATCTATCAGTAACACTGATTGCTTTTCTTGCATCAAGAAGATTAAAAATATGAGAAGCTTTCATAGTTTGTTCATAAGCAGGGAATGGTAGATTTTCTTCAATAAGTTTAGAGTTTATTGATTCAGCCTCATCAAACTGCCTTAAAAGAATATCAGTATCTGCAATCTCAAAGTTATATTTTGACTGTTCAACTTCATTTTGATGATATACATCGCCATATGTTAGCCCATCAGTCCAAACTAGATCATAAACACTATCCACACCTTGAAGATACATGGCTAGTCTTTCAAGACCATAGGTAAGCTCCCCAGATACAGGTTTACAAGCTAGGCCACCAACTTGCTGGAAATAGGTGAATTGACTAACTTCCATCCCATTCAGCCATACTTCCCAACCGAGCCCCCAAGCCCCTAAAGTAGGAGATTCCCAATTATCTTCTACAAACCTCACATCATGTATTTTTAAGTCAATACCAATTGCTATCAATGAGTCGAGATAAAGATCTTGAATATTACTTGGAGAAGGTTTTAATAAAACCTGAAATTGATAATAGTGCTGAAGACGATTTGGATTTTCTCCATAACGACCATCTCCCGGTCTTCTCGAAGGCTGAACATATGCTGCCTTCCATGGTTCAGGTCCAATAGACCTAATAAATGTTGCAGGATGAAATGTACCTGCTCCCACCTCCATATCAAACGGCTGAACGATTGCACAACCCTTTTCCGCCCAAAAGCTCTGTAATTTAAGTATTAAATTTTGAAATGATTTGGTTGTATCAAGCTCTAAATTAGACATTTAATTTGAACTAAGAAATAACAAAATTTTACCTCACCAATCTACTTTGGGGCTGACAATTAACTTTTAACAAATTTTATAAAAAAAATGCGGGAAAGAGATCCCGCATTTTAAATAAAAAAAGCATTAAAGCCTAATATTTATATGCCTCTGGCTTAAAAGGCCCTTCTTTAGGGGTGTTGATGTATTTTGCTTGCTCGTCAGTCATAACAGTTAAAACACCTCCAAAGCCTCCAACCATTCCCGCTGCAACTTCTTCATCAAGTTTCTTTGGGAGAAGCTCAACTGCTACATTCACTGCTTTTTGATCTTTGGGTAGATCTGCAAATTTCTTTTCAAAAAGATGCATTTGAGCTAGCACCTGATTTGCAAAAGAGCCATCCATAATTCTAGATGGATGACCAGTTGCATTACCCAAGTTAACTAATCTTCCTTCTGAAAGCAGAATTAAGTAATCATTGTTATCATTTGATCGATAGATTCGGTGGACCTGAGGTTTGACTTCATCCCATTTCCAATGATCACGCATATATTGCGTATCAATTTCATTATCAAAGTGACCGATATTACATACTACTGATCCTGCTTTAAGGGATTGAAGCATAGGCGCATCGCATACATTAGTATTGCCGGTAGTAGTTACAATCAAATCAGTGTTAGCTAGCAATTCCTTATTAATGCAATCTAAAGAGCCGGTATTTATACCGTTGATATAAGGAGAGACCACTTCAAAGCCATCCATACAGGCCTGAAAAGCACATATTGGATCAACTTCGGAAATCTTCACAATCATTCCTTCCTGACGAAGTGACATTGCTGAACCTTTTCCAACATCTCCATAGCCAATAAGGAGAGCTTTTTTGCCAGACATTAACATGTCAGTTCCACGCTTAATAGCGTCATTTAATGAGTGACGGCATCCATATTTATTATCATTTTTTGCTTTAGTGACAGCATCATTAACATTAATTGCAGGTACTTTAAGCTCACCACTTTCAATCATTTCTAAAAGGCGATGAACTCCTGTTGTTGTCTCCTCGCTGATACCATGAATTTTATCGAGCATCTCTGGATACTTGTCATGGACCATACCTGTTAAATCTCCGCCATCATCAAGAATCATATTGGCATCCCATGGCTTACCATTATGAAGAATGGTTTGTTCAATACACCATAAAAACTCTTCTTCCGTTTCACCTTTCCAGGCAAAAACTGGGATATTTCTTGCAGCCATAGCAGAAGCCGCATGATCTTGTGTAGAGAAAATGTTACAAGATGACCAACGAATCTCAGCACCAAGATCAATCAATGTTTCCATTAAAACAGCAGTTTGAATGGTCATATGAATACAACCCATAATCTTTGCACCTTTTAATGGCTGCTCTTTGCTGTATTTTTCTCTTAGGGCCATTAAAGCAGGCATTTCAGCTTCAGCAAGTTCAATTTCCTTACGGCCGAAATCAGCAAGATTTATATCTGCGACTTTGAAGTCATCGCTTAAGTTATTAAGGTCTAGATCAGTGACTTTAAAGTCACTACTATTTACAGTTGAATTACTCATTTAATTTCCTTGTTAGTTGAAAAAAATGAGCGTCGTTTTGATTGCCAAGCCTGACTGAGAAATCTCTCACTGCAACGCTCCTTGGCAAGTTAAAGATTATACCAAAAAAAAATAAAAAGAAACTATTTTAATAGTTCGGCTTTATTTGTTTTTTCCCAGCTAATTGAATCCTCTGTTCTCCCAAAGTGGCCATAGCTAGCAGTTTGCTGATAAATAGGTCGCTTTAAATCCAACATGGCTATTAGACCTTTGGGACGAAGATCAAAGTGCTCTCTTATTAAGGCAACAATTTCATGATTAGGTATCTCACCAGTTCCAAAGGTATCAACACTTATACTGGTTGGTTCTGCAACACCAATGGCATAAGAAACTTGAATTTCACATCGCTTAGCAATACCAGCAGCTACAATATTTTTTGCAACATATCGAGTTGCATATGCGGCACTTCGATCAACTTTTGAAGGATCTTTTCCTGAGAATGCCCCACCTCCATGCCTGGCCATACCACCATATGTGTCAACTATGATTTTTCTTCCAGTCAGTCCAGCGTCACCTACTGGCCCACCAATTTCAAAATTACCAGTTGGATTGATATGATATTGAGTTTCATTTGTAAGCCATTTTTCAGGAAGAATTGGCTTAATAATGTTTTCTAAAACGCTCTCCCTGAGTTCATTTAGGGAGATATTCCCGTCATGCTGAGTAGAGAGTACAACAGCATCGATTCCAATGATTTGATTGCCTTCATAAATGCATGAAACCTGAGATTTTGCGTCTGGGCGAAGCCATGGTATTGATCCACCAAGCATTAAGTCAGATTGCTGTCTGACTAATTGATGGGCAAGCATTATTGGAGCAGGCATGAGTTCTTCAGTAGAATTTTCAGCATAGCCAAACATGAGTCCTTGATCTCCAGCACCCTGCTCATGACTTTCATTTTCAGTAACTCCCATTGAAATATCTTGAGATTGTTTTCCTAAAAGGTTAGTTATTGAACAGGTTGAGCCATTAAAGCCATACTCCTCTTTATCATAACCAATTCCAAGTATCGTTTTTCTAACTACAGATTCATAATCGATAACTGCAGCAGTAGTTATTTCTCCTGCTAAAACAACCTGATTATCTTTAACTAAGGTTTCTACAGCAACTCTAGAACTTGGGTCTTGCTCGAGAGCAGCATCTAGAATGGCATCAGATATTTGGTCACAAACTTTATCGGGGTGTCCTGCTGAGACAGATTCAGAAGTAAAAATCATTTTAAAATCCTAATAAATTTAAATTGAAGCTAAATGAAGATTTATTTAAAAAAATGATCAGCTTTAGCTTATTTTAGTCAAATTATCGACTACGCTAGCAATCGGAACAAATCAGCGTTAACTTATTATAATCTTCTATTAAATTATGTAAAGCCTATTCGAGACTTATTTTTAATGATAATGCGCTAAGAAAAGGAGTGACCATTAAACTAATTATTAAGATAAAGCCAAGAAAATAAAATTGACCATCAAATGCAAGATTTGACTGCGAATGAGATATGGCACTGGTAGCAAAAATTAGGATTGGGATGTATAGGGGAAGTATAAGCAAAGATAATAGCATTCCAGAGTTCTTTATGCCAACAACAAGAGAGGCGCCGATTGAGCCAATCAGGCTTAGGCATGGGGTCGCAATAATCAAAGTAAACACCAAAATAACTATGCTTTTGGAATCAAGAAATAATGCCATTCCAAGAAATGGAGATAAAATAATAATTGGTAGTCCTGACAAAATCCAGTGAGCTAAAGTTTTAGCCAGAAGAATAAGTTTAAGCGAATGATGGGAGATAATTATTTGTTCAAGAACGCCATTATCAAAGTCATAATGAAATAATGTATTTAGAGAAAGAAGAACTGAAAGCATTGTTATTACCCAAATGATTCCTGGAGCCATATTTGATAAACTTTCAGCTTCAGGACTAATAGCTATTGGAAATAAAGAAATAGATATAACAAAAAACATTAAAGGATTAAGAAAGCTAGAAGGGTTTCTGAATGCCATTTTTAGATCTCTTAAGATTGATATAATAAAGATATTCAAAGAGAAATCTCCTTTAAATTTTTAATATTACATTCTTGATGCGTAGTCAAAATGCATATACCACCATGGCTACAATGATTCTCAATTTTTTTCTCAAAAATTTTAATTGCTTTTGAATCTAGTGCTGAGAAAGGCTCATCCAATAACCAAACCTTAGATTGAGTAATAAAAAGAAGAGAGAGTGCAACTCTTTTTATCTGGCCAGCAGAAAGAGTGCCAACAAAATCATTCTCATATTTTTCAAGGCCTACTTGACTAAGAGCCATTGATAAGTCAATTTCTGAACTCGAACTGCCAAGGAGCGAACTATACTTTAAATTCTCAATACAGCTTAATTCTGGACTCAAAGCCGCTAAATGTCCAAGATAAAGAAAATCAAGTTTATATTTTTCGCTATTCAGCTTATAATTGTCATAATCTATTGAGCCTGACTCAAATGAACTTAGTC
>JAOMCO010000021.1 GCA_028345055.1 Candidatus Thioglobus sp. | reverse complement strand
AAATATATATAGGTCCAGTGATGAAAGTAAAAGTATTAAATTTAAAAACTAATAAATCTACTTCACAAGAAGTGTCTGAGGATATTTTTGGTCGTGACTACAATGAGTCACTAGTTCACCAAATTACTACTGCCTATATGGCAGCTGGGAGAAGTGGAACTAAAGCACAGAAAAATCGTTCAGCAGTTAGTGGGGGTGGAAAAAAGCCTTGGAAGCAAAAAGGGACTGGTCGCGCTAGAGCTGGAACATCAAGAGGACCTATTTGGAGGAGTGGTGGTGTGACATTCGCTGCAAAGCCAAGAGACTACTCTCAAAAAGTAAACAAAAAAATGTACAAAGGTGCAATCAGTGTAATTCTTTCTGAATTAATTCGTAAAGACCGTTTAAAAGTTGTATCAGATCTAGAAATTAAAGAACCTAAAACAAAAAATATCACCTCACTAATGAAATCATTAGATTTAAAAGATGCTCTTTTAATGACAGATGAGTTAGATGAGAATTTGTATTTATCTTCTCGTAATTTGTATCATGTTGGTGTTTGTGATACTCAAAGTATCGATCCAGTTAGTTTAATTGGCTATGAAAATGTGGTTCTTACAAAAGCTGCATTAAAGAAAGTAGAGGCTATGTTATGAATCAAGAAAAAGTATTGAGTGTCCTATTAGGACCAATTGTTTCTGAGAAGACTACTTTGGCAACAGCTAATAATCAATATGTCTTTAAGGTTAGAACTGACAGCAACAAAAGAGAAATAAGTGCAGCTGTCGAAGAATTGTTTGGTGTTACTGTTGAAGGAGTTACAACTTCAAATGTAAAAGGAAAAAAGAAAATTTATAGAGGTAAAACTGGGCAGCGTGTTAATTGGAAAAAAGCAGTCGTTAGGGTGTCTGAAGGTCAGATGATTGACGCTACTGCATCATAGAGAATTTATTATGGCAACAGTTATTAAAAGAAAACCAACTTCACCAGGCAGAAGATTTGTTGTAAGTGTTGTTGATAATGACTTACATAAAGGCAAGCCTTTTGCTGCATTAACAGAAAGCAAAAATAGAATTAATGGCCGTAATAACCGTGGAAAGATTACAGTTAGACATAGAGGTGGAGGCCATAAGCAAAGATATCGTATTATTGATTTCAAAAGAAATAAAGATGATATTCAAGCAACAGTTGAAAGAATAGAGTATGACCCAAATAGAAGTGCGAATATTGCACTTGTTTTATATGCAGATGGAGAACGTCGATACATTATTGCTCCAAAAGGTCTTAAATCAGGTGACAAGATTATTTCTGGTAACTCAGTTGCAATTCAAAAAGGAAATACGCTTCCATTAAGTAATATTCCACTTGGTAGTGTTATCCATTGCGTTGAATTAAAACCAAAAAAGGGTGCTCAAATTGCTAGAAGTGCTGGAACTTCTGTTCAGTTGGTTGCTAAAGAAGGAAATTATGTGACAATCAGATTGCGCTCTGGAGAAGTCAGAAAAGTTTTGGCTGAGTGTCGTGCAACTCTTGGTG
This sequence comes from Candidatus Thioglobus sp., assembly GCA_028345055.1. Taxonomy (GTDB): domain Bacteria; phylum Pseudomonadota; class Gammaproteobacteria; order PS1; family Pseudothioglobaceae; genus Pseudothioglobus. The sequence goes on along the minus strand of JAOMCO010000021.1, from coordinate 13,800 downwards.
AAGTCTCAAAATCAGAACACAGTTTGAGGAAACTAGGTAAGGCGGGTGCCACTCGTTGGAGAGGATTTAGACCAACAGTCAGAGGTGTTGTTATGAATCCGGTTGACCATCCACATGGTGGTGGTGAAGGAAAGACTAGTGGTGGTAGACATCCTGTTTCTCCTTGGGGTACGCCAACTAAAGGTTATAAGACAAGAACTAATAAGCGTACTGATAAATTAATAGTACGAAGAAGAAAATAAAGGGTTATTATGGCAAGATCACTTAGAAAAGGTCCATTTGTAGATGAGCACTTAATTCAAAAGGTAATGAAGGCTCAAGATAGTAATGATAGAAAGCCAATTAAAACATGGTCACGTCGATCAGTCATAGTTCCTGAAATGATTGGTCTTACTATTGCAGTTCATAATGGCCGTGTTCATGTTCCAGTTTCTATTAATGAGAATATGATTGGGCACAAGTTAGGCGAATTTGCCGTAACAAGAACATTTAAAAGTCACTCAGGTGATAGAAAGTAGTTTTAGCAAAGGATTTAGAAAATGAAAGAAGTTAAAGCAATTCATAAGTATGCAAAAATCTCTCCATTTAAGGTGAGGTTGATTGCTAATCAAATAAGGAATAAGCCTGTTGAGGAGGCTTTGCATATTTTGACATTTAGCAATAAGAAAGCAGCAGTCTTAGTCAAAAAAGTTTTAAGTTCTGCAATTTCTAATGCTGAGCATAATGATGGACTTGATATTGATGAGTTAAAAGTAAGCAGTGTCTTCGTAGATGAAGGCTCAACAATGAAACGAATTCGCCCGAGAGCTAAGGGAAGAGCTAATCGAATTCTTAAACGAACTAGCCACATTAGTGTTGGCGTAAGCGAGTAAATAATTATGGGTCAAAAAGTAAATCCAGTAGGTATTAGATTAGGAATAGTTAAGGATTGGGATTCCAAGTGGTATGCCAGCAGTAAAAACTATTCAGAATATTTGTTATCTGATATCGCAGTAAGAGACTTCTTATTCAAAGAATTGACTTCAGCCTCAGTGAGTCGTATCTCAATTGAGAGATTATCGAATACTGCTAAGGTTATTATTCATACTGCAAGACCTGGAATTGTAATTGGTAAAAAAGGTGCTGACATTGAAAGGCTTAAGAATATTGTTTCGGAAAAGATGGGTGTCCCTGTTCATATAAGTATTGAAGAGGTTAAGCAACCCGAATTAGACGCTCGCTTAGTTGCTGAGAATATTGCTCAACAGTTAGAAAAACGAGTAATGTACAGACGTGCTGTTAAAAGAGTTCTAGGAAATGCATCTAGGCTAGGTGCACTTGGAATTAAAGTTATGGTAAGTGGTCGATTGAATGGTGCAGAAATTGCTCGTTCAGAATGGTATCGTGAAGGCCGAGTTCCTCTCCATACTTTCAGAGCTGATGTTGACTATAGCAGTTTTAGAGCTAATACTCAGTATGGTGTTATTGGTATTAAAGTATGGATTTTTAAAGGTGAGATTCTCGATCATAATAAAGGCACTATTGAAGAAGTTTCAAAGCGCGGTGCTACTAAACAAATAGGCAAGAAGTAAAGGAATAAAGCAATGTTGCAACCTAAACGTACAAAATATAGAAAGATTATGAAGAGCCGCAACCGTGGTTTAGCTGCTGGTCATAATGTTAGCTTTGGTGAAATTGGACTGCAAGCTACTGGTAGGTGTCGAATGACTGCAAGGCAAATCGAGGCAGCAAGACGTGCAATGACAAGACATGTAAAGCGTCAAGGAAAAATATGGATTCGTGTTTTCCCTGATAAGCCTATTACTAAGAAGCCACTAGAGGTTCGAATGGGAAAAGGTAAAGGTAGTGTTGAGTACTGGGTTGCTCAAATTAAGCCAGGCCAAATGTTATTTGAAATGCAGGGTGTTGATGAGGTGGTAGCTAGAGAGGCTTTTGAGCTTGCAGCAGCGAAACTTCCTGTTAAAACAACAGTAATTAAACGGACAATAATGTAATGGATGTTAAAGAATTAAGAAATCAAGATTTGACTCAGTTAAATGAGCAGCTTATCACTTTGCTTAAAGAGCAATTTGAATTGCGTATGCAAAAAAGCACATCTCAATTGACTGACCTGTCAAAGCTTGGCAAAACGAAAAAAGCGATTGCCCAAATTAAAACAATTATTAGCGAGAAAAGCTCATGAGTGATACTAATGCGGTAGAAAGAGTCCTTACAGGTAAAGTTGTGAGCAATAGTCGCGACAAAACAATTGCTGTCTTAGTAGAGCGTAAGGTGCGTCATCCAATTTATAAAAAGTACATTAAGCGAAGCACAAAAGTTCACGCACATGATGAAAAAAATGAGTGTGGTCTTGGTGATGTTGTAAGAGTTTCTGAATCAAAGCCATTTTCTAAAACAAAGAACTGGGCATTGATAGAAGTTGTTGAAAAATCTGTGAGTATTGATTAGATAGTCGCTTTAAAGAGAGAAAGAATATGATTCAAATGCAAACAAAATTAAATATAGCTGATAACAGTGGCGGTGTTAGAGCTATGTGTATTAAAGTTCTTGGTGGCTCAAAACGACGCTATGCAAATATTGGCGATGTTATCAAAGTTAGTATTAAGGAAGCCTCACCTCGTGGTAAAGTCAAAAAAGGTGATGTTTATGATGCGGTGGTTGTTCGAACTGCTCAAGGCGTTCGTCGTAAAGATGGCTCTCGTATTCGCTTTGACACCAATGCAGTTGTTCTTCTTAATCCAAAATTAGAGCCAATCGGTACTCGTATCTTTGGCCCAGTTACTCGTGAACTAAGGGGCGCTCAATTTATGAAAATTGTTTCACTTGCACCAGAGGTCTTGTAATGATGAAAATTAAACAAAATGATGAAGTAATCGTCATTGCTGGAAAAGATAAGGGCTCTATTGGTACTGTAACACAAGTGCTTGGAGACAAGGTGATTGTTGAAGGTTATAACTTAGTAAAAAAACACGTTCGGCCTAATCCACAAGAAGGTATCCCGGGTGGAATTGAAGAAAAAGAAATGCCAATGAGTGTTTCAAATGTTGCAATTTACAACCCTTCTACTAAAAAGGCAGATCGGTTAGGTGTAAGGGTTAATGATGAAGGCGTTAAAGAAAGATTTTTTAAATCAAACGGTGAAGCCGTAATTTGATGAAACGAATAAGTAGGTGACAAGTGGCTAGATTACAAGAACAATATAAAAATGAAATTATCCCAAAGCTTCAGAAGGAGCTAGGTGTTTCTAATTCAATGTCTGTACCCAAGATTGAAAAAATTACAATCAATGTAGGTCTTGGTAAAGCCTTAGGAGATAAAAAGGTATTAGAAAGTGCTCTAGAAGAGTTGGGTTTAATTTCTTCTCAAAAGCCAGTAACTTGCCTAGCTAGAAAATCTGTTGCTAGTTTTAAGCTAAGAGAGGGAAATGCTATTGGTTGTAAGGTGACTTTAAGAAAAGAAAGAATGTATGAGTTTTTAGATCGACTAGTCAATGTTGCAATTCCGCGAATAAGAGATTTTCGTGGATTAAATGATAATTCATTTGATGGTCGAGGTAACTATAACATGGGGATAACAGAACAAATTGTTTTTCCTGAAATAGAGTTTGAAAAGGTTACTAGTGTTCGAGGAATGGATATAGCTATTACTACGAATGCACAAAATGATGAAGATGCTAAGAAACTATTAGCGATGTTTAATTTCCCATTTAAAGGAGGAAATAATGGCTAAAAAGTCTATGATAAATAGAGATATAAAGCGAGCTAAGTTAGTCAAAAAATACAAAGAGAAGCGCCTTGAATTGAAAAAAATTATCAAGAGTATTCATACTTCAGATGAGGATCGTTTTCAGGCTGTAATTAAATTACAGTCTCTTCCTAGAGATGCTTCGCCTGTTCGTCAACGCAATCGTTGTGGTCTTTCTGGACGTCCACATGGTTTTTATAGAAAGTTTGGTTTAGCTAAATCACAACTCAGAGAGCGCGCAATGAATGGCGAAGTTCCTGGTTTATCTAAAGCTAGTTGGTAGGAGGTTAATATGAGTATGTCTGATCCGATAGCTGATATGTTGACTAGAATTAGAAATGCGCAATCAGTAAATAAAAAGCAAGTAAGCATCCCAGCTTCAAATTTAAAGTCTGCCATTGCCAGTGTCATGCAGGATGAAGGCTACATTACTTCTTTTGCAATCGAAGGTGATAAGGCGGCTAACAAAACATTAGTAATCAAGTTGAAGTACTTTGATGACCAGCCAGTTATTGAAACACTTGATAGGATTTCAAAGCCTAGCTTAAGGCATTATGCGAGTAAAGATGATATGCCAAGCGTTATGAATGGACTTGGAATCGTAATTGTTTCGACCCCTAAGGGTGTTATGACAGGCCAAGCTGCCACAGCTCAAAATATTGGTGGTGAAGTTTTGTGTAGCGTTTCATAATATTGGAGATTAATCATGTCTAGAATTGCAAAAGCACCAATTACAATCCCTGAAGGAGTGAATATTACTTATGCTGATGGCGTGATTTCAGTTAAAGGGAAGCTTGGTGAAATGACAATGCATGTCAATTCTCTCGTTCAAATATCTAATAATGATAATGTGCTAACTTTTGAACCAAATGAGGTTAGTAAAAAATTAGAGAAAAGTGCATGGGCTCAAGCGGGTACAGCCAGAGCAAATGCAGCTAACTTAATCAAAGGTGTCACAGATGGTTGGGAGAAAAAGCTTACTTTAATTGGAGTTGGTTATCGTGCTAAAGCACAAGGTAAAGTTTTAAACTTGACGCTTGGCTTTTCTCACCCTGTTGATTATAAATTACCTGAGGGAATCTCTGTAGAAACTCCTTCACAGACTGAAGTTATTGTAAAGGGAATAGATAAGCAGAAAGTTGGCCAGGCTGCTGCAGAAATAAGAGCGTTTCGTCCACCAGAGCCATATAAGGGTAAAGGAGTTCGTTATTCGGATGAGCAGGTTGTTCGTAAAGCTGCTAAGAAAAAATAATAGATAGAAGGTAGTTAAATGAAATTATCAAAAAAAGATGCTCGTATAAGAAGAGCAACAAAATTTAGAGCTAAACATACTGAAAGAGATTTAGAGCGTTTATGCGTTTTTAAATCATCTCAGCATATTTATGCGCAAATTATTAGTAGTTGTGGAACAAAGACAATCGCTTCTGCATCTAGCATCTCTTCTAAGATGAAAAATGGTGGCAATGTTGAAGCTGCATCAAAGGTTGGAGATTTAATAGCACAAGCTGCTAAGAAGGCTAAAGTTTCTAAGGTCGCGTTTGATCGATCGGGTTTTAAATATCATGGTCGAGTGAAAGCACTTGCTGAGGCAGCAAGGGAAGGCGGATTAGATTTTTAATTAAAAGAACTTAAGGTTTAAAGAATGGCTGAAAATAAAAGAAATAATTACAAAGAAGAAAGTGAATTCATAGAGAAGTTAGTAAATATTCGCCGTGTTGTAAAAGTAGTAAAGGGTGGTAGAATTTTTGGCTTTTCTGCTTTAGTAGTTGTTGGCGATGGAAATGGTAAAGTCGGCTATGGCACTGGTAAAGCTCGTGAAGTGCCTTTGGCTATTCAAAAAGCAATGGATAAGGCTAAGAGATCAATGAAGCCTGTTCCGTTAATTAATGGCACTCTTCACTATCCTATTACTTCCAGAGTTGGAGCAGCAAAAGTTTATATGCAGCCAGCTTCTGAAGGAACTGGAGTTATCGCAGGTGGCCCAATGAGAAGTGTTTTGGAGGCTGTTGGTGTTCATAATATACTTGCTAAGTGTAATGGAACTCGTAACCCAATTAGTGTTGTTAGAGCAACGGTTGATGGTCTTACTAAAATGTCATCACCGCAAATCGTTGCCGCAAAGCGTGGTAAAACTGTTGAGCAAATAATGGGAGAAGTCTGATGGCTGATGAAAAATTAGAAAAGAAAGCAGTAGCTCCTAAAAAAGCAGTAGCTCCTAAAAAAGCGGTAGCTCCTAAAAAAGCAGTAGCTCCTAAAAAAGCAGTAGCTCCTAAAAAAGTAGCAGAAGCAAAGGTTGAGTCTTCAAAGGTAGTTAAAACCAAAAAAGCCCCTATTAAGAAGGCTGCTCCTAAAAAGAAAATAGTTAGTGTTACATTGGTTAAAAGTTTTTACGGTAGATTACCTAAACATCGTGCTACTGTAACTGGTCTAGGTTTAAAAAGAATCAATCATACTGTTGAGCTTGAGGATACACCAGAAGTAAGAGGTATGATCAACAAGGTCTCTTTCCTATTAAAAGTTGAGGGTTGATAAAATGAATTTAAATACATTAAAGCCTGCCTTAGGTGAAAAGACTTTAAGAAAACGTGTTGGAAGAGGCATGGGTTCTGGAATGGGCAAAACATCTGGGAGAGGTCATAAAGGACAAAAATCACGTTCAGGTGGATTCACAAAGATTGGTTTTGAGGGCGGTCAAATGCCACTTCAAAGAAGATTACCTAAGGTTGGATTTACCTCACGTGTATCTTCTATTACTTCTCAGGTTACATTATCTCAACTGGATAAATTGTCTGAGAAGGATATTACTATTGATGTCTTAAAAAAACACAATCTTGTAACTAAAAATATTTCTAGAGTCAAGGTTATGCTCTCTGGAGAGATTAATCGTCCAATTAATTTGGTTGGAATTAAACCTACCAAGGGCGCTAAAGCAGCAATTGAAGCTGCAAAAGGAACTATAAGCGAGTAATTCATGAGTGAAGACCTACTAAAACGCATCCTTTACCTAATCGGTGCTTTAATCGTTTTTAGATTGGGAACACACATTGTGATTCCTTTTATATCTCAGACTGCGCTTGCATCTCTTGTTGAAGATAACAGAACGGGTATTCTAGGAATGATGAATATGTTCTCTGGTGGTGCACTAGAGAGGCTATCAATCTTTACCCTAGGGATTATGCCTTATATTTCTTCTTCAATTATCATGAACCTGATGACATCTGTTGTTCCAAGATTTGAACAGCTTAAGAAAGAGGGTGAGCGAGGTAGAAGGACAATTACTCAGTACACTCGAATGGGAACAGTACTTTTAGCAGTTTTCCAGTCTTATGGTATTTCAATCGCACTCCAATCTCAATCGGGTGGGGGAGTTGCTTTGGTTACAAACCCTGGATTAACCTTTAGTTTTGTTACAGTAGTAACCTTAACAACAGGAACATTATTCTTAATGTGGTTAGGTGAACAAATTAGTGAAAAAGGTATTGGTAATGGTATTTCAATGATCATTTTTGCAGGAATTGTTGCTGGATTACCAGCTTCATTTGGCAACACATTGAGTATGGTTGGTACAGGTGAATTAAGCGTCTTTACTGTCGTCATTATGCTCATAATGGTCGTATTGGTAATGGCTTTTGTAGTATTTATGGAAAGAGGCCAGAGACGAATTGCTGTTAACTATGCTAAACGTCAACAGGGAAGAAAGATGGTTGGTGGTCAGAACTCATATTTACCTCTCAAAATTAATATGGCTGGAGTGATTCCACCAATTTTTGCATCGAGCATTATTCTATTTCCTGCTACTTTAGGTGGCTGGTTCTCTCAGTCAGAGGGAATGGGTTGGTTAGCTGATATTACTTCGAGTATCTCACCTGGACAGCCTTTATATATTATGTTTTATGGTGCCGCTATTATCTTCTTTACTTTCTTTTATACAGCACTTACATTTAATGCGAAAGATACAGCAGATAATTTACGTAAGTCGGGTGGTTTTATTCCTGGTATTAGACCAGGACAGCATTCAGCTGATTACATAGATGCTGTGACTTCAAGATTGACAGCAGTAGGTGCTATTTACATTACAGCAGTGTGTTTACTTCCTGAGTTCTTAATTCTATACTGGAATGTTCCTTTCTATTTTGGTGGAACGAGCCTACTGATTATCGTTGTAGTTGTTATGGATTTTATTGCTCAAGCTCAATCTCATATGATGTCAAATCAATATGAAGGTTTAATGCGTAAGGCAAATTTAAAGTAAGGGTAAGTTATGAAAGTAAGAGCATCAGTTAAAAAGATTTGTAAAAATTGCAAAATTATTAAGAGACATGGGGTTATCCGAGTCATCTGTAAAGAGCCACGTCATAAGCAAAGGCAGGGCTGATTACATTGACAGAGCATGATTTACAAAGTAAAATTGCACGATTTTTAAGTTTTAAAAATTGAGCGGAACTACCCTAAGATTATTACTTATTTGAGGTATAGGAAGAGTATATGGCACGTATTGCAGGAATAAATATTCCAACAAACAAGCATATTATTATTGGCTTACAGTCCATTTTTGGAATTGGACAAACTAGATCTAATTTAATATGTCAATCATTAAAATTAGACCCAAGTACAAAGGTGTCTGCATTGACTGAAGATCAGCTAGATTTGATTCGAGATGCAGTGTCAAAGTATGAAGTTGAAGGTGACTTAAGACGTGAAGTTGCAATGAGTATCAAACGTCTAAGAGATTTAGGTTGTTATCGTGGAATCAGACATAGAAAGGGTTTACCCTTACGTGGTCAAAGAACTAAAACAAACGCAAGAACCAGAAAAGGTCCGCGTCGTTTAATTAAATAATAAGGCATAAGATATTATGGCAAACGAGCAAACTTCCAAGAAGAAATCAAAAAAAATCGTCTCAGACGGTATTGTACATATTCATGCAACTTTTAATAATACTATCGTGATGATTACTGATCGACATGGAAACACTATCTGCTGGGCGACTTCTGGTGGAGCTGGTTTTAGAGGATCAAGAAAGTCCACTCCATTTGCAGCACAAGTAGCTGCTGGAAATTGTGGAGAAAAAGCCCAGGCTTTTGGAATGAAAAATGTTGAAGTTAGAGTCAAGGGTCCTGGACCAGGGCGTGATTCAGCGATTCGAGGTCTCAACGCACAAGGTTTAAAAATTCAATCAATTACAGATGTGACGCCAATACCTCATAATGGTTGTCGTCCCTCTAAGAAAAGAAGAGTATAAGGGTAAATTATGGCAAGATATACAGGTCCTACATGTAAATTAGCTCGTCGTGAAGGCGTCGATTTAGAACTTAAGAGTGGAATCCGCTCTATTGATTCAAAATGTAAGTTAACGCAACTTCCTGGAATGCATGGTGCAAATGCACGTCGTCAAAAGGGGAGTGAATACGGTCTTCAACTTAGAGAAAAGCAAAAGGTTAGACGTATTTATGGCATTTTAGAAAAGCAGTTTAGCCTCTACTATAAAAAAGCAAGTTCAAGAAAAGGACCAACTGGTGAAAATCTTTTGTCTCTTCTTGAATGCCGCTTAGACAACGTTGTTTATAGAATGGGATTTGCTTCTACCCGTGCTGAGGCAAGACAACTAGTGTCACACAAATCAATTTTAGTGAATGGAAAGGTTGTAAATATTCCTTCTTTCCAGGTCAGTGCAAATGATGAAATATCTATAAGAGAAAAAGCAAAAAAACAAAGCCGAATCCAGCTTGCTGTTGAGATTTCCGGTCAAAATGGAGTCGCTGAATGGGTTGATGTTGATAATAAAGCATTAAAAGGTGTCTTCAAGAGCGTGCCAGCGCGTGATGAATTATCTTCTGATATTTCAGAGCAATTAATCGTTGAACTATATTCTAAATAGGAATTAAATATGCAAGGAAGTGCAAGAAATTTTTTAAAACCAAAACTAGTAGATTCTGTTGAAATATCTAAGAATGAATACCGTGTTGTTCTTGAGCCTTTTGAGCGTGGATTTGGCCATACTCTAGGTAACTCAATTAGAAGAACATTATTATCTTCTATGTTTGGCTCTGCTATAACGGAAGTAGCCATTGATGGTGTTATGCATGAATTCTCAACAATAGAGGGAGTTCAAGAAGATGTATTGGATATCCTTCTTAATCTAAAAGAGGCTTCAATTGGACTTAATACAAATGATAGTGCTAATGTCATTATTGAAAAAGAGGGTCCGTGTGAGCTTACGGTTGCAGATATTGAGACTAATGGAACTGATGTATCAGTTTTTAATCCTGAAAAAGTTATTGCTACAGTTAATGAGGGTGGCAAAATAAGAATGACGATTGGTATTGGTACTGGCGTTGGTTATGATGTCGCTGTTGCGAGATCAGTTGATTCTGAGACAATTGGCAGTATTCAACTGGATGCTAGCTTCTCACCTATCAAAAGAGTCAGCTTCACTGTTGAAGCAGCTAGGGTAGAGCAAAAGGTTAACCTTGATAGACTTAATATTGTTATTGAGACTAATGGCTCAGTAGATGCTGAAGAAGCTGTTAAAAGAGCAGCAACTATTCTTCAAGATCAGCTTTCATCATTTGTAGAGTTAGAGCCAGTGATTGAAGAAGAGCCACAACCAACATCAGATGACTTTCCACCTATGTATCTCTCTGCAGTTGATGAGCTTGAACTTACAGTTCGTTCAGCAAATTGTCTTAAAGCAGAACAAATATATTATATTGGTGATCTAATTCAAAAGTCTGAGCAGGACTTATTGAGAACTCCTAATTTGGGGCGTAAGTCGCTTAATGAAATTAAAGAGGTTTTAACTGAGAAGAACTTAGAGCTAGGAACTGAAATTGAAAACTGGCCCCCAGTTGACTTAATGAGTGAATAAGGATATACGATGAGACACAGAAAGTCTGGAAGACAACTTAATAGGAATGCATCGCATAGAAAAGCTATGTTTAAGAACATGGCTAATTCTTTGATTTTGCATGAAACAATTAAAACTACTTTGCCAAAAGCTAAAGAGCTTCGTCGAGTAATAGAGCCTCTTATTACAAGAGCTAAGGCTGATAGTGTTTCAAACCGTCGTCATATCTTCTCTAAGTTGAGAGATGATGAAATGGTTGCTAAATTGTTTACACAAGTTGGACCTTTCTATAAGGATCGACCTGGTGGTTACGTACGAATTTTGAAAGCCGGTTTTCGAACTGGTGATAAAGCGCCCATGGCCTTGGTCCAATTGGTTGATTTTGAAGGACAGGATGAGGTTGTATTAGAGGCTCCAAAGAAAGAAGCTAAAGCAGCAGCTCCAAAGAAAGAAGCTAAAGCAGCAGCTCCAAAGAAAGAAGCTAAAGCATCCAAAAAAGAATCTTAAGGGAAATAACATATGCCAGCAATTAAAGTAAGAGAGAATGAACCATTTGACATCGCACTTCGTCGTTTCAGACGCTTATGTGACAGAGCAGGTGTTATTACCGATGTAAGAAAAAAAGAATTTTTCGAAAAGCCTACTTGGGTTAATAAGCGTAAAAAAGCTGCTGCAGTGAAAAGAACTCATAAGGAAATGTCAAAAAATAGAATTCATCGTAAACGTATGTACTAAAGCTATTTAGTACTCAGATAAATAATTCAATGTTCAAGCTCAAACAACTCATAACCGATGATATGAAGTTGGCTTTGAAGGCTCAAGACAAAACTTCCCTCAAAGCAATAAGAATGATTCTTGGGGCAATCAAGCAAAAAGAAATAGACGAACGAATTGACTTGAATGATAATCAGGTTATAGTTGTTATTCAAAAAATGGTTAAGCAGCGCAAAGACTCTATTTCTCAATTTTCAGATGCAGGTAGAACGGATCTTGTTGAAGTTGAGGAGGCTGAGTTATCTATTATTAATAATTACATGCCAAAGCAGCTTAGTGAAGAAGAAATTGAAGTTGCAGTGGTAAAAGCTATTACTGATTCTGGGGCTGACTCTATGAAAGATATGGGTAAGCTGATGGGTATTTTAAAAGGTCAATTGGATGGCAAGGCAGATATGGGTGAGGTTTCCCAGCTCATTAAGTCTAAACTTTCTTGACTTAATGAACTTAATTAAGATCTTGTAATTACTTCCTCCATAACTACAAAAGTGGAGCTATTTTGAACGTGAGGAAGTGCTGAAATTTTCTCACCTAGAACTTTTCTATAGCTTTCCATATTCTCTGTCCTTATCTTCAGTAAATAATCAAAATTCGAAGCAATCATATGACATTGCTCTACTTCAGTAACTTCCTTGATAGCTTTATTAAAAGCATTTAGAGCGGAAGTTTTAGTGTCGTTGAGCTTAATTTGTACAAAGGCAATGTGATTGTTCTCAATTAAGCCGTGATTAATAATTGCCTTATAGCCTTTAATGTATCCTGCTGCTTCGAGCTTTTGTACCCTTTTAAGGCAAGGTGTTTTAGATAAGCCAATATGACCAGATAAATTGGTTATTGTCATTCGTCCATCATTTTGTAAAAGATCAAGAATTTTGTAATCAAAGCTATCAATTTTAGTCATAATTCCTACTATTTAGTAATATATAGTGATAATTATAATTATTTAATAATAATAATGTAATAATTAACTTTATATTTACAAATTATAATTTTTTCTACTATTATTTATAAAATAAAATATATTTATAAATTTTATTTATGTTTAATATGGAAAGTCTTTCGCATTTAAATTTTGAAGTTGACTATTCATCCTTAAGAAACAATATTAGAGATGCAAGGGTCATGAGTGAACTTGATGTGATGAAGCACCTTCAGTTATTTGAACGGACCGGCTCAGATCAAAGAACTTATTTTGAGACAAAAACTACTGAGTTAATTAAGCAATTAAGATCTTCCAGTCAGCCTGATCTTTTGTCATTATTTGTCTCTGAATATAATCTTACAAGTGATGAAGGTCTCTCATTAATGACTTTAGTTGAGGCTTTTTTGAGGGTTCCTGACAATAAGACTAGGGATAAGTTATTTATTGATAAGATTGCAAGAAAGGGGTGGTCCCAGCATATTGGAACCAGTAAATCTCCTATGGTTAATATAGCAACAGTGGCATTAAATATTGCTGACAAGATGATAGCACATGGAAGCAATACAGAAATAAAGAGTAGAATCAAAAAGGCTATTGAGATTCTATCAAGACCGGGCATACGGTTTAGTGCCAATAATGTTATGCAGTTTTTTGCTAAGCAGTTTGTTTTTTCAGAGTCCATTCAGGGTGCTTTAAAAGGTCGTAATTTAAATAATCAACTCTACTCATTTGATATGCTTGGCGAGGCTGCCTGGACAATGAATGATGCAGATAAGTACTTTAATTCTTATAAAAGTGCACTGATTGAAATAGGTAAGCACAATAAATCTAATACCGTTTCAGGGGCTAATGGCATATCAGTAAAGCTCTCAGCGCTGCATCCAAAGTATAACTTTTTGCATCGAGAGAGGGTGATGTCAGAATTGCTCCCTAGAGTATTAGAATTAGTTCAGATCTCCAAAAAATATAATATAGGAATCAATATTGATGCTGAAGAGGCGGATCGCCTAGAGATATCGCTAGATATTATTGATGAGGTTATGAAATCAATCGCAAACTCCTCCTGGAATGGTTTTGGCGTTGTTGTTCAGGCATATCAAAAGAGAGCATCATTTTTGATTGACTGGCTGAATCATAATTGTCAAAAGAACAATATAAAAATAATGTTGAGGCTTGTTAAAGGTGCCTACTGGGATAGCGAAATTAAGAAATCTCATACTCTTGGCGATATTGATTTTCCTGTTTTTACCAAAAAAATAAATACTGATTATTCCTTCTTAGTTTGCTCTCAAAAACTTCTTAGGATGAGGAATAACATTTTTCCCCAATTCGCAAGCCACAATGCGCATTCATTAGTCAGTATCTGTGAGATGGCAGGTAACAGTGAGGGCTATGAAGTGCAGAGACTTCATGGTATGGGAGAGTCATTGCATCATATAATTTCAAAAAAATATGGAGTTGACTCAAGGGTATATGCCCCAATCGGAAGTCACAAAGAATTGTTAGCCTATTT
>JAOMCO010000020.1 GCA_028345055.1 Candidatus Thioglobus sp. | reverse complement strand
CAATTTCGTTTACTGCCTCAGAAATACTATCCTTCACCCCCTGGATATCATCAACATTTTCTTCAATTTCAATATTGATTCTAGACGAGCCCTCTGAAGAGGTAGAGGTTAGCTCTTTGATTCCATAAATCCCCTTTATTTTGCTTTCAATAACGTTAGTAATATTCTTCTCAACATCCCTAGGTGATGCGCTTGGATACGAGGTGTTTATTGAAAGTCTATCAAATTCAATGACTGGGTAAGTGTCACGCTGTATTTTTTGAAGCGTCATTAAACCCAGAACAACAACTGACAATGTAAAAAGCAGTGCTAGTTTTTTTTGTTTTGCAAAAAAAATAAGAAAGGAATTCATAAGTCTGTTAATTTATGCCTTAATCTCAAAGAGTTTGATAAATTAACCGAAAACTTTAAGGGCTTCAAGGGCATAGGACAATTAATTGTGAAATCAAATTATAGCTACTCATAGATATAATATCGAATAATGTTTAATAGAAAATGGAGATAGAGTGAATGTTTAATAAATCTGAAATAGTTATTGTGGATGATAAGCTTTATCACCTGGGTATAAAAAAGCAAGATCTTGCTGAGAATATTTTTATTGTTGGCGATCCTGCTAGGGCTATTCGAGTATCAAAGGAGTTTGATCGAATTGATTGCAAAATCACTAATCGAGAGTATTTAACTTTTACTGGTTCTTATCAAGGCATTCCTGTTTCTGTTATTGGAACTGGCATAGGTACGGATAATGTTGAGATTGCCCTGGTTGAAGCTTATATTGCTCATGAATTTGATTTAGTTACTGGAGAAAAACAGCCAGACTGTCCACCCTTAACAATCATTCGTCTTGGCACCTCAGGCGGCATCCAGTCAGACGTTACTCCTGGATCACTGGCTATATCCTCATATGCTTTAGGTCTTGATAGTACTGGCATATATTATGACCAGCCTTTAGAAGATGAGACATTAAATAGGATTGAGATTGAGGCATCTAGAATTCTAAACAGTGCGATAGCTAATTCATCTAGATTTAAAGGAAAAATAATGCCTTATGCATCAAAGGCTTCAACTGAAGTAACAAATGCACTCATTAATCAGGCCAAAGCTTCTAAAATCGAATTTCAAACTGGTATTACGGTATCTTCTCCGGGCTTTTATGGTCCATCTTCTCGTTTTATTGATGGATTAAAAAATACTCTTCCAGACATAAAAGGTAGCCTCTCAAAGATAAACATTGATGGATTAAAGGTGCATAATATGGAAATGGAATCTAGCCTAATGTTTCATCTATGCTATCAGCTGGGATATCGAGCTGGGACCATTTGTACAGTAATTAGTGGGCCAGAAGATAGCGATTCAATTATTGACTATAAAGCTGCAATAAGCAACACAATTCAAATAGGCTTAAATGCTCTAGTTGAACTTAAAAAGACAGATTAAATAATGCTCAAAAGAATTCTTCTACTCTCTTTATTTCTAATTTTTAGCCCAGTAAATGCTGATGAAGTTAGAAAAATGTCGATTATTGATGGTAAGACGAATCAGATAAAGATTGAAGGTTTTAATTTTGAACGATTAGACTCAGAGGATAAAACCATCATATCAATCAAAACGCTGAAAGAAACAAATGTCAGCTGCTCTGTTTTTGACAAAAATAACAGGCCTGTAACAAGTGTTGAGGGCAAGATTTCACCACCCCTAAGTGAACTTGAGGCGCTCTCTAAAAATGTTATGGTAACCTCCGTGAAGTGCCAAGAGAAGATAAGTAAAGATGTTAATCAAGAAAGCAAGGTAATGCAGATGTACTTCCAAATGCCAACTTTTTTGTTAGATAAGATTTAGCTTTTCAATCTACCTGATAACTCTCTAAAATAAATACATTAAACCGCAGATCAAAAATAAATTCTATCTACGGTTTTAATGTAGCTATTTCTGGTTTTCAATATTCTTGAATTCTCTAACAGTAAGGATTGCTCCAATGATAGCAAGAACAAAACAGAATAGCCCAGTAAGAAATATTAATGAATCATCCATGATCAATCCTTCCTAGCTATTATCTTAAAATAAATAGCAAAAGTTAAAATTGACGGTATCCAAGTTGAAGTAAATAAGGCCTCTTGTTTTGTATCTACCCCTTGAAACCACAGAAATGCTGTAGTCACAAATGCGACACCAACTGAAACCAGAATACAAATATCTGACGTTTTAATCATAATTAAATCCTTGTTAAAAAATTAGTCTTCATTCCAAAAAGCCCAAGACCCAATAAGTAAAAGAACCACAGCTAGAGAAGCATGTGCTCTTGTACTAGTTTCCTGAGGCAACTCGATTAAAAATGGGACAATATTAGCCATACCTAATAGAAGCCAAACTACCGCAAAAGCAGCAAGTGAAAGCGCTATTACCCCTATTTTTTTTCTCATACTATTAATTTAGTTTAACTTCAGGTGCAAGTTTAGAGAAAGCAAGCAAGTGATAAATGTAGAATTCATGAATATTAAGTGGAGATTAAAGAAAATTATTTTGCAATATGAAATAATTAAGTTACAAAACTAAAATTATTACGCCCAAAATGAATACAATTTCTCCTAGAAAACTAATCAATAGTAAATGGACCAGAGTAAAGCCATTAAATAAAGAAAGGCACTTTCTAGTAACCAAGGTCAAGTTTGAAGAAAATTCAATTATCACTCATTGTGTCATCGAGGCAGTGATAACTAAAAGAGAAGAAAATATTAACTGGATTGAACTGAAAGATGACAGTATCTGGATGCATGGCTGGAAATAAATATGAAGGACTTCTAACATATTTAAAATAGATTATATAATGGCACTATGAGTAAAAAAAATGGACTAAATACTGAGCTATTAGAAAACGGAATGACACTTCAAACTCATTATGAAGATGGACTAAAAAGCGGATCTGAAATCTATTATTACTCTAACGGTCAAAAAGCTTCAGAGGGCTTTTATAAAAACAATAAACTGGAGGGATCTTTGACTTATTGGTATGACAATGGTCAAAAGGCCTCGGAAGGCTTTTATATTAATAATAAGGCTGAAGGAGTGCAAACAGCTTGGAATGAAAATGGACAAATTGAATCTGAGCAGGAATATAAGAATGGAGAATTAAATGGTAAATCAATTTTCTATGAAAATGGCAGTAAAACATCAGAGTTTGTCTTAAAAAATGGCGATGTTGTGAAAGAGCTTAATGGATAACAGGGTTATTGACTGTCATATTGAGCTTAAGCGACTTCGCGACTTACAATTCGAATCTGATTTTAATGATGACCATGAAGCATCTAACTTCTATAGAGAGAAAGCAGAATATATTCAGAGTCTTATTAATAATGGCACAGAACATATCCCAAACTTCTAAAAAAAATTTAATGGCAAATCAAACGCAGTATTATTTTGGATATGGATCGAACCTTTCAAAGGAGCAAATGGCTATTCGCTGCCCAGAATCAAGTTATTACGCCTCTGGAAAACTATTAGGCTATTCATGGCTTATCAATACAAGAGGATACGCAAGTATCAAAATCTCAAAAAATGATATGGTTTTGGGAGGGGTATTTAAACTCAGTCAAAAAGATGAGGAATATCTGGATATTTATGAAAGCGTTGATGAGGGAATGTACAAAAAATCTATCTTGAATATTGAAACGCCTCATGGTTCAATTAATTGCTTAGTTTATATAGCCTCTGATAACACTGAAGGTAAGCCTCAGGATGAGTATATTGATAGAATTAACTTAGGAATAAGAAGTGCAAATCTTCCTACTGAATACGTTCAAAAATCAATCAGACCCTTTATTCCAGAAGATTAAAGAATTGCTGATAATTGACTATCCATAAAACAATCTACAACAAGATGGTAACGATCAATATCACTATTATTAGTAACTGAGTGCGGTTTAGTAACATCTATGTAATAGTAGTGACCAGTTTTTAAATTGAGTTCTTGTCCAATTTCATCTTCATCATTTTCATAAATTGTAAACACAACACTATCATTTGTTCTGATTGGGATGTGTAGCCTAATAATCTTTTTATTTTCAATATCTGGATCAATATTATCATTATGTTTTCTTAGAGACTTTCCAGCCGCAAGCTTCATAAATCGAATTCTTTCAAACTGACACGGCAATTTTGAAATTATCTCAGAGATGGGACTCATAATTGCATCGTTACTCAATGAGGTCCACTGTAATTTTTTATCAATCTCAGCATCATCATTTATAAAGCCAGGCTTGTAAATATCTGAAGGCTCTTTGCCATAGCCATAAAATGACAAAGCAGTCCAAATGTTATTATTTTTATAGGGTGCAATCTGCGTTAAAGTTTGAAATTTAAAGCCATCAAGATAAGCTGAAACATTAGATAAATCTTTATGGTAAGGATCTATTGGAATTTCATAATGGATTGGATGCATTTTTTTTAATTAGTTCTTTAATCTTAAATAAAAAAATCTTTTATAACTGACTGGAAGAAATCAGATATATGTTATACAATATTTTGTTTTAATTTAATCAAACAAGAATTTAAAATGAGTTGGTGGTCAACAGTAATAGGTGGCGCAGTAGGTTTCATGATAGGAGGCCCTTTAGGCGCAATGCTTGGGGTTGCTTTTGCAGGGAATTTTTCAAAAAGAAGATCTCGATCTGGATTCTCTAATAATTTTGGTCCTGGTAATCAGCAGCGCGTTCAAGCTGCTTTCTTTAGTGGCGTATTTTCAGTCATGGGCTACATCTCTAAAGTGGATGGTAAGGTCTCAAAGTCTGAGATTGTCCTAGCTCAGCAGGTCATGGAGCATATGCAGTTATCACAAGATATGATCAAGGTTGCTAAAGACCTCTTTAATCAAGGAAAACAAGATGATTTCAACTTGGATGAGGTATTAGAACAGTTTCGGGTTGAAACCCATAGAAGATCTCACTTAATTCGTATGTTTTTAGAGATACAAATTCAAGCAGCATATGCTGATGGTGTTTTTGATGAAAGTGAACATAGTGCGCTTAAAAATATCGCTCAGAAACTTCACTTTTCACTTCACGAGCTAGAAAAACTAATTCAGCAGTTTTCTGCAGCAAAAAGTGGCTCTAAACAAACTTCAATAGAAGATGCTTACAAAATACTAGGTATAGATAAATCTCTTGATGATAAAGAGGTAAAACGAGCCTATAGGCGCCTATTGGCACAGCATCATCCAGACAAACTTGTTGCTAAAGGATTGCCTGAGGAAATGCAAAAATTAGCCAATGAAAAAACTCAAGAAATTATTCAAGCTTATGAGGCAATCAAAAAGCAACGAGGTATGCGCTAACTAAACAGATTTAATTAGAGTGATTTATTTCTACCGATCCAACCATCGTATCAACTGAAAGCACCTCTTTATTCGCATCCAAGACCTTTTTTCTTGAAGAAGTCGCCCTTTCCATAGCATCATGATCTGCATATAGGGTAACCGCTACAAGTTTATTTTCATCCACTATAACTCCTATAAGCTGCTCAGCTTCTGGAAAATCACTAGGTGCATTATCAGCATAAGATGAAGACGCAACATTTGCAGCCTCACTTGAACTAAACGTAACTGTTGTAATTCTTGCTACTGACATTTAAACTCCTTTTTTATTATGAAAGAAGTTTAATTATAGCTCAAGAAGTATAAAAAAAATTATCAAGCTAAGATGATTTGCTTTGACTCATGTAATCCCAGTAATACTCCAAATCCTTTTCAAAGGAGATCACCTCATCACCCTTCCTAAAAAGTCTTTTCTCTTTCTTTTTTGAGTTCCACTTTAGATCCTGATTAAGACTATTATAGGAGATAACTAACATTCGCTTAGTCTCATCTTTGATGGTTTCAATCCATTCATCTTGCTGAATATTAACCTCTATCCATCCATTTTCCTTGCAGACTTTTTGCCAGACTTCATAGGATAAATCGTCTTCTTTATTTTTGGTAACTTGTTTGATTAGCTCTTTAATTAATGGTGATTCTTTAAAGTAAAAGCTCATTGGTACTTATTTTAATATTTATGAGAGCAAGTCGTCAAAAAACTTACCTATTTCAGTAAAAATTCCATCATCCTTATGGAGCTCTTCTTTTTCTTTTTTGAGCCAATCTTCAATATCACTTTCAAACCATCGGTTGGATCTTCCATATTTTTTTGGCGCTGGAAAATCTCCCTTTTTTATCATCTGATATAACTTAGTCTTTTTAAAACCAACGATTTCAGTGACTTGATTTTCAGTTAATAACTTATCCATTCTTAAATTATATTCAAAACTGGAATTTAAATGAGTTCAGTTGAAACAGCAAAAATTGCAATAGTCAATAAAGCGAGTGTTTGAAGGACTAATAATATAATCGATCTGCCTCCTAATTCCATCATCGACTTGAGTGATGTGGTAACCCCTAGGCCTGCAATAGCGAAGACAAGTGACCATTGAGACACATTAGCAAGGAATTCTGACAGCAACAATGGAATAAAGCCGCTACTGTTAATAACCAAGCACACTGCAAAGGCAAGTGCGAACCATGGGAATGCTTTTGAACTGATTGATCGAGATTCACCTTTATTAAGCATAATAGCAATCAATATTACGATGATGGGTAAGATTGAAATTCTCAAAAGCTTAATAAAGGTAGCAATATCACCCGTCTCATTTGACACAGCATAGCCTGCACCCACCACCTGAGCTACGTCATGAATCGTTGAGCCAATAAGGATACCAATCTCAGCATCACTAAATTCAGCCACAGAAAAAAGAATTGGATATGCGATCATTGCTATAGTTGATAAAGCTGTAACGCATACAACGATAAATAGAGTATCACGATGCCTTTCTTTCCAGTTGGGTAGAACTGAGGCTACAGCGAGAGCTGCTGCTGCACCGCAAATCGAGACTGCACAAGCAGTTAAAAGACTAAAGAGATACCTCCTCCCCATCAGTT
Source organism: Candidatus Thioglobus sp. (assembly GCA_028345055.1). GTDB lineage: Bacteria > Pseudomonadota > Gammaproteobacteria > PS1 > Pseudothioglobaceae > Pseudothioglobus. Next base: position 8,837 of record JAOMCO010000020.1, on the reverse strand, counting down.
TTGCAATCAAAATACTGATTGCTATTGACAAAATAACTAAGATTGGAACAAATAATAAGGTGTTTGTTCCAAGTCCTGAAATTTGTTCGATTGTTACTCTAAAACCCAGTAATGCAACCCCAAAGCGCAGAATCTTCTTGCTCGAAAACTCTATCCCTGGAGCGCAGCGCTCATCACTTGATAGAAAATTAAATGCAATACCTATCAGAAGCGCAAATAGCATCACTGGTGCTTTGTAGTGCAGACTAAGAAAACCTGCAGCAGCAGCAATAGTACCAACCACAATGAGACCAGGAGAAAGGACAGTGAGTCGATTCTGTAAATTAAGAAATAGAGAATTCATAAACGCCGCCATTTTACGTCAATTGAAAAAGATAAATCCTAGTATCATGATAGTTTTAATAATAAAAGGGGTTAATGATGAATGTATGCGTTGTATCTACTTTTGAGGGCAGTACTGAGGACTACATGGAAATGTTCAATTCAACCAAAGAGCAGGCTCAAGGCTTTATGGCTGATTATGATGTGGGCATTATTAGAGAGGGCAAAGTTATGGTGATGATGCAAATCACAGATATGAATAAAATGCAGGAGGTAATGAGCTCTGATGAAATGAAGGCATGGGATGAAAAATTTAATTGTGTGGATGAAATCTATGCTCTTGATAAAATGAACTAATGACCGTTCAGCATAAACATCTCATTGTAAGGGCTGAGGTCAATAAGCCGCCAACCGATCAGAAATGGGCACATACCTGGCTAACAGAGCTAGTCTCTAAAATTGGCATGCAAATATGTCAGGGACCCATTACAACCTATCTGGATATGCCCGGTAATAGAGGCTTGACCGGATTGGTTATTATTGAAACCTCACACATAGCGCTCCACTGCTGGGATGAGTCAGAACCAGGTTTGATGCAGCTTGATGTTTATACCTGCGGTGATCTTCAAACAAAGGTAATATTTGAAGAAATTAAACAGTTTAGCCCAGTCAAAGTTGAATATAAATTTTTAGATAGAGAGCACGAATTAACTGAAATCGAACTATAATTTCTTTTTTAATTTAATATTTATGAATTTTTTTATTAGAACACTAATATTAAGTTAAATATATGATTGATCTTTTATCCCCCTTAACCCTCTCTAGAGGGCCAAGCCTTAAGAACCGATTCATGCTTGCGCCCTTAACTAATACCCAAAGTTTTGATGATGGCAGGCTCTCTGAAGAAGAGTATAGATGGCTGACTATGCGCGCTCAGGGCGGCTTTGGTCTAACTATGACCTGCGCATCACATGTGCAGGCAATTGGAAAGGGTTTTCCAGGTCAGCTTGGCGTCTTCTCTGATGACCACCTTGAAGGCTTAAAGAGACTCTCTTCTAAAATTAAAGCCAGTGGTAGCGTTGCTATCTGTCAGATTCATCATGCTGGCATGAGGTCACCTGAGGAGCTTATTGGTCAAAAGCCTGTTTGTCCTTCTAATAATAAAGAGTTTAATGCAAGAGCCCTCTCATATGATGAAGTTGAAAATCTCAGAGATGACTTTATTAAGGCCGCAATTCGATCAGAGCAAGCAGGCTTTGATGGCGTAGAGCTTCATGGTGCTCACGGATATATCTTAGCCCAATTTTTAAGCCCAGAAATCAATCAACGTGATGATCAGTATGGACAAAGTCTAAGTAACCGCTCTAGGCTACTCTATGAGATTATTGATGGCATAAGGAGGGAATGTAATAAAGACTTTATTCTTGGAGTGAGGCTTTCACCCGAGAGGTTTGGATTGAGGCTCAATGAGATTACTATTCTTGCTGAAGAGCTAATGACCTCAGGCAAGATTGACTTCTTAGATATGTCTCTCTGGGATGTTTTTAAGGAGCCAGAAGATGAGGCGTTTAAAGGAAAAAAACTGATTTCTTATTTTTCGGAGCTCAGAAGAGGCAATACAAGACTTGGCGTTGCAGGCTCAATAAAAACGCCCCGTGACGCTGAAAAAACGATGGCTGAGGGTGTTGATTGGATTATGCTTGGAAGAGCCGGCATGCTGCATCACAACTTCCCAAAAATGTATGAGGCTGATCGAAATTTTACGCCCATAGAGATTCCGGTTACTGAAGAGTATTTAATGAACGAGGGCTTATCTGAAAAATTCATTCAATACATTGAGAAATGGGGTTTTACCTAAGGGTTAAGAACCTAAAACAGAAATCTAATATTTTTTTTTAACCATTTCTGTAAGTATAACTATAACCATTAAGAGCTGGCGCTCCTCCTAGATGAGCATAAAGAATATTAGAGCCCTCTGGAAAAAAACCTTTTTTAACCAAGTCAATCATTCCTTGCATGGATTTGCCTTCATAAACAGGATCAGTAATCATTGCTTCAGTTCTAGCCGCTAAACGAATGGCCTCATTAGTTTCATGACTAGGAACCCCATAAGCTGGATAAGCATAATCTGGATTAATGATTATTTCATCATCACGCACATCCCTGCCAAGATCTACAAGCTTAGAAGTCTTATCAACAATGCTTCGAACCTGAGAGCGTAACTGATCTACTGTTCCCGACCCATCAATACCTATAACTCGATCAGCTCTATTATCAGCTGCAAATCCAACAATCATTCCACCCTGAGTTGAGCCCGTAACAACGCAAACAATAACATAATCAAATTTGATGCCCATCTCCTCTTCTTGCAATCTAACCTCCTCAGCAAAGCCAACGTATCCAAGGCCGCCGTATTTATGAACAGAAGCCCCAGCTGGAATGGCATAAGGAGTTCCACCAGCATCACGAACAGACTGCATTGCATCCTCCCAACTCTTGCGAATACCAATATCAAAACCCTCATCAACAAGGCGCGAATCTGCTCCCATAAGCCTTGTCATCATGATATTGCCAACTCGGTCATAGACAGCATCATCGTGAGGCACCCAGCTTTCCTGAATAACAACGCATTTCATGCCAATTTTAGCTGCTGTTGCTGCCACCATCCGCGTGTGGTTTGATTGAACACCGCCAATAGACACCAAAGTATCTGCGCCAGAGGCAATAGCGTCAGGAACAATATATTCAAGCTTACGTAATTTATTACCGCCCATTGCTAAACCAGAATTACAATCATCTCGCTTAGCGAATATTTCAACCTTTCCCCCAATTGCTTTTGTAAGTCTTGGAAGATGCTCAATGGGAGTAGGACCAAAAGTCAACGGATAACGTTCAAATTTATCAAGGTTTATCATTGGAAGCTCTATAAATAGTTCATATTGATTTAATATACCAAATAGATTAGTGAAGATATCTCAAAAATTCTCTAAAATTTAGACTTTTTGTCTTGAGAGATTTATACTTTATTTTAAATTGAAACTTTATTTAGAGAATGATATGCCCATAAAAAAAACTTTAAAAGACGCCTACTCATTAAAAACTCCAGAAGATTCTATCAATCTATACAAAAGCTGGGCTGCTACGTATGATAATGATTTTGCCAAAGAAAATGACTACCGCTCTCCAATAGAAATAGCTAAATATTTTAAAAAATATTCTGATCATGATGACACGCCAATACTTGACGTTGGCGCAGGAACAGGGCTTGTTGGCGAGCATTTAAATGATCCTATGAGAGAGATAGATGCTATAGATATTTCCCTTGAAATGCTTGATATTGCAAGATTTAAGAATTGTTATTCAAAACTAATTGAGGCAGACTTAACTAAAAAATTATTAATCAATAATGATCACTATGGCTCAATTGTTAGTGCGGGAACTTTTACTCATGGACACATCGGGCCAGATGTATTTGATGAGCTCTTAAGGGTTACCAAAAGTGGGGGCCTTTTTGTTTTAACGATTCACTCTAAGTTATTTAAAAAAGCTAGATTTGATAAAAAACTTATCGAGATTAAAAGTAATATAACGAGGCCCAATTTTCATGAAATACAGGTCTATGGAAATAACCCAGATATAGATCATGGAAGTGACAAAGTTATTATTACAGTATTTAGAAAAAGATAAAGTATCTCTTTTTTACTTCACAATTGTAAGACCTATATCTAAAGTCCTGATGATTCAGATGCTAACAACTGAATCTTATTCCATTCTTTAGATTTTATAAGTTCTTTAGGTGTTATCCATGATCCACCAACACAAAAGACATTGCCTAATGATAAATATTTAGAAGCATTGTCAAGACTAATACCGCCGGTTGGGCAAAATTTAAGCTCAGGAAAGGGCCCAATAACTGCCTTCAGAAAGTCAATACCTCCTATAGCCTCAGCTGGAAAAAGTTTTAATCGATTGAATCCAGAGTCTAAAGCAGTCATTGCCTCACTGATTGTTGCAACTCCAGGTATCGTTGGAAAATTACTCTCATTCGCAACCTCTAAAAGCTCTTTTGTAGAACCAGGGCTAAAAATAAAATCAGCATTTGCTTTTATAGCGTTTTCAAACTGAATTGCAGTAGTAACAGTTCCAGCACCAATAGTTGCTTCGGGAATAGCACTTTTTAACTCTTTAATAGCTTGAAGGGCATAATCAGTCCTGAGAGTAACCTCTAAAACATTTAAACCGCCGTTTACTAGTGCTTTAGCGACACCAATTGTGTCATCAAGATTGTCTAATGATAGTATAGGGATGACATTTATATTTTTGAAAATATCATCAATTTTATTTATCATTATTTCCAATCTATGTATCCTTGGATAGAGCTATTTCGGTGCTTATCTAAGTCAACTTCAGATAGGGGCTTTTTAAGTGCGCTTTTAAGAACATTTTGCAGGCTAGAAGATACAATTTCAGCATGACCGTTTGCTAAATTACAAGGGTCTAAATAAAAGTATCCGAGCTCAATTTCATGGTCTCTAACGATAATAGGTATTTCACATTGTGATAAAGCTCTTGCAACTGAAGCAGCACTTGAATTAAATAACTCTTTATTAATACTTATTTTTAATCTTGACAATGGATTATGTGTTGAGTCATCAACAATATCAGCTTGCACTCCTTCAAAACTACTAGCAATTTTTTGCCATAGTTTAAGTGCATTAGTTTCTGAATTTCGAATAGCATCATGATCTCGAACTTTCCATGCATGAAGGGCAGCAATAGCGCCAAAGATACTCTCTTTGCCAACCTTCATGACTCTTCCAATCCCTATATTTTGCATATAGCTGGCCTGAATCAAATCAGAGCTTCCTGCAACAATTCCAGCTGTCGGTCCACCAAGAAATTTGTGCGATGAATAAATTACAATGTCTGCACCTTTATTAATAAAAGTTTTCAAATCATATTCAGATGCAGCATCAACAATAACCACAACGCCCTTTTCATGACAGACTTTACAAAAAGAATCAAAAGACATTTGACCATATTCCACAACGTGGTGAGACACAACATATAAGCCTGCAACCGTATTCTCATTAATCGCATCATAAAGCTGATGATCTTGAACCTGTGTTGATTGACCAAACGAAATTGTTTTAGCGCCAGAGAGCCTTATTGCTTGATCAACGCTTCCCCCATAGTTACATAAATGCCCAGATTGGACAACAACTTCAGTTTTCAAGCCGTCAGAATAAGGAAGTTTCTCGATTAATCCTGGATTTTTTCCAGTCATAGCAGCAGCAATAGAAAGTGTTATACCTGCACCAGCTGAGGCCGTAATAAAGCCTGCTTCAGAGCCGGTCAGCTCACTAATAACCTTGCTAGCACTGGATTGTAATTCATGCATCTTAATAAAATATGGAGATATTAAACGCATTGCTGATTGAGCATCATCAATCATTATAGAAGCGCCAATAGATGTCATTGTTCCCGATACATTAACTAACGGAGTAAAACCATTTTTTTTATAAAATGACCAGTCTATATTATTTGTATTTGAGCTCATTATCGCTTTATACACCTCTTACTTAAATTTCACAATATTAAGGGCAATTTTTAAACTATTATATTATAAAGTAATACATTATATTATAAAGTAATATGCTAATATTTTATAATTTAGAGCCCTAAACAATATAGGATACTAGATATGTTTAACGCTGAATATGTTCATGTCTCAATATAGTTACGAAAATAAGCTAATTGAAAAATTAGGACTTGTAAATTCAATTGCAGTAATTGGCGAGGCAATGCTTGAATTGAGTGATCATACAAGTGAGTTAAAGTTTGCAGGTGATAGCTTAAATACTGCTATATATTTAAAAAGAGAGCTTAATAATAAAGAGAACATAGTTGCCTATTTTTCAGCTGTAGGTGATGATTCAAATTCGAAAAAGATGCTTGAGTACATTGAATCTGAAGATATAGCCACAGATTTTATTGAAAGAAGAGCAAATTTAAAACCTGGGATGTATAAGATTGAAACCAATGATAAGGGTGAGAGAAGCTTTAAATATTGGCGAAATAAGTCAGCAGCTAGGTCCTTATTTTCAGAACCAAACATTGTAAAATTTGAAGATTTATTAAAATTTGACTTAGTCTATATTTCAGCAATTTCAATTGCTATTTTGCCAATTAACATTCAAGAAGACTTGCTTAATTTTCTCTCTGATTTTCGACAGAAAGGAGGTCTAATTGTATTTGATTCAAATTACAGGGAAATACTTTGGAAATCTAAGAAAGCTGCACGATTAATAATAAGAAAATATTGGCAAATAGTTGATGTTGCTCTGCCATCATTAGACGATGAAAAGAATATATTTGATTTTAAAACCCAAGAAGATGTACTGAAAAATCTAAAACAGCTTGGAGTTAAATTTGGCGCCTTAAAAAGAGGATCAGAGGGTCCATATAGCTTAAGTAGTCATAATGATATGATTAACTATGATGTTGTTAGTAAGGTTAAAGATACAACTGCTGCTGGAGATAGTTTTAATGGTGCTTATTTAGCTTCTTTAATCAATGGCCTTTCTCAAGAAATTAGCCTCGTCAATGGTCACAAATTGGCCTCTAGAGTTATTAAATTCAATGGTGCAATAATTCCAATTCACTAATTATTTTTTATCCAATTAACAATTGATAAAAATATTCCCTTACAGTATAATTTACTACATAAATACGTAATACATAAATACGTAATACATAAATACGTAATACATAAGTACGTAATACATAGTTGCTACTAAATTGATTAAAAAATAATATGAAAACAAGAAATAGAATTAGTGGGATAGAAAGATCTCTTCAAATACTTGATGTTTTGACTGATTTTGCGAGGCCTGCGAGCGCTTATGATATTGCCAAAACAATTGGAGCGCCAATATCTACTATTTATTCTATTGTAGATGATCTGACTTTCCGAGGAATGCTTACTAAAAATAGCAATAATTTAGTCTGGCTTGGGCCTCGACTTTTGCGATATGGGTTGGCTTATGAAGCGCAAATGAATGTATTACTTGAGGCTAGTAAAGAAATGGATTATCTTGCAGCACACCTTAAGGAAACGATCCAGATTTGTACTCGTGATGAAGGAAAAATGGTTGTTACAGCAATGGCAACTGGCAATGATCACTTCCATGTTGCCTCACATATAGGTTCGAGAACACCCATTAATTGGACGGCCTCAGGAAGACTTTTAGTTGGTCACATGAGCGAGACTGAATGTCTTAAAATGTTTGAAAAGCACTCTGAAAAATCTCCCAACAATGATGCAGTAATTGACCCTATTCAGCTAACTAAAACCGCAAAAGAGGAATTCACTTTGGGCTTTGCAATCCAGGTCAGTTTATCTGAGTTTTCAGTTTCTTGTATTGCTGCTCCAATTAAAGGGCGAGATGGGTCTTGTATAGCAACTATTTCCGTTGTATTGCCTGAACAAAAAGCAAGTAGCAATCTTGATTTTTACACTACAGAAGTACAAACAGCTGCCAATAAAATTGAAGCTGCGATTGGCTCTTACTAGTCCTCAACCTCCACAATTGCTTCAATTTCAACAGTAATACCTTTTGGTAGAGAGCCAACACCAATTGCTGAACGAGTATGCACCCCTTTATCGCCAAATATCTTGCAAAGTAAATCTGAACAGCCATTTATTACTGAAGGATGATTTTCAAATAATGGCGTTGAATTTACCATACCAAATAACTTCACAAAACCCTTTACTTTTGACAATGAATCAAGCTCATGTTTTAAAGCAGCAATAATATTAATAGCAACTATTTCTGCATGTTTTTTAGCCTCTTCTTCACTAACATCTTGACCTACTTTTCCTTTTTTTAACTCGCCATTAATTGTTAATGGGCCCTGTCCAGAAATATAGATTAAATTACCAACTCGCTTTGCATTAATAAAATTTCCAATAGGAGTTGGAGGTTTAGTTGGAAGCTTAAAGCCTAACTGCTCTAATCGCTCTTCTGGTGACAATGTTTTGGTAACTTTCATTATAATTCTCCTAATTTTAAACACGCAGCTGAGTGCTCCGTATTAATGTTTACTATCTTTGGAACCGTCTTTGCACAACTATCATCAGCATATTGGCATCGCGTTCGAAAGACGCATCCTGATGGTGGAGATAAAGCGCTTGGCATATCTCCTTTTAATATTTCTCTATTAATATTTGCTTTTGGGTCAGGAACTGGCACTGCTGACATTAATGCTCTCGTATAGGGGTGTTGTGGGTTTGAATAAATATCTTTTGCATTACCCAATTCTACAACCTTTCCAAGATATAGAACCACAACCTCGTCACACAAGTACTCAACAACACTCAAATCATGTGCAATAAATAAAATTGTGAGATTATGCTTATCTCTAAGAGATAGCATGAGATTGAGTATTTGCGCCTGGACCGAAACGTCAAGTGCTGATACACTCTCATCTGCAACAATAAATTCTGGATTGAC
>JAOMCO010000002.1 GCA_028345055.1 Candidatus Thioglobus sp. | reverse complement strand
AAGTTAAAACAATTAGCTGTTTTTTTTGCTACAGTTGGTGCGTTATATTATGTTTTAAGTGGAGACTCATTTCCATGGTTGGGATTTATAGTAGGGTTTACATTTTCAGCCTATGGTATTGCAAGAAAAGCGATGGCCTCATCAGCAGTTCCAGGGCTTTATATCGAGACATTGATATTGCTTCCATTTTTCTTAATTTTTTCTATATGGTTCTACTTAAACTTCGAAGTTGCATTTCTAAATATTAATATTTCCACAGATGTTTTATTATTTTTTGCAGGTGCAGTAACAGTTATACCCTTGGCTTTATTTAATGCTGGAGCTAAGCTACTACCTATGACAACCGTTGGAATTTTATTTTTAATTACTCCAACACTTCATTTTCTTGTCGGCTACTATTTACAAAATGAGCAAGTTAATTCAAGCCAATTAATAGGATTTGTTGGAGTATGGATTGGCCTTATTATGTATAGTTATGGACTAATAAGAGAAAAGTAAAAAAATATCAACAAATGTTTGATGTTTATGAGGAGTATTTTCATGAAACATACAAAAAATATGATTTCTACAATTTATGACACCCTAAATGCTTCTGATTTAGATGAGTTAGAGGATATATATAAGAATTGGGCTTCAGACTATGAGTATGACGTCATTCAATTAGCTGGTTATGTGGGCCATTTGATTACTTCAGACCTACTCCTAAATAACCTTGAGAATAGCAATGCAAGGATTCTTGATGCTGGATGTGGAACTGGTTTAGTAGGTGAAATTCTTTTCAAAAATAATTTTAAAAATATTGAAGGCATAGATTTTTCTGAAGAAATGTTGAGTATTGCTAATCAAAAAAATATTTACAAATCATTAAATTTATTCGATTTAACAAAAAAACTAGCTTATAGTAATAATTCTTTTGATGCGGTTATTTGTGCTGGAACCTTTACTTGTGGGCATGTTGGTCCAGAATCTCTTGAAGAGATGTTAAGAATTACAAAAAAAGGTGGCTTTATATGTTTTACAGTGCGTAAACAAGAATGGGAGGCAGCACCTTATATGAAAATCTTAGATAAATTAGTGAATTCTTATTCTTTGAAAAAGGTTGTTCATAATACATCAGACTATAATATTAAGGAGGGGGTAAGTTGCCAGTTATGTCTGTATCAGAAAACTTGTTAAGATTCTTGAGAAAAAAAGTTATATATTCTTAAGTCGAGAACTTAAAAAAGAATTCTTCATGCCATTATCTGCAGCATTCTTATAGATTTCTAAAAATATTTCTGTAATAGCTGCTGCGTCACCCTGATCATCTAATAAAGACAATATATACTCCATATCCTTGATTGTATTTTTAATAGTAAAAACATAACCATCATGAGTACCTTCTATTGCTTTTGGAGCAATCCTATCAAGGCTCATTGAATGACCAGAGCCTTTGGAGGCAAGTTTATAAAATTTTTCCCAGTTAACTCCATTTTGCTTAGCTACCTTCATTGCCTCAATAACAAGAGTAGCAGTCCCAAGAGCCAGAAAGTTTGATATGAGTTTTGTCTTTGCTCCCATTCCTATTTCTCCAAGTCGCTCTATTTGCTCACAGCATGGACTAAGAATATTTTTAACTCCTTCAAAATCATCTTTATCACATCCAATAATTGCACCCAATGAGGCATCTTTTGATTGTTGCTGGCCTCCAGTAAGAGGGGCTTCAGCATAACTTATTTTTGCAGCTTTAGCTTTTTTATAAAGTTCTTCTACTGTATCTAATTCATTAGTTGTGCAATCAATAATTATAGATTTTGGCTCCAAGATAGGAATCAAGATATTGCAAACTGACATTGATATTTGAGAGCTAGGAAGACAAAGAATAATGGTACTACATGAAGCTGCCATTTTAGGCAAAGAAATTACTTCATTAGCACCTAATGCTATAAGCTCTTCAATAGGGCGCCTATTTTTGTTAGCAATGATATTTACATCATTGCCAGCCTTAAGCAAATTCAGCACCATACCTTGACCCATTATGCCAGCACCAATAAAACCAATTTTTTTGTTTTGATCCAATGTTTTTATGATTTATTATTTAAGGCTAAAGACTCCAGCCACCATCCACAACTTGAAAAGTTCCAGTAGTGAATTTAGAATCATCACTTGCTAGATGAATTAGAATTCCTGTCACTTCTTCTGAAGTTGCAAACCGACCTATTGGCTGTCTTGCTAAAAATTCTAGCTTTGCATTCTCGTAGTCTCCAGTTGCTCTCATCCTCTCTTCCAGAGAGGGTGTCATTATTGTGCCTGGACAAAGAGCATTACATCTTATGCCTTGACTAACATAATCAGCAGCTACTGCCTTTGTAAGACCAAGAATAGCCGCTTTAGTAGAGCCATAAAGACAGCGCTTTGGCGCCCCTTTTATTGAAGATGCAACTGAAGCCATATTAATAATAGACCCATCTTTTTTTGATAGCATGCCTGGTAAATAAGCACGAATTAGGCGAAATTGAGATCTAACATTTAATGTAAAAGAAAAATCCCAGTCATCGTCAGACATATCCATGATAGTTCCATTATGAACGAATCCAGCGCAATTAAAGAGGGTAGTCAAAGGGCCTGTCCTATCTGGAGCTTTAGCTATTGCTTTGGGATCTAAAACATCTAACAGAAAAGTTTCAATGTCATGATTTTCTTTGGACAAAGTGTGAAGGGTAGCTTCATTTATGTCAGTCGCAAAAACCTTTGCACCTTCAGAAGACATCGCTAATGCAGCTGCTCGCCCCATACCTTGTCCAGCAGCTGTTATCAAAATTCTCTTCCCTTTCAACCTATTCATGAGGCCTACTCCATTCTATTATTAATTTTTGTTGGATTGCCTATTAAAAAGGCATTCTACTTCTTATTATAAATAATATTTGATTTTTTATTAAAGTAAGTAAATAGCTTATAATTCTCTATTTTTTTTCTAAGATGAATTATGTCCTATCTCACCAAGTTAAAAGGTTCACCAGCAGCAATTCCACCAAGACCAGCTTTTAAAGAATTAGGATTTATATCTTTAGGTTCTTTTCTTGCTGCATGCTTAGTCGGCTATTTGGCATATATCACCAAACAGCCAATAATTATGGGTTCATTTGGGGCGTCAATTTTTGTCTTGTTCGTGTTACCTGATTCACCTTTCGCTCAGCCCAGAAATGTTATCTTTGGGCACTTTTTGACAACACTTATTGGACTAATTTTTTATCATTTTATTGCTTCAGACTGGTGGTCCATGGCTTTAGCGTTGGCTTTTGCTATTGCGGCAATGCAATACTTTAGAGTGCCCCATCCTCCTGCAGGATCAAATCCTTTTATTGTTTTTTTACTTGGCGCACAATGGGATTACTTATGGATGCCAACACTTCTGGGATCAATACTAATAGTTATCGTAGCTTTATTCTATAATAATTTATTAAATGAACGAAGTTATCCTAAGTATTGGTAGTCTTTTAAATAATACTGCATGCATCTTCAAAATCAAGCCTTGGAGCTCTATCATAAATTTTTGATTTATCACCATAACCTATTCCACAAATAAATAATGATTTATATTTGCCATCAGCAAAGAATTCTTGGTTAAGCTTTTCTTTATTGAATCCAAGCATAGGGCAGCAGTCAAGTCCAACTGAGCGAGATGCCATAATAAAGTACGCACCCTGAAGGGTAGAATTAAACTGAGCAGTATTTTTTATTCTACTTTCTTTACCTATAAAGCCTGACTTAGCATCATTGTGCGGAGAGAGGATTGTTAAAGATTCATAAAATTCTGTATCATAGCTAATAATCACAACGCAAGGCGCATTCATCGACTTATCTATATTCCCTTTATCTAAAAAAGGCTTTAAGCGATTTTTGGCTTTATTAGTTTTTAAAAAAATAAATCTTGCAGGGCAGCAATTCCCTGAAGTTGGTGCAAATTTTAATAGATTATAGATTTGATTTATCTGATCATTTGTAACATCTTTATTAAGCCAGGCTTTATGACTCCTAGCTTCATTAAAAAGAATATCGAGATTTAATTTGGAAAGCATATTTATTTTTTAATTGAGGATAAGAAGTAATTATATGTTCTGATAGAATTTATTTATATTAGTTTTTTAAAGATATAAAATCGAATTATGGAAGACTGCATTTTTTGTTCAATCATTAAGGGAGATATACCCGCAAAGATTCTTTATTCAGATGACAGAGTTTTGGCATTTAATGATGTCAACGCTCAAGCGCCTGAACACTTTCTTGTGATACCTAAAGAGCATATTTCAACAGCAAATGATGCTTCAGATGAGGCCTTGATGGGTAGGTTAAGCACCACCGCCGTAACTATTGCTAAAGAGAGGGGGTTTTCTGAGCAAGGCTACAGGCTGGTAATGAACTGTAATGATGATGGAGGGCAGACAGTCTCCCATATTCATTTGCACTGCCTAGGAGGCAGAAGAATGAGCTGGCCGCCAGGGTAATTCTCCTTAGATTTATAGAATTAATGTGAACTGACTAGGTAGTTCAATTAAAATATAATCCATTCAAATTTTTTTTGAATTCTGTTTTAATTTTTATTTAGGAAAAGAATGAGCCAAAACGGCATTGAGCAACAAAGCGTTGGTGAATATAGTGAGCGCGCTTACCTTGATTACTCAATGTATGTCATTCTTGACCGCGCCCTGCCTTTTGTTGGAGATGGTCTCAAACCTGTCCAAAGAAGAATCATCTACGCGATGAGTGAGCTTGGACTCAAATCAACCGCAAAATTTAAAAAATCAGCAAGAACTGTTGGAGATGTCTTAGGTAAGTTTCATCCTCATGGTGATAGTGCTTGTTATGAAGCGATGGTATTAATGGCCCAACCTTTTTCATATAGATATCCGTTTATTGATGGACAAGGAAACTGGGGTGCTCCTGATGATCCAAAGTCTTTTGCTGCAATGCGATATACTGAGTCGAAATTATCTCCCTATGCAGATTTATTACTCAGTGAAATCAATCAAGGTACTGTGGATTGGACAGATAATTTTGATGGAACGATTAAAGAGCCTCAGCAGTTACCAGCGCAAGTGCCCAATCTCCTTCTAAATGGAACTTCTGGTATTGCTGTTGGTATGGCGACTGATATGCCGCCACATAACCTTATAGAGGTTATTAGTGCGTGCATCCAGCTTTTAGAAAAGCCGTCGATTGATCTAGAGGGTTTGTTAAAAGTTCTACCGGCTCCTGACTATCCTACGAATGCTTTTATTGTTAGCTCCAAAGAGGAGCTTTACCAAATGTATGAGACTGGAAATGGATCGGTCAAAATGAGGGCGAGTTACGTCAAAGAGGAAGGAGAAATAGTAATTGAGGCTCTCCCTTATCAAACCTCTGGGGCAAAAGTCATTGCTCAAATCGCCACACAAATGAGAAATAAGAAGCTTCCACTTGTTGATGACCTTAGAGATGAGTCAGATCATGAAAACCCTACTCGTATCGTTATTATTCCAAGATCAAATAGAGTGGATTGTGATCAACTAATGCTGCATTTGTTTGCGACAACAGACCTAGAGAAAAATTATCGTGTCAATATGAACGTCATTGGCTTAGATGGGAAGCCTCAGGTTAAGCCACTTATTCCAATGCTTAAGGAATGGCTTCAATTTAGAATGAAAGTTGTTGTTAGAAGGCTGAACTCTAGACTCAATAAAATTATAGACAGGCTACATATCCTAGATGGATTACTCATCGCTTATCTAAATATTGATGAGGTCATAGCAATCATAAGAAGTGAAGAAAAGCCTAAACCTGTTCTTATTAAAAAATTCAAAATTAGCGAAATTCAGGCAGAAGCTATCTTAGAATTAAAGTTGCGCCATCTAGCTAAACTTGAAGAAGTAAAAATAAAGAATGAGGCAGAGGATCTCAATAAAGAGCGAAAATCAATTGAACTTTTGCTTTCTAGTGAAGCAAGACTAAAGACATTTATTAAAAAAGAATTAAGGGTAATTCTTGAAGAGTTTGGAGATAAAAGGAGATGTCAAATTGTTTCAGATGTAGTTTCAGCTCAAGCTTTTAATGATGAAGATATGATTCCAGCTGAAAATGTGACTGTTGTGCTAAGTGAAAAGGGATGGGTAAAGGCTGCTAAAGGGCACGATATTGAATCCTCTGCCTTGAACTATAAATCTGGAGATGCTTTCCTAAAGGATGCTAAAGGTAGAAGCAATAAAATGGCCATCTTTATTGATTCTACGGGAAGGTCTTATACATTATTAGCGAACTCATTGCCTAGTGCTAGAGGACAAGGCGAACCTTTAACTGGAAGATTAACACCTCCGATTGGTGCAGAGTTTATTGATGTGATAATGGGTGATGATAAGCAGTCAGTAATATTATCATCAGATGCAGGATATGGCTTCATTTCGACTTTAGGCAACCTTCAGTCAAAAACAAAGTCTGGCAAACATGCGATAACCCTCTCCAAACAAGCAAAAACGATGCAGGTTACAAAAGTTGATGACATAGATTCAGACTTTTTAGCTGTTGTCACAAATAGAGCTAGATTATTGATATTCCCTGTTTCAGAGCTTCCTCAGCTATCAAAAGGTAAGGGCAATAAGCTTATTCAAGTTAAGAGCGATGACTTTATTACACGTCAAGAATTTGTAATTGGACTCTGTACAATAAAGAGTCATCAAAAGTTAAGAGTAGAGTATGGAAATGGAAAAAAGCATAAAACCTACTCTTTTGAGGATTTAATTAATTTTTCAAGTCATAGAGCAAGAAAAGGTCTGACTATACCGGGTGTTCATGGAAAAGCTCTTGGCATTGATGCTGTAGATTAATCCGTTCCAATAAATATTAATTTTCTTCTTTAATTTAGATAATTCTCACAATAATTGTGGGTGGTATAGTAAGATTTAAGTAGGTATAATGCCGCTTTTTTTTATCAATTTTTCCGAAAATGTTCGATCTAAAAATTGTTACTGACTTTGCACTAGCTCATTCACTCAGAAATTATCCTAGTGATTGTGCTAGGCTCCATAGCCATAATTGGCAGATGGATGTATCTGTATGCTCCAAAGTTCTTGATGATAATGGGTTTGCAATTGATTTTCGTGAAATAAAAAAACAAATGAAGTTATGATTTAGGAAAATTTTAGATTCACTATTACCTACTAAGAACAATAAAAATTATGAAAAATACACTATTGCCAGATACTCAAAATACGAAAGATCTTCGTAACATTGTGATCAATCAGGTTGGAATCAAAGACATTTTGCATCCTATTAATTTTATTAATAGAGATAATGAATCTCATCCATCAGTAGCTAACTTTACTATGACCGTTAAGCTTCCTGAAAACGTTAAAGGTACTCACATGTCGAGATTCATAGAAATTTTGAATAATGATGAGTGCAGTTTTGGTATAGAAAATTTCATGAACCTTGTTCAAACTGTAGCTGATAAACTTGAATCCACTGATGCACAGGTTATTGTAGATTTTCCTTTTTTTCGTAATAAAAAAGCTCCATCATCTGGGGTTGAGAGCTTACTTGACTATAAGGCTACTTTAACTGGGACTATTGTTGATGGTAAGACAGATTTAATAATTAAAGTTGTTGTGCCTGTAACCAGTTTATGCCCTTGTTCAAAGAGCATATCTAAATACGGAGCTCATAACCAAAGATCTCACATTACTATTGAAATAAAGGCAACAGAAGGCTCAACTATTTATTTAGAGGACTTGATTGACTTAGCAGAAGAAAAAGCATCAAGCGAACTTTATGCTATATTGAAACGCGATGATGAAAAAGTGGTTACCGAGAGAGCTTATGAAAACCCCGCATTTGTAGAAGACATAGTTAGAGATATTGCGGTCGAGTTGAACGCAAATAAAAAAGTAAATTACTACTGCCTGGAGTCAGAAAATTTTGAATCCATTCATAACCACTCCGCCTACGCACTTATAACGAATCAAAAGTAAGTCATGCAACATAATACAGATAACGTAAGAATTATTTCAAGTGCGCCTATGGTGTCACCAAATACACTTATTGATAAATTACCATTATCTGAAAAGGCTGCTTCTGTTGTAGTTGCTTCAAGAAACAGTATAAAAAATATTTTGTATGGTAATGATAATAGACTCATGGTTCTTGTTGGTCCATGCTCTATTCATGATACAAAAGCTGCTATAGAGTATGCCAAAAAACTCCTTAAACTTAAAGAGGAGTTGGCTGAAGATTTGTTCGTCGTTATGCGAGTTTATTTTGAAAAACCAAGGACGACAGTTGGCTGGAAGGGGTTAATTAATGACCCTTATTTAGACGAAAGTTTTGACATTGATAAAGGACTTGAAACTGCAAGGAAGCTTCTAGTAGATCTAAGTGAAATTTCTATGCCAGTAGGTGTTGAATATCTAGATGTTTTAACCCCGCAATACCTCTCGGATTTAATCTCCTGGGGGGCTATTGGAGCTAGGACTACTGAAAGTCAATCACATAGAGAGCTAGCTTCAGCATTATCTTGCCCAGTTGGTTTTAAAAATGGAACAGGCGGTTCACTAGAAATTGCGATTGATGCGATTCAATCTGCGAATAGTCCGCACCACCTTTTATCGGTTAATAAGGACGGTGGTATCAGTCATTTTACCTCGCTAGGTAATGACACTGCTCATATCATTCTTAGAGGTGGTAAGGATGGTCCAAATTATTCAAAAGAGCATGTTGAATCAACTTGTGAAAAATTAAAGGCAAAAAGCCTTGTTTCCAGGGTGATGGTTGACTTTTCTCATGCTAACTCTGAAAAGCAATTTAAGAATCAATTAAAGGTTGGTGCAAATATTGCTTCACAGATTGAAGATGGATCTAATTCTGTCTTTGGAGTTATGATTGAATCTCATTTAAATGAGGGAAATCAGAAGGTTGGGCCTCTCTCTTCACTTGAATATGGTGTTAGTATAACTGATAGCTGTATTGGCTGGAATGATACAAAGCAACTTTTGAGAGATCTTGCACAATCAGTTAGAA
This sequence comes from Candidatus Thioglobus sp., assembly GCA_028345055.1. Classification (GTDB taxonomy): domain Bacteria; phylum Pseudomonadota; class Gammaproteobacteria; order PS1; family Pseudothioglobaceae; genus Pseudothioglobus. Next base: position 129,843 of record JAOMCO010000002.1, on the reverse strand, counting down.
ATCGTAATTCTTAAAGCTTCCTATTTGTCATTTTTTTCTCATAAAAATTGCCAATTTTATGGTGTGTTTTTTGCTCATCTAGGGTACAATAAAAACTACTTATTTATTTAGGGTTATTCTATGTCTGACGATATTGATTCTAAAGAAATTCTTGAGCAAAAATTCCCAATTATTACAATAGAAGACGAAATGCGTGACTCTTATTTAGAGTATGCAATGAGTGTTATTGTAGGAAGGGCACTTCCGGATGTTAGGGACGGCTTGAAGCCAGTTCATCGACGAGTTTTATATGCAATGGATGTTCTTGGTAATGACTTCAATAAGTCATACAAAAAATCAGCTCGAATCGTTGGTGATGTGATTGGTAAGTATCACCCTCATGGTGATACCGCCGTTTATGACACAATTGTTAGAATGGCTCAGCCATTTGCCATGAGAAATATACTGGTGGATGGTCAGGGTAACTTCGGCTCTGTTGATGGAGATCGCGCTGCAGCAATGAGGTATACAGAGATTCGAATGACAAAGCTATCGCATGAGCTACTTCGAGACCTTGACAAAGAGACAGTTGACTTCATTGAAAACTACGATGGCTCTGAAAGTGAACCTTCAGTTCTTCCAACACGAGTTCCAAATTTATTAATCAATGGATCTTCAGGTATTGCTGTTGGTATGGCAACCAATATTCCCACTCACAACCTCACTGAGGTTGCAGAAGCATGTTTAAGAGTTATTGATAATGAGGAAATTACAGTAGATGAGTTATTAGAAGTAATACCTGGTCCAGATTTTCCAACTGCTGGAATTATCAATGGAGCAAGTGGTATTCGTGAAGCCTATGAAACTGGCAAAGGGAAAATTTATTTACGATCAAGATCACATGTTGAGGGTGAAGATAAATTAAGTATTGTCGTAACTGAGCTTCCCTACCAAGTTAACAAAGCAAGATTAATTACTAAAATTGCAGAGCTCGTTAAGGACAAGAAGATTGATGGAATTACAGGTCTTAGAGATGAGTCAGACAAAGATGGAATGAGAATGGTGATTGAGCTTCGTCGCGGTGAAGTGCCTGAGGTTATGCTCAATAACCTATATAAGTTAACAGAAATGCAAACAGTGTTTGGAATCAATATGGTTGCAATTGATCATGGCATGCCGAAACTGATGAATCTTAAATCAGTTTTGAATGCATTCATCGCCCACAGAAGAGAAGTAGTTACAAGACGCTCTATCTTCGAACTAAACAAAGCCAAAGACCGTGCGCATTTGTTAGAAGGGTTATCAGTTGCACTATTTAATATTGATGAAATCATTGAGCTTATTAAAGCTGCACCTAATCCAAGTGAAGCCAAAGATGGATTGGTTGCTAGAACTTGGCAGGGCTCAGTAATTAAAGAGCTGATTGGTGATAGAGATATGGCGCAGTTTAAGCCTCAAGATCTAGATTCAGATCTTGGTCTTCAGAAAAATAGTGATTACCAATTATCTGAAAAACAAGCCCAAGCCATACTTGATTTAAAGCTTCATAGACTAACAGGACTTGAAAAAGATAAAATTTTTAATGAGTTTAATGAGTTACTTGAGCAAATTAAAAATTTATTAGACATTCTTCAAACGCCAGATCTTCTGATGGAAGTGATTCGAAATGAAATTATTGAAATTAGAGATAATTTTGGTTCAGCTAGAATGACCGAGATTCTAGAAAACAAAATAGACCTTACTCTTGAAGATCTTATCGCGCAAGAAGATAGAGTGGTTACTTTATCTCATGGTGGCTATGTTAAGGCCCAATCACTCAGTGATTATCATGCTCAAAGAAGAGGCGGTAAAGGCAAGGCTGCTACCAAGATGAAGGATGAGGATTTTGTTGATCAATTGTTTGTTGCTAACTCTCATGATACTGTTCTTTGTTTCTCATCAACTGGTAAGGTTCATTGGCTAAAAGTATATGAGCTGCCAATGGCCTCAAGAATTTCAAGAGGAAAACCTATCATTAATCTATTACCACTAGAGAAGGATGAATCAATTAATGCAATTCTCCCAGTAAAAGAGTTTACTGATGATCAGTTTGTTTTTATGGTCACTAGCTCTGGTACATGTAAAAAGACCTCTCTTACAAACTTCTCAAGGCCCAGAAAGGGTGGCATCATTGCTATTGAGTTGAGGGATGATGATAAGTTAGTAGGAGTTGAAATTACAGCAGGAAAGCACGATATTCTTCTTTTCTCCTCTGCAGGTAAATCGATTCGATTCAGAGAGTCAGACGTTCGCTCAGTTGGTAGGACAGCGATAGGTGTTAGAGGAATAAGGCTTGCTGACAAAGATAAAGTTGTCTCACTCATTGTAGCTGAGTCAGATAATCCAATCCTTACTGCAACTGAAAAGGGTTATGGTAAGAGGACACAATTAGACGAATATCGCACTCAGGCTAGAGGCGGTTCAGGCGTTATTTCAATTAAAACATCAGATAGGAATGGTCAAGTTGTTGGGGCAATTCAGGTGACTGATGAGGATGAAATGATGCTAATTTCAGATAAGGGGACGCTTGTTAGGGCAAGAGCGTCTGACGTATCAATAATTGGACGAAATACTCAAGGCGTAACCTTAATCAACATTGCTGATGATGAGGCCCTAGTTTCTGTTGCTAAGATAGCTGAAACAGAGGATGACGAAGAGAATAGTCAAGATATAGTTGTAGATTCTAGTGAATAATCTAAAATTAATTTTTTTATTAGTTCAATATGAATTATATTTTATTAAAATTATATATTATTGATTGCCTGTAAGGCTTTTAAGCATTTTTTTTGATTGTAAAAAAAACACAATTTTTTTTTAAAAAAAAGTAAAAAATACTTTCTCAGTTGCTATAATCATCTCAGAGTATGAAATTGTTCACTCTCTATTTATAAAATAATCCTTTGGAGAAAGATATATGAATATTAAATTCACTACTAAAGTATTTGGTGCGGTAGCTGCAGCTTTATTGCTCAGTACTTCAGCGAATGCTGCAAAATGTGGAAAAGTTACAATTGCAGATATGAACTGGGCTTCAGCTTCATTGATGGCAAATGTTGATAAAGCTATGTTGGAAGCAATGGGCTGTGAAGTTGAGCTAGTTGCTGGTGCAACAATGCCTACATTCACTTCAATGAATGAAACTGGACAACCTGACGTTGCACCAGAGATTTGGGCAAATGCGATGGCAGATCTAGTTGATAGCGCTGTTGGTGCTGGACGTTTACATATTGGTAATATTGCGCCAATGAGTGGACTTGGAGAAGGTTGGTGGGTTTTACCTCACACTCTTGACGCTCATCCAGAGCTAACAACTGCACAAGCAATCCTTGCACGTCCAGATTTATTCCCAGATAAAGAAGATCCTTCAAGAGGTGCCTTCCATGGCTGCCCTGCTGGTTGGGGATGTCAATTGTCAAATCAAAGCCTTTATAAAGCGTTCGATATGGAAGCTTTGGGTTGGAACTTGATTGACCCAGGTTCAGCTGCAGGCCTTGATGGTTCAATTGCAAAGGCATCTGAGCAAGGTGAGAACTGGTTCGGTTACTACTGGAACCCAACATCACTAGTTGGAAAGTACGGCCTACAAGCTGTCGACTTTGGTGTCCCATATGCGGGTGATGATAACTGGGTTGGATGCATTGCACTAGGTGGTGATAACTGTTCAGATCCTAAGCCATCAGCATGGATTAACTCACGTGTTAACACACTTCTTAGTGACAACATGTACTATAACGGACCTAAAGGAGCAATGGATTACTTTAAAGCTCGCACATGGCCAGGTACTGTCATGAATGAAATGCTAGTTTGGATGGAAGATACTGGCGGTACTGGTGCTGATGCTTCAGTAGAGTTCTTGTCTTCTCATGGAGATGTTTGGAAAGCTTGGGTAAGCGCTGACGTTGCTGCCTCAGTAGAAGCTTCTCTATAAATGAAAGATCAGTAAGTTAATACTTACTATATAAAAATTGCCCGTAGTTTAAATAAACGCGGGCAATTTTTTTTTGATTAAAATCAATTTAAAAGTTATTAGATTAATTGCTGATAATTTTTAAATTGAAAATGTTAGAATATTCTAAAAATTAAAGGAGCTCATTATGGCAGCAGTTAGGCCACTACCTCAACAAAGTATCATTGAGTGTATCCCGCCAGCATCTGAGATTGCAGATTTAAGGATACTTAACAAAGATTTGAACTTTATCCAGGCCATGACTAAAAGAGCTGATGATCTTAATGCCCAGGCTCAAAGTGCAACGGAATACTCCCAACTAGTTACCATCACTGATAGTTTTTCAAAGCTCGCTGAGCGTGCTGAAGTTAAAACCAAAACATTAAAAGAGCTTTCTAATGAGTCAAATCCATTGACTGAAGTCAATAGCTCAGCAGAGCTCCTTGAAAAGGTTCAAATCTTGTCACAAACTCTTGAGTCAAAAACACAAGAGCTTTCTAGTTTATATGGCTCTAATGAGAGTACATTACTTGATAATTATGAAAGCTCCATTGCAGAATTAAATAATCAGATTAACTCTGTATCATCACCAGATGGTGTAGTTGATCTATTTCCTCAGATAGAGTCTCTTCTTACTGAGATTGAGGAGAATGCTCGATATATTAGTAATAGCTCTGAATCTTCAACTTTAACTGAAAATATTCAGAATCTAGCGAGTAATTATGCTGATAAAGCAGATCAATATAGTGATGCATTTATGAGTGAAATGGGAGCTCAGATTTCTCTGCTTAATGATGGTATTAATTCTTTGAGAGCTAATATTGACTATCTTAATTCAAATTCTTCTGTGCAATCACACTTAGAGCGACTCTCTGAGATTAGAGAACAGGTGAACGCATCTGCACCAATATTTAAAAATTATCCAGGTGCTCGTGATATGGTTTATAACCTTGATACACTTAGTATCTCTACACATGCTAGAGTCCAAGAAATGGCTGATAGTAACGAGATTGTCTCTGACTTACTGCCATTGGTTAATGATCCTGAGGCTCTAGTAAGAGCAGTCAAGGAAGCTGCAATAAGAACTGATGTTTCAACTGTTGAAAACGTACTTATTCCTTTAACAAATAAAGCCAATGAGCTGAGCGCAAAAGTTATTGAACTTGCTGGACGATATGATGCAGGCAATTATGGAGATATTAAGGTCAGGGTGGTATCAAGTTTTGACAAAACGGTAGAGCGACTTGATAGACAATACATCTCAATAAGGTCTACCGATCCAGAGGCTTTAGCAGCAAATATATCAGGCTTATCAAGCAATATTGAAAGTAATATGAGTGCAGTCAGATCTGTTGATCCTGCCTCTCAAACTGAATATTTTGCATCATTAAATTCAAAAGTTATTGACTCTGTCAATACTTCAGATTTCAGTATATTTATGAATAATGTCATATCCATACCAGGGGATGTGATGATGAGTTCTAGAAACTGCGTTGATGCCGCATTTAAAGACTTCACAAGGGAGTTTGGAAACAATATCGAGTCATTCTTTGACCCACTATTAACATTTTTGATTGTTATTGAAAAGTTATTGCTTTCTACTCCTTGGCCAATTTTTTTGGCTGTTGCAGGAGCCCTTGCTTGGCTGGGTTCGAGAAGTATTAAAGTTTCAATAGGAGTTATGGCTGCGTTCTTTGTTATTGGATTCTTGGATATGTGGGAGCCAATGGTCTCCACTGTTACAATGATTTCAGCAGCAACATTACTCTGTCTTGCCCTAGGAATACCACTTGGAATTTGGATGTCTCGATCAGATCGAGCACAATCCTGGATTACCCCTGTATTAGACATCATGCAGACCATTCCATCCTTTGTATATTTGATTCCGGTAGTCATGATGCTTGGTATTGGAAAGGTTCCAGGGCTTATTGCAGTTTGTATTTATGCTATGCCGCCAATTGTAAGGTTGACAAACCTAGGAATTCGACTTGTTGATAAAGAGGCAATGGAAGCCGCTGATGCATTTGGAGCAACATATAGGCAGCGACTATTTATGGTTCAAATGCCACTTGCACTTCCTAACATTTTTGCTGGAATTAACCAGACCATTATGATGGCACTTGCGATGGTTGTAATTGCATCCATGATTGGTGTTGCAGGCCTTGGATTACCAGTACTTCAAGCGGTCCAAAATCAATTCCTTTCAATGGGTATGCTTAACGGCCTCGCAATTGTAGCACTCGCTGTTATATTTGATAGAGTGTCGCAGGCCTTTGGTACCCGAATACAGAAGCACCGTTCAGGAGACGTATTATGACGCAGGATATAAAAGTTAAAATTTCTAACCTGACTAAAATTTTTGGCCCAAAAGCAGAGTCTGTACTAAAGCATGTTGATAATGGTATGGGCAAAGATGATCTCCTCAATAAGCACAAGCATGTTTTAGGTTTGAGCAATATTAATCTTGAATTAGCAAACAAGAACATTGAAGTTATCATGGGACTCTCTGGATCTGGAAAATCAACCTTGATAAGACACATCAATAGGCTTATTGAACCAACTGCAGGATCAATAATAGTAGGTGGTGAAGATGTTATTCAAATGCCAATGGAGAAGCTAAGACAATTCAGGCAACAAAAAACTGCGATGGTTTTTCAAAGCTTTGCACTTCTACCCCATAAAACCATTATGGAAAATGTTTGTCTTGGTGTTCATCTTCAAGGGATTAAAGCTGACGAGGCAACTAATAGAGCAAAAAGGTGGATTGATAGAGTTGGATTAACTGGTTATGAAGATCGCTATCCTTCTCAATTATCAGGCGGTATGCAGCAGCGAGTTGGACTAGCAAGGGCGCTGACCTGTGATACTGAGATTCTGATGATGGATGAGGCCTTTAGTGCGCTTGACCCTCTTATTCGAAGTGATATGCAAGATTTGCTTTTAGAGCTTCAAGAAGAACTTCACAAGACCGTTATTTTTATTACCCATGATCTTGATGAGGCACTTAAAATTGGTGATCGAATTGCTATCCTAAATGGTGGTGAGCTTGTGCAGCATGGAACGTCGCAAGAGATCTTAATGTCTCCAGCTGATGACTATGTAAGAGACTTCGTTAAGAAGGTGAATCGTTCTCATGTTTTGAATGCTAATTCAGTTATGACTGACAAAAAGCCAGAAAAAGGATCTACCAATATTAAAGTTAATGAACTGGACTCAGTTGATTCTGTTTTATGTGAGATGCTTAGGCAAAATGCTGACTGCTGCATTGTTCAAGATTCAAATGGATCAGATATTGGCTATCTAAATAAGAAGGACATAGCTGAGGTTGTTCAGCCGCTTGAGGTAGTTGAGAACTAGTGCTCTCTTGTTGCGCTGAAACTTAAATCTGGATGGCGCTCTAAAGTTAGTTGAAGGTTAACCATGCTCGGTGCTAAATAAGTTAACATGCCTGCACTATCAATAGCAATGTTGTTTCCTGCTTTTATTTTAAGTTGTTCAATGTCTTTGTCTAAGCCGCTGACCCATCTAGCTGTTGCAATATTTATTGTCTCAAACTGACAATCAACGCCATACTCATATTTAAGTCTGTGTGCAACAACATCAAACTGTAATATGCCAACTGCACCTAAAATTTGAGAGTTATTCGAAACAGGCCTAAAGACCTGAGTCGCACCTTCTTCTGAGAGCTGATCTAAGCCTTTTTGAAGGGATTTTACTTTGAGAGGGTCTTTGAGCTGTGCCCTTCTAAATAAATCAGGAGCAAAGTTAGGAATACCCTGAAAATTAATCTTTTCACCCTGGGTAAAGGTATCACCAATCCCAATACCTCCATGATTATGAATTCCAATGACATCTCCAGCATGAGCAACTTCTGTAGTGGTTCTCTCTCTTGACATAAAGGTAACTGCATTAGCAATCTTGATTTGTTTTCCAGTTGAGACCTGGAGAACCTTCATTCCTTTTTGATACTTGCCGCTTACAATTCTCATAAATGCTAAACGATCATGGTGTTTTGGATCCATATTGGCTTGAATTTTGAAAACAAAGCCTGAGAGTTTATTCTCCTCTGGCATTACAATTCTTGAATCACTCTCGCGACCTTGAGGTGAGGGTGCATAATCTATAAAGCCATCAAGAAGGTTCTCAATACCAAAATTGTTAATTGCTGAACCAAAAAAAACAGGCGTTTGTTTACCCTCTAAAAAATCATCAAGACTGAAAGGATTTGTAGTTCCAGCAATAAGCTCAATCTCCTCACGCGCTTCGTTAGCAAGTTGATTTCCGAGCATATCATCCAGCTTATTATTATTGATTCCCTCAATAATAGTATTCTCACCAATAATTGTATTTTTTCCACTTTCAAATAAATAAACTTTGTCCTCAAGGAGGTGATAAACCCCTTTAAAACCTTTACCCATGCCAATTGGCCAGGTGATTGGAGAGCATTCAATATTTAATACTGATTCAACCTCATCGAGTAGTTCAATTGGCTCTTTACCCTCCCTATCGAGTTTATTTATAAAGGTGAGTATTGGTGTGTCTCTTAGCCTGCAAACCTCCATAAGTTTGATAGTTCTTTGCTCAACTCCTTTTGCAACATCAATCACCATTAAGGCAGAGTCAACTGCCGTCAAGGTTCTATAGGTATCCTCAGAAAAGTCCTCATGCCCAGGAGTATCTAAAAGGTTGATGATATGATTATTATAAGGAAACTGCATTACAGAGGAGGTTACAGAGATGCCTCTTTCTTTCTCCATTTCCATCCAGTCACTTGTTGCGTGAGTATTGGCTTTTCTAGCTTTGACACTTCCAGCGGTTTTAATGGCTCCACCATAAAGCAAGAGTTTCTCTGTGACGGTCGTCTTTCCAGCATCAGGGTGGGAAATTATCGCAAAGGTGCGACGTTTAGAAATTTCAGACATTTTGATTAAGCCTTCGGCAGGGTAACGCCAGTTTGACCTTGGTATTTACCATTTCTATCTTTATAGGAGGTTTCACACATCTCATCAGACTCAAAAAAGAGCATTTGAGCTACACCTTCATTAGCATAAATCTTTGCTGGAAGTGGAGTTGTATTTGAAAATTCAAGAGTTACATGTCCCTCCCACTCAGGCTCAAGTGGAGTGACGTTGACAATAATTCCACATCTTGCATAGGTTGACTTGCCAAGACAAATGACAAGTGTTGATCGTGGTATCTTGAAGAACTCTATAGTGCTCGCTAAAGCAAATGAGTTTGGAGGAATAATGCACTCATTTGCATTAACCTCTACAAAGCTTTGTTCGTCGAAATTTTTTGGGTCAACAATGTTGTGATTAATGTTTGTAAAGATTTTGAATTCAGTTGAGCAGCGAACATCATATCCATAGCTTGAGGTACCATAGGAAATTATTTTTTGACTGTCTAATTTTCGGACTTGTTTTGGTTCAAATGGACTAATCATCTCCTGCTCAAGAGACATTTTTTTGATCCATTTATCTGATTTAATGCTCATGTGAGAGTATTTTACAGTTCAATTGATTATTAGTTATCTAATCTTGATGCTTGCCAAGCTAATTAAAACAAGGATTAAGGTAACGATCCAAAAGCGCACAATAATTTTGGGTTCTTTGAGTCCTTTTTTTTCATAATGATGGTGAATTGGCGCCATCAAAAAGAATCTTTTCTGCGTTCTCTTGAAGTATCCAATTTGTATGATTACTGATAAGGCCTCTGCTACAAATATACCGCCCATTAAAATTAATAGTATCTCCTGATGGACGATAATTGCAATCACAGCCAAGACTGCTCCTAATGCTAAAGATCCGGTATCACCCATAAAGATTTCAGCAGGATAGGTATTAAACCACAAGAAACCAAAACCAGCGCCAATAAGGGCTGCACATAAAACAAATGCCTCTCCTGTTCCTGGCATAAAAGGCATATTGAGGTAGGCAGAAAAATTATAGTTGCCTCCAATATATGCAAAGACTCCAAGGGCTCCACTAATAATAATAACGGGCATAATAGCCAAACCATCAAGCCCATCAGTTAGGTTAACAGAGTTTGATCCTCCAACAATAGCGAACCAGCCAATAATTAGAAAACCTAATGCGTTAAGCGGAATGATGAGATCCTTAAAGAAGGGAATCAAGAGCTCAGCACCAATAGTCTTTGAGTTGAGGCTGAGAAGCCATAAGCATATTAATAGGGTGCTGACTGTCTGAGCTGATAATTTTTGTTTTCTGCTAAGTCCATCTGAGTTTTGTTTCTTGATCTTTAAGTAATCATCAATGAATCCTATTGTACTAAACAAAAGGGCGGTAACGATGACTATCCAAAGAAATGGATTTTGCCAGTCACCCCAAATCAGAACGCTGATAAAAAAAGCAAAGAAAATAAGTACACCCCCCATCGTGGGCGTTCCCTCCTTTTCTAAATGCGTCTCAGGTCCATCATCTCGAATGACCTGCCCAATTTGATATTCTTGTAGCTTTGAAATAATCCAGTTACCTAAAACTAAAGTTATGAGAAGGGCAGTCATCATTGCGAAAACTGCCCTTACTGTTAAATAGCTAAGAACATTGAAGCCAGTATCTAGTGTTGAAAGAAAGCTTAAAAGCTCTAGAAACATATTTAGTTGTCCTCAGCAGAAATTAATACAAGATCAAAAATTAAGAATGCGTCTTGAGGAATGTTTCCGCTCGGTGCATTCCCAAAGACTGACTCATAGGTCGCTATTGCAGTTCGCTCTTCCCCAATAGTCATTTTTTGAACATTCGTCTCAATGATACTTATAATTTCTCCAGTACCGAGTGGAAAAGGAATAGGGCTTCCTGGTGGGCGCATAATTTCACCACTGTTTGCACTAAGCGCAATATCAACGGTCACCATTTGACCCATATTTGCGAGAGTTCCATTACCCTCTTTAGTAATCGCTGTAAAGTAACCTAGGTCATCCTTAATAGCTCCTGGAAAGTTTGAGGTGACATAAGACTCAAAATCTATTTGACGAAGTTTTTGCTCAGCAATGATTGCCTCATTTGCCTTTGAGATAAGAGAATTAAATGAATCTTCATTAGCAATAAAATCATTAGCAGCGCCACCAATTCTGACAATTTTTACAGATTCTAAAATATCGCCCTGAGCAATTGCGTTAACAACATCCATGCCCTCAACAACACTTCCAAATACGCTATGCTTGCCATCGAGCCATGGCGTTGGAACATGCGTTATAAAAAACTGCGATCCGTTAGTATTGGGACCAGAATTTGCCATAGAAAGGACACCAGGCCTGTCATGAATCAAATCAGTGAACTCATCTGCAAACATGTAGCCAGGTCCGCCTGTACCATCACCATTTGGGTCACCACCCTGAATCATAAACTCATCGATGACCCTATGAAAAGTTAATCCATCATAATAGGGTATTCCAAGCCCTTTACTACTTTGCTTTGTTCCTTCAGCAAGTGCTATAAAGTTTGTAACCGTAAGAGGAGTTTTGTCATAGGCTAGTTCCACTATAATTTCACCCTTATTTGTCATTAGATGCGCATAAATACCATCATCTAGATTTGCAAAAGAATGAGTTGAAAGTAGAATTAAAAAGATAGCTAAAAGTTTTCGCATAATAACCCTAGAAATAAAATGATTAATGATACCCAAAATCATCATTATTTTAGCGCTGTTACGTTAAAATATACACGTAATAAGTAACAAATCATAACTTTAAAAGTTGTGCGATCTAAATACTGAAAATGAGGGATTTTTTATGTCTTTGCTAATTACAGATGAGTGCATTAATTGCGACGTTTGTGTGCCTGAGTGTCCTAATGAAGCAATTTATATGGGCGAAGAAATCTATGAAATTGATGGTGACCTTTGCACAGAGTGTGTAGGTCATTTTGACACCCCTCAATGCGTTGAAGTATGCCCTGTAGATTGCTGCCTGCCTGATCCTGATAGAGTTGAGACGGATGAGGTATTACTCGCAAAAATTAAAACTTAATAAACTTTTTTAAATCGCTTCTTGAAGCGCTGATAAGCAGAGTTCTACGTTTTCTTTTCTCGATGTGTGGCCCATTAGGCCGATTCTCCAGATAATACCCGCGAGGTCTCCAAGACCTGATCCAATCTCTATATTAAAATCATTCATCAAGCTAGAGCGTACCTTTGCATCATCGCTTTCCTCTGGAATGAACACACTATTAAGCTGAGGTAGTCTGCTTGATTCATCCACCAAGTAATGAATGCCGAGCTTACTTAAGCCATCTCTTAGATGCTTATGGTTTTTTTTGTGACGGGCCCATGAGTTTTCTAATCCCTCTTCAGTGAGCATGACTAGAGATTCATGAAGGCCATAAAGCGTATTAACTGGAGCAGTATGGTGATAAGCCCGCTTTGCTCCTTTACCCCAGTAGCCCATAACTAAGTTAAGATCTAAAAACCAACTTGTTACAGGTGTCTTGCGATGAGTAAATTTATGAATTGCTCTATCACTAAAGCTAACAGGAGATAACCCTGGCATTGCTGATAAGCATTTTTGAGAGCCAGAATAAATTGCATCAATGCCCCAATCATCCACTCTTAATTCTGATCCAGCAAGAGACGTGACTGCGTCAACTATATTAAGGCATCCATGTTTGTTAGCTATTTCACATAAAAGCTTTGCATCAGAAATTGCTCCCGTTGAAGTCTCTGCGTGAACAAAGGAAACAATTTTAGCATCAGGATTATCTATTAGAGCCTGCTCAACTTTTTCAGGATCAACTGGTTTCCCCCAGTCATCATTAACGATCACAGCGACACCCCCAACACGAATGACGTTCTCCTTCATGCGAGTTCCAAAAACACCATTAATACACACAATGACTTTATCTCCAGGTTCAACAAGATTTGCAAAGCATGCCTCCATACCAGCAGAGCCAGGCGCTGAAATAGGCATTGTTAATTCGTTCTCTGTAATGAAAGCGTACTTGAGCATCTGCTTCGTTTCATCCATCATTTCAATAAATGCAGGGTCTAGATGCCCGATTGTTTGTCGAGCCATTGCATTTAAAATTCTTGTATGAACATCTGATGGACCCGGCCCCATTAATAATCTCTTTGGCGGTGTGAATGATTTCATTTTCATACTTATGGTTACTAGTTAATTCAAATTGCTATTGACCACATTATTTCAAAGCCAATTAAAACAAGATATAATTTTTCTATTATCTTAGATAGTAAAAAAATTATTAATAATTAAATTCATAAGGGCTTGAATTTAATTTCAAATTATTGGAACTCATATCTAATGGTAAGAATATTTATTAAAAATGAAGGCTCAATGTGTCAATAATTTCTCAGTTAAAAAAATCACTACCAAAAAATATAATCATTAGTGGTGATGAGAATACCCGGCCATTTGAATGTGATGGTCTTAGTGTTTATAAACAAAAACCATTGGCTGTTGTTCTTCCAAATGAAATCAAGCATGTCAAAAAGGTTTTAGAGATTTGTCGTAAGAATAAAACACCTATTGTAACTAGAGGTGCTGGTACAGGTTTATCTGGTGGCGCTATGCCTATAAAAGATAGCGTTGTTTTGGGGCTTTCAAAGTTAACCGAAGTCATCTCAATAAATCCAGTTGAGCAGACAGCTATTGTTCAGCCAGGCGTAAGAAATTTAGCAATTAGTGAGGCGGCTGATGAGTATGGCCTCTATTATGCCCCTGACCCATCATCACAAATTGCTTGCACAATTGGTGGTAATGTTGCAGAAAATGCTGGGGGAGTTCATTGCCTTAAATACGGACTGACTGTGCAAAATATTGAGTCCATCAAAATAATGACGATTGATGGCCATGAGCTAGTCTTTTCAAGAGAGGATGAGGGTTTAGGCCTATTAGCCTTAATGACTGGTTCTGAGGGGTTATTAGGCATCATTACAGAAATAACGGTGAAGCTAACTAAGAAGCCACAATTAGCTAAGCTTGTAATGGCTGGTTTTGATACTGTAAGAGATTGCGCTAACGCAGTTGCAGAAATTATTAGGAATGGGATTATTCCTGCCGGTCTTGAGATGATGGATGAGTTTGCAATTAAAGCGTCTGAAGATTTTGCTAGGCCAGGTTATCCATTAGAATCAAAAGCCCTTCTCCTATGTGAACTAGATGGTTCAGAAGAGTTTGTAAATATTGATATTGATAAGGTTTTGAGCTTATTATCAAAGGCCCAATCAGTTAGAGTTTCTGAGAGTGAAGAAGAGAGACTTCTATTATGGAAGGGCAGAAAGTCAGCATTTCCAGCAGTAGGAAGAATATCTCCTGACTATTATTGTATGGATGGAACTATTCCTAAAAGACACCTAGCAGATGTCCTCGAGAAGATTAATGATCTCTCAAAATATTTCAGCCTCAGAGTTGCAAATGTTTTTCATGCAGGTGATGGTAATCTTCATCCCTTAATCTTATATGATGCAGGTATTCCAGGGGAGTTGGAAAAGGCAGAAGAGTTTGGAAATGAAATCTTAAAGCTTTGCATTGAAGTGGGAGGAAGCATTACTGGAGAGCATGGAGTAGGCATCGAAAAATTGGATGCTATGTGTTACCAGTTTAATGATGCTGAGCTCGATGTATTTCATCAAATCAAAGCTGCTTTTGATCCTCTTTCGCTTCTGAATCCAGGCAAAGCTATTCCAACACTTAATCGATGTGCTGAATTGGGGAGTATGCACGTTCATCATGGAGATCTTCCACATCCAGAACTAGAGCGATTCTAGTTATGCAGAGCATTGGAGAAATTCAAAAAAAAGTTAGAAGTGCGAATCAGCTCAGAATCACTAATTCTAGAGTTGAATCTGATGAAGAGTTATTAAATATGACTTCATACTCCGGCATTGTAGAATATTTTCCAGAAGAATTAGTTATCACAGTCAAATCAGGAACAAAGATTAAAGATATTAATAAAACTTTAGAAGAAAATAAACAGGCACTACCTTTTTTCATTGAGGATTCTGAGAAAACAATTGGCTCTTTGTATTCAACAGGAGGCTCTGACTTGTCTGATAATGTTTTAGGGGTTCAAATAATTAATGGCAAGGGGGATTTATTAAATTTTGGTGGTCAAGTGATGAAAAATGTAGCTGGTTATGATGTCTCAAGACTCCTGGTCGGCTCCATGGGAAAACTTGCAGTCATAACTCAGATCAGTTTTAAGGTGCTTCCTGAAAAAATTGCTCTTGAAAGAAGAAATAAAAAAAACAAAAAAAATAACCCTTCATCGCTGAGAAAGGAAATTGAAAAAAGGCTTAAAGACATATTTGATCCATATGGAGTTTTTGTTTAATGCATGCTGAAATAGAAAATATTAATGCTTCAGATTCAACCAGGGATAAGGCAACTCAAATTATCGAATCATGCGTCCATTGCGGCTTTTGTCTGGCAACTTGCCCAACTTATCAGTTATTAGGAGATGAACTGGACTCTCCACGTGGAAGAATTTATTTAATTAAATCTGCTCTAGAGCAAAATCAGTTCAGCCTTAAATCCCTTAGCCATATGGATCGATGCCTTACCTGCAGGTCATGTGAAACAACCTGCCCATCTGGTGTTGAATATGGAAAGCTTCTTGAAATAGGTCGAGACATTATGGAGTCCAAGCGAGGTAAATTTCAATCTATTTACCGATTTATTATTCGAAAAATACTTTTAACTCCATTCATATTTAAACCTATTGGTTATTTTTTCCGCCACTCAAAGATTACTACTAAATTAGCAAAATCTGAAAATACTGACTCTACAGTTCTTTTAATGAGTGGATGCGTTCAGCCAACACTGGCTCCAAATATTAATCACAGCATTAAAAATATATTATCTAAGCTCAATGTCAAAGTTATTGAGACTTCTCAAGGTGATTGTTGTGGTGCACTCGATCATCACCTTTCAGCGAGTACTGACGCACTTAAAAAAGTAAAGCGTAATATTGATTTTTGGACTGAGCAGATGAGCTCAGGAGTAGAAGTACTAATATCGAGTGCAAGTGGTTGTGGAGTTATGATTAAGGATTACCCTGGGCTCTTTGAAATCTCTGATCCATATTATGATAAAGCGCTACTTGTTGCTTCAAAAACAAAAGATATTGCAGAGTTTTTAGCCGAAAAAGATTTAAGTATGTTAAATTTATCTGAGCTAAATGTGACCTATCATGAACCATGCACAATACAGCATGGTCAAAAACTTGGCGGCCTTGTTGAATCCATCCTTTCTGAATTTGGCTACATTAAAAAACCAATCAAAGATTCACATATTTGTTGTGGATCTGCTGGAGCCTACTCAATTTTTGAGACTAAAATATCTAATCAACTTAGGGCTAATAAAATAGAAAATTTAAATACCTCAAAACCTAAAATGATTGTAACCAGTAATATAGGCTGTTTATTGCATCTTCAAAAGGGAAGCTCTGTCCCAGTTAAGCATTGGGTTGAGCTCCTAGATGTCTAGAAGACGAAAGTTAAAAAACAAAGTTTATGAAATTGAGATTGAGGCATTGTCTCATGAGGGCAGGGGTATCTCTCACATTGATAATAAAGTTATCTTTACAAGAGGAGCCCTGCCAGGGGAAAAGGTTATTGCATCTCGAACCCTTTCTCGCGCAAAATATGAAGAGGCAGATGTCGTAGAAGTTATTGAGCCTTCTCTCGATAGGATTGATGCGAAATGCTCAGTTTATGGAATATGCGGTGGATGTTCATTTCAGCACTTATCGAGTCTAAATCAAATCAGTGCAAAACATGATTGGCTTCAAAGTGCTTTTATGGGTCAGTCAAAAGTCCAGCCAAAAGAGTGGTTAGAGCCAATTCAAGTCGAGAGCTGGGGATATCGTAGAAAAGCTCGCTTAGGAGTTCGATATGTTGCTAAAAAAGAGAAGGTTCTCGTTGGTTTTAGAGAGAGAAAATCTTCATTTGTAACAGTTATGAGTCGATGTGAGGTTTTACATCCGTCTCTGGGTGATAACCTTGAAATTCTCTCAGAGTGTATTGAAGCGCTAAGCATTAAAGACCATGTACCACAGATTGAAGTAGCGATTGCTGAGAAAGATACGATTCTAATATTAAGGCATCTTCAGCCACTCAATGAAAACGATGAGAAGGTTCTAATTGATTATGCAAAAAAACTATCTATTACATGGTACCTTCAGAGTGGAGGCTTAGATACAATTAAGCCACTTAAAAATCCTGTTCAGCTAACTTACTCTATTCCAAAACACAATATTGAAATGTCATTTTTGCCTAATGACTTTACTCAGGTTAACTTTGAGCTTAATAAAAAAATGATTGACCTTGCAATAGACCTTCTCGATTTAAATGAAAATGATGATGTTATTGATCTTTTCTGTGGATTGGGTAATTTCACACTTCCAATCTCCAGATATGCTAATAAAGTTGTAGGTATAGAAGGAGATCAAGGCTTGGTAGAGAGGGCAAAAGCAAATGCAGAGCAGAATAATATTACTAATGCATTATTTTATAAGGCCGACCTATTTGAAGATGTGTCAGGTTTTGAATGGTTTAGGGGGAAAAATTATAATAAAGCTTTAATTGATCCTTCAAGAACAGGGGCAATAGAAATTGTTGAGCTCTTACCTAGGCTTAATATTGAGCGTCTTGTTTATGTTTCATGTAATCCAGCAACCTTGGCAAGAGATACAGCAAAGCTAATAAGTTTAGGGTTCTCGTTAGAGAGTGCTGGCGTGATGGATATGTTTCCTCAGACTGCACATGTTGAGTCAATCGCACTTTTTGTTCGAAAAAAATAAGCATAGAGTATCATTTATATAGAAAACTTAATAGGAAATAAGATGAGCTATAAGAGAAACCTACTTCCAAAAATGGCCGTTGAGAGAATGAATGAAAATCCTGAGGCAGTTTTGATTGATGTCAGAACGAGAGCTGAGCATAAGTATGTGGGTTATCCAGACAACTCTATTCTGATTCCATGGTTTGATGAGCCAGATTTAGAGTCTGATCCGGATGCTTTTTATGAATCAGTTCTCAAAGAACTCGGAGATAGGGGTGAAGTGCTGAATACTGAACTGATTTTTATATGCAGAAGTGGATTCAGATCAAATGAGGCTTTAAAGTGCCTTCAGAGTAAAGGTTTTACTTGTCTTTCCCATGTTGCTAGTGGATTTGAGGGTGACTTAGATGAAAATGATCATCGCGGTAACCTCAATGGTTGGCGACACGATGGTATGCCTTGGTCTCAAGGCTAAACGATTTCTAAATTGGCATAGGAGCTAATAAGCCACTTAGTGCCAACTTTTTGGAACTTGATTTGAAGGCGCATTGAGTCACCACTTCCCTCATAGTTAAGTATGGTTCCCATTCCAAATTTAGCGTGCTTAACAACCTGACCAATTGAATAAATTGAATCATTAGTTGCTACTAACTTTGTTTTGTCATTTGGATTATTTTTATATCCTTGATAATTTCCTTCACTATTTGGGTTTTTAATATAAGTTAAAAAACTTTTTGGTATCTCATCTAGGAACCTTGATTGCATAGAGTAAAAAGTTTGTCCTTTTATAAAACGTCTACTAGCATAGGAGAGGGTTAAAGACTTCATTGCTCTTGTCATACCTACATAACAAAGACGTCTTTCTTCATCTGTATTAGAGGCCTCACCCTCACGTTGTCTAGATGGGAATAAATCCTCTTCTAGTCCTACTAAAAATACGATAGGAAACTCTAATCCCTTTGCTGAATGCACAGTCATTAGTTGAACAGAGCCAAGATTGCCTTGATTAGACTCACCACTAGAGTCAAGTGTTGCTAGGGCAATGAAGCCTTGAGTCTCATTCAATTCATTATTTTCTTCATGGACATACTGCGTCGCATTAGTTACTAGCTCATCGAGGTTTTCACTTTTACTTCCTGCCTTGTCAGTCTTATCATTAGCATAATGATTAACCAATCCAGACTGAATTAGAATAGAGTCAACTTTTTCACTTAGTATTAGATTTTTAGTGTTATCACCAATTTCTTCAATTAAGTTAATAAATGATTGCAATGCATTAGAAGCTCTTGAAGGTAGATTTCCAACTACAGCAATGGATGACTGGAAAAGGTCTGTATGGTTTTCAATTGAGTGAGATCTAATTTCTTCAATTGTTTTAAGTCCAATGCCACGTGTTGGAAAGTTCACAATTCTTTCAAAAGCAATATTGTCAGAAGTGTTTTCAATAAGTCTTACATAACCCATAGCATTTTTAATTTCAGCACGAGCAAAAAAAGGTAATCCTCCATATACTCTATAGTTAAGATTTTGTCTTAAAAGTGCTTGTTCAAATTCTAAAGATTGCGCATTTGAGCGATAAAGAATAGCACATTCATCAAGGTTTCTACCTTGGTTAAATTGACTTTGTATTTCACTAACAACGTATTGAGCCTCCTCTGTTTGAGTTCTTGCATTGAATACATTGATGAGGTCTCCATCACCAGAGTCAGTCCAGAGTGATTTTTCAAGTCTATTTTGGTTATTGGCAATTAGCGCATTTGATGCGCTTAATATGTTTCCTGTAGAACGATAGTTTTGCTCAAGTTTAATAACTTCAATTGGTCTAAAATCATTCTCTATTTTTTGTATGTTTTCAATTCTAGCCCCTCTCCAGCCATAAATCGACTGGTCGTCATCACCAACACAAAAGATATGATTGCTCTCATTATGTAGTATTTTGATAAATTGATATTGTATGCGGTTGGTGTCTTGGAACTCATCCACTAAAATGTGTTTAAACTTTTTTTGATAATGCTCGAGTATGTTTAGATTGTTTTTAAGTAACTCATAGCTCTTTAATAACAGGCCTGCAAAATCAACTAGGTCATTCGTTTGGCAGTGTTTTTCATAAAGGTCAAAAACCTTAGTGCTTTGCTTTACAAAAAAATTATAGCCAGCATCTATTTGATGAGGTAATACACCCTCATCTTTTTGTTGGTTAATAAACCACTGTACTTTTTTTATCGGAAACTTTGTTTCATCAATACCATTCTCTTTCATTAACCGTTTAACGATTCGTTGCTGATCTTGGGCATCTAGAATTTGAAATGTTGGGGAGAGATTTGCCTCTGCTGGATGAGTCCTAAGGAGTTTATGTGCAAGAGAGTGGAAAGTTCCAAACCACATTCTTCCAATAGGCTGTCTGAGAAGATCGCTTAATCTCTCTTTCATTTCATTTGCAGCCTTATTAGTAAAGGTAACAGCGAGAATATCATCAGCATAATAATTCTTTTCAGAAATTAGATAATGAATTCGGTGTGTTAAAACGCGCGTTTTTCCGCTTCCAGCTCCTGCAAGAATTAAAGCATTAATATCTTCTGCAAGAGTGACTGATTGCTGCTGTTTTTCATTGAGTCCATCTGCTATTGGTGGTGAAATCATAATGAAATAGTCTAAGTTGGTGGTGAGATATATTTATTTAGATCTTCTTTTGTGATTTCTCCCATAAAAGTTTGCAGTAGTTCACCTTCAGGACTGTAAATTAGTGTGGTTGGCATTCCAACTATTTCTCCAAAGTTGTTAAACTGAGAGTCATTGACATTGGTATAAAGAATAATTGGATAGTTGATAGAAAAACGCTCAACAAACTCATCAATCACTTCAAGATTTACTGGTTCAAAGTCTAAACCTAGAATCTCTACATGACCTGAGTTTTCTTTATAGAATTCTACAAAAGCTGGTATCTCTTTGAGGCAAGGCGTACACCAAGTTGCCCAAAAATTTACGACCAAATACTTACCACGCGTATTTTTTTCTGTGAAGATTTTTCCGTTGGTATCAGTCAGTTCAAATTTAACTTCTGGAATTGATTCATGCCATGGCATCAGTTGCTTGACAGAGTCAATCACTTCGCTAAAACTCAGTGCCTGGGTAGCCTGAAAAGGAGCTATAAGGAGGAGTATAATGAGATATTTTTTCATGAATAATTATTATGAGTACTAAGATTTATCACAACGCTCGCTGCTCTAAATCGAGAGCGACTGTTGCTATTTTAGAACAAAACGATGTAGACTTTGAGGTTGTTAATTATCTAGTTAATCCTCCCAGTGAATCAGAACTCAAATCAATTATAAAGGACTTGGGTATTGGTGCTCGGGATCTACTAAGAAAAGGAGAGTCTAAATTCAAAGAGCTAGGACTTTCTGATAAAGCCTTGAGTGAAGAGCACCTCATAAGTGCTATGCTAGAGTTCCCAATTTTAATTGAGCGTCCTATCGTTAGAACCGAGAAGGGGGTTGCTATTGGAAGACCTCCAGAAAACATCCATTCAATCATCTAATTGATAGCTTAACTTCGATGATATGGGTGATTGCTAAGTAAACTATAACTCCGATAAATCTGCTCAACTGCAAGCAATCTTGCCATGGAGTGAGTCAAAGTAAGGTTTGACAGACCCCAAATTAAACTACATTTTTGTTTTAATTCATGAGATAGTCCATCTGCACCTCCAATAATTAAAGCAACACTATCAGCATTAAGTTGCCATTTTTCAATTGATTTAGATAGTTCCTTACTAGTTTGCTGTTTGCCTAGTTCATCAAATGCTATTAGTAAATTTGAGTCAGATGCAGCATCTAAAATCAATCTTTCTTCAAGATTTTTTGTTTGTTCAGGGCTTTTTGATTTCCTGCTTTGAGACTCTATCACAGTGATTGAAAAGTTATAGTTTTTGGGGAGTTGCTTTTTATAATGCTCAATGCCATCTGATATCCAGTCCGGCATTTTTTTACCAACAGCAATAAGATTAATCCTCATCTTCCTCGATAGACCATAGCCTCTCTAATTTATAGAAATCCCGGGTTTTCTCTGTCATTACATGAACAATAACTTCACCAAGGTCAACAAGTACCCACTCACTAAACTCAGCTCCCTCTATTCCAAGAATGGGCATATTAAGTCTCTTGGCTTCAATACTCACATTATTGGCTATTCCTCTCACATGTTGAATAGACCTCCCAGTTGTAATAATAATGGCTTCCATATCCTCACTCTGCTGCATTACGTTGATTGTCGTAATATTTTCTCCTTTTAGTTCTCCAATAACGCTTTCAACGACCTTGATCTGCTCTACAAGTTTCATATTTATTGAAGAAAGTTTATAACGGAGGAGGGCAGCAAGCCATCGAGATTTTGATTGGAAGCAATTCTATCCCTAATATCAGTTGAAGAAATATCAATCAGCTCAGAATTAGAAAAGTACAAAAGCCCATTTGGTTTTATTTTCAAATCATTCTTGTCTATTGCTAACTCAAAAGTGTCTAGACTATTTTGAGAGGGTTGTCCTGAGTTTCTTGGAAGTACAATTAAATGAACTAGGCTTGCAAATTGATCCCATTTTTTCCATGTTTTAAAACTAATAAAGCTATCCATTCCAATAATTAGGCAAATATTATTTTCTTTGTATTCTTCTAATAGCTCGATTAAGGTATCAATCATAAAAGAACTCCCGCCTCGATCAATTTCTCTTGTATCAATTTCAAGTGAAGGAAATTCTTTAATTGCAAGACTAAGCATCTCTAGCCTTTCTATAGAGGAATAGTGAAGTGAGTTTTTATGGACAGGCTCAAAACATGGCAAAAGAAATAACCGCTCAAAATTGAGTTCATTTTTGATTGAGTTTGCAGTTTTAAGATGCCCAAAATGAACGGGATCGAAGGAGCCACCATAAACTCCTATCATAACAAGGCGTTGACCTCTTCTAATGTCATCGGAGACATTGGGTATTTTCTTGTTGAATCATGAACATGCATACGATAGCGCACAAACGTATCTTCATCTTTTATTAATAAAAATGGATTTGCTCTTTTTTGCTCTGCAATTGTAGTTGAGATTTCTGAGCCATAGTTGTGTCCACATAACAAAATAATATCATCATCGACTTGAGATAATAATTTTTTGAGAGAGTGAAATAATGTAACAGGATTTGAACCCTGGAGACTGCAAATACCCACACCATATACAAACAAAGTATCACCAGCGATTAGATGTTCATCCAGTAAATAACACACACCACCAGCAGTATGTCCTGGAGTCTCAATAATTTTGGCTTCAATATTTCCCAGTTTAATTTTATCTCCATCACTAACCGTATGAACTTCATTTTCAACATTAAGATAGGGAATCTCATTGACACCAGCAGTAATTTTTGCCCCTGTTTTATTAGCTATATCATCCACTGCATTTGTATGGTCGCCATGCCAGTGAGTAATCCAAATATCTGTCAGGGTGTAGCCCTTGTCATTTATTTTTTTTAAAAATAAATCTGGCTCCCATGCAGGGTCAACTATGGCACAAGTTTTAGTTGATTCATCAAAAATAAAGTGAATTGAATTTTCATAGGCACCAATATGATAAAGCACCTCAATAGAGTAATTTTTACTGTTATATTTTTTTTCCATAATTAATATTTTACCAATTTTGACTTGACTGAAAGAAGATACAGATTATAATTTACGTTTTTGCTAATAACCCAGTTTTTTGGGGCTATAGCTCAGCTGGGAGAGCGCAACACTGGCAGTGTTGAGGTCGGCGGTTCGATCCCGCCTAGCTCCACCATAGCAAAACAGATTTTGTCCGGTTCGTCTATCGGTTAGGACTCCAGGTTTTCATCCTGGCAAGAGGGGTTCGATTCCCCTACCGGATGCCATTTTTTTGATTAAGTTAGATCACTCTAACTTACTTTTAGAGTTAAGACCTCTAAATTTCTTTTGTCCCGTTCGTCTAGTGGCCTAGGACGCCAGGATTTCATTCTGGAAACAGGTAGTTCAAATCTCCTACGGGACGCCACTCCATTGCATCTTCATTATGATTTCAAATCAAATATATTTCTAAAGTTGATTTGACCTAAATCGCCTTTGATAATTACTCAATTCACTCTTCGTTAATGTTGTTATATTTACTCGTAAGTGATTAATTAAAAGGGGTTTTTATGAGTCATATTATCCATGAACCAGTTAAACAGAGGCTTCAGCGAAGCGAGTTAGCGGTTCCAGGTTCAAATCCTAAAATGTTTGAAAAAGCTTTAAAAAGTTCTGCAGACTTCGTTTTTTTAGATTTGGAAGATGCCGTTGCTCCAGATGATAAAGTGCCAGCGCGTAAAAATGTGATTGAAGCGATTAATGATTTAGATTGGAATGGTAATGCTAAAACGATTTCAGTGCGTATTAATAGCATCGATACGCATTACATGTATCGGGATGTTGTTGAGGTTGTTGAGCAAGCAGGAGAGAGATTAGATACTATCCTGCTTCCAAAAGCAGGAACTTCTTCAGATATTTATATGCTCTCTGCAATGTTGAATCAAATAGAAACCTCTAAGGGCTTTAAAAATAGAATCGGCATTGAAGTATTAATTGAAACTACCCTCGGGATGGCAAATGTTTTGGATATTGCTAAAAATGGTCGAGATGAGAGGCTAGAGGCGATGCACTTTGGTGTGGCTGATTATGCGGCAAGTTGCAGAGCTAGAACAACAGTTATTGGAGGTTTAAATCCAGACTATCCAGGAGATCAGTGGCATGCTGGGTTATCACAAATGTTAGTTGCTTGTCGAGCCTATGGATTGCGCGCGATCGATGGTCCATTTGGAGACTTTAATGACCCTGAATCCTATATTGAAGCAGCAAAAAGAGGTGCAGCTCTTGGTTTTGAAGGAAAGTGGGCAATACATCCCTCACAAATTGAACTTGCAAATGAAGTTTACACTCCACCAGAATCAGAAGTTACTCATGCCAACCAAATACTTATTGCATTAGATGATGCTGCTAAAGAGGGCAGGGGAGCGGCACAACTTAACGGAAGAATGATTGATGCAGCGTCAGCAAAAATGGCAGAAAACATTGTAAACACTGATATAGCAATAAAAGAAAAGAGTAAGGTTTAGTTATGAATATTCATGAATATCAAGCCAAGAAACTATTAGCCCAATATGGAGTCCCAGTTCCTAGGGGTGGGATAGCGCATTCTGCAACTGGAGCAATTTATCAAGCTAACGAATTAGGCGGTGATAAATGGATTTTAAAGACTCAGATTCATTCTGGAGCACGTGGAAAAGCCGGCGGTGTCAAGTTATGTAAGTCTAGCAAAGAAATTTCACAATTTTGTGATAAGTTTCTTGGAAATAACCTAGTCACTAATCAGACTGGGCCTGAAGGCAAAATGGTTTCAAGTATTTATGTTGAAGAGGCTAGTGTCATTTTAAAGGAGCTATACTTCAGTATTCTTTTAGATAGAACATCCCAAAAAGTTACCTTAGTTGTTTCGACAGAAGGTGGAATGGATATTGAGCAAGTTGCAGAGGAGATGCCAGAAAAAATTGCCAAAATTAGGATTGACCCTTCAGTTGGTATGCAGCCATTCCAAGTCCGTCAACTGGTGTTTAACTTGGGTTTACCTAATGAGGCTGTTGACTCTGCCAGTCGAGCAGTTATGAAATGTTATCGAGCATTCCGTGATACTGACGCTAATTTATTGGAAATTAATCCTCTGGCTTTAGTCTCTGGAAATAAAGTACTAGCTCTTGATGCGAAAATGTCATTTGACGCAAATGCACTCTATCGCCGCCCAGAAATCTTTGAGTTAAATGATAAAACACAACAAGATACTCGAGAAATTCATGCTGCAGAGCATGATTTGAACTATGTTGGTCTGGATGGCAATATTGGCTGTCTCATTAATGGTGCAGGTCTTGCTATGGCAACTATGGACATGATTCAGCATGCTGGGGGAAAACCAGCAAACTTCCTCGATATTGGTGGTGGTGCTTCTGCTCAGAGGGTTGCAACATCAATAGAGTTGGTCTTATCAGATGATAATGTTGAGGCTATTTTGGTTAATATCTTTGCTGGCATTAACCGCTGTGATTGGGTTGCCCAGGGCATCGTAGATCTATTAAACAAACGTGATGTTGATGTTCCTTTAGTAGTTCGTTTATCAGGTACCAATGTTGAAAAAGGCCAAAAAATATTAAAGGATAGTGGCAAAAAAATTATTACAGCTGAGACTTTGTCAGATGCAGCACAAAAAGTTGTTGTTGAATGGAAAAAGTCAAAGGGAAAATCAGGGTAAATTATGAGTATATTTATTGATGAAAAAACTCCAGTTTTAATTCAAGGCATAACTGGTCGTATGGGTTCTTTTCATGCTCAGGAGATGATAGATTATGGAACTAATGTTGTTGCTGGAGTTACTCCAGGCAAGGGAGGTGCAACACATCTAGGAAGGCCTGTATTCAACACAGTTAAAGATGCTGTTGCATCAACAGGTGCTGAAGCTTGTATTATATTTGTTCCTCCTGCCTATGCGGCAGATGGAATTATGGAAGCCATTGAAGGGGGTATTAAATATTGCGTTAGCATTACTGACGGAATACCAACGCATGACATGATTCGAGTCAAGCGCTACCTTTTTCAACATGCTAAACCTGAGAATCGCATGATTTTAACAGGCCCTAATTGTGCAGGAACTATTAGTCCGGGTAAATCAATGTTAGGCATTATGCCTGGTCATATATACAAAAAAGGTAACGTCGGATTGATTGGACGCTCAGGTACTTTAGGTTATGAAGCTGCTTCCCAAATGAAAGAATTAGGTATTGGAATTAGTACCAGTGTTGGTATTGGAGGTGACCCAATAAATGGCAGTTCTTTTGTTGAAATCTTAAAACATTTTGAGCAAGATGATGAAACTGAGGCAGTATTGATTATTGGTGAAATTGGAGGCCCACAAGAGGCTGAGGCGGCTGAGTATTATCAAAAACATATGAGTAAACCAATGGCTGCTTATATTGCCGGCTTGACTGCTCCTCCAGGAAGACTTATGGGCCATGCTGGCGCTATTGTTAGCTCAAGTGGTGAGAGTGCTTCTGAAAAGGTTGAAATTCTTCAAGATGCAGGCGTAATAGTTTCTCCAACCCCTTCAGATATGGGAATAACAATGGCTAAGCTTCTAAAAGTTTAAATGAACTCATTTCCTTTAGTCAGATTTTTTTTGCCATAATTCTAATTCCACCAAGCTTTCCATTAGAAAAATATTTACCAACAAAATTATAAAAGGAGCTTAAGCTTTCAACAATTTCTTTGTTGTGGACCCTAATATTTCTATCTTTGTCAGTATTATATTGAGCTATTCTTTGTTTTGTAAAGGCTGACCAAGATTCTGACATATCCTCGGCAAAAATTACTTTAAATCCAAATTTTTCTATGTTTGAAATATATTGATCATATAGCGGAAGATGCATACCAAAAATTTCTTTTTCAATTTCTCCAAGATCATGCTTATTTAAAATAATTCTACTGGTTATATCTTCAGTAAAAAATAAGCCATTTGGGTTAAGTAGATTATATAATTTTTTCAAGAGTGCCTGATGATCAGATATGTGATATAAAGTTAGCCAACTAACAACTATATCAAATCTTTGATTTTGGAAATTATAATTAAGAATATCTCCACAAATATGACTGACTTGGTTTGAAAGTCCGCATTTTTTTGTTAGGTTACTAGCTAAATCATTTTGATCTGCTTGAAGTTCAATTGCAGTAATTTTAGCCCCAGTTTTATCAGCTATATATCTTGCTGGACCTCCAATACCTGATCCTACGTCAAGTATTCTAGTTTTGCTATTTATTCCTAATTTTTTGATTGAAATATCAATTGCATCAGTTCCATGGTAATGGAACTGGTCAAATTGAGTTAAATCTTTAACCTGAAGTGAGTCTGAAGTTGATTTTCCTATTTCTTTAAGTTCGTTAAATATTCTTTCTACATTGTTGTAGAGATTCATTGATTTAATATTTAAACTTTTATTCAAAATTGCATTGACATTAATTTAAAAATACAATCATACTACTCAGAAAATTTAATTAATACTTTTTAAGGTTTTTTGTTTAATCTGAAGAAATGGCTTTTATTTCACTTTCTGGCTCGACAGACATTCTTAATTTATTTGCTAGAAACCAAACTGCACCAACTCCTAATGCCCACCAAATTATTTGCCATGCCCAAATAGATGGCATTCCTAACATCCATTCATCAAAGCCAATATTGGGTTCACCGAATGCCATATTTCCAAATATAGATCCTGGTCCAATAGCAAAAAACATCCAAATCATAAGTATTAAAGCGCCAATAGGTTTTGACCAACGATCACTTGATTTAATTTCGCTATGTTTTTTAAAAAAATTATGGAAAGTTTGTCTATGATCTTTTTCAGAATCATTTTCAGCCATCAGTGAAACTACCATACAAATTATAATATTAAAAAACATTCCCCATACTGCTGAGTGAACATTCCAAGGCCAAACTCCCCAAGGCAATGCACCTCCTGTAAGTTTTTGACCAATTGGCTCAGTCAAAATAACCGCTATAAGACCGATACTCAAACCTGCTATTGCTCCACTTCGATTAATCCATGGTAACCATGTTGCACCTAGCAATGATGGCCATAATTGAAAAGAACATGCTATAGCTAAATTACCAAGAAGAATCGTCGCTTCCATAGAATATGAAGCTAATAACATTCCAGATAAGAAAACTAATCCAGTAAACAATCTAGCTACACCTAATTGTTGTTTATCATCAGAATCTTTATTAAAGTAGTGAAAATATATATCACGCGATAAAATATTACCCGTAGTTGACATAAATGAAGTAGCTGTTGCCTGAAGAGAAGCAATAGCACAAACAGCAAGAAAACCACCTAACCATGGTGAACTATTTCCTAAAAGTTTTATAAATTGAATAACTAATTCAGTATGTTGCCCTTTTGAAATTTCAGGCAGATAATTCCCAATCGCAAGACCAGCTTCATTAACATCAGCATTTGCACCTAAAAGATTTGCACTTACACCTATTAGAATTGAGAATACAAACAAAATAATTCCTACTACTGCTGCAGCTCCCCAAATCTGATGAATTGCAAAACCTTTTGGTGATCGACTTGTAAATCCAAGCATTGTAAATGATGGTGAAGACTGTATACCCATAACAGAAAGTACAAAAGTTAATATCATTATTGATGTCCATGGGCCACCTTTTGGTAATTCGATTCCTATGCCATCAGTAAACTGAATCACTCCAGGTATTGCAAAATATCCTGGGAAATTACCCCCTCCCATTCCTTTTGTTTCTCCTAGGTGGCTTGGTACATCTTTTGAAATATTTGCAAGCCCTTGATTAAGTGTATCAAAATTACCAACTAGCTCTAAAGCAAATAAACCTAAAAGAATCATTCCTAGAATAAATAAAACAAACTGCACTGCTGCAATTTTTAATATTGCTTGCATTCCACCCATAATTGAATATAAAAGTACAAAGCCGGATAGGACCCACATTGCAAAATTTCTTGAAAGCATTCCGTTTGTTAATTCACTTATTAGAAAACCTGAAGCTCCAAATAACATTGCTACAAAAGGTATCCCGAATAGAAGAGCAATTCCAACTGAAATAATTCGTAAGCCATCACCCTTGTAGTAGGCGGACAACATTTCTCCTGAAGTGGAATATCCGAAACGTTTTCCTAACATCCATTGTCTTTTAAGTAAAACAACTCCAGAAATTGCTACTATTATTGCAATGAATGAAGTATTTGCAAATTGAAAACCATCTCTAAATACTAGTCCTGGGTGGGCAATAAATATCCAGCCAGCAAAAGAAATTGCTGTTGCAGCAAGCGCAAAAACCCAGGGAGATATATTTCTATTAGATAGAAAAAAATCGTCAGTTGTTCCTATTTGTTTTCCAGCACGGACACCCCAAAACAAGCAAAAAGCCCAATATAGTCCAAGGAAAATAAATATCCAATTGATAACTTCAGTCATTTTTCTTTATTCTTATATAGTTTTTTGGCATCAATAGTTTTCTCCTTAAGATACTAATTTTTTTTAAATTTGCGTTCTTATATGAGGTGATCTTGCATATAAAGCAACCATTGGTAGAATCAGTAGTCCAAATACAAATTGTTGCCCTTCATAACTTAATCCAATACCAACAAGGAAAGAAGATAGTACTTGAAGAACTAGAACACCTATAACTGTAAATCCATATCCTCCTTTACCTCCAAGCAATGAAGTTCCTCCAACTACTACTGCTGCTATTGTTTGAAATAGATAGGGACCTCCTACGCCAACAAAGCCACCACCACTCCAACCAAGAAGTAGAATTCCTGTTAGTGCCGAAATAAAGCCACCAATAGTAAAAACACCTACCCAGTATGTTCGTTCAGAGATTGATAAACGTGCTGCTGAAGTTCGATTCCCTCCAACAGCATACAAATTTCGCCCCCAAGTTGTATTTTTTAGTGCAACTATTAATAATATTGAAAGAACGACCCAAATAACAACAACTGGAGGAATACTAATACCAAAAACAGTGCCATTTGCAGCTGCGATATTAGATAGCCATTTAGGTACAACTCCAAAAACACTTCCACCAAAGTCAGAGCCAATAGTTGTTAAAGCCTGCACTAGACCAGTAATAACGAAACCAACACCTAGAGTTAGAATCAAGGCTTGTCCTTGAAGTCGAAAACTTAACAAGCCATTAACAAGTCCTACACCAATACCAACCATTAAGACTGCGATAATACAAATCCATGGCGGTAGGCCAAGATTGATTAAGTACATCAGGCCAATATTTGCAGCACCTATTACAAAGCTGACAGATAAATCTAAACCTCCAAGAAGAACTACTAGAGTTTGTCCAATGCATGCAAGTCCAAGAAATGATGCAAAAAGTAGCATTGATTTAAGATTTAAAGTTGAGATAAATCCATCAACAATCAATGAGCCCATAATAAAAAGTCCAATCAGAACCGCTAAGCCCATCATGGCACTCTTATTATTTTTGGCAACAGAGTTTGTGATAATAAGGACTAGTAGTGTTAAGAAAAATACTACAAGAGTAAGAACATTTTTCCACTCAAAAAAATTGTCCATTGCAAATGCCAGGGCAACAAAAGCAATAATCATTGCTATAATTCCTATAATCGCGAACTTGTTACTTTTAATAAGATAACTAATATAACTTTCATGGTGTTCACTATCATCTATTATTGCTTCACTTAACTCTTTAGATGATTGGGTATTTTTTTCATCCTTGTCTTCTTTGAATTGCCATCGCACTGAAAGGTGGTACCAGCCCCAAAGAATAGAGCCAAAAATTGCAACTGTATAAAGGATTATTAGCTGAGAGGGGGTATTATCAATGTACCCAAGTACAGCACTAATACCTGAAATGATTACGGCAATAATAAATCCAAGCCACTTATAAAAAGAGAAAGCAGCTTTTCCCATTCTTCTAGTTTCCACTTTTATTCCTCTTAATACTTGTCATACCCATCGTTTATCCTTCCCATTTTTTTATATCATCATCTTTTTGCTCACCTATTATGTAGGTGCTAATTATGTGCATCACGTTTGGTGCTGAAATTATTGCAATAGCAATAACAACAATTATTTGCCATAAAGGCACACCAATTGCATAAAACAGAGCACTCCAAACAATTACAGCAAAGGTTGGTATATACCAGTATTTCCAAAAACTTTTAAAGCTAGTTTCTCCCATAGCTAGACGTAAAAATATATGAAGTAAAACAACCATAAAAGCGCAATAAGCAATCTCCGAAACAATATTTAGTCCTTTAGATTCATTCATGACTCGCATTGGACCACTGTATTCGATAATCTTGGCTGCTATAGGCTCTATTCCTATTGGGATAATAGGATGCTGAGCATTTAGCACCTTGCCTGCTACTACAATGCTACCTTTTGCAACCTCATGCATAGGAGTGCTATCAGTTGCAAAGAAATATATAACAATTAAAGCTAATATAGATATAGCTCCTATAAACAAATTGTTAATGTTGTTGAATTTGTTTTTTACCATCGGAATAGTAATAATAAATAGAAGTGCAGCAACCAAAAGAATAGCGTAAGTTTCACCAGAAAAATTGCTAGCTAAATAGCCTTGATCTGCGTTTTCAAAGAACAGTGCACCTATTGCAATAATAGGTATTGTGCAAATAAATAAAATTGTTGAGGTTTTTTTAGTCTTAGCATTCGTATCAGGAAGCATAATCAGGATAATTAATGATGTTAATAAAATTACTCCAACTATTCCAATTAATGTGTAGGTAGAGTTTGTCAGTGTATTAAAAGAAAAGTATTGTGATTGAGAAATTGATTCCAATCCAAAAATACTCATAGAGTAATAATCAGCACCAATAGTTTTTAGGCTTGAAGAAATTAAAGCTGAATCACTTGGAGCTTCTGGATTAAAAATTAAACCTAGAGCAGTTACGATTAATACAATAATAAATCCAACCATCGGTGCGCTAATATATTTAAATAGTGTTCTTACAATATAAGAGACAACTGCTATTCCAACTACTAAAAACAAAATAATTGTGCCTGCTGATAGTCCGTCTTCAGTTCCAGTTGAAGCTTTAGCAGCTGCAAATCTTTTAATTCCCATTGACTGATCCATTGAAGCATGGACCATAACGCCTGCTGTAATTATTCCAAGAACTAAAAATACCAATCCTGGGGATAGTCCTCGAGCGCGTTTTTGGAGCAAAGGTATTGCAAGACTTATCAATAATGAAACAACCAGCATAAGACCATAAGACATATCAGTCACAAAGGCTTGCATCTTGCCAAAGTTAAACGTTGAAAGTGCATAGGTAATTAAAAAAATATTAAGCGAGCCAAGTAATGCTCCAAAGGCACTTCCTCGACCACCAGCTAAATTTGCACCGCCGAGCACAAGTGCTGTAACGGCCATTAGCGTGTAGGTTGTCCCTTGAGAGGGGTCGCCAGAACTAATTAATGAAGTGAAAGTTATAGCTGCAAGTCCAGCATAAACGCCACCAATTGCATGAGCAACAATTCGAACCAGATTAACATTAACTCCACTAGTATAGGCAGCTCGCTCATCTGACCCCATCATTTTTAGATTACCCCAAAAAGCCGTTTGTGCAAGCAGATACCATGCTGCTGTGGCTATTATCAATATAATTAAAACGGGTGAAATAATATTAATTCCTGCACCCCAATCATACATCCAGTCTGGTGCTAGACCAGTTGGACGAGGCATTATGATAAGATTCAAGCCAACCAATGAAAGGTATCCACTCAATGCAACAATGATGGGTTGAACTCTGACAAAAACAATAATGAGGGCCATTAGGACTTGGTATGCAACACCAACACCAATTGCATATAAGAAAAGAGCAATTGGTGAATCCATAAAACCTACCCCAATTAGCTGAATCATTCCTACATTAATGAAACTAAGCAGGGGGCCAATTGATAAATCGACACTAGCACGCCCAGCCATTACAATGATAGTCAATGCGTAAGTAGCTAAAATTAGCGGAGTTACTACGATAATAAGTCCACCAAAACCAGTACTTGAAACCAAGTATGGTCCTCTGAGGGTAGCAAATATCAAGAGTAAAAAGAAAATAACTATCGGAACTATGAGATAGGTACTTGGACTTGATTTTGATTGTTGTTTTTCAATTAATTCCATAGTTTTGATTAGGATTTATTACTAATTTTTCCTTATATTTTTATATTCATTTTTTTGACATGAGCTTTTCAAATTGCGCGACATCTTTCTCGTTATATTCAAATGTTTTAGATTCAGATGTATTTGGTTTTTGATCTATTAAATGCTCTTCTTTTCTCTTGGTTTCTAGACCATCAAGAATTTGATCATCTGCTTTATCTTCAGTTGAAGATAGATATTTATTAAATAGTTCTTCATCAGAGCTTGAATAAGCTTCATTATTTTTATTCTTTCGAAAGCTACTTTTGCCTTTGCTTTTAACTACCTTTTCGCCTGAAGTAATGAGGTCTTCAAAATTTTTCGAATCATTTTCTGAATATTCATATATTTTGGGATTTGGATTATTTTTCTGTTTTGTTTCATATTTTTTTCTGTTACTATTTTTCTCTGTTGAGCTCAATATTTTATTAAATTGATCTTCGTCTTGAGAGGAGAAATCTTTCTTTGAAACTTTTATAGGATTTATATTTTCGGTCTGATTGTTAAAGTATTTACTTATAGTATTTTTTTTCACTTCAGTCTCCAATTTATTGTCAGGCTGGGTTTTTTTAGTTTGATTGTTTAGTGTAGATACATCATTTTTATTGGCATGTTGATTATTTGTTACTTTCTCTGGTTCAGATTTTTGTCGATGTCCAAACATAGACTCTAGGATTCCATCAGCGTTAATTTGTTCATCAGTAAATGTTTCGAAAATACTTCCTTCACGAAAAACAACTACGCGAGAACAGAAACCAATAAACTCTTCAAGCTCACTTGACATGTAGACCACTGAATTTCCATCATCTGCAAACTCTCTTAATTGCTTATAAAGGTCCAACTTAGTGTTTAAGTCAATTCCTCTAGCAGGGTCAAGTAAGATTAATATCTTAGGTTGAGTTGCAAATGCTCTTCCCAACATAACTTTTTGTTGGTTACCACCACTTAAGGATGTTATTAGGTTTTCTCTAGGACCAGTTTTGATTGCAAGTCGTTCAACTTCCCAATCAACAACATCATTTATAGCTGACCAGTCTATAAATCGTACACCAGGAATTTTGCTAAATTTGTGATACATCGAAATACCTAAATTTTCAATAATACTAAGATTTGGAAGGATTCCTTCTCGCTTTCGATCACCTGAAACAAACTCAATATCATGTTTGATTGCGTCTTCAAGGCTTTTAATTGAGAAGTACTTATGACCATGATTAATGCCTACTTCTGTGAAACCTTCATATGCATTAGCAACACCAGCAAGAATACGTATAAAATCATCCTGCCCATGACCATCTAGTCCAGTCACTCCTACAATTTCACCTTTGAGTAATTCAAAGTCAGACTTTTCACTATCAGGCCAAACTTGCATATTTTTTGTTTTGAGAGAGACTTGAGAATATTTTGTTTGATGTGCTTCATCTTTGGTTTTTTCTGTTTTTTGATCTTTTCCAGTCATTAAACGCAAAAGGTTTTTTTCTGTGACTTCATCTTTTTCTAATACTCCAACATCAATACCATCTCGCATGACTGTGCAGCGATCACTAATTCTGACTAGTTCTGCTATGCGGTGAGAGACAATAATAACTGCTGAACCTTTATCGCGTAATTCACGCATTTTTTCAAAGAGTCTTTCCGTAGAATCAAAATCCAGAGCGGCAGTAGACTCATCAAGAATTAATACGTCAGGCTCTCTTAGCAAGCCCCTGGCAATAGTAATCCATGCTTTGATACTAAGAGGTAGGTTTCCAGCAGGCATTAATGGATCAATTTCTTCATCAGCAAGTTCACTAAGTAATTCTCTAGCTTTATCTTGCTTTTCTTTGTCAGATAAGTTTTTAGTGATAAAGCCATCTACTCCAATAAATAAGTTATCAACTACTGAGGCTTCATCAGCAACAAGTACTTCTTGAAAAACCATAGCTACGCCAAGGTTACGAGATTCTTTTGGAGTTGAAGGGTGTGCCCCCTTAATTGAAACTTTTCCAGAATCGATTGGCAATACCCCTGCTAAAACCTTTGCAAGAGTGCTCTTTCCACAGCCATTTCCACCAATAATTGCATGAATTTCACCAAAATAACCAGTAAAACTAACATCAGCTAGAGCTTTGGTTACTCCAAAGGATTTGTGAACATTCTTCACATAAAGCTCTCCAGGAAAAGCCTTTAATATTCCTGAATCTTTAGAAGCGTCCTCATTTAATAGTTTTTCTTCTCCAATTTCCATACAAAAAACATCCAAAAGTATAGGTATAGTTTACTACTATTACATACTATAGTCAATAGTATGTATTATTATCTATATTGGGTATAAATTGAGCTTCCTTGATGTACAATAGATTTTAAAAAATACTCAATTTAATTGTTAAATTTTGTTTAAAAGTTGATAGTGTTAGGAGAAATTAATCAATGAATAATTTGTTCAATCAAAGTGAAGATATTAAGCAATATCTATCCTCTATATTTATAAAAGCTGGTGTTTTACCCTGGTTTTTAGGAATAGCTTTAATTGTCTTTTCATTTGCAAGTAGTAACTTTTTAACTCCGACTAATCTAGTAGCGGTTGCTAGACATTCTACTGATTTGATTTTAGTCGCAATGGCACAAATGATAGTTATGTTAACAGCTGGTTTAGATTTTTCAGTAGGTGTTGTGTTGGCTATGACATCAGTTGTTGCCTCTATGACTATGGTTGCACTATGGTCTGGCTATGGTTCTGGTTGGGAAGCTATTGCTATAGGATGTTTGTCTGGTCTTTTTGTTGCTGCATGTATTGGTTTTGTTAATGGTATTGGTGTCGCTTTTTTTCGAGTACCACCCTTTATTATGACGCTAGGCATGTCATCTATTATTTTTGGCATGGCTCTGACAATTACCGGAGGAATTCCAGTTTATGGAGCACCAGAGTCTTTCACTAATATTTTTGGTTATGGAACTTTTTTAGGAGTTTCAATAACTATTTGGATTACTCTTTTGTGCATTGCCTTAATTTTTATATTTATTAATCTAACTAAGATGGGTAGATATTTTTATGCGATAGGTGGAAATTTAAGAGCGGCTGAACTTTCAGGGATTAATACGAGAATCTACATTGTGGGTGCATACGTTTTGTCAGCCCTAGTTACAGGTATTGCAGCCCTTCTTATTACTGCTAGACTTGAAACTGGAGAGCCAAATATTGGTGCTAATTACCCTTTGCTATCTATTGCAGCTTGTGCAATTGGTGGAGTGAGTTTATTAGGAGGTGTTGGGCGTGTTCAGAATGTAGTGTTAGGTGCATTTTTCATTGTCTTAATACAAAATGGAATGAATCTGATGAGAGTGGGCTCTTATCTTCAAATGGTGGTAATCGGAGTGCTATTAATTGTAGCTATCAGTGCAGAATATTTTCGACAGCAAATGCTTTCAAGAGCAAAAAAATAATTGTTATCTTTTTCAAATAATCTGTTGAATCTATTGGACTAGCTATTTGATAAAACAATTCAGAGCGATTTATATAATAGGATCAACTATCAGTAGATGGAAATAATCAAGCAAAAATTATTCAATAGATTATCTCTTAATCAAAAAATATTATCCCTTTTAGTTATAGAGATTCTGGGTTTTATGGCAGTTATGTTTGTTGCTTTTTCTCAAGTTTATACTGTGGGGAATGAGACTAAGCAAATGTCGTCTATTACTATTCCATTAATTGAATCAGTCAATACCATTGATGAGAATGTTTATAAGCAAAGTATAAGTGTAAAGGAGTTATTTATTACAGTTAGCCAAATAGTTAACCAAGACTCAGATGAAGCAAGCTTTTATGAAAAGTTTAATCAATTATTAGAAAACGAAGAAATTCAAACTGAATTTATTTTATCTAACCAAAATCTGAAGAAATCTATAGCGGATACTGAGTCTTTTGTAAAAAGAGTAAACAATGAGGGTCTAGGTGACAAAGATATAATTTTATTTCATCAAGAAAAGCTGCTTTCTGAGCTCTATGAGTTAAGAAAAGTCAATCAGATGTATTATCAGTTAGTGGTTAATAATTTATTTGCTGAAACAAATCTTGGAATACTCACAATTGATATGAGTGATCTAGATAAAATAGCTACTTCAGAAAATCTTCTATTGCTTCAAGCCAAAAAAGTAAACAATGAATTAGAGGAAATAATTAATGCCTCTAAAGCTCAAATAGTTTATGTGGAGCGAATTGCAATTAGCTATATTGTTATTACTTGTCTTATAGCTCTTTTATTTGTAATTTCAATGGTTTTAGTCATTGTCAGAATGAATATTTCAAAACCTTTGCAATTGCTAACAGACTCTATTAATAGATATACTCCATTGCATAAAGTAGAGAAAATAGAAGATGAGCAAAATATCTTATCTAGACAGGACGAACTTGGAAGAATGGGTCGAAGTTTCAATAGACTTAAGAATGATTTATGGGAGCAGAGTGAAGGGCTTCAGAATGCTAAATTAGATGCTGAAAGAGCAAATAAAGCTAAGTCAGTTTTCCTGGCTTCAGCAAGTCATGACTTGCGACAACCTTTAAATGCAATGCAAATGTATATTGCAGCTTTACAATCAAAAGTTAAAGATAAGGAAATACTCAGAATTATTGAAGATATAAACTCTGTCTCAATTTCAACAGCAAGGTTACTGAATGCACTTCTAGACGTGTCTGAATTGGAAGTAGGCGCAATTAAGCCAAGACATGAAATTTTTTCAGTAAATAATATTTTGATTAGTATCTTTCAATCATTCCTTCCACTTGCAAAAGACAAGGAGTTAGAATTTAGAGTTGTTCCATCTGGCTATTATGTAAAGAGTGATCCAGCATTGTTAGAGCGAATATTGGGAAATTTTATGTCTAATGCTATTCGCTATACCAAGGAAGGATCAGTTCTGATAGGATGTAGAAAGAGGAATGGTAAAGTAGTAATTGAAGTTTGGGACACAGGTTGTGGAATATCAGATGATCAGATGCCATTAATTTATGAAGATTTTTATCAAGTTGAAAATAAGGAGCGTGATAGGGGGAAAGGTCTAGGTTTAGGACTCGCGCTTGCAAAACGTTTGGCTGATAGTCTAGGGCATTCTATCAAGAGCTCTTCAAGACTTGGTAATGGTTCTTGTTTCTCTGTCGCAGTTGAGTTAGCAGAGAAAAATAAAGATTTAGAACAAAATGAAGCTTTTATGAATATTATGAACTTATCAGGAGCAAATATTCTTTTAATTGAAGATGATATGGATGTTTTAAAGGCAACTAAGCAGCTACTAGAATCATGGGGATGTAAAGTTGATACTGCAAGAAATAAAGATGAAGTTATAAATTTAATTGAAGAAAATCCATATAAGAATCCAGACCTTATCCTAGCAGACAATCGTTTGCCTGGGGACGCGTCTGGTATTGATCTTACTTATTTAATTCAAGAAAAATTGCAGGCTTCCATTCCTTGCGTCATTATGACTGGAGATGTTGATCGGGACCATGTGCAAAGTATTATTGATCAGGGTTTTCCAGTTTTATTAAAGCCAATTCAGCCTGCAAAGTTTAGAGCAATGCTGTCACACTTAATCCATTTTCAAGATGCATAATTTTCTTCAACCATTGAGTTAAGAAAATAATTTTGTATAAGATGCTCATTGCAATCTTCAGAGTCAAATTCAATGCATTTATTCTTCTCACTTACAATATAAATTCTATGTGATAAATTTACTATTTCTGATAGATCTGAGGAGATTAAGATAACTGCTCCTCCTGATTCACAAAATTCCTTTATGATCTCGTAAATTGCGACTCGAGTTCCAATATCAACACCTACAGTTGGTTCATCCAGAATAAATAGTTGAACATCACGAGCAAAACTTTTTGCAAGCATAACTTTTTGTTGAGTTCCACCAGAGAGCTGTTCAATTTTATTTTCAATACCCTGTGAATTAAAATTGAGGCGTTCCCCAATTTTTTCGACAACGTCTTTTTCTTTTTTTCTGTTGACAATAAAGCCACTGGAAAATTTTGGGAGACCCAGCGATGGAAGTGAAATGTTTTCTCTGATGTTTTGCTCCATAACTAGTCCTTCTGCTCTTCTATCTGAGGGTAAATAAAGCATTCCTCGATCAAGCATTGATCTCGGACTGAGATCATTTATTTGTTTTGAACTGTCATAAATCAAATCATCTAAATATCTAATTTTTCCTGAAGAAATTTTACTAATACCAAAGCACGCTCGTCCAATTGTAGATTTACCTGAGCCAGCAAGTCCTGCAATAC
Source organism: Candidatus Thioglobus sp. (assembly GCA_028345055.1). Classification (GTDB taxonomy): domain Bacteria; phylum Pseudomonadota; class Gammaproteobacteria; order PS1; family Pseudothioglobaceae; genus Pseudothioglobus. The sequence goes on along the minus strand of JAOMCO010000002.1, from coordinate 90,057 downwards.
CCACAACCTCTCCAGCACTAACATTAATTGACACATCACTCACAAAAGTATTACTTAAAAATAAGTTTTTTATGTCTAGAATTTTTATCCCAGGCTGTTTTTTTATTTCTGGGAAAAAAGTAGTAATATTTCGCCCAGTAGCTAATTCTACTAATTTCTGTTCATTAATATTTTTAATTGAACTTGTATCAATAACGTTACCATCTTGAAGAATTGTAATGCGATTAGCAATTTTGTATATCTCATTCATGCGATGAGTAATATAAATAATCCCAATACCCTCTTTTTTTAGTATTTCAATCATTGAAAAAAGCTGATTTGTTTCATTTTCTGCTAATGAGGCAGTTGGTTCATCAAGAACCATGATTGAAGGTTTTGTATGAAAAGCTTTTGCAATCTCAACCATTCTTTTTTCTGCATGCGAAAGATTTATCACTTTTTCATCAGCTTTGATAGAGAATTCAAGCTGATCTAGAGTCTCACAGGCTACTTGGTGTAATTTTTTCTTATTAAGGAAAAAACCTTTAGAAGTATTTGATCCTAGGAATAAATTTTCTTCAACAGTGAGTTGAGGTACTAAAGAGAACTCTTGAAATACTGCACTAATCCCTAGTTCTTTGGCTTTGTGAACAGAGTGTATCTTTAATTGTTCATTGTTAATGATTATGCTACCACTTGATGGTTGAATGTCACCAGTTACAACTTTAATTAAAGTTGACTTACCTGCACCATTTTGTCCAAAGATTGCATGAACTTCTCCTGGATAAAGATCAAAGTCAATATTATTAAGCACTGAAGATCCAAAAAACTGCTTAGAAATACTCTTAAGCTTTAATAGTGGAATATTGGTATTTGACATATTATTAACTTGAATTAATTTTTAGTCCACTGAAAATATTGGAGTCCAGCCTTTTGGGGCTAGTGTTGTTGATGAGTCAAATTGTTCATGAGTTTTTGGAGTTACAATTAGTATTGGCTGTTGAACATGTTCTGTAATTCGACCTGTTTTATTATATTCTGGCCTACCTAATGTTGCCATTTTTTGATCTTCTAAAAGCCTCACAGCTTGATCAACAGCAATAATCGCTTGAGAAATCATTTGGTCAGAGGGCGCCATTGAAATTAGACCACGTTTAATAAACATATCAATACCAGGAGTGTAATATGTTGATACTAGTTTAATTTTTTTACCAAGCTTTCTCGCTCTAAGTGCTCCAACAGCAGCTTCGATAGTGGTCCCAGTACCTACAATATATTTAAAATCTGGTTCAGGTCCTGAAGCATGGTTTAGAAGAATTTCTTCAACCAATTTTAATTGAATGGCTTTTCCAGTATCACCCCAATTAGTTTCTAATATTCTAATATTTGTACCCTCTAATGCACTCAGGCACCCTTCATGAGAAGCGATAGACCAGCCAGCCCCAGGAGGTCCTGGAAACCATACGATATTTGTTTTTTCTTTATTATCTTTCTCCTGATCGGCGACCCATTTACAAGATGTATAGCCCATATTGACAAAGCTTTGAAGAGAGTTTGCATCAACTGCAGTATTGATACCTGTAATAATAATAACAACTGGGATACCTTTTTCTCTAATGATGTCAATTTGTTTGGCGTTTCCATTGCTTGAGATAGGGCCAATAATTAAAGCGTCACCCTTATTATTAAGACAGTCATCAACTTGGTTTAACTGAGTGGCTAAATTTGTATAGCCTCCTGCTTCAAACAAAGTAATTTTTTGATTAAGACGTTTTCCCTCAGAAATAATTCCATAGGCAACGCCGACCCAATAAGAATCCTTAAGATGGGGAAAAGAAACGCATATATGATGCTTTTTCTTAACTTTAGATGCTTTGAGAGGTTCATACATTACTAATGGTAATGTATCTAATGCATTTCTTTCATCAATCCAGCAATCTACATCACCATCTGTACAAGAAAAATTAAATACATTAACGTTTTGGGACCAATAACTTCCATCATAGGCATATACAAAATTAGGTGCATTGAGAATAAAGAATAAACCTAATAATATTAATCTTAACTGAAATTTTATTGGTTTAATAATCATAATCAAATTTATTTAATTTCGATGATTTAAGATAACACCCCTGATGATTTTTCTAAATTCGTATAAATAGAAACAGCTTCAGTTCTATTTTTGACCTTCAATTTTTTGAGAATTGCTGAAACATGCATTTTAATTGTTGGAATGGTTAAGCCTAATTCATCAGCAATAGCTTGATTAGATTTTCCTAAACTAATTAAGTCCAGGACTTGTTTTTGTCTTTTTGATAGGCTATTGAAGCCATCAAAATCGTTTGATTCATGGTTGCGAAGCACAGTTTTATTCTGTGGCTTAAGAACATGAGGTGGTATGTATACTCCTCCTGAGAGAACAAGTTGAATAGCACTTATTGTTACTTCTGGCGCAGAAGTTTTGGGTATAAATCCAGAAGCACCTAATGAGATAGAATTATGAATAGAATCAAAGTCTTCTTTAACAGAGACAATAACAATAGGAACATCAGGGAATTTTTGAGTAATACTTTGAATACTATCACTCCACATCCCTGGCATCATTAAATCAAGCAAAACAAGATCAATTGAGAAGTTGGATTGAAGAACATTAATTGTTTCATCAAAATTATTTGCTTGAAATATTTCAGCATTAGGAACAGCCATTTTAACAACTAATTCTAGGCCACCTCTAACTAGGGCGTGATCATCAGCAATAACAATTTTATATTTAGTAGGCCTAATATCCTTTTTGTTTTCCATGGTAATTTCAGTCTCCCAGAAGATTATTTTTATTAAATTTACTCCTTGATTGTACAGTATTTATTAATCAAAAATATTAATAGGACTGCATACTTTATGGATAAATACATACTTTATAGGTATATGATTAAATAATACATACTTAAGTTGACTATTGTATGTGTTATGATATACTAGTGCATACTTTAGACTATGTAATTATGTTTAAATTTGCTTAAACGCCAATTAAATAGGACATTTCTAAGGTTAGTAGATTTGGCAATTAAGCTTATCTATAAATCAAAAAAGGAGAGTAATTATTATGAAACAATTATCAAAAATGATTATGGCTTGCTTATTGTCACTAGGTTTTACTAGTATGACATTTGCAGGATTAGATGAAGTACCGTCTGATATTACTGATGCAGTTTATAACATGGACTTGATGGATCCTATGCAACCTCTTGATGATAGTGCATTTAGAGATTGGAAGAGTGATCGTTCACCACCATGGACTGTTGGTTATGCCAGTACTTACGCGGGTAATACATGGCGTAAAGGTGCTATGAATCGTTTAATGAATGAAATTAAACCTAAGTGGCAGGAACTGGGATTACTGAATGACATCGTTGTTACTCAGTCAAATCTTAAAGATGCTTTGCAGATTCAGCAAATTAGACAATTAGTTGATCAAGGTGTAGATGCAATTATTATCTGTTGTTCAAATCCTACTGCTTTGAATCAAGCTATAAAGTATGCATTTGACAGAGGTGTTCCAGTATTTTCTTTTACTGGATATACCACTTCGCCACTTTCAGTTAACTCATCAGTTAACTATCATCAAGCAGGGTTTGACGTAGGTACATGGATGGCTGAAGAGGTAGGTGGTGAAGGTAACATTCTAGTCGTAGAAGGTATACCTGGCTATTCAGCTTCAGATTCACAAAATGCCGGTGTACTTGATGGTTTGTCTAGATATCCAGGTATTAAAGTCACTGGACAAATAGCACACATGTGGACATCCCAAGTTGGACAAGCTGAAACTCAAAAATGGCTTGCAACTCACCCAGGGCAACTTGATGGAATGGCAGTTCAGTCATCTGGTGAGACAGGGGTTTTAGCTGCACTTCAGCAATCTGGACGTGAAATGGTTCCTCTATCAATAGGTGGTGAACTAGGAGCATTATGTTACTGGCGTAATAATCCAGAATATATTAGTGCTGCAATTCAAACATGGCCTCCAGGAGATGATATTGAGCTTGGCTGGAATATCATGATGAGAACTATGCAAGGACAAGGTCCTAAGATTCAGTCTATTCTTGTTCCACCTCAGAAAATCACTTATGCTGATGTCGAACAAATGATGGGAGCAGATTGTGATCGTAATTCAACTGATTGGTATAACCCTGGAATTGATATTTGGGGTGGAAGTGATTATCTTGATAATTTCTTCTTAAGACCTGCTAATCCAGAGGAATATGATCCTGACGCTTAATAAAGAGTAGTTATATCCAGTTTGGATAACTGAATTAAAGGTTATTAAATACTTTCTTTCAGTTGTCCAGACTTTAAAAAGCCTTTAATAGTGATTTTTTATGAAACTAATTATTGGCGGCAAACATTTACTAATTAATACAGAATTTAGAACCAAGGATTTTTTATGAACACTACATTATTACCAACTGACATTGTAGGCGGCACTTTTTGGCTACTTTCTATGGCAATGATTGGTGCATCAATCTTCTTTCTACTAGAAAGAAATAGGGTTGATGAAAGATGGCATACAACTATGACCCTTTTAGGGGTCACAATGTTGATTTCAGCAATATTCTATTACTATGTTCAAGGGATGTGGGTTGATACAGGTAAAGCACCTATTGTTCTTAGGTATTTAGATTGGATACTTACACATTCTATGCAGGTCGTTCTGTTTTATGTCATTCTAACTGCAGTAACTAAAGTTTCATCTGCCCTATTTTGGAGGCTACTGATTGGAACCCTAGTTATGGTGATAGGTGAGTTTTTAGGCGCGGCAGGCTATATGAGCGCAACACTAGGTTTCATTATTGGAGTGGTGGGCTGGCTCTATATTCTTGGTGAGCTTTATATGGGAGAAGCAAGTCGCTGCAATATAGAAAGTGGTAATGAGGCAACACATCTAGCATTTAATGGCTTAAGGCTAATATTAACTATTGGCTGGGCAATTTATCCACTTGGCTATTTCATCAACAATCTTGGTGGTGGAGTAGATGTTAATAGTCTTAATATTATTTATAACTTGGCTGACTTTTTGAACAAAATTATTTTTGGGTTTGTTGTATATAGAGCTGCTATGAATGACACCCAAGCTAGAAAAGATGGAATTAATAAAAAGATCTAATATATTAAAGGAGAAATAATCATGACTGGTGCAGACATTATTGCAACTATTATTTTGACAGCATTGGCAATAGCAATTTTTGTCTATTTGCTGCATTGGTTGTATCGAAGATCATCTAAAGAGGTTTCTTTTGTAAGAACGGGACTTCGAGGTGAAAAAGTTGTCATAAGTGGTGGTGCCTTTGTATTGCCAATTATTCACAACATAACGACTGTTGGAATGAGAACATTGCGTATCGAGGTTAAACGTGGTGGCGATAAATCTTTCATAACAAAAAATAGAATGCGTGTTGAGATAGTTGCTGAATTTTATGTTCGTGTAACTCCAAGCAAGGAGGCAGTATCGATTGCGGCAGGAACTCTTGGTAAAAGAACTATGGAGCCTGAAAGTCTAAGGGATTTAGTACAAGGACGTTTTGTCGATGCATTAGGTATTGTTGCAGCACAGATGTCTATGGAAGAGATTCAAGAGCAGCGTGGTGCATATATTAAAGCAGTTAAAGAAATTGTTGCAGAATCCTTAGGTTCAACAGGTCTAGAGCTAGAGGCTGTCTCATTAACGAGCGTAGATCAGGCTGGCCTAGAGGTATTTGATCCATCCAATGCTTTTGATGCTCAAGGTCTGACTCAATTAACTGAACAGATTGAAGCTGGAAAGAAGAAGCGTAATGATATTGAACAAGATACAGCTATAAGAATTAGAAGTAAGAATTTGGAGGCAGAGCAAAAGTCACTTGAAATAGATCAAGATAGAGAATTCTCTAGATTACTACAAGAGCGAGAAATTGCAAAACAAAGAGATAAAGAGCGAACTGAAATAGCTATTGAGACTGCCAGGCAAGAGCGCTTAGCAGAAGAAGCTAGAATCAAAGCAGAAGAGGATATTGAGAAAACTCGCATTCAGCAACAAGATACTATTGAGGTAGAACGTTCTTTAAGAGAACATGAGCTAACTTTACAGATTGAAGAACGTAAAAAACTTCGCAATGAGATTGAAAGGCAAACAGAGATTGATATTAAAGAAAAAAATCTTGAAGCTGAAATTAGATCACTAGAGATTAAAAAAGAAAATGAATTTGCAAGACTGAAGCAGGAAGAAGAAGTTTCAGCTCAAAGAGCTATCCAGAAGGCTGAGGTTCTTAAAGTTGAATCAGAGAGATATATTGAGGCTGAGCAGGCCCAAATTAAAGCACAAGAAGAAGTTAAAAAACTTCAAATACAGCAACAGCGAATCATTGAAATATCAAGGATAGAAAATGATGAAAAAGCACAAGCTTCAGAAATTCAAAAACGAAAAAATCTTGAAATAGAGGAGAAAGAACGTGAACTTGAAGTTATTGCTAAAACGGTCGAAGTGTTAACTGCTGTTGAGGGCAAAGAGCATGCTAGAGCTCAAGTAGTGGTAGCTGAAGAGCAGGTGCTTTCTGCTCAAGAAGTTGAAGTTGCAGAAAGAGATAAAAAATTGCAATTAATAAATGCAGAAAAAGAAGGGGAAAGTGAAGCAATTCAAATTACTACAAAAGCCAGAGCTGAAAAAGAGGCTGCTGAGCAGCATGAACAAGCAGAAAGACATGCTTCATTAGCAAGCAAGCTTCGTTATGAGATTGATGCTGCTGGCAAGTTAATGTTGAATGAAGCTGAAAATGTTCGAAGTGATGAAAGTAGACAAAGCGATCTAAGAATGGAATTGGCTAGAAATCTTGATTCAATCATTAGGGAGGCTGTTAAGCCAATGGAAAACATTGATGATATCAAAATATATGAATTGAATGGAATGCCAGGATTTAAATCAAATAGTGGTAACTCTGATTTTGTGGGACCTTCTACCAATGAAGGGGGAGGCTTACCTGAAAATATAGTTAATGCAGCTATGCGATATAGAGCCCAGGTTCCATTTATTGATAATCTGCTTGATGAAATTGGTATGTCTCCAAAAGAGATTAGCAATATCAAGAATCTGCTTGGTGATTATAAAAATAATGAAAAAAAGGATGACGTAGAGGGCGATGAGTCCTAATCAATTTAACTTTTAATTAATGAAATTTAAGGAAATATTATGTTAAGAATTACTGGTTATAGCGACAAATACTCTGTTTGTCCTGGGGACAATTTAAAGTTCTATATTAACTCAGAAGAAAACGAAGTTTATGAAACTCAAATTGTTCGATTAATTCATGGAGATACTAATCCTGAGGGCCCAGGTTATAAAGAGGAAGAAATTAATGCAGAATGCAATAAAAATTATCCTGGAAGAAACCAGAGGATACATGGGGGTTCTTATGTCATTGTTCCTCAAGATGAGAGGCTTAATGTTGAAAGCTTTACTTTGCAATGTTATATCTTCCCAACTACGCCAATTGAAGGACTTGGAACACCTCAAAAACAAAGACAAGGAATTCTGACTAAATGGGTTGAGGAAACAAAGAGTGGCTATGGATTGTTTATTGATGAGAATAATTGTCTTTCAGTAGAGATTGGAGATGGCAGTGGACAGGTTATGAGGCTTTCAACTGATAAAAAGCTTTTACGTAAGGTATGGTATCTAGTAGCTGTCAGTTATGATTCAAGGACAGGTAAAGTAACTCTTTATCAAGAGCCTGTTGTTACCTCAACAAATGGTGGTCTAGGCCAAGGTTTACTGAATCCAGCTGAAGAGACTACTGCAGTTATTGAATCTATTAATAGTATCAAGCCGGGAATAAATGATGCTCCATTCTTAATTGCAGCAAGTACAAAAATTGAAAGATCAGGAAGGCATATTTGTGGGGGTCATTTTAAAGAGGTTCTTGAGCCAATTGAATTACCAGAACAGATTAATACCTATAATGGCAAGATAGATCGTCCAAGGCTTTCTAGAAGGGCTTTGTCGAGGTCTGAAATTGAATCTTTAGCTCGTGGTTACAAGGGCTGTAAAGCTGAACTTCGAAATGATGTAGTAGGAGCTTGGGACTTTCATGCAAATATAACAACAAATATTGCCTCAACTTGCATTATTGATACATCACCGTCTAGACTAAATGGTTTCATTATAAATATGCCTGTCAGAGCAATGACAGGTTTTAACTGGACTGGTGACGAGATTATCTATCATCATAAACCTGAAGAATATGGCGCGATTCATTTTCATGACGATGATATAGACGATGCACGTTGGGATGTTGATTTTGAGTTAAAAATTCCAGATGGTTTAAAGAGTGGAGTTTATGCTGCTCGATTAAGAATTGGAGGAGAGGATTCTCCAGAAACGGAGGATTATATTCCCTTTGTTATAAGACCTCCAAGAGGGAAGGCAACTTCTAAATTAGCTTTTATTTTGCCTACAAATTCTTACTTAGCTTATTCAAATGATAATCTTTGTACAAATTGTGTTGTAGCAGAGTTACTTGCTGGAAAGGTTCCTGTTATGACTGCAGCAGATTTGTATTTAAATGAGCATAGAGAATATGGACTTTCAACTTATTCATTGCATTCAGATGGAAGTGGTGTCTGCTATTCATCAAGACTGAGGCCTATTTTAAATATGCGCCCTAAGTATCGTCATTGGTTGTCTCCATCACTATGGCAACTTAATGGAGATCTTCATCTTGTTGATTGGTTAGAAGAAAAAAACTTTGATTTTGACATCCATACTGATGAGGATTTGAATCGTGAAGGAGTTGGGCTATTAAATAAATACCAAACTGTTCTCACTGGAAGTCATCCTGAATATACTTCAGAGAAGATGTTTTCTGCTTATGAAAAATATCAACAGGATGGCGGTCGATGGATTTATTTAGGAGCAAATGGTTTTTATTGGATTAGTGAATATCATCCAGATAATTCAAATATTATTGAGGTACGAAAAGGTGAGGCTGGAACGAGAGCATGGACAGCAAACCCAGGAGAATACAATAATGCTTTTGATGGCAAATATGGCGGTATGTGGCGTGCTCGCGGGCGAATTCCAAGTAAGTTATGTGGGCTGACCTTTACAGCGTATGGTTTTGATGTTTCATCATATTACGTTAGAGATAAAGATAGTGAGAGGCCTGAAACAGCTTGGCTAATGGAAGGAGTTGGAAATGGTGAAAAGATTGGTGATTTTGGACTTGTTGGTGGAGGAGCGGCAGGTTTAGAGCTGGATCGATATGATGTTGAATTTGGAACTCCACATGATTCTTATTTACTCGCACATTCTGTTGGACATACTAATTTAATGCTTCAAGTTAATGAAGAAATCCACTTTTCTGTTCGAGGTTATCATGGCGGAGGCACTGAAAATCCTATGGTAAGGGCAGATATGATTTTTTATAAAACTCCAAATGATGGAGGAGTTTTTGCACCTGGATCATTGTCTTGGTGTGGAAGTCTCTCTCATAATAACTACAATAATAATGTTTCTCGGATTACTGAAAATGCAATTAGAGGATTTTTGAAAGATGGCCCTTTGCCATAATTTTTTAAAGGAGATAATTCAACATGACTATTAATAAACACCCCGATATGATGGATCCACCAGTAGGTAAATCAGTAGTGGGTACTAGCAATAAACCTCTCAATAAATTAGAAAAAAATGTAATTAGTGAATTAGATGAGGATAAGGTGAGTGATTTGGCTGAATGTTTATTTACTCTTAATAATAGACACTATGGTCCAATTGCAGGTGCATATGTAGCTGTTTGTACAATTGAGGGAAAAGAATGGTGTGTTGGCCAGTTAAATGCTGATAGAGCAAAGCCACTGATACTTTTTGAAGATAAAGTTTTTGATTCACCTGAAGAAGCTCAAACTGAAGCAGTTCGACTAAAGGAAGAACGAGGTGAGACAGTTCCATGTCGTAACCATTAAGAATATTGATTAATTAATGAGGATTGAATAATGCTAGATAAAGAAAAAGGTGTAATAGCAAATGAGTCTCATACTGAGACAGATGACTATATTACTAGGACCTATGTAATGCCACTTTTATTTGATGATGAATCACGAAGAAGATTGATCTCAGAGCATAGAAATAGCCCTGTAGGAACAGCTCCTGCAAATGGCAGGGCTGCGATAGAACATAGCCATGATCTTAGGACAATTCTCGATAAGATGCGAAGAGCACCAATGGCCGGGAAATATGTCACTATATGTATTAGAATGTTTGAGCAGTACAAAATTGGTATTGCTTCTGGAATTAGAGGCAAGCCAGTAGAAATGCTTGATGAAATTTATTCATCCGAAGAGGCATGTGAGCATGCAATTTTTTTGAAAAGAATTGCAGATTTAATGACTCATTATGGTTAATTTTTTTGGCAACTTACAGTCAACTTATTAGTGATAGGCCATTTCAATTACATTAGTAACCCTAATAATGGCTGCTCTTTCTCCAGCTTAAATTATTATTATGATTGTAAGTGCCAACAATAAATTATTTTATTTAAATAGATTTGACATAAATCAACTTTGATATTTAACCTACCTGCTATTCTAGACATTGATTAATTAAACAAATTATTATTTTTCATTTAATCCTTCAATAAGTGTCTTTATATACTTTTCGTATTTTTTCCAAGCCTCTGAGCTATCTGAGTACATTTTTTGTCTTACTTGATGTGTACTCGCTGTCTTAACTGAGCGTTTATTTTTGTAAAAATGCAAGCAATTCTCATCCCACTCCAAATTACAGTACTCTAATAACTTTTTAGTTTCTATTGCTTGATTAGAGGTAAGAGTTTCATACTTCAGATCATAAATTTTATTTGGAAATTCTTGCTGCCAAAAAATCATTTGATTTTCATAAAGTTTGTAATATTTTACTAAATCATCTAGGTCATTGCTGAATCCTAGGCCATTTTGAGAGAAGTTTGTTTTAAAGCTTGACCAGCAAATGGCTTTAGAATCTCTCTTTACATGAATAATTTTTGCCTCAGGAAATACTTTAATAATTAAACCAATAAATTGAAAGTTTAAAAGTGATTTATCAGTGAAAGTGTCTTCAGAAAAATTAATTTGACCTATAGAATCAAGATATTTTTTTCGTATTTTTTTAATACTTTGAGTATCAAAATTTTCTAGTATATCTTTTAGATTCTTTCTAAATATTTGTAATTCTCCAGCGCCATAAACTCTATTATGGCTAGATAGTATTTGCTCTACGAGCGTTGAGCCTGATCGCGGCATTCCAACGATAAAAATTGGTTTTTGTTTAATGGATAGTTTATTAATTTGCTTTGAAAATTCAAGGCTAGATGAATTAAATTTTTTTTTAAATATATCAAATCTTTTAGTATCATCATCAATAGAATAATTGATTTGTCTTTTTCTTAATCTATTGGCTTTAAACAAAAATTCAAAAAATTTATTATCATCATTACTTTCGAATACTTTTGCTAATGTAAAGTTCAAATTAATTTCATCACTTTGACTTAAGTTCTTACTATTTCGAAGACTTTCTAAAGATGATAATTGTTTTGAACTAAGCTCATATTGATTATCATTCGATAATTCATAATATGCATTTACAAGTTTTGGATTTAAGCTAAGCGCTTTTTCGAAGTTCGTAACTGCCTTTTCACGATTTCCAATATGTTTATAGAGAATACCTATATATAATAGGGCTTCTCCAGACTGAGGGTTTATATCAAATAACTTTTTATAAGATTTCAATGCTAAATTAAATTGACCTATCTCTTGATATAAATGCCCTAAATTTATTAGCACTCTAGAGAAATGAGGATTAAGCGATATTGCTTTTTTGAAGCTTTTTATTGCATTGTTAGTTTCATTAAGCTCGATGTAAGTTAGACCAATGTTATTGTAAGCTTCTGCAAAGTTTGGGTTGAGATTTACGGCCAGATTCAAATGAATAAGTGCTTCATCAGGTTTCCCAATCTGACTTAAGGTATGTCCTAAATTGTTTTGAGCATCTGGATATTTAGGTTTAATTGATATTGCTTCTTTATAACTTTGAACAGAATTATTTTTTTCACCGAGTTTATTTTGAATAACTCCTAAATTATAAAAAGCTTCTGCGTACTTTGGGTTTAATAAGACTGCTCTCTTGAAACAAGCAATTGAAAAATCCAAATTGCCTTCAGCTTCATAACAAACACCTTGAAAGTTATAAAGTAACGCATTTTTAGGGAATCTATTAATCAGAGCATTTACAGACTTTATTGCTTTTTTAGAATCGCCATCATTTAGAAAACCGATAACTCTATCAAGATCTTCTTTATTTAATTTAGTTAAGTTTTGCTCTGACATATGATAGATGTCTTAAAGTTAAGTATTCTAGAGTATCCAGTTCTTAACTTTATTAAAAATAGCTGATTCAGTATTTGCTAATTTTTCCACAACTCCAAAGTGATTCACATCTGGCTCAGCAAAATAATCAAGAGGGGCTTTAAATCCTTTCCATTTATTGACAAAATTGTCTGTTTGCCAATGAAACTCAGGTGTTTCTCCTCCACCCAAGGTTACTAGAATTGGCGCTTCAGTTTGAGGTTCAAAAAAATGTGGACTTAAGGCTTGACTCTCTTTATCATCGAGTCCTAGAGCATCAGCAATTGTTGTCTCTCTAATGGGTTCAAGCTGATAAAGACCACTTATTGGAATCCCTGTTTTAACTATATCTTCTGGAAGGCCAGTGTAAATTTTACTCCAGTCTGTTGCCAGAACCATTCCTGTTATGTGACCACCTGCTGAATGTCCAGAGACATTAATTCGATGTTTAGATATTGAGTAATCATCTGCATTATTCCAGATCCATACGATTGCCTCTCGAATCTTTTCAACAATATTTGTCATACTCGCATCAGGGCATAGCTGATATCCAATAATGGCAACATCGATGCCTGAATTAACAAAAGACTCTGCTACAAAACTATAGACTGATTTATCACCTCTTTGCCAATAACCTCCATGAACAAAGATAAATAATGGTGCATTGGGCTTACCACACCTAAAGATATCAAGTTTATCTTTCTCACCATCGCTATATTGACAGTTAAGGGAAGAGTCCGCATTAGCTCTAAAATCTTTACTCCAGCTAGACCATTTTTCAATGAGTCCTTCAAAGTCATCTTCTAGAAGTCTAACGTTATAGCCTTTTTCAAGAATTGGATCAATTGGTATTTCTCTTTCCATCTTATTTCCTTCTCATTTAGATTTTTCGATTCTTATAATAGGTATCTTTGTGGATAATTAAACCCTCTCTAAAAGTCAGAATATCAATACTTAAAAAGTCTTGGACCTCACCTGATTTTAGTTTAGCAACACGATGAAACTCGCAGTAGGCCTTGTCACCAGAAACTCTAGTATCAATTGGCGTCCAGTTGACACTTTCAACGTTATCAAAAAGACCCTGAAAAATACCTCTTATTGTATCGAGACCAGTAAAACGAGTGCCATTAACATCTGGCCCTGCAGCATGGTCAAAGACAGCATCCTCTGCAAAGAAAGACATGACTGCATCTATATCATTTCGATTATACGCATCTGTAATCTTATCCAATAGGGCAGGAGTTATTCGTGCGTCTTGAGTTGAATTTTTTGAGTTAAATATTGACATATCTAGAGCCTATTATTCATTCTCTTCGCCTTTTGTTTGAAGTGCAAAGAATTCTGAAGGAGAGTTGCCGAAAGGCTGCATCGCATGCTCTTGAAAAGGGGGGCGATTGGTTAGTCTTTGATACCATGCCTCAATTCCAGGTAAGGAAGGCCTTTCAATGTCGAGAACAAAGTATTTATGAATCAACACGCCGAGCGGAATATCTCCAAAAGTAAAGGTATCTCCAGCAACATAGTGATTGTTAATTAAGTGCTCATCAAGGACCTTGAGAATATCAGAGCTCTGTTTTGCCATTTTAGTTATCTTTGAATAATCTCTATCTTTCTCTTCCGTTCGAACAAGCTGCCAGAAGACTGGAAAAAATGTGCCCATAAAGCTATCTGTTGACCATGTCATCCACTGATCGGAAATGGCAGCTTTTTGAGAGTCTTTAGGATACAGACTGCCAAGTCCATACTGCTTGGCTAGATAGCGAATCACAGCATGAGACTCCCACATGACAAAGCCGTTATCCCTAATGGTTGGTATTTTTGAGTTCGGGTTGAGAGACTTATATTCTTCTGTTTCAAGATCGCCAGATTGAGTCCCAATTGAGTGTCTTTTGTATTCAACTCCTAGTTCTGAGAGAGTCCAAAGAACTTGAATGACTTGGTTAGCATTTTTTCTTCCCCAAACTTCTAACATTAATTACTCTCCTAATTTTTATACACCATCAGGGTCAAATCTAGGCATAACCCGCTCAGAAAATAAAGTCATGCTTTTGAGAATATTTTGATAGTCAAATCCAGGGAATTGTTGAAGCAGCATGATATGCTTAAGACCAATTGACTCGTTATATTTTTGAATCTTTTCTGCAACATAGTCAGCATCACCAACCCATATGAGTTCATATTTCATGAGAAAATCAAACCACTCTCCATTAAGATCCTCATCGGTTGGGTTTGCGTCATCATCGAGGTAGGCTTTGCGTGTCCAACTCCCTTCTGGTCTAGAGCCACTTAGATATTCATAGTATCCATTAATTGCAGATCTAACATCTTTATCTGCCTGTTCCATAGTTTCAGCTACATAAATAACCGCACAAACACCAACTCCATCCCCACTTTGATGAATAGTCCCATCATGTGATTCTGCATTTGCATAAGCATCCCAGCAGCTTACAAGTTTGCCTGGAGGGCTTGACATACCAATCACTTTAAAACCTCTTTCTGCTGCTAATTTATAGGTATGTGGTGAGTTTGACATCAGCCATACAGGAGGATGAGGATTTTGATAAGGCCTGGGATGAATATACATGCCGGTATACTCTCCATCCTCGGAGTGGTACTCTTTTTCTAGAGGCATTAAATACCGATTTGTTTCTTTCCACCCTGGAACTGGGAACTCATAAAATTCACCCTTGTGGGTAAAAGGATCCTCAGTCCATGCCTCTAAAATAACCTCAAGAGACTCCATAAAAAGTCTATAACTTTTTTCATTATCTCTTCGATCTGCCTCTTTATTAAATTGAAGTGTCACTCTTTCATTAATGCCCTTTGCCACTCCAAAATCAACTCTGCCTTCAGTCATATTATCTAGAAGCGCAATATCCTCGGCAACTCTTAAAGGGTGCCAATCTGGCAGAACAATAGGAGCCTGACCAACACGAATTTTTTTAGAATGTGACGCTAAATCAAGGGACATCATGATTGGATTTGGTGGTGCATTTAGGTATCCATTGTGAGCAAAGTGATGTTCTGTAAGCCATACAGTGGTAAAGTCAGCCTGTTCAGCAAGATTAGTCTGTTCTCTCATCATTTTTACTACACGATTCCAAGGTATATTCTCACCAGGATTGAAAAAAGGAACGAAATCAAATCTCACAATATTTTTAGGTTGATTTAAATTTGTTAGTATAAATCAAAAGTAAAATTAATTAATATTTTATTATTAGTAAAATATAGCTGAATAATTAAATAAAAAAAATGCCCAAAAAAGAAATTGAGTCAATACTAGCACTTTTTTCTAAAGAACACTTTAAAGAAGCGCTTGATGCCCTTGAAGAGCAAATCATTGATGAACCATATGATTCTCTTCTGTTTAATATTCAAGGAGCTTGCTATGCTGGATTAAATCAATTAAATCTAGCTCAAGAAAATTATGAAAAAGCTATAGCGCTTAATCCAGATTATTCAAAAGCTCACTATAATCTTGCTGGAATCTTCCATGAGCTTGAAGAGTTTGATGCTTCTATTCAGTCTTATAAAAATGCATTACTAATTGAGCCAGATTATGCAGAGGCCTATAATAATCTTGGTAACGTTTTTAGAGAGTCAAGTCAATTAGATGAGGCCGTTGAATCCTATAAAAGAGCAATTAAGATTAATCCAGAGTATGTTGAGGCATACTATAGTCTTGGAGTTTCATTTCAAGAGCTAGGACAGTTAGAAGAAACAGTCGAGTGTTTTGAACAAGCCTTAAAGATTAGACCAAACTTAACAGGAATACATAATAACCTTGGAAATATCTTAAGGGATCTTGACAGATATGATGAAGCAATCCTATCTTATAAAAAGGCGATTTCATTTGACTCTAATTTTGTTGAAGTTTATTTTAATTTGGGCGCAGTTTTTCAGAAGTTAAATCAACTGGATAATGCGGTAGATTTCTATAAACAAGCAATTAAAATTAAATTGGACTATCCTGAAGCTCATAACAATCTTGGCGTTGCATATAAAGATTTAAAAGAGTTTGATTTAGCAATCAAATCTTATCAAATGGCAATAAAAATAAAACCTGATTATGCTGAAGCTCATAATAACATTGGAATAGTATTTAGAGAGCTGGGAAAATTAGATGCTGCTGTTAAGAGTCATGAAATAGCACTTAAATTAATTCCAAACTATGCAGAGGCCCATAATAATCTTGGCATAATTCTGTTAGAAAATAAAGAATTAGAGCAAGCTATTGAAAAGTTTAAGAAAGCTTTAGCTGTAGATAATAATTTCATAGAGGCATACAATAACCTTGGAAGCGCTTTTATGGAATTACATCAATTTGATTCAGCGTCTGAAAATTTCCATAAAGCACTATCAATTAATCCAAGCCATGCAGAGGCGCATAATAATCTTGGGAGTTTGTTAATGCGCTTAGGACAATTAAATGAAGCCGTTGAATGCTTTCAAAAATCGATTCAAATTAATCCAAAAAGCGAATATGCCCACAATAATTTAGGGCTTGCATACAGCAATCTTGCCAATTTAGAGGGATCCAAAAAATGTTTTGAAGAGGCAATATCAATCAATCCTAATTATTTTGATGCATTTGCAA
The DNA here is from genome assembly GCA_028345055.1 of Candidatus Thioglobus sp. Classification (GTDB taxonomy): domain Bacteria; phylum Pseudomonadota; class Gammaproteobacteria; order PS1; family Pseudothioglobaceae; genus Pseudothioglobus. The sequence goes on along the minus strand of JAOMCO010000002.1, from coordinate 73,079 downwards.
ACTATGCAAATTTATTAACAGATTTTGATAAATTAGATGAAGCATTAAAAACTTATGAGCGCGCTTATGAAATTAATCCAAATGCAGATTATATGCTAGGAAATATCTTGCACACAAAAATGCATCTTTGCATTTGGAACAAATACTCTCATCAAATTAATGATCTACAAAATAAAGTAAACGAAGGAAAAAAAGTGATTAGTCCTTTTCAATTAATGGCGTTGATTGATGATCCCGAGCTCCAGGGTAAAGCAAGCATAATCTATGCTCAAGATAAATATCCAAAAAATACTTTATTGCCCAAAATGGATCATTATCCTAAGCATAAAAAAATTCGAATAGGTTATTTTTCTGCCGATTTTAGAGAACACCCTGTGGCTTTTTTAACAGCCGAGCTATATGAAATTCATGATAGAAGCCAATTTGAAGTTCACGCTTTCTCATATGGGCCAGACACTCAAGATGAGATGTATCTGCGAATCAAAGTAGGTGTAGATCACTTTCATGATGTTCGTTCGATGTCTCATAAGGAAATTGCTGCCCTTTCAAGGACACTAGAAATAGATATTGCGGTTGATTTAAGTGGAACAACCCAGAACTCTAAGACTGAAGTATTTGCTATGTTATCTGCTCCAATTCAAACGAGCTATATTGGATGGCTTGGAACAATGGGTGCTGACTATTATGATTATTTGATAGCTGCTGAGGGAATGATTCCAAAGAATAATCAAAAGTATTTTTCTGAAAAAATTGTCTATTTGCCAAGTTACCAAGTTAATGATTCAAAAGAATCATTGCCAGAGCCATCATTGTCCAAAAAAGACTTGGGTTTGCCAAAAGATAGCTTTGTTTTTTGTTGTTTTAACAATACCTATAAAATTACACCGATAGTATTTGATAGTTGGGCTAGAATTCTCAAGAGAGTTGAAAAAAGTGTCATGATGATATATGTGACCAATAAATTAGCACAAAACAATCTAATAAAAGAAATTAGCAGCAGAGGTGTTAACCCTGATAGGCTCTACTTTGGAGAAAAACTTCATAGGGATAAATATCTAGATAGATATCGACTAGCCGATCTATTTCTTGATACATTTCCTTATAACGCTGGAACAACCGCTAGTGATGCACTCAAAATGGGTTTACCAATCTTGACACTGAATGGAAATTCATTCAATAGTAGGGAGGCCTCAAATATTGTAAGTGCTGTAAATATGCCTGAGATGATTGTAGAAAGTCAAAATGAGTATGAGTCCCTTGCTGTAGAGTTGGCAACTAATCCAAAGAAATTTAAAGTCGTCAAGGATAAATTAGTTGATAATTTACCTAATGCACCTCTATATAACACGCCCTTATTTGCAAAAAATATTGAGTCAGCATATAAAACTATGTTTGAGAGATATCATCAGGGTTTAGATCCTGATCATATATACATAGAAGATTAAATTGAACAATGCTAAAAATTAAGAATCAATAAGGAATGTAGAAAATGAAAAAACCAGTCAAAGATATGTCATTGATGCAGGATGACTCTGACAATATTGTTATGTTTTACCCTCATGTCTCAAAGTTAGCCAAAACTTCTGTAATGGAAGTTCTTGATACTCGTTGGATTGGTCAAGGCCCAAAGGTTAAGTTATTTGAAAACAGTTTTAGTAAAAAATTTGCATCAAATCTTCCTTCAATTGCTGTGGGCTCAGGAACTGATGCATTGCATCTATCATATATCCTGGCTGGTTTAAAGCCTGGCGATGAAGTTATAGCACCGGTATTTACTTGCACAGCAACAAACATCCCCTTTTTGTATATGGGCATTAAAATTCTATTTGCTGACATTGATTCAAATACTATGAATATAGATGTTAAACACGTTAATCAATTGATGAACAAGAATGTTAAAGCAATAATTTGTGTGCACTATGGGGGCTTACCATGTGAAATGGATGAATTGCAAAGCATTGCTGATGAGTGGGGTATTCCAATAATTGAAGATGCTGCTCATGCTGTTGGAGCGAAATATAAAGGCTTATCAGTTGGAAGTATTTCTGATTTTACAATGTTTTCATTTCAAGCTATAAAACATATAACCACTGGTGATGGTGGAATGCTGGTTGTAAAAAATAAAGATTTAATTGACAAGGCAGAGCGAATTCGTTGGTTTGGTATTGATAGAAAAGCTAAGCAAGCAGGCATTTGGGAAAATGATATCACTGAAATTGGTTACAAATACCAAATGACAGATATTGCAGCTGCAATGGGTATTGCTTCAATTAAAGAGTTTGACGAAGTTTCTAGATTAAGAAAAAAACTTTTTAAGGTCTATAGTGATGAATTAACTGGATATGACAGGGTAAAAATAGTTGGAAATGATTTTGAAGATCGAGAGCATGCTGCTTGGCTCTTTACAATTATTGTTGATGATAGATTCAGGCTGCAAGAAAAATTAAGAGAAAATAAAATTGAAAGTAATCAAGTGCATTTTCGTAATGACAGATATTCAATTTTTAATGATTTTACTAGTGGAAAAGCATTTCCAAATATGGACAAAATTGAGGACAAATATTTAGTTCTTCCTCTCCATACAATGATGAATGAAGACGACGTTAGAAGAGTCTGCAAAGTTATAAAATCTGGCTGGTGATAATATTTTAAGATGAAGTAAATAAGATAATTATAAAGAATGAATAAAAAATATACTATCTTAGTAACTGGCGGTGCAGGATTCATTGGTTCTGCGTTAGTAAGACATATTATCTCCAATACAGATCACAAAGTAGTTAATATTGATAAGTTAACTTATTCAGGAAATTTGGAGTCTTTAGAATCTATTACAGAAGATAAGAATTACATTTTTGAGCAAGTTGATATTTGTAATTCTAAAAAATTAACAAGGGTATTTGAGGAGAACAAGCCTGATATTGTAATTCATCTGGCAGCAGAATCTCATGTTGACAGATCCATAGATGGGCCATTAGAATTTATTCAAACCAATGTTTTAGGCACCTATTTCCTTTTAGAAAGTTCAAGAATTTATTTCAAAACACTTCAAGGACCAAAAAAGGATAATTTTCGGTTTCTGCATGTTTCAACTGATGAAGTTTATGGAGATTTAAAGAGTAATTCTGATTTTTTCTTAGAGGAAACACGCTATGATCCAAGTTCTCCTTATTCTGCTTCAAAAGCAAGCTCCGATCATTTAGTTAGGGCGTGGCATCGTTCATATGGATTGCCAGTTTTAATTACAAACTGCTCAAATAATTATGGCCCATATCAATTCCCTGAGAAGCTTATACCACATGTTATTCTGAGTGCGATTAATGGCAAGAAAATACCAATCTATGGTGATGGAACCCAAATTAGAGACTGGCTATTCGTTGAAGATCATATTCATGCCTTGATGGATGTTGTATTTAAAGGTGTAATAGGTGAAACTTATAATATTGGTGGAAACAATGAAATTCAAAATATTGAAGTTGCGAAAAAAATTTGTGCAATTCTAGATAATCTAATGCCAGAAAATTTAAATGGAATCAGTTCATACAGTGAATTGATTGCTTATGTTGAAGATAGGCCTGGGCATGATGTAAGATATGCAATAGATTCAAATAAAATCAAATCTAATTTAGGCTGGATTCCAAAAGAAAACTTTGAGTCTGGTATCCTTAAAACAGTCCAATGGTATCTAGAAAATTTGTCTTGGTCTGATAGAATTCAAAATGGAAACTATAAGCTTAAGCGCATAGGAGTGAATAAAAAATGAAAGGTATAATTTTGGCTGGTGGCTCTGGTACAAGACTCTATCCAATAACAAAAGGTGTGTCAAAACAACTCCTGCCTATCTATGATAAGCCAATGATTTACTATCCACTCTCAGTTTTAATGTTGGCTGGAATAACAGAAATTTTAATAATTTCCACGATGGATGACGTTCCTCGATTTGAAAATCTTCTTGGAGACGGCTCCTCAATTGGAATTAGGATTGAATACATGGTCCAACCATCTCCGGATGGAATCGCTCAATCTTTTATCTTAGGAAAGGAGTTTATTGGTTCTGACCCAGTGGCGTTAATTTTAGGTGACAATATATTTTATGGGCAAGGCATTACAGATTATCTTGAAGAGGCACTGTCGAATATTACAAATCATAACTCAGCAACTATTTTTGGTTATCATGTGAATAAAGCTAAAAGGTATGGTGTTGTAGAGTTTGACCATGTTGGCAAAGTTTTAAGTCTCGAAGAAAAACCTACGATTCCAAAAAGTAGTTATGCAGTAACTGGACTTTATTTTTATCCTAACGATGTAATAAATCATGCACTAAATTTGAAACCTTCAGATAGAGGTGAGCTTGAAATAACTGACGTAAATAAAATTTATTTAAACGAGAGTCGATTGAAAGTTCAAGTTTTGGGAAGGGGTTATGCTTGGCTTGACACCGGAGAGCATGATGAATTGCTTGGAGCATCAACGTTTATTGAAACTATTGAAAAAAGACAGGGTCTTAAGGTTGCGTGTATCGAAGAGATTGCATTTGATAAAGGATATATTAATAAAAAACAGTTGAAGTCAATTGCTAATGAAATGAGGAGCAATCAATATGGCCAATACTTGCAAAATCTGATTGACTGAAATTAGATTTTATTGGTTTAAATTTATTAATTTTTAATTATTACAAATCTATAGCTCATGAGTGAGGAATTTATTAAAGTCATTCTTCCAGAGAGATTTGGCGGCAAAAGAATTGATTCTGCGTTGGCAGAAATGATGCCAAACATCTCTCGTTCAAAAATCACTTCGACAATTAAAGCTGGGGATGCCTTATTAAATGGCTATACATTCAAACCAAAAGATAAAGTTAGTGGCGAAGAGGTTATTTATTTTAATATAAAACAAAAGCAAAATAATCTATGGGCTGCAGAGAATATTCCACTAGATATTGTTTATGAAGATGAAGATATATTAATAATTAATAAACCTTTTGGACTTGTTACTCACCCCGGTGCTGGGAATCGGGAAGGGACGCTTGCTAATGCTCTTCTCCATTACAATGCTGATTTATCTAAATTGGACAGAGCAGGTATTGTCCATAGATTGGATAAAAATACTTCAGGCCTAATGGTCGTGGCTAAAAATCCAAAGACACAAAAATATCTTGTTGAGCAGTTCCAAACGCATTCTGTTGAAAGGGAATATTCAGCCATTGTTTATGGAAATATGATTTCAGGTGGAACTGTTGATGATCCAATAGGAAGAGATTCTAAAGATAGAATTAAACAGGCGGTCAGAGTTAATGGAAAAAATGCAGTAACTCATTACAGGGTCATAGATCGATATGCAAATCATACCCATATAAAGGCTACTTTAGAAACTGGTCGAACCCATCAAATTCGTGTTCATCTTTCTTCCATTGGTCACCCATTGGTTGGGGATCCATTATATGGAGGTAGGTTGAGATTTCCTAAGAAAGCTAGTGAAGAAATAAAAGAAGCGCTAAAAGCCTTTCAAAGGCAAGCACTCCATTCAAAAAAATTAACTCTAATACATCCCACATCAGGCAGTGAAATGTCATGGAAAATAGAACTTCCCGATGATATGGCTAGACTATTAGATGTTCTAAATAATTTTGATTAATGAATCATTTTCCTGGTAATGTAAAACTTCTTTCAACCCAAAGATATATTGATGGAGGAAAAAGCTCTGGAAACTTCGATAATTTTAATTTAGCTCTTCATGTAAATGACAGTCGAGCTAATGTATTAGAAAATCGAAAAATTCTCAAAGTTCAATTTGATTTACCAACAGATCCAGTATGGATAAGTCAAACTCATTCATCAACTTGTATTGATGCAGCATCAATAAAAAAAATCGTACAGGCTGATGCGAGTTATTCGTCTAAATTGGGAATTGTCTGCGGAATTATGACAGCTGACTGCTTACCTATTTTTGTAAGCAATAAAGATGGCACAATGGTGGGTATTGCTCACGCAGGTTGGAGAGGACTAGCTTCTGGGATTATCGAAAATTTAATCAAAGCATTCAACTCGAATGGAGATAATTTGGTAGTTCATCTTGGGCCTGCAATCTCAAAAAAATGCTTTGAGGTTGGTGATGAGGTCAAGAGTCTTTATTTATCGAAAAATATTAACTTTGAACGTTCTTTTACAATAAAAAGTAATAAAAATTATCTTGATTTGTATGATGCAGCTAGAGTCATTCTTGAGGGTTATCAAATAAATTCAATTTCTGGTGGAGATAGATGCACTTTTCAAGAGTCAAATAATTTTTTTTCGTATCGAAGGGATGGAATTAACTCAGGCAGAATGGCACATCTTATATGGATGACATAGTGCTAGATTTATTTTTTTTCTCTTTGCCGGTCGTGCTAAATTCAATTTCTCCAGTAAATTCATTTGGTAAGTAATAATGAAGTGACTTTAGTTTTCTTTGTTTTTGCTGAATAATGCATCCGCGAACCTCAAAATCCTTAGAAAGTTCAATTTCAGCATATGAAGAATTTAGACATCTTAATAATTTCCGTCCATTCTCTTCAAAGTATTGTCGAAAATAAAGTTCATCATTGAAGTCAATGATTACATAAGCTTTATGATGAATGGGCATTGATGGGTCAATGATGATAATACAATTTTCACTAAATTCTGGTTCCATCATATCACCAAGATTCTGAAGAGCATATGGTTCAGAGTTTGTGGAGCAGTTGCTCTTAAATAGATTTTTTGGATTGTCTAGTGTTGACATTTAGGGCAGTAGTATGTTGATCGTTGATTTTGAATGATTCTCTTAATTTTACCACTGCACCTGACACATGGCATGTTATCCCTGTCGTATACATTTAGTATTTGTGAAAAATATCCAGGGTTGCCGTCAACATTTGAAAAGTCATTAAGGGTTGTGCCACCATTATTAATCGCATCAGTCAAAACATCTTTTATACATTGTGTCAAAACCATGAAGCGACTCTTTGAAGTTTTACCAGCCACTCTCATAGGAGATATTCCAGCTAGAAAAAGACTTTCTGAGGCATATATATTGCCAACCCCTACAACCACATTGCTATCCATAATGAAGGATTTGATATTCCTTGATTTTCCATTTGATGCTTCAAATAGTGAATCATTGTCAAACTCATAACTTAGGGGCTCTGGCCCCAAATTATTTAAAAGAGTGAGTGTCTCATTAGACTTTTGCCATAGAACTGATCCAAACCTTCGAGGATCATTAAATCTTAAGCTTGAACTATTATCTAATTCAAGTTCAAAATGTTCATGCTTTTTTAATGGCTCAAAAGAGTTTACTACACTAATAGATCCTGACATGCCAAGATGCATTACTAGCTCTCCAAAATCAAAATGAAGTAGTAAATACTTTGCTCGCCTTGTGATTTTTTTTATGGTCTGATTCTTGAGTGTTTTTTTCAGGTGAGATGGTATCTCCCATCGAAGTTTTTTTTTATATATTTGAACAGATAATATTTTTCTACCAGTGATTAGTGGCTCTAAACCCTTTCGTGTGGTTTCAACTTCAGGTAACTCTGGCATTCATCTAATTATTGGTCATTGACTAATGCAATTTTTTTAGTAGCACCAAAGTCTGTTTTACCACTTCCAAGTTTAGGTATTTCATCAACGACAAGAACAGAGGAGGGGTGATACAAAGGATTTACTTTTGCATCTGAAAGAATTTTAGTAAGTTCACTTTTCTCAAGATTATTAGTTGATAGAAGAACAATTTTTTCACCTTTGCGCTGGTCTGGCAGACAAGTAGCTGCAATCTCTAAGTCTTTTTCATTGCAAGCATCTAATATTTCCTCCTCAACGGTTGATAAGCTGATCATCTCTCCTCCAATCTTTGCAAATCTAGAGTAACGATCAACAATTGTTAAGAAGCCATCCTCATCTAAATGGCCTTTGTCTCCAGTTCGGTACCATCTATAACCATCGATTAGCTCAATTACCTTAGCAGTTTTTTCTGGCATTTTAAGGTAACCTTTCATTATTTGCGGACCACCAATTAAAATTAATCCATCTTCACCAGAAGGGATAGGCTCCAAAGAGTCAGGATCAACTATCCTAAATTCTGTACCACTAAATGACTTACCAACTGTGCCTGGTCTATTTCTAAGTTTATATGGAGAGTCAAGATCAGGTAAATTTACAGATGCACCAGGTGAAGTTTCTGTTGTACCATAACCTTCATATACGGGCATATTGAATTTATTTTCAAACCCCTCTCTGACTTCTGACCTTAATTTTTCAGCACCTGCAACAACAAGCCTTAGAGACTGCATTGATTCAACGCTTACTTTCTTATTTATAGTGTACATTCTAAGAAAAGTTGGAGTTCCAACAAGTATCGTTCCTGAATATTTCTGGATTCCAGATGCAATAGTCACCACATCCTTTGGATCTGCATGACAAACAATGGGTATGCCTTGTGAAAGAGGCATTAAAGTTGTAATAGCAAATCCAAACGCATGGAAAGTTGGGAGCGTTGACATAATAACATCGCTATCAACAGCACTCAATTCAATTGCTGCCTGTTTAGCATTGGCAGCAATATTACTATGCGATAGCTCAACTCCTTTTGGAGAGCCTTCACTTCCACTTGAAAATAAAATGGCAGCTGTGTCACTCATTGAAACCTCTTTGAAATAACTCTTTCTAATAACACTTGCAGGAAATAAAATAGCTTTTAGTAGAGTGCCAATTCTTGCTAAGGATGAGATTTCTTCACGAATATCTTCTAGCATAAGAAGTTTACAATTCGGGAAAAATGATTCTAAATCTATACCTCTCTCTAGCATCTTGTCTAAAAATTTACGAGAGGTATATATATTTTTCAATTCAGCTTGCTTTGCTGCAGATGCAAGTGCCTTCTTTCCAGCAGTAAAATTTAAATTTACAATAGTCTTACCAAGAGCCAGAATAGCAATTGAGGCAATAGCGCCTCCACCACTACTTGGTAAAAGAAGTCCAACATTTTGCTCAGGACTATATGCTGCAATTTTTTTTGAAAATAAGAGAACACCAGTCAAAAACCTTTTGTGAGATATCTCAACTCCCTCAATATCTGCTACAGCAAAAGCAGTTTTTGATCTTTTGGCATTTTTTAGCCATGAGACATGAATTGGATCTAGAGTTGAAGGATAGTTTTGCCAGTCAGCAAATGAAGATGGGTGATTTGACATATTTACTTAACCTCCGAGCATTGCTTTCTTTAAGTTTTTTTGTATCGGATTGTCTGATAGAAATATTCCAAAAAAAGCCTTTTTAAATTCTATCCCTTTTATTAATTCTACAAGTTTGTTATTTTTAAGCACGTGCGTACCTTTTTCAGGCAAATAGACAAATTCATAATAATCTCCAGAACTAACACCACTATCAAAAGATGAGGATAATTGAGTAATTTCTTTACTAATTGGGCCAGTATTGTTGCCTGTTGATTTTTCAAGCCCTTCATTCAAAGCTTTTGTCATTGCATCAGCAGTGACCATTGTTGATGAGACATCAATACGAATAGCCATTGGTGCATTATCATTAATTATTTTTTTAGCATCACTGCTTTGAGTTTGAAGATATAGACTTCCATCATAGACTTTCATGAAAAAAATAATTCGAGTACCTTTGCCATTAAGTATCAATTTGCTATCTTCATAGTCAATAGTATTAGGTACTTCGACAGCATTTATTGATGAAATTGAAAATATTCCTAGGGATAAGATAGAGAAGATTATCAATTTTTTTAAATTAAGTAACATAGTATTTCAGCTTTTAGTTAATTGAAGAATTAATTATAAGTGTAAATAAAAATAAAAATACAATTAATTGATTATGAACAATTTATAATATAACTTTAAACTAAATTCTTATTATTATGAATCCATTAACTTCAGTAAGAGGCACAATAATCAGTGGTTTTGTTCTTGCTATACTTTTAGCCATCTTTCTTTCACCTGAAAACTCTTCTTTACTAACAAGAAATCTAAGTATCTGGCTTCATGTTCTGTTTGGTGTAACTTGGATAGGACTTCTTTATTACTTTAATTTTGTACAAGTCCCTGCATTAGCAGATGCATTAGCTGATGAAGGGGGTCCTGGGCCAGCTGCAATTGGAAAATATGTAGCACCAAGAGCTCTTCTTTGGTTTCGAATGGCTGCTGCAGCAACGTGGCTAACAGGTGCATGGGCTTTATCTATATCACCACAGTATGGTTTTGTTAATACGTTTATTTTTCAAGCGCCAGCTGGAGCCATGATGAGTTTGGGAGCTTGGATGGGTACAATTATGTTATTCAATGTTTGGGTTCTTATATGGCCAAATCAGAAAAAAGTTCTTGGAATCGTAGAGGCTTCTGCTGAAGAAATAGCAAAAGCTAAATTTACAGCTGCAATGGCATCAAGAACTAATGTTGTTCTTTCTGTTCCAATGCTTCTATGCATGATTGGTGCAGGGCATGGTGGCTATCTGTTTTAAATTAGAATTATAAATATAATGAAAAACCGGGTCATACCCGGTTTTTTTATACTTTTGCATAATTGCAACAATTTGATTAGTTTATGAAGTTAAATACTGATATATTTTTTAAAAATTATTTCCATATTGGTTTTTGTTGAATTATTACAATCCCTTTAATTTAGTGGTTTATAAGACTAAAACAGTTATAAATTAACTGCATTGTTGAAAAAAAACAACTTTTTGTGTTATTTTTTCAAATAATTGTTGACAATATAGCTTCAGGGCATTATTATGTAGTTATTGTTATTTGTAAAAATAGCAAAAGGGTGTTGGTTTACCAACAATTAAATATTCTAAATGGAGAATAAAATGAAAAAATTAATCGCACTATTTGCTGCATCAACAGTCGCTTCTACAGGAGCAATTGCAGGTGTTGCACTAAGTGGATCAGCTTCAGTATCATATGATGATAATGGCTCAAGTGCTGCAACAACTTCGTATGATGCAGACTTAACTATTGTCGGTACTGCAGGTTCATCGACTTTAACTGCTAGTTATGACATGGAAGGAGATTCACTTGCAACTACTGCTGTTGACTTAGCTACTACTATTGGTCCAGTAACGATTGCTGCTGACATGCATCAAACTAATGAGTCTAACCTAGATGATGGTGATGGTGACTACAAAGCTGATCAAGACGATACAGGTGTTTCTGTAACTCTTGATGCTCCAATTGGTGACGCTACTATTGGTCTAGATGATGATGGTGATGTTACTCTTTCTGGTACTTGGTCTGGTGTAACTATTACTCACACTATGGGTGATACAGACAAAACTACTGGATCAGCTTCAATCGCTGGTATGGACGTAAGTCTTACTAATGATGACGGTTCTTCAACTTGGTCTCTAGGTACTACAGTTCAAGGTGTTGCACTTACATTAGATAGTGAAAATGATGTGACTGCTGTATTCGGCTTAGCTGGAAACACTATGACAGTATCTCACATTGGTGAGCGTGCTTTAACTGCTGCAACTACTGGTGCTACTGGTAAGTACTCTAAAGATTCAGCTGCTGCTTACACTACAGTTGCTATTTCACGTAGTTTGACTTCAGGTGCTACTCTTGCTGCTACATACAAGAGCTCTGACGAGTCACTTACTCTTAAAGCTTCTGTTGCATTCTAAATTCGTTTAGATCAACATTTGACTTAGGAATAAGTTAATACTGAAAAACCCAAGGCTTGCCTTGGGTTTTTTTCTGCCTTAATTAAATCAACTCTTTGGAAAATAGTTAAAATATAATCATCAAAAAAGTCAGAAAATAATTATGAAATTTAATCTAATAAATCGAGCTCTACTAAAGGTTTCAGGAGCTGATTCTGAAGAATTTCTTCAAAATCAATTAAGTAATGATATTTCAAAGATTGATAATTTAGATATTCAGGTTAATGCTTATTGTCAACATCAGGGCAAAATAATTGCTTTGTTTTGGGTAATACGCTTTGAAGATAGTTTTTTTTTATCATTTCCATCTGACCTTGTTGCAAAAGTTTTTGACAGACTTCAAATGTTTGTCATTATGTCAGATGTTTTAATTGAGGATGTCTCTAGTCAATTCGATCAGATAGGCCTAATCAATGAGAAAAGTGATAGTGCCTTTTCAATTAATGAAAGTTTATCATTAGAAATTCATTCTTCTGGAGTTTTAACTAAAGAAATCAATGACAATACTGATGAATGGACGAAGGCCTGCATTGATTACAAAATCCCTGAAATGTATTTAAATATTAGTGAAAAACTTGTTCCTCAAATGCTTAATTTAGATATTAATGAAGTTGGCGTTAATTTTTCCAAAGGATGTTATCCAGGACAAGAAGTTGTTGCTAGGCTTCATTATTTGGGAGAAGCAAAGCGCCGTTTATTTTCCTTTAAATCTGAATCTGAAATGCACGTAGGAGACTCTCTCTATTGTGTTTTCTCCAAGGCTGCAAAAGCAAGGGGTAATCGTTATAAAGGGAGTGGTACTGTTGTCAATAAGGTAAAATATAATTCGTTATTTTATTGTTTAGCTACACTTGATGTAGATCTAATAGACAGTAGGATTACACTTAATAATGAACATGGACCAACACTAACAAGAATTTCAAATGAATAAAATACTATTAATATTATTTGGCTTATTTCCAAGCTTAAGTTTTGCTGCTTCAGGTTATGAAAGTATAGATTTAACTAGCCATGCAGCGGGTTATATTGCATTAATCCTTTTTGTAATAGCATACCTTTTTGTAATGGCTGAAGAATTTACACATTTTCGTAAGTCAAAGCCTGTGATTTTGGTGGCTGGAGTTATCTGGGCTATTATTGGATGGGTGTATGCTTCAAATGGTATACCCCATGCTGCAGAGGCTGCAGTAAGGCATAATTTTTTAGAATTTGCTGAGCTTTTCTTATTCCTTCTTGTAGCTATGACTTATATTGAGTCGATGAGAGAACGTCTTGTGTTCGATAAGTTGAAGGTTTGGCTTATATCTCGAGGATTTTCTTACAGGCAGCTTTTTTGGCTAACTGGAATATTGGCCTTCTTTATGTCACCAATTGCAGATAATTTAACTACTGCACTTGTTATGGGGGCAGTTGTGTTGTCTGTAGGTGCTGGAAATGCTAGATTTATTTCCATTGGATTTGTAAATATTGTTGTAGCTGCTAATGCAGGTGGTGCATTTAGTCCATTTGGAGATATTACGACCTTGATGGTATGGCAGAAAGGGCTTGTTGATTTTCAACAGTTTTTTGTTCTGTTTGTTCCTTCAGTTGTCAACTACCTTATACCTGCAGCAATTATGCATTTTGCAATTAAAAATGAAAAACCAAATGCAACCGTGGAAAAGATTGATATCAAAACTGGCGGCATTCTAATTACATTTATGTTTCTTTTAACCATTGCAACTGCAGTTAGCTTCCATAACTTCCTTTACTTACCACCAGCAATGGGCATGATGACAGGACTCGGGTATTTAATGATTGTTAGTTACTTTGTAAAACGTCAAGATTCTAGTGAAGAAAATTCTGAGCGATTTAATATCTTCACAATGGTCTCACGAGCTGAGTGGGATACACTATTATTCTTTTTTGGTGTTATTGTGAGCGTTGGTGGTCTTGGATTCATGGGATATTTAGCTCTGGTATCAGAGGCAATGTATGTTGAATTAGGTGCAACCTATGCCAATGTATTAGTAGGAATTCTATCTGCTATTGTCGATAATATTCCAGTAATGTTTGCAGTGCTTACAATGACTCCTGATATGTCTCTGGGTCAGTGGCTACTTGTGACCTTAACAGCTGGAGTTGGAGGTAGCTTACTATCTATTGGTTCTGCAGCTGGGGTTGCCTTGATGGGACAATCTAAGGGTTATTATACTTTTGTATCTCACCTAAAATGGATTTGGGCTATTGCTCTGGGATACGGAGCAAGTATCCTAACCCATCTATGGATAAATTCGGCTCTTTTTGATGTCCCAATCTAACATCTTTATTGATATTGGTAACTCTGCAATTAAGTGGAGAATTCCTTATTCAGAGGTTTATTCTGAGAATCTAGACAATTTTTTATCTAACAAACTGCCTCAAGCTGATAAAGCTTGGGTCAGTGTTGTTGCTTATGATCACATTATTGAAGATTTAAAAGCTCATTTCAATGAGGTTCATATAGTTAAGGCTCAAAAGCAATTTAGTAAGCTAAAAATTGCTTATGATGATTCATCAAGTTTAGGTTCAGATAGGTTTTGTGCTATGCTTGGATCAATGGACCACTTCCCAGGCAAACCTTTGCTTGTAATTGATATTGGTAGTGCAATGACTTTTGATGTATTGGATGAAAATGGTCTTCATCTAGGTGGTCTAATTATGCCAGGGCTAAATGCACTTAGAAAGAGTTTTTCAAACTTTGAAACGAGTGATTTGACAGCCAATGATATTGGTTTAGCTGTTAATACAGAAAATGCATGGAAAAATGGAACACAAGATATGCTCCTTTCAGCAATAAATAATCAAATTCAAAAATTTAATGATAATTTTTCTGATGGGATAGTTACAACCTCTGGTGGCTTAGTAAATGATATAAAGAATTACTTACCTAAATCAGTTCAAATCTTTGATAACCTGGTCATTGATGGGTTGGAAAGTTATAGCCAAACTGTGGGATAATACAAACAATTAATAATCAATAAAATAATGAAAGATCATCGCGTACTCTCAGGAATGCGTCCAACAGGCCAGCTTCATTTGGGTCATTATCATGGAGTTCTAAAGAACTGGGCTAGACTTCAAAATGAATATGATTCCTATTATTTTGTGGCTGACTGGCATGCATTTACGACTCACTACTCAGATAGAATTGATCTCGATAAAAATGTTTCAGATATGATAGTTGATTGGCTTGCAACTGGCCTTAATCCCAATACAGCTACCCTATTTGTTCAATCAAAGGTGCCCGAGCATGCCGAGCTCCATCTTCTTTTATCTATGACGACACCGCTAAGCTGGTTGGAGAGAGTTCCATCATTTAAAGATCAGCAAGAGAAACTGAAATCTAAGGATTTATCCACTTATGGATTTTTGGGATATCCACTCCTTCAAAGTGCAGATATATTAATGTATAAGGCTGGATTAGTTCCAGTTGGCGAAGATCAGGTTGCTCATGTAGAGTTTACTAGAGAGGTCGCAAGAAGATTTAACTATGTTTATGGGAGAGAATCAGATTTTGAAGAGAAAGCTGAGGCTGCAATTTTAAAGATGGGTAAGAAGCAGGCTAAACTTTATAAAGACCTCAGAAAAAAATACCAAGAGACAGGAGATGATGAATCTCTTATTAAGGCCAAAGCTTTACTTGAAGAGCAACAAAATATAACTCTTGGAGACAGAGAGAGGCTTCTAGGCTTTATTGAAGGTTTAGGTAAGATTATTTTGACAGAGCCAGAGGCCCTCTTAACAGAGGCATCAAAAATGCCAGGTCTAGATGGTCAAAAAATGTCTAAATCTTACAATAATACAATTTCTTTAAGGGAAGATCCTGAGATAGTTAAGCAAAAAGTTAATAAGATGCCGACAGATCCTGCGCGAATAAAATTAACTGATCCTGGCGATCCTAAAAAGTGCCCCGTATGGCAAATGCATAAAATATATTCTTCTCAAGAAACTCTTAATTGGGTCAAGGATGGCTGCACAAATGCAAAAATTGGCTGTATTGAATGTAAAAAACCAGTTGTGGAATCTGTGGTTGCTGAGTTAGAGCCTATCCAAGAGGAGATAAATAAATATCAATCTAATCCTAACCTTATTCAAGAAATAATTTTTGAGGGCTCAGAGAGAGCGAGAGTAGTAGCCAAAAGTACAATGGAAGAGGTTCGAGATGCTATGGGGATTTCTTACTAAGTCAGGTTAAATTAATGTCTGACAGAATACAAAAACTTATTGCTAATGCTGGCTATGGTTCAAGACGATGGGCTGAAAGATTGATTGAGCAGGGCAGGATTTCGATTAATAGTCAAGAAGCTAAGCTTGGCGATAAAGCAATCATTACAGATAAAGTTACTATTGATGGAAGGCTTATTGATCTTGGGAGATACTCCGAAGAAGAAACAAAGGTATTAATCCTAAATAAACAGGCTGGCATCATATGTTCTAACAAAGATGAAGAGGGTCGAAAGAGTGTCTTTGAATTTTTACCTGATAATACTAGGTGGGTTATGGTGGGTCGCTTAGATTTGAACACATCAGGATTATTGCTCTTTACAAATAATGGTGATTTGGCTAATAAATTAATGCATCCAAGCTCTGAAATTGACCGAGAATATGCAGTTCGCGTTTTAGGCAAGGTTGAGGATGAGCACATCAAGAAGCTCACAAATGGTATCGAGTTAGAGGATGGTTTTGCTAAATTTCATAGAGTTACAATAGGTGGAGGTGATGGTGCCAACCGCTGGTATCATGTGGTTGTCAGAGAAGGTAGAAAGAGAGAGGTAAGAAGACTCTGGGAGGCCCTAGATTTTAAAGTATCTCGTCTTATCAGGACTAGATTTAGTGACATACGTTTGCCAGAAAAATTGAGGGCGAATCAATCAGAATACCTAAAACCTAAACAGGTCCAGGCGCTCTTAAAGTCAGTCGACTTATAGACTAAAATCAGTATTTTTTTCTATACTAAAATTAATATTTTGGATGGATTATCAATCTTGATATAGCCTATGCGTCAAGTATAATGGCGTCTTTAGATTTAAATTATCATAAGCCAGAATGTCTGACTATAAAAATACCTTAAATTTGCCTGCGACAGATTTTCCTATGAAGGCTAACTTAGCGAACCGTGAGGGTGGTTTTCTTAAGAAATGGCAAGACCAAGATTTAAATCAACAGATTCGAAATAAATTCAAAGGGAACCCCTTATTTGTATTGCATGACGGACCCCCCTATGCCAATGGAGATATTCACATTGGCCATGCAGTTAATAAAGTTCTAAAGGATGTTATTGTTAAAAGTAAAACGCTCTCAGGTTTTGATTCACCCTATGTACCAGGTTGGGACTGTCATGGTCTTCCAATTGAACATATGGTTGAGAAAAAGAGAGGTAAGGTTGGACATAAAATCACTGCTGATGAATTCAGAGCGGCGTGCAGAGAATATGCTGATAAGCAAATTGAAAAACAAAAGGTTGATTTTAAGAGACTGGGAATTATTGGTGATTGGGATAATCCTTACCTAACAAAAAATTTCAAATATGAGGCTGATATTGTTCGCTCATTAGGAAAGATTATTAAAAATGGCCATATTACAAAAGGCTTTAAACCAGTTCATTGGTGTACTGAGTGTTCATCTGCATTAGCAGAGGCAGAGGTGGATTATAAGGATAAAGACTCTGATACGGTAGATGTTGCATTCAAAGTTAAGAGCGATTTTTTTGCGCTTGAAAAGCCAGTATCACTTATTATCTGGACAACAACCCCATGGACACTGCCCGCAAATGAAGCGGTATCTTTGCATCCTGAATTAAATTACGCGCTTGTTGATGTAGGTGAGAGTTTATTTCTTTTATCAGAGGACTTAATAGAGTCATCACTCGATAGATATGGAATTCAGGATTTCAAAAAATTAAGCAAGGTTTATAAGGGCTCTGAACTAGAAGGAATTATGCTTGAGCACCCTTTTTATGATAAAGAGGTTCCTGTTATACTCGGTGAACACGTCACTACTGAAGCAGGAACAGGGGCAGTTCATACAGCTCCAGCCCATGGACAAGATGACTACATAGTTGGTCTTAAATATGACCTACCAGTAGACTGCCCAGTTGATGGCAGAGGCGTATTTATCGAGTCTACTCAGGGCGTTGCAGGTGAGTATATTTTTAGAGCTAATTCAACTATTATTGACCTCCTCAATGAAAAAGGTACTCTTGTAAAGCATGAGCCAATAACGCACTCATATCCTCATTGTTGGAGACACAAAACTCCTGTCATTTTTCGTGCGACTCCTCAATGGTTTGTGTCGATGACACAGAGGAACTTGAGAGATAGGGTCAATGAAGAGATTCCAAAGGTTAAATGGATTCCTAATTGGGGTCAAAAACGAATTGAACTCATGGTGGGAAATAGACCAGACTGGTGTATTTCTCGTCAAAGATATTGGGGTTCGCCCATAACGTTATTTGTCGATAAGAATTCTGGCGAGCTGCATCCTGATACCGAGTCTTTATTTGAAGTCATAGCAAAAAAAATTGAGGTTGAAGGTATAGAGGCATGGTTTAAGCTAGAGGCTGAAGAGGTATTGGGGCCTGACGCAAAAGATTACGAGAAGACAACAGATACTCTCGATGTTTGGTTTGATTCTGGAGTCAGTCATTATGCTGTTTTGAATGCAAGTGATTATCTCCCAGATGTAGCTGATATGTATTTAGAGGGTTCTGACCAGCATCGAGGATGGTTTCAATCTTCTTTGTTAACCTCCTGCGCAATTAATGAGAGAGCGCCATACAAAGAAGTCTTAACTCATGGCTTTACGGTCGATCAAAATGGTCACAAGATGAGTAAGTCTCTAGGAAATGTTATACCGCCGCAAAAAGTTGTTAATTCTCTTGGTGCCGATATCTTAAGGCTTTGGATAGGCAGTACGGATTATTCGGGAGAGATGACTGTATCAGATGAAATTCTCAATAGAAGTGCAGATAGCTATAGAAGAATCAGAAATACGATGCGCTTTATGTTGGCTAATATGCAAGGATTTTATCCAGATAAAGATTTAGTTAAAAATGAAGAAATGATTTTATTAGATCGATGGATTGTCTCTAAAACACTTGATCTTCAGCAGAATATAATTACAGAATATGATAACTATAATTTTCATTTTGTCATGAAGTCAATTCTTAATTTTTGTACTAACGATCTTGGGGGCTTTTATCTCGATATCATTAAAGATAGACAGTACACAACTCAGGCTGATTCATTGGCAAGGCGCTCAGCGCAAAGTGCTTTGTTCCATATTTCTCATGCTATGGTGAGGTGGCTCGCACCAATTCTCTCCTTTACAGCTGAGGAGATTTGGCAGTTTCTACCTGGCATAAGTAAGGAGAGTATCTTTTTACAAACTTGGTATGACGATTTAGAGGGTAATTTTCATAATAAGGCGATTGAAAGCGCCAGAGATATTAATACGCACCTAAGAAAAGAGCTTGAGGAGATGCGCCGGAACAAGGTCATCGGGTCATCACTCGACGCTGAGGTTGACCTCTACTGTGGCCAGGAAAATTATCAGGCTATGTTAGAACTTAAGAATGAATTAAGGTTTGTTTTTATAACTTCAGAAGCAAATCTCCTTGAACTTAAGGATAAACCGGCTGACGCTAAAGAGATTGATAGTTCTCTTTCTATAAGAGTAAGAAAAAGTGTTCATCAAAAGTGCGTTCGTTGCTGGCATCACCGCCCTGAAATTGGTGAAAACAAGGACTATGTTGATTTATGTGGGCGATGTATAGAAAATGTATCTGGAGAAGGTGAACATAGGATATTTGCTTAATGTCAGTTAATACTAAAATTCTAAACGTTGATCTTGGTGATAAATCTTATCCAATTTATATTGGTACTGATTTGCTATCTTCAAAGTCTTTATTGACTGAACATATTCTAGGAAAACAGGTAATGATTGTAACAAATACAACCATTGCTCCTTTGTATCTTGAAAAGCTTAAGGCTGTTCTAGACGGTTTTAATGTTGAGACAGTTGTTCTTCCTGATGGAGAAAAGTTTAAAACGCTTGAAACGTTAAATAAAGTTTTTGATGCTCTTATGAAAGCTAAATTTGATAGAAGTTCAACCCTAGTTGCTCTGGGTGGCGGCGTAGTTGGAGATATTACTGGGTTTGCTGCAGCCTCCTACCAAAGAGGGGTTAATTTTATTCAAGTGCCTACAACGCTTCTTTCACAAGTCGATTCAAGCGTTGGCGGCAAAACTGGAGTCAATCATGAGTTGGGTAAAAATATGGTTGGTGCTTTCTATCAGCCAAAAGCAGTCATCATTGATGCTGACACACTTGATACTTTGAGCAACCAGGAGTATTCCGCTGGAATGGCAGAGGTCATTAAGTATGGTCTTCTTGGTAACGCTGACTTTTTATCCATGTTAGAGGTTAACATTGATTCAATTATGTCTCGCAAAAAAGATTTAATCATTGAGATTATTTTTAACTCATGTAAAGATAAAGCCAGAATTGTAGCACTCGATGAATTTGAGAGAGGAAAGAGGGCGCTATTAAATTTGGGACATACTTTTGGCCATGGAATAGAAAATGCATTTGGTTATGGTAACTATCTTCATGGAGAGGCTATTTCTATAGGAATGGTTATGGCGGCTTATCTTTCTATGGATGAAGGGCATTTATCTCATGAGGATGTTCTTAGAGTTGAAAGCATTCTCTCAAAAGCTGATTTACCAATTACTATCAAAAAGATTATTGATAGGGAAACATTGATAGAGGCAATGTCACTGGATAAAAAGTCAATTGATGGCAAGATTCGCTTAGTTCTTTTAAAAGGCCTAGGTGATTCTTACCTCACAGACTCATACTCAAAAGAAAATTTTAATAGAGTGGTCAATAACTTTTGTCACTAACTAGTTTTAAATATGTCATTAGATAATAAAAAAGTTAAAGAAATTGCGCACCTAGCTAGGCTCAATATTGAAGATTCAGACATTGAGCAAGCTACTGCTGAGCTAAACAATATTCTAAGTTTAATGGACAAGCTTGGCGAAATAGATACTGGTGATGCTGAGCCAATGGCACACCCATTAAAAATGTCCCAACGATTAAGGGAGGACAAGGTCTTGGAAGATGATCTTTCTGAAGAATTTCAAGCGATTGCCCCAAAGACCGGTAAAGGTCATTTTCTCGTCCCAACAGTAATTGAGTAATCATGCATAATTTAACCGTTGCTAAGATAATAAAGGGTCTAAAAAATAAGGATTTTTCCTCTTTTGAGCTTACCCAGCATTATTTAGATAGAATCAAGAACTCAGATTTGAACGCGTTTATCTCGATTACTGAAGATGAGGCGCTCTCTCAAGCAAAGGAGGCGGATAAAAAAATAACAAAAGGGGATAGCTCAATTCTTACTGGGATGCCTTATGCCCATAAAGATATCTTTTGTACTAAGGGTGTCAAGACTTCTGCCGGTTCTAAAATGTTGGATTCGTTTATTTCTCCTTATGACGCTACTGTCACAAAGAAACTGAATAATGAAAATATGGTTATGCTTGGAAAGACGAATATGGATGAATTCGCGATGGGATCATCGAATGAAAACTCATATTTTGGTCCTGTTCAAAATCCCTGGGATATCAATAAAGTTCCAGGTGGCTCCTCTGGTGGTTCAGCAGCAGCAGTTGCAGCGCGTTTATCTCCTTTTGCAACCGGGACTGATACAGGGGGAAGTATTCGCCAACCAGCAAGCCTTTGCGGTATAACTGGGCTGAAGCCAACCTATGGAAGAATTTCTCGATATGGGATGATTGCATATGCATCAAGTCTTGATCAGGCAGGACCAATGACCCAAACTGTAGAGGATGCTGCAATTATTCTAAACGCAATGGCTGGCTTTGATAAACACGATTCTACCAGCGCTAATAAATCGGTTCCTGACTATACTCAGTGCCTCGAAAATAGTATCAATGGTCTAAAGATTGGACTGCCAAAAGAGTACTTTTCTGAAGGTTTAGACTCTGGTGTTGAAAAGATAGTGATGCAGTCTATTAAAGAATATGAGTCAATGGGGGCAGAGATTAAAGAGATCTCTCTTCCAAACTCGGTCCATGCAATTCCAGCCTACTATATTGTTGCCCCATGTGAATGTTCATCCAACCTCTCTAGATTTGATGGAGTCAGATATGGCTATCGCTGTAAAGCTCCAAAGGATTTAAATGATTTATATCTGAGATCACGTTCTGAGGGTTTTGGAGAAGAGGTTAAAAGAAGAATAATGATCGGTGCTTATGCATTATCAGCAGGTTACTATGACGCCTACTATTTAAAAGCACAAAAAGTACGTCAGCTTATCAGTGAGGACTTTAAAAAAGCATTTAATAAGGTTGATGTCATCATGGGACCAGTCTCACCAACTGTAGCTTTTGACTTAGGTTCAGTTAAAGATCCTGTTTCGATGTATTTAGCTGATATATATACGCTATCTGTTAACTTGGCAGGGCTTCCAGGAATGAGTATTCCAGCTGGATTTTCAGGTAACTTGCCTGTAGGACTCCAGTTAATTGGAAACCACTGGTCAGAAGAACTACTCTTAAATGTAGCGCATCAATTTCAAATGAGGACTGACTGGCATAATAATTCGCCAGCTGAAAAGTAGGGGCTCTTCTATGACTTGGGAAACTGTAATTGGCTTAGAAATTCACTCACAATTAAGAACTAAATCAAAGATTTTTTCTGGTGCCTCAACTGCATTTGGCTCTAAAGCAAATACTCAGGCTTGTGCTGTAGATCTTGGTTTTCCTGGAGTGTTACCAGTTTTAAATGAGGAAGTTGTTAAAATGGCGCTTCGTTTTGGCCTGTCAGTGGATGCAGCTATTAATAAACACTCTATTTTTGCGAGAAAGAATTATTTTTATCCTGACTTACCCAAAGGTTATCAAATCTCACAATTTGAAATCCCAATCGTTGGTCAGGGCTCTATTGAAATCACTTTAGAGAGTGGAGACAATAAGACAGTGGGTATCACTCGTGCTCATCTTGAAGAGGACGCAGGCAAATCTATCCATGACCTGTATGATGACTATACGGCAATAGATCTGAACAGAGCTGGAACCCCTTTGCTTGAGATTGTCTCCGAGCCTGATATGAGTAGTGCAAAAGAAGCTGTAGCCTATGCCAAAAAAATTCATGCTTTAGTTCAATATATTGAAATATGTGATGGAAATATGCAAGAGGGCTCTTTCCGATGTGATGCTAATGTTTCAGTCAGAAAGCAGGGTGAAGAGCTAGGAACAAGATCTGAACTAAAGAATATCAACTCATTTAAATTCTTAGAGAAGGCTATTAATATTGAAGTTGAAAGACAGATTGACATTTTGGAGGAGGGTGGTTCTGTAGTGCAAGAAACCAGACTCTATGATTCAATCAAAAATGAGACTAGGTCTATGAGGTCAAAGGAAGAGGCTAATGATTATAGATATTTCCCTGACCCTGATTTACTACCAGTTGTAATTAGTGATGAGCTTCTGGAAGAGATTAAGAAAGAGCTTCCAGAACTTCCAACTGAAAAAAAGATAAGATTTATTGACTCACTTGGATTAAGTTCATACGATGCAGAGGTTTTAACATCGCAAAAAGAAATGGCTGATTATTTTGAAAATATTATAAAACAAGGTGCAGACGCAAAACTCTCTGCCAATTGGGTTATGGGTGATCTCTCTGCAGCTCTCAATAAAAGTCAACTTGAGATTGTCGATTCACCAATCTCTTCAGGTGAGTTATTTCTGTTGATTTCAAGAATTACTGATAACACGATTTCTGGAAAAATTGCTAAGGATGTTTTCAAATTAATGTGGGATGGTAAAGGAACTGCAGATGAAATCATTGAAAAACAAGGCTTAAAACAGATGACAGATTCAAGCGCTATTGAGTCGATTATTGATGATGTTATTGAGAATAATCCTGGCCAAGTTCAACAGTTTAAAGATGGTAATTCGAAACTACTTGGCTTTTTTATTGGTCAGGTTATGAAAGCTTCTAAAGGAAAAGCTAACCCAAAACAGGTTAATGAGATATTAAATGAAAAGCTCTCTTAAATTCAAAGATTTAGGCAGTGATTTTTTTGCTCATGTTGATACTCAAAAGCTAGAAAATACTTCTTTGATTCATATTAATGAGAGTCTTATGCAAGATTTGAGCCTCAAATCGAATGATAATGAGCTTCTCGGAATCTGCTCTGGTGAAAAACCTTTAGCTGAGGAAAGTCCAATATCTACAGTCTATGCTGGGCATCAATTTGGATATTTTGTCCCCCAGCTAGGTGATGGCCGTTCTTGCCTGATTGGTGAGATAGATGGTTTAGAGCTTTCTCTAAAGGGTGCTGGAACGTCCCCCTTTTCTCGAGGAGCTGATGGACGAGCTGTCCTTCGATCAAGTATACGTGAGTACCTATGCTCAATTGCTATGCAAGGCCTCAATATTCCAACTACTAGGGCTCTTGCTATTGTGAATAGTAGTACACAAGTTTATAGAGAGCATGTTGAAAGTGCAGCTATCGTTACCCGAGTTGCAGAGAGTCATATCCGGTTTGGTCACTTTGAATATTTTGCATCCCAAGATCAAAATGAAAATGTAAAAAAAATAGCAGATTTTGTAATCAAACATCATATGACAGAGCTTGAGCAAGGAGATTATTTAGGGCTCTTTAAAAGGGCTATAGAATTGACCGCAATAATGATAGCAAGATGGCAAGCTCAGGGCTTTTCTCATGGAGTTATGAATACAGACAATATGTCAATTCTTGGTTTAACAATTGATTATGGGCCTTTCAGTTTTATGGAAACCTATGATCCAGCCTTTATCTGTAATCATTCAGATACACAAGGAAGATACTCATTTGAGAGGCAGCCGTCAGTTGCATTATGGAACTTACAGCGACTTGCTGGAGCTTTAAAGTCACTTATTCAAGAGGAACAACTAAAGGATGCGTTATCCTCCTATGAAAAAATATTAGTCAAAGAGTACTCATACTTGATGAGGAGTAAGTTCGGTTTAATTTTGCAAGATGATGGCGATAATGCACTAATTAATAACTTTTTAGAGCTTCTTTATAATAATAAAAAAGACTATCACCGCTCAATGAGAGAACTCTCAAATCAAAAAAAGAATTTATTGGGAGATGATTTTAAATCTTGGTTTAAAGATTACAAAAAAAGAATTAACAAGGAACAGGATTTAAATCAAAGTCTAGTTCTAATGAAACAGTTTAATCCTAAATATATTCTACGAAACTACTTGGCTGAAGTGGCAATAAGAAAAGCAGAAGATTTAGGTGATTATGAGGAAATTGATGTTCTCTTCAGGCTGCTTGAAAGGCCTTTTGATTCTCATAATGGCTATGATTCATATGATAGTGAGCCACCTGATTGGGCTAATAACCTTGAGCTTAGTTGTTCATCCTAGAATAATAAGGGCATAGTTAAACCAGCTCAAAATAAACTCAACCAATGGCCTTACCAAATAATTAAAACCTCCAAGAAACATTAATCCTAATAATATATATAGGCCATACTGTTCAAGTTGATTATATTGATATGCTAATCGATTTGGAAGAAGTGCACTAATCACCCTTGAGCCATCCAGAGGAGGTATAGGTAATAGATTAAATACAGCTAGAACACAATTAACAAGAATTCCAACGCGTCCCATTTCGATTAATACGGCAATATTCATATTAATCGCAATAATCATTATGAATAGCCAGCATATTGCCATGAATATATTTGCAGCAGGTCCTGCTAAAGCAACCCATATCATGCCATTTTTTCCGTTACGAAGTGCGTTGAAGTTAATTGGAACCGGCTTAGCCCATCCAAATATAAATCCTGATGAAGAGATTAATAAAACTAAGGGAATCGCTATAGTTCCAATTGGATCAATATGCTTTGTAGGATCTAGAGTAACTCTACCCATCATTCTTGCAGTGTGATCACCTAGCTTACTCGCAACCCAGCCATGAGCAGCCTCATGAAGAGTAATTGCGAAAAGCAATGGAATAATATAAATTAATAAAGTTTGAAAATCCGGCATTAGGTAAAATCTAATTATTTATTGATATTAAGACATTTTATATGAAAAGCAGTGATTATTTAATCTCCACAGTTAAAGAGGCGCCAAACGATGCTAAGATCATTTCGCACCAATTAATGATAAGAGCTGGGCTCATATCTAAACTAGCATCTGGACTCTATTCTTATTTACCGATTGGACTTAAAGTTATACAAAAGGTTGAAAAAATTATCAGAGAGGAAATGAATAAATCATCGGCACTAGAAGTATTAATGCCAGTTGCCCAGCCGGCAGAACTTTGGCAAGAGTCTAAAAGATGGGAAGAGTATGGCCCAGAATTACTTCGATTTAAAGACAGACATGATAGAGATTTTTGTTTGGGCCCAACACATGAGGAAGTTATCACCAACATTGCAAAACAATACATACGAAGCTATAAACAGCTTCCAATTAACTTTTACCAAATTCAAACAAAATTTAGAGATGAAATTCGACCTCGTTTTGGAGTGATGCGTTCTAGAGAATTTATTATGAAGGATGCTTACTCTTTTCATATGAATGAGGAATCACTCGGTGAGACTTATAAAGTAATGCATCAGACATATTGCAATATTTTTGATCGAGTTGGTTTGGATTATAGGGCTGTATTGGCTGATTCTGGTGCAATTGGAGGTGATAGCTCACATGAGTTTCATGTGATAGCTGAATCTGGTGAGGATACTATTTGCTTTTCTGATAGCTCGGACTATGCTGCAAATCTTGAGAGAGCCGAAACTTTTTCACAGGGAGAGCCAAATTCTCCTGAAGAGGATTTGAAAGAGGTTGAAACGCTGGGAGTAAAGACAATTGATGATGTCTGTAATTTGTTAAAAGTTGATCCTCAGAAATCTATTAAAACACTTGTTGTCATTGGAAGTGATGGGAGTCTAGTAGCACTTGTATTAAGAGGCGATCATGAACTCAATGAAGTTAAAGCCTCAAAACTTAAGGGTATTAAACAGCCACTTCAAATGGCAGATGAAGAGGAAGTTGTTAAGAAACTAGGTTGTAATTTTGGCTCCATTGGCGTTGTAAATTTAGACATTCCAATTTTTGTTGACTATGCTGCGGCTTGTTTGTCTGATTTTGTTTGTGGTGCTAACGAAAATGATAAACACTTTATTGGAGTAAATTGGCAAAGAGATACAAAACAAATTAATCCTAGTGATCTGCGCAATGTTGTTGCTGGCGACCCATCACCAGATGGTCAGGGTAATATAGAAATTAAAAGAGGAATTGAAGTAGGTCATATTTTTCAGCTTGGTACAAAATACTCAGATTCAATGAATGCTAATGTTATTGGTGAAGATGGAAGGGCGGTTAATATGAACATGGGTTGCTATGGTATTGGAGTAAATAGAATTATTGCTGCAAGTATTGAGCAGAACCATGATGAGAAAGGGATTATTTTTCCAAGAGCCATAGCGCCCTTTGATCTTGTTATAGTCCCAATCAACTATCATAAATCATCGCGTGTTAGAGGACTTGCAGATCAGCTTTATCTAGACTGCAAAGAAAAAAATATTGATGTATTGCTTGATGATCGAAAAGAGCGACCTGGAATTATGTTTGCAGACTCTGAACTTTTGGGTATTCCTCACCGACTGGTGATTAGTGACACTCATGCTGATAATGGGAAAATTGAATACAAATCTAGATCCCATGCAGATAAAGCTGAAATTGATTTTAAGAATTCAGTAAGCTTTATACTCAGTAAGCTTGTCTGATGACATTTCTACAGTTTTTATTGCCTCAACATCTTTTATCGAGGCTTATGTTTCGATTTGCAAGAATAAAAATTTCTTGGATTAAAAATACCTTTACTGCATGGTTTGTTTCAAACTATGGAGTTAATTTGAGTGAGGCCAAGTTTGAAAATATTAAGGAATATAAAGATTTCAATGATTTTTTTACGCGATCTCTTAAGTCTGATTCAAGGCCAATATCTAATTCAAAATTAATTTCTCCAGTTGATGGGTTAGTTTCTCAGTGGGGAAGGATAGAGGATTCAATAATCTTCCAAGCAAAGGGTAAACAATACTCAGTCTCAGCTTTACTTGCAGATAATTCGAAAAATAATTTTTTTAATAGTTTTGCAACAATTTATTTATCACCTAGGGATTATCATCGCATTCATATGCCATGTAATGGTATTTTAAAAACAATGAAATACATTCCAGGAAATCTTTTCTCAGTTAATCAAAGCACAGTAAATAATATTGACAATGTATTTGCAAGAAACGAGAGACTTGTATGTTATTTCGATTCAGAGTTTGGTGAAATAGCCTTAATCATGATTGGGGCTATTTTTGTTGGATCTATGGAGACTTCATGGGAGGGTCAAATAACTCCTCCTTATAATAAGTCAATTAAAACATATGGCTATGATTCTCGTCAAATAAGCTTAACCAAGGGAGAGGAGCTAGGTCGATTTAACATGGGCTCAACAGTCATTCTTATGCTTCCAAATGAGTCACCAGAGTTATTTCTTAAACAAGAACAGCAACTAAAAATGGGTCAATCAATTACTAATTGATTATTCAGTTACTTCCTCATTCATTAATTCAATTTGAGTTTCAAATTCCCTTAAACGTTTATAGACACTAGCAAGTTCAATGATCGTAGGCCATGCTTTTAACAAGTACTGCATGCTGCCCTCAACCCTTCCAAATGCTCTAATTATTTGTTGCATTACACCTAAGGTTACAGCACCTGCTACGATAGCTGGTGCTAGGAAAACATATGCACTCAAAACATTTAGCTGAAGGTACGCTATGTTCCCGATATTAAAATATAAATAGCGCAGATAGCTTACAAAATGTATCTTGCGAACATCATCAAATAATTCATCAAGCGTTTTTGGTCTTACATTTCCATCATCTTCGGCAATAACAAGTATTTTTCGATAAGCAGCTTCTTGTTTTTGCAGATCATACTCAACACCAACAAGTCTTAAGAGTAATCCAAGAGCTACTAAAAACAAAGTACCACCAACTGACCATATAAGAGCACCAACAACTAATCCATACTCCCAATCTCCAAAAAAGAAAATTGGAATACCAATTGATAGACCAAATAATATGGGCAAGAATTCTACAATTATCATAACTGCTGAAATGAAGCTTGTTCCCAGACTCTCCATAATTCTACTAAACTTTATTGTATCCTCCTGAACACGTTGAGATGCCCCCTCAATAGTTCTAGCTTTATCATAGACGCTGTGGTACCAATCAACCATTGCTGTTCGCCATCTAAACAAAAAGTGATTAGTAAAAAATGAAACAAGAACAGCGATTGCAACATAAATCATTGCAAGACTTATAAACGACCATAGTCCAGCAAAGTACTCCTCAATAGTTACAGTATTTGGTTCAGCCAAAGCCTTTTGAATCATGTCATAGAATTCACCAAACCATTCATTTATTTTGACATCAATCTGAACCTGAATCCATAGAGAAGATAGAATTATTATTGAACCAAGATATGCCCATAATGCCCATTGTTTTTCTGTGAAGAATTTAAACATTCTTTTCCTTGTTAAATTGAATTATTTAATTTATTAAAGATAATACCTAAATTAATCTTAAAATTTTGCATAGTTTTATAGCAATTCTCTAATATTAATATAAAAATTTATTAATTTCTATTTTAGCTTTAATGATTTAAAAAAACGTTTTTTAATCTTAGAAAATATGATCTTGAGAAATACTATAAAATTCCTTTATAACTATTTAAAATAGTCTTTATCCTAGAATTTATCGAATAAAAGATGACAATAAAAACTGACAGACTTTTATCTCGTGCAAAAAAACTCCTTATCAAAGGTAATCTAGATGAGGCAGAATTGATTTATCTAGAAATCTTGCAATCTTCTCCAAATAATAGAGATGCTAAAAGTGGTATTTTGATGCTAAAAAATAAAAAAAATCAAGCTCCTATTGCTAGACAAGATCTTCAAACTGCTATTTCATTAGTCACAGAAGGAAAGATTAAAAAAGCAATAGATATTGTCGAGCCATTAATCAAAAACTACCCTAATGAAGCCATACTTTATAATATTAGGGCAGTATGTAATAAGGCAAATCAAAATTATACAGGAGCAATTAATGATTTTACTAAAGCTACCTCTCTCAAGCCAGATTATGCGGAAGCCTATTATAATCTCGGAGTTACTCTTCGTGAGGTGGATGATTCTGATAATGCAATTAGAGCTTATCAAAATGCATTAAATTGTAATAAGAACTATCCTAATGCGCACAATAATCTGGGACAAATTTTCCTTGTTAAGGGAGATTTTATTTCTGCAATTGAGCATCTAGAATGGGCAGTTGCTCTGAAACCAGAGTTTGCCGAAGCTTATAATAATTTAGGAAATTCATATCTTGGACTCAATAAAGCCCATGAGGCGATTAATTTATTCAAGAAGGCTGAAGAACTAAATCCAAATTTTGCCATTGCTATTAATAACCTTGGAATTAGCTATCTTCGTATTGGAGAAGTTAAGTTAGCAAAAGAAAATTTTGAAAAAGCAATAGACCTTGATCCTTCATATTCAACCGCTCATCATAATCTAAGTGGAGTAAAAACTTATACTTCAAATGATTTACAGATTTCGCAAATGAAGTCACTTATTAGAAAAAAAGAATTAAGTCAAAAAGATAGAATATACTTAAACTTTGCCTTAGCAAAGGCAAATGAAGATTTGGGAGATCATAAAGAGTTTTTTAAATTTTTGAATGAAGGAAACCATTTGCGAAAATTAGAGCTTGGTTATTCTATAGAGAAGTCAGAAAATCATAATAGTGTAATCAAACAATTTTTTCCAAATAAAAACAACAATAAGAAAAAAAATATTACATACGATGATTTAACAATCAGACCTATATTCATAGTTGGCATGCCAAGGTCAGGCACATCACTCGTGGAACAAATTATATCTAGTCATCATCAAGTTTATGGTGCAGGTGAGTTGAGAAATTTAAGTAATGCAATAATTCCAATAATGGAAGAGCATTCAGCTCTAAAAAAATACAGTTTATCTAATGAAGAGTTTTCTTCAATTCGCCAAGAGTACCTTGACTCATTATCTAGAATTGATACCTCTAAAAAATTAATTACAGATAAATGGCCTTTAAATTTTAGAAATATTGGTTTTATAGTTTCTTCTTTGCCTGAAGCTAGTATCGTTCATATTAAAAGGGATGCAAGAGCTACTTGCTGGTCAATTTACAAGCATTATTTTAGTGGTCAAGGTAACGGTTGGGCCTATAACTTTGATGATTTAGCTAAATTCTATAGCTTATATGATGATCTAATGAACTATTGGAAAAATTTATATCCTGGAAAAATTTATGACTTATCTTATGAAGAGCTTACCAAAAATCAGGAAATGGAAACAAGAAAGTTAATTAAATATTGTGATTTAAATTGGGATCAAAATTGTCTAAAATTTCATGAGAATAAACGTGATGTTCAAACTGCTAGTGCATTACAAGTTAGAAAAAAAATCTATCAAGGAAGTTCTAATGATTGGAAAAAATATCAAGATTACCTTAAGCCATTGGTTAAATCACTAGGATGATACTATTAAATCAAGCTAGTTTGATTTTGTAATTTTTACAAGTTTAACGCTTTGCTTGCTGACTTGAATCGTTTCTATAACTAGTGGATCAATTTTTAAAGAAACGTTATGTTGAGGAAAGATCTGAAGCTGCTCTAATATTAGTCCATGTAGTGTTTTGGCATTATCAAAAGGTAATTTAATTTTGAGTTCACTGTTGAGTTCTCGAATGCTAATCCTAGGATCAACTAGATAGCTTCCGTCTTCTTGTAAACTTATTTCATCTATTGTTTCACCCTGAGATGATGTAAATTGACCTACGATTTCTTCTAGAATATCATCTAGTACAACCATTCCTTGAACTTCTCCATATTCATCAACCACAATTCCAAGCCTTCTTTTTTGCGTTTTGAAGTGTTCAAGTTGCTGAGATAATGTCGTCCCTTCAGGAATAAAGTATGGCTCTCTAATTAAATCCTTAATCTTTGAAATATTCGCCTCATCTTTAGCATAACTATTAACAACATCTCTCATATGGATTGTTCCAATAATATTATTCTCAGAGCCCTGAAATATAAGTAGCCTGTTATGTTCAATTCGCTTAAACTGATCAAACAGCTCCTCTTCATCATCAATATCAGCGATAACTAGTTCATGATGAGGAATCATAATGTCTTCAACTTTAACTTTTTCAAGATCAATGATATTTAGAAGCATTCTTTGGTAGTTACTTGTCATCATAGATTTTGAATCTTTGACTGCCATTCTAAGTTCTTCTGAATTTAAGTTATCTTTATTCTCAATTTTAAGTCCAAAAGTTTTGAGTATAAAATTGGATATCAAAGAAATTAAATAAATTACAGGCTTAAATAATTTAATTAATATTTCTAGAAGCCATGATGCAGGTAGAGCAATTCTTTCAGGATTTTTTGCTGCAAAAGTCTTAGGGGTATTTTCAGCAAAAATTAAAATCACTACTGTTAGAATTATTGAAGCAATAATAACTGAACCTTCACCATAAAGTTTTATAGATATAAGAGTGGCTATACTCGCAGCAAGAATATTGACAAAGTTATTGCCTAAAAGAATACCACCAATCAAATAATCAATATTATTGAGAAGCTTTTCAACCCTTTTGGCTTGAACATTGTTTTTTGATATTAGTGTTTTAAGGCGATAGCGATTGATTGCCATCATCGAAGTTTCCGATGATGAGAAAAAAGCGGAAGCTAATATTAAAATGAAAAGTAAAACACT
Organism: Candidatus Thioglobus sp.; assembly: GCA_028345055.1. Classification (GTDB taxonomy): domain Bacteria; phylum Pseudomonadota; class Gammaproteobacteria; order PS1; family Pseudothioglobaceae; genus Pseudothioglobus. The sequence continues at coordinate 40,444 of JAOMCO010000002.1, read as the reverse complement.
TAGCCAAAAAGTGGACAGTGATTCCAATAAGTTACCCTAAATAGTCATTAAGATACTATTTTAACCTTAAATTAACTTTAAGTATTAAAACTAGATTATCCTCAAAATTTTGATAAATTATTAAATGCTTTCAGACCAGGATATGAAGCCTTATCGCCCAACTCTTCTTCGATTCTTAAAAGCTGATTATACTTTGCTAGCCTATCTGAGCGTGATAATGAGCCAGTTTTAATTTGACCACAGTTTGTTGCCACTGCAAGATCAGCAATTATAGTGTCCTCAGTCTCTCCACTTCTATGGGACATAACACAAGTATAGTTTGCTTTATGCGCAAGTCTCATTGCATCAAATGTTTCACTAAGTGTTCCAATTTGATTAACTTTAATTAATATTGAGTTTGCTATATTCTTTTCAATGCCTTTGGCTAAAATTTTACTATTGGTAACGAAAAGATCATCACCAACCAGTTGAACAGTTTTTGATAATTTTTGAGATAGCATTTCCCATCCTTCCCAATCATTCTCATCCATTCCATCTTCAATTGAAATAATTGGATACTTTTCAGTCCATTTAGCAAGGTAATCAGTAAACTGTGAATTCGATAGTTTTAACCCTTCAGATTCTAAATTATAGGTACCATCACTAAAGAATTCTGAGCTAGCGGCATCAATCCCAATAAAGATATCTTTACCAGGTAAATATCCTGCATTTTTAATTGCCAGAATAATAACTTGAAGAGCTTCTTCATTTGATTTTAAGTCTGGTGCAAAACCGCCCTCATCACCTACTGCAGTATTAAGTCCTTTATTATCTAACACAGCTTTTAAGTGATGAAAAACTTCAGTTCCGTATCTGAGCGCCTCTCTAAAACTTGGTGCACCAGCGGGAATAACCATGAACTCTTGAATGTCTATACTATTGTTGGCATGTTCACCACCATTAATGATATTCATCATGGGGACTGGTAAATGGAAAGAGTTCGAAAAGTTAAACGATCGAAATAATGAAACACCCATAGCATTTGCTTTTGCTTTAGCTGAGGCTAAAGAAACTGCAAGTATAGAATTGGCCCCAAGCCTAGATTTTGATTCAGTTCCATCAAGATCAATCATTACCTGATCGATTCTCTCTTGTTCAGATACATTCATGCCTCTTAATGCATCATTAATCTCTGAATTTATAAATTTAACTGCCTTAAGCACCCCTTTGCCTAGATATCTGTCTTTATCTCCATCTCTAAGTTCTAAAGCTTCTCTCTGTCCTGTTGATGCTCCTGACGGAACTATAGCACTTCCAATCACTCCATTTTTTAAAATGACATCTGCTTCAACCGTTGGATTACCTCTTGAGTCAAGAACTTCGCGTGCTTTGATGGTCTGAATTATCATATGAAGATTAATTGGAGAAAAATAATATTTTATAGATAACCCATTAATTCATTGTATCAAATTGTTTCAAGTCTAATCAAAGAATGACTTCATTTTACCAAAGAATGAATCTGACTCAGGATGGTGCTTAGCTTCACATGAGCTGGAAAAATCTTTTAAAAGCTTCTTTTGTTTAGAGTTCAAGTTAACTGGTGTTTCTACTTTGACCTGGCAGAGTAGATCACCAGAACCACTATGCCTCATTGCAGGCATACCTTTTCCTCGAAGTCTAAATAATTTTGAAGTTTGAGTGCCAGAAGGAACGTTAATTTTGAGCTTTCCTTTTAAAGTTGGAACTTCAATTGATCCTCCAAGCGCAGATGTTGCAAAGTCTATAGGAACTTCGCAGTAAAGATCATTACCTTCTCGCTGAAAAATTGGATGATCCTTGATATGAATTTGCACATATAGGTCACCATGTGGCCCTCCTCGCAAACCTGCCTCACCTTCTCCACTTAATCTGATTCTATTTCCAGTATCAACACCAGCAGGAATTTTTACAGAAAGAGTTTTTTGATTTCGAACTACACCTTGCCCTCGACAGGTACCACAAGGAGACTCAATTTTTTCCCCAGAGCCGTTGCACTGGTTACATGGTCTCTGAACAGCAAAGAAACCTTGCTGCATTGTAGTCTGACCAGTTCCACGGCAATTGATACAAGTTTTAACAGAAGTCCCTGGTTTTGCACCACTTCCAGAACAAGTATCACATGTATCATTTTTTGGGACTCTTATTTTGACAGTATCACTTTCAGCAGCCTGCTTTAAGTCGATCTCTAGATCATAACGAAGGTCAGATCCACGATTATCTGGCTTAGCATTGCCACCACCAAAAATGTCACCAAATATATCTCCAAAGCCGCCAGCTCCACCAAATGGATTTCCACCACCAAAGCCTTGACCACCTTGCTCTACACCTGCGTGCCCAAATTGATCATAAGCAGATCTCTTTTGAGGATCTGATATAACATCATATGCTTTGCGAACTTCCTTGAACTTTTTTTCAGCACCAGCTTTATCACTTCCATTTCTATCCGGATGATACTTCATAGCAAGACGCTTATAGGCCTTCTTTATATTGGCTTCATCTGCATTTTTATCAACACCTAAAACTTCGTAATAATCTCTTTCTGACATATTTCCCTTAAAATATTAAACCTCTCATGCACTAGACATGAGAGGTTTTTTAAATCAGCAAATAAAGCTACTTACTTTTCTTCTTTTACCTCTTCAAAGTCAGCATCAACGACATCTTCACCAGTATCTGTGCTATCAGCATCAGCAGATCCTTCTGCGCCAGCTTTTTCTTGAGCCTTCTGTGCTAAAACTTGTGCCTTCTCACTTAGATTTTGTACTTTAGCATCAATGGTGTCTTTATCATCACCTTTAATGCTCTCCTCTAATTCAGTTAGTGCATCGTCAATAGCAGTTTTTTCATCTTCAGAGATTTCATCTTTAAGTTCTTCAAGTGATTGCTTTGTAGAATGAACAAGTGAGTCAGCCATATTTCTGGATGAAACAAGTTCCTGGAACTTCTTGTCTTCATCAGCATGAGCTTCTGCATCCTTGATCATTTTATCAACCTCTTCATCTGAGAGGCCACTTGAAGACTTAATTGTTATTGATTGCTCTTTACCAGTATTTTTGTCCTTCGCTGAAACATTAAGAATTCCATCAGAGTCCAAATCTAGAGTTACTTCAATTTGAGGTTGGCCTTTGGGAGCGGGCGCAATTCCTTCTAGGTTAAATTGACCTAATGACTTGTTTGCACTTGCAACGTCACGCTCTCCCTGAAGAACATGAACTGTAACAGCAGATTGGTTATCTGCAGCTGTTGAAAATATTTGAGACTGATTTGTTGGGATTGTTGTATTTTTCTCAATCAACTTTGTCATAACACCACCCATAGTCTCAATTCCAAGCGATAAAGGTGTTACATCAAGTAGAAGTACATCTTTGACATCTCCACCTAAAACACCAGCTTGGATTGCGGCACCCATAGCAACTGCTTCATCTGGATTTAAATCTCTCTTAGGTTCTTTACCAAAGAAATCTTTAACCATTTGCTGTACTTTTGGCATTCTAGTCTGGCCACCAACAAGAATAATTTCATCTACATCTCCACTGGACAGGCCAGCATCTTTAAGAGCAGTTTTACATGGATCTATAGAGCGTTTTAGAAGGTCTGCTACCAGAGATTCTAATTTAGATCTTGTCATCTTAATGTTAAGGTGTTTTGGACCCGAAGCATCAGCGGTGATGTAAGGCAAACTGATTTCAGTCTGCTCAGATGAAGATAGTTCAATTTTTGCCTTTTCAGCGGCTTCTTTAAGTCTTTGAAGTGCCATAGCATCCTTTGCAAGATCAAAACTTTGTTCCTTCTTGAATTCTTCAACTAGAAAGTTGATAATTCTTTGATCAAAATCTTCACCACCTAAAAACGTATCACCATTAGTAGAAAGAACTTCAAAGTGTTTTTCTCCATCAATATCTTCCATCTCAATAATTGAGACATCAAATGTTCCTCCACCTAAGTCATAGACAGCAACTTTCTTATCGCCAGTTGTTTTGTCTACTCCATAAGCTAGGGCAGCAGCAGTAGGCTCATTGATTATTCTTTTAACATCTAAACCAGCAATCTTTCCAGCATCTTTAGTTGCTTGACGCTGAGAATCATTAAAGTACGCTGGAACCGTAATAACAGCCTCAGTTACTTCGTTTCCCAAGTAATCCTCCGCAGTCTGCTTCATTTTCTGAATGACTCTTGCAGATATTTCAGGTGCAGCCATCTTCTTACCCTTGACTTCAACCCAGGCATCACCATTCTTGGCTTTAATAATCTTGTATGGGACTAAGTCAATATCCTTTTGAACCGCCTCTTCTTCAAACCGACGACCAATTAGACGCTTAATTGCATATAATGTGTTTTCAGGATTAGTTACTGCCTGTCTTTTAGCTGGCTGACCCACCAAAATTTCATCAGAATCTTTAGGGTATGCAATAATTGACGGCGTAGTTCTATTTCCTTCAGAATTTTCAATAATTTTTGCAACACCACCATCCATTACAGATACGCAAGAATTTGTTGTTCCTAAATCAATTCCAATCATTTTTGACATTTCATTTACTCCTTGTATTTTTCGTATAAACCCTATTTAGGGATACAAAATATTATTTCAAGGTATATATAAAATTATTTTTTAGCAATATCTAGAAGGATTGTCTTCACTTCACTTGGAACAAAAGGGGAGATATCACCACCCAATAAAAGAATTTCACGAACTAAAGATGAAGAAATGTTGGCAAATTCTTCAGAGGGAGTCATAAATAAAGTTTCAATTTGAGAGTTAAGGCGTTTATTCATTCCACTTAATTGAAACTCATATTCAAAGTCAGATACAGCTCTTAGTCCCCTGATAATGATTTGTGCATTTTGTTCTTTAGCAAAGTCGACCAAAAGGTTGTTAAAACTGAGTACTGTTGTATTTGTTAAAGAACTAATTGAGTTTTCAGCAGCACTTACCCTCTGCTCAATTGACAAAAAGCTTGATTTGTTAGCATTTTGAGTAATTGCAATAATGACCTCATCAAAGAGTTTCGAGGCCCTTTTTATTAAGTCTATATGACCATTTGTAATAGGATCAAAAGAACCAGGATAAATTGCAATTTTTTTCATAATTCCTCTAAGCTTATCAGACAATAATGAACATTACCTGATTTTTTTTGTTTAACTATTCTACATTTATACATAATGTTTGAATTTAAGAATTCAATATTAATCTCATACTCTGATTCAATATAAATTTTACTTTTTGTACTTATAAGTTTTTTTCTAGAGAGGAGTAAAAGAATTGAGGGAAGTAGCTCTTTATTAAATGGTGGATCCAAGAAAATTATATCAAAGGGTAATAAATCCGCTTTTTCAAGATATTTGATTGAATCTTGGTTTATTAGATTATATTGATTAGGATTTAAGAGATTTAAACTAGATTTAAGTATTTTAAAGGCTTTACTATTTTTTTCAATAAAATATACCTTACTCGCACCTCTAGATAAGGCCTCAATACCTAAGGCACCAGTCCCAGAGAATGGGTCTAAAATAGTTTTACCGCTGATTTCAAACTGAAGCCAATTAAATAAAGTTTCTCTTGCTTTACCAGAAGTGGGGCGTAATCCATCAACATCTTTAAAGGGGAACTTTCTCCCCTTCAAACTACCTGAGATAATTTTAAAGGTGTTAGTTTTGATAATTATTTTTAACTTTTAAAAATTGACTGAGTTTATATTTTAAATATTTTAGATCTCCAACCTTGATTTATTGTAACTAAATCCTCACCTCTAATAAAATTCATAAGATTTTTTGATGTACAGATTAGCTCAGAGGGAATCTTATATTGAATTGAAAGCTTATTAATCTGCTCTTTAAGCCTATTCTTCATCAAGATTTCCTGATCGGAAAGTGGCTTTTGAACCTTTATTAAACCCTCAAAATTAATATTTTGACCCTTATTCTCTATAAAATTCTTAAATTCATCAATTTTGCTTGATGATAATTTATTCTTACCAATAGCATAATCGATAAGTTTCTCATCAGACATTATCCACTTTCGAGGTTTATTTTTTTTCTGGGCAATAGACTCACGCCAAAAAATTAAATCGATTGCGTTATTCACATACTTTGATGAAATTTTTGATATTCCTTTTGTTTTTTTGATGATTTGCCTATAGTTTGGCTTATATGTATCTTTATCTAATAAGAATTTACTTTCTTCCTCAACCCAATCTAGCCTTTCATATTTTATTAATTCTTTAGAAAGCTTATTAAAAATCGGTATTAAATACTTTACATCATCAAGGGCATACTTCAAAACATCACGTGGGAGTGGACGTTTTTTCCAATCAAATCTCGTATATTTTTTTTCTAAATGAATATTCTGTAGAGACTCAGTGAGTCCTTGATAAGAGACTTGAAGTGGATAATTTAGAAACGATGCAGCAATTTGAGTATCAAAAATTGAATTTGGAATTCTATTAGATAAATAATACAGAGCCTCTATATCTTGCCTTGCAGAGTGAATAATCCATTTAGTTTTCTTATCGTAAAGCTTTGTAAATAGTGAATCAAGATTATTTAGGGACAGTACATCAAAACATTCTAATTTATCCTTAGTTGCAATTTGTATTAAACAAAGTTCAGGAAAGTATGAATCAATTCTTCTAAATTCAGTATCTATAGCAAGAAGAGTTTCATCTTTAATATTATCTAAGTAATGATTGAGTTGAGTATTAGTTTTAATCAAAAGAATTGAAAAATGTTAGCTTGTTGTATTTTATCAACAACTTATGTAAGAAATAATACATTTATGAGATAATCGAGAGACTTTACTATATGGTTAACAAAATTTATGTTGCTTAATCAGGCTTTTTCTTTGAAAGAAGCTCCTCGCGCTTTATTTTGGGTAGGTATTTTCCTAATTTCTTTTTTGGGAATGTTTTATCTTGGCCTTAATCCAGGATTAATTGAAAAATGGTATTTAGTTTTAGTTGTATTTAATGTGGTAATGAGTATTGTAGCTATCTTCTACATTACTCTTTCAATGAAAAAACTAAAACAAAACTCTCAAGAAGGAGTCATTGGGTCAAGGTTTACTTGGTCTTTTATAAGGATTGTTCCAGTTTTAGTTTTACTTCCTGTTCTGTCTTTTTATCTCTTTTCATTTGGTTCTATTAGAGATAACCTTCAGATTGCTGAAAATCAGTTTGATGAGTTTAATTTAAAAGTTGGTGGTGAGGTTGATGAACTCTATAGAAATACAAATAATATAGCAATTAAATATTATGAGGATCGCATTCGCAATATTGCAAAGCTAGTTAACTATTTTGATGCACCTACAGCCTCTAATGATAAAATGCAAACTGTTCTCAATCTTCTGACAAGTGATTTCTGGGCATGTGAGCTCAAACTTTATGACAGTCAAATGAATCTAGCAGCATCGAGTAAGAGAGCAGATTCTAATTGTATGATCGATGGATATACAGCTTCGACTGATGAATTTACTTTGATAGCCCACTTTGCACCCGACATTAATATCAACAGCTTAACCTCAAGGATGACACGTTTTCGTGATGCGGCAAAAGATGCCGAATTGACATTGAATTCATCCATAATTAAAACCCGATTTATGATTGATTTTACTTCAACAATTTTATTAGCTGTTTTGAGTGCATTATTAATTGTACTTCGAATGATTGATCAACTCATGAGGCCAATGCATAACTTATCAATCGCTACAAGAGAGATTTCTTCTGGTAACTATGATGTTGAGATTGAGCGTGACCCTAAACATAAAGATATGCATGATCTTATAGGGCATTTTAATGAAATGAGCAGAAGGATTAAGCTCTCTAGAGAGGGGCTTGATACTCATAATCTTTATTTAGAAACCATACTGCAATATTCTTTTGGTGTTATAGCACTTAATCAGGAAAAGAAAATTCAGATTATTAATCCTGTAATGGGGAAAATACTGCAAATTGATGACGTATCAAAATACAGTTTAGAATCCTATGATGCAATTGTTAAGGATTATCCAAATCTCAGTCCTCTGTTTATTTATATTCAAGATAAGATTGAAAATGATTCTATGGAGTGGAATCATGAAATTGAATTAACTTTAAATGATAGAAACCGTTTGCTTTATTGTCAGGGCTCTGTTCTTGATACAGAGAACAAATCTCTGGGGTATGTAATAATCATTAATGATATTTCTAAGCTAAATAGAGCTCAAAAGAAGGCTGCATGGGGAGAAGTTGCTGTTCGAATGGCTCATGAGATTAAAAACCCATTAACTCCAATTTTATTGTCAGCCCAGAGACTTAGAAATTTGTTTTTAGATAAGCTTAATGATAAAGATTCTCAAGTGATCAATAAAACAACTCAAACAATCATTGACCAGGTTGCTTCTATGGACTCAATGGTAAGCGCTTTTGCAGAGTATGCAAATACACCAGAAATAAGAAAAACCATATCTTCTTTAAATACCTTAATTAATAAATCTGCCTCTCTTTATGACAATCATGATGACGTGAGAGTAGATCTTGATTTGAGTGGAGATTTACCTAAGATACAGCTTGATAAAGATGCAATATCGAGAGTGCTGATTAATCTTATTAAAAATGCTTTAGAAGCAAAAAAAGATCAATCAATTCTAAATATCAAAATTAAAACAATTCTGAAAGCTAAAGAGGGGTTGGTTCAGATTACAATTATTGATGATGGTAATGGATTTCCTGATGAGATCATTGATCATGTTTTTGAGCCTTATATTACAACCAAAGAGAAAAGTGGTGGTTTGGGCCTTGCAATTGTTCAAAATATTATTGAACAGCACGATGGTCAGATATTTGCAAGTAATGTCAAGCCTCATGGCGCAAGAATAACTATTGAATTGAGTATAATCGAGTCTGCAAAGGGGGATGAATGACTGAAGAATCTATATTTGGTAATATTTTGATTATTGATGATGAGAAGGATAATACTGAAATCATTAAAGATATTCTTGAAGATGTAAATTATTCAACAATGCTTGCAAGAAGCGCAGCTGAAGCAAAAGTTATTCTAGCAGCAAACCATTTTGATTTAATCCTTATGGATGTTTGGATGCCTGGACAAGATGGTATTTCCTTATTAGCTGAGTGGCATTCAGAGGGTTTTGATACCCCAGTAGTTATGATGTCAGGTCATGCTGAGCCGAGTGATATAGTCAAAGCTATGAAGCTAGGTGCGGTTGACTTTTTAAAAAAACCTTTACATGACTTTCTTCCAATTTTAAGAAACATAATGACTTCCGATGAGCCAGATTTAGAAATTCAGCATGTTAGTGGGATAGACTATTCTCTAAAATTAAAAGAGGCTAGAAATATTTTTGAGAGTCAGTATTTACTTCATCATCTTGCAGCTAATGATAATAACATTGCTTTTGTTGCAGAGATTGCAGGTCTTGAAAGAACAACGCTTTACAGAAAGCTAAAAGATTTAGGAATTGATAAAAAATGAAAGTACTCATTTTAGGCGCTGGCCAAGTTGGTTCAACCTTAGCAAGGTATCTCTGTTTAGATGATGATAATGATATAACAATTGTTGATCAGAAAGAAGAGATGCTTACTCCTCTTCAAAGGCACTTAGATATCAAAACAGTTTTAGGATATGGTGCTTATCCAAGTGTTTTAGAAAAAGCAGGAATTAAATCCATGGATATGGTTATTGCTGTTATGAACTCTGATGAGAGAAATATGGTAGCTTGCCGAATGGCGCATACTCTTTATCATGTTGAGAAAAAAATTGCACGAATTAGAACTACTGAGTATCTTTTAAGGCCTGAAATTTTCTCAAATGACGCCTTACCAATTGATTTTTTAATCACTCCAGAAAATTTAATTACTGAATACATTCAAGGTATTGTTGAGGAGCCAGGTGCCTCTCAGGTTTTTGATTTTGAAAATGGTTTAGTTCAATTGGTTGAGACTCGTGCTTTTGTTGGGACGCCAATCGTTAATCGACCAATTAAAGAGCTACAAGAGCATATGCCTGATGTGAAAATTCGTATTGTGAGTCTTTACAGAAATGACAGAGCAATTTCTGCAAAAAGTGATACAGTAATTAGAGAGGGTGATCATGTCTATTTTCTTGCTAAGAAGAATGATATTTCAAGAGCACTTAAGGAATTTAGAAGGGCAGAAAATACTTATGAAAAAATCTTCATTGCAGGTGGAGGGAGTATTGGCCTTAATGTAGCAAGGCTTCTCGAAGAGACTCATAATCTTAGGATTGTCGAGCTGGATGAGAATAGAGCTAAATACTTAAGTGAGGAACTAAATCAGACACTTGTTCTTCAGGGTAATGCATCTGACGAGGACTTATTGAAAGAGGAAGGCATAGAAAATACCGATTTATTCTTAGCTTTGACAGACTCAGACGAAGTCAATGTCATTGTTTCTATTCTTGCAAAGCGCTTGGGAGCTCATAAAACTATTGCTCTAGTTAAAAGGGATGTTTATGCAAACCTTGCTGAGCAGAGTGGCGATGTAGATATTATTGTATCTCCAGATCAGATTACAGTCAGTGGAATATTGTCTCATCTTAGAAAGGGGGATTTTATGCAAGTTCATTCACTTCAACATGGAAAGTCAGAAGCTATAGAAATTGTTGTTCATGGAAATGAGAAGACATCTAAAGTGGTTGGAGTATGTGTTAATGATCTTCCTTTACCTGAGGGCGTAGTAGTTGGAGCAATTGTTAGAGATGAAGAGCTACTGATGGCATCAAAAAAATTAGTTATTCATTCTGGTGATCACGTTTTAATGGTGCTTATGGATGTTGGTAAAATTCATGAAGTTGAGGCTTTATTTTTAGAGAATGAATCATAATTCAAAGACCTCTTTAATCAAGGTGGAAATCTAAATGCAGTTAAGTATTGTTTCAAAAACCATTGGCCTTTTACTGATGGTTTTTAGCTTTGCCCAGGTGCCACCTCTTGTGATTGATTTAATTTATTCAGAAGGTGAGTTCATATCCTTCATATACTCTTTTGTATTAACAGTTCTAGGCGGCTTAATTCTTTGGTGGCCTTTTAGAGAAGTAAAAAAAGACTTCAGACTCAGAGAAGGAGTTCTCATAGTGGTTTGCTTTTGGATAGTTTTATCTCTTTTCGGAACACTTCCATTCTTAATTACTGACTCAATTAGTAAACTTTCCTTTTCAGATGCATTCTTTGAATCAATGTCTGGTCTTACGACTACTGGAGCAACTGTATTGAGTCAACTCGATGATCTGCCAAAAAGTATTCTTTTTTACAGACAACAATTACAGTGGCTTGGAGGAATGGGAATCATTGTTCTTGCTGTAGCAGTTCTTCCACTTCTGGGGGTCGGAGGAATGGAGCTATATCATGCAGAGTCGAGTGGTATTGCAAAAGATAGGCTTACACCAAAGCTAAGAAACACAGCAATAGCTCTCTGGAAAATTTACCTTTCATTGACTCTTTTATGTGCAGTTGGATATTTTTTATCTGGAATGTCAGTTTTTGATGCGATTAGCCATAGTTTTTCTACTGTTGCGATAGGTGGTTTTTCAACACATGATGGTTCGATTGGTTACTTCAATTCGGCTGCAATTGAGTCGATTGCAATGATTTTTATGTTCTTAGCTGGTATTAATTTCTCCCTACACTTTGTTGCGTGGAATAACCGCTCTTTGGTTGATTATATTAAAGATTCAGAGTTTAAAACATACGCTATGGTCTTAATTTGCTCATCAATTATTGTTATATCTGTGCTTTCTTTAAATGGTGAGTATGAGTCAGCAAATGAGACTTTAAGGCACAGCTTGTTTCAAACTATTTCTATTGCGACAACGACAGGTTTTACATCTCAAAACTATAGCAGTTGGCCAGCAGCAATCCCAGTATTTCTTATAATGATGAGCTTTATTGGTGCCTGCGTAGGCTCAACAGGTGGGGGAATTAAAGTAGTACGGATTTTGGTGATGTTTAGGCTCGGCATGAAAGAGATACATAAATTTATAAGGCCTAATGCTCAGGTAAGCGTTAAACTAAATAAATCAAGTATTAACGAAAAAGCATTGGTGTCAGTTTTAGGATTTTTCTCACTTTATGCAATTTCTTTTTTCATCATACTGATGCTTCTTATGTTTGCTGGACTTGATCAAGTGACCGCCTATTCTGCCACTGCAGCTACCATGAATAATCTAGGCCCGGGCCTTGGAGATGTTTCACAAAACTATGGCTCAGTAGGAGAGGCAGCGAAGTGGATTTTGAGTTTTTCAATGCTCATAGGAAGGTTAGAAGTATTGACAATTATTGCCATATTCCATAGAGCTTTCTGGAGACAATAAAAGTAAAGGATACAGCCCCACAATAAAGTAGGGCTTAAATAGAAATAATACTTTCCTAAAGTAAAGGTGCAATCACAAGGCTAACGATTGCCATTACATTAATAAGAATGTTCATTGATGGACCTGAAGTATCTTTAAAAGGGTCACCAACAGTATCACCAACCACTGTTGCAGCGTGAACATCAGTTCCTTTGCCGCCAAAGTTACCTTTCTCAACATGTTTTTTAGCATTGTCCCAAGCACCACCAGCGTTAGCCATCATTAATGCCATAAGAACGCACCCTAAAAGAGCACCACCTAGCATGCCACCAAGAGCTTCCGGGCTAATTAAAAAACCCACCAAGACTGGAGCAGCAACAGCAATAACTCCTGGAAGAATCATTTTTTTAAGAGCAGCAGTAGTTGCAATATCAACACACTTTGCAGTATCAGGCTCTGCCTTACCCTCTAGAAGGCCTTTAATTTCTTTAAATTGCCTTCTTACCTCTTCAATCATCTCAAAAGCTGCATCGCCAACTGCTGTCATTGTTAGAGAAGCAATTAAAAATGGTATTGTTCCACCTATAAATAGACCAATTAATACCTCAGCACTATTAAGCTGCAACAAGAAATCTGTAGAGTTAGCAGCGACAGTTTCAGTGTAAGCAGTAATAATTGCTAGAGCAGCAAGTGCTGCTGCGCCAATGGCAAATCCTTTACCAATTGCTGCAGTTGTATTACCAAGCTCATCAAGAGAATCAGTGATGTTTCTTGTATCCTCTCCAAGACCTGCCATTTCAGCAATACCACCTGCATTATCAGCAATTGGTCCATAAGCGTCAATTGCCATGGTCATTCCGACAGTTGCTAGCATACCAATAGCAGCAATACCAACACCGTAAAGCCCTACAAATAAATTTGAGACATAAATAATTAAACAAATCATTAAGACTGGTATTACTACAGACTGCATACCAACTGATAATCCTTTAATCATTACTGTTGCAGATCCAGTTTGACCTGCCTCAGCAATATCTCTGATAGGCTTTCCAGCTGTATAATATTCTGTAACAAGTCCAATGATTATTCCACCTATACTTCCCATAAGAACAGCTGCCCAAATATTATTTGAAACCTCTAAGGAACTTATCAAAAAGAAAGAAGTAACAATAAATAGAACTGCAGAACCAATAGTACCCATTCTTAGAGCTGATTCAGGGGATTTGTTTGAAGAAAGTTTAACGAATATGATTCCAATAATTGAGCAAACTAGACCCAGTGAAGCAAGTGCTAAAGGAAGAAACATTAGCTCACTTCTGTTGCCACCAAGCATATCTAAAGCCATAGCAGAAAGTGTAGATGCAATAGCAATAGTTGCAATCATTGATCCACAGTATGACTCAAAAATATCAGAGCCCATACCAGCAATATCACCTACGTTATCACCGACATTATCAGCAATTACAGCTGGATTGCGTGGATCATCTTCAGGAATACCTGCCTCTAGTTTACCAACTAGATCTGCGCCAACATCAGCACTCTTAGTAAAGATACCTCCTCCTACACGAGAGAATAAAGCAACTACTGAGCCACCCATTGCAAAACCATGAAGAGCTTCTGAATGTTCAGCGCCAAAAAAGTAATACAGGCCTCCAAGACCAAGGAGTCCAAGTGCTGCAACTGAGAGTCCCATTACAGAGCCACCAAAGAATGCAACAGTTAGTGCAGAGGCGCTTCCACTATCATGAGCAGCTTGAGCTGTCCTGACATTCGCAATAGTTGCTGTATTCATTCCAATATATCCTGCAGTCGCAGAAGTTAGTGCACCAACAAGGAAACATAGGGCACTTGCAGCTCCTAGAAAAATATAAAGTAGAACGAGTAAAACTAATGCAAAGATACTCAGCATTTTATATTCACGCTTCATAAATACTATTGCGCCAATATGAATTTGTTCACCAATTTTTTTAACAGCGCCACTTCCACCATCTTGTTTAGTTATCCATTGATAAATAATTACTACAATCAACAAACCTAAAACACCCAGTGCAGGGGCAATCAAATTTTGATCAAAATTCATTTTTTCTCCTTTAAATAAAATGAAGCGGCAATGATATCCTAAAGTTCCTAAAAAGTGGAAAAAAAATCCCTCATTTGAAGTTAAATGAACTAAATTTACATGAATTTTATCTTATAAAATCAAATTTAATAATTAATGCCATTTAATTAAAAAATGTTTGTCATTCGCTTTGCACTTTTGTCGTCACTTTTTTATGCTCTCAATGTAAGCATGATTCCATTGATCTATACTTTCGAGGTAAGTGCTTTTCTTTTTTTATTTATTCGTTTTGGAACAACTTTTTGTACTTCTTTAGTTCTAACTAAAAGTTTGTTTTCTTTTAAAAAAATTAAACATTATCGATTAGGTAAATGGGTTTTCGTTCTTTCATTGTTATTTGGTGTCCAGTCTTGGCTTTATGTTGAGGCGGTAAAATATATGTCTGTTGGCTTAGCAAGTGTTGTTTTATTTACCTATCCATTATTAACCTATTTAATTGTCTCAATTACAAGTAAAAGATCACTCGATATGACAACAATAATGATGTTTTTATTAGCAATAACTGGTATAGCTGCAATCTCTCAAAGTGAAGAAGGTTTTTATACTATGGCTATTGGAATAGTTTTGGCATTACTCTCCGCCTTATCCTATTCATTAATTTTGATTATTACTCCTAAAATGAGTAATCTTAGAAATTGGGAAATAGTTAAATATACAACACTTATTCCAGCGATTAGTTTTTTATATTTATTTATAAACCAAACAGGTCTGTACTGGCCTCAAAAAGAAGCATTAGCACTATCTCTAATTTCTGGAGTTTTTTTTGCTACTGGAATGTTTTTCTATCATATTTCTATCAAAAAATATGGCCCTATAAGAACTGCCAATATTGGATATACTGAGCCTTTACTGGTTTTAATTTTTGGTTTTATTGCATATCTTGATGCAATAACTATAATTCAAGGTATTGGTGTCATAATGATAGCACTAGCTTCTATTACTATTGAAAAAAGACAGCTGACACAAGATAACCTTTCTAAGGTATAAAATATTTTTATTGCTCAATTAAATTAATGGAAAAAACCATGGCAAATAGTTACACTGATTTTTCTCTATCATTCTCTCACACCTTAAATCCAAAAGTTAAGTTAGGTTCTGATTACAATCATCAGGATATATTAAGCCTGGAAGGATTTAAATTAGCAAATAATGAAATTACCTCTTGGGATAATTACAAGCCTACACCTCTTCACTCCTTTGACGATATGGCTAAGGAGATGGGTGTCTCATCAATCTTTTATAAAGATGAAAATCCTCGCTTTACTTTAAAAAGTTTTAAAGCACTTGGGGGTGCTTATGCCGTTGCGAATCTTTTAATTAAGAAACTGAAAGAAGAAGGCATCAATGCTAATTCAACTGATTTACTTTTAGGAATCTATAAAGAATTTACTTCAAAACTAACAGTATGTTGTGCAACGGATGGAAATCATGGACGATCTGTAGCATGGGGAGCACAACAATTTGGATGCAACTGTGAGATTTATATCCATCGAAATGTTAGCCCAGGAAGAGAGAAAGCGATTGCAAAGTATGGTGCTGTTGTAAATAGAATTAAAGGAAATTATGACGACTCTGTCAGAATTGCTGCTGAGGTTGCTGATTCAAATGGTTACACTGTTGTATCAGATACTTCCTATGAGGGATATACAGACATACCAAAAGATGTCATGCAAGGCTATACCGTTATGGTGGATGAGGCGATGAAGCAGATGAAAGATACGCCAACCCATGTTTTTTTACAGGGCGGCGTAGGAGGATTTCCATCTGCGGTGGTATCTTTTTTGCAGGAGAGTCTTGATTGCCCCCCCATATTCGTTGTTGTGGAGCCAGTTAACGCTGACTGTTTATTTCAAAGTGCAGTTAATGGAAAGCCAACTGCGGTTCATGGCGACTTGGATACAATTATGGCTGGTCTTGCCTGTGGTGAGGTTTCGGTTTTGGCGTGGACAATTCTTGAGAGCCATGTCCCTCACTTTATGTCAATTACAGACGAATCAATTCCTAAAGCAATGCAGCTTCTTGCCAATCGAAAAACTCCTATTATTGCAGGTGAGTCAGCCATAACAGGTCTGGCAGGATTTTTGATTGCTTGCAATGATAGCCATCTGAAAGCCAAACTTATGATTAATGAAAACTCAAAAGTTCTATTTTTTGGAACTGAGGGTGATACCGATGAAGAAATGTATGAGCAGTTGGTTGGAAGATCATCCGAACAGGTTTTGAATGGCCAATGATAAGTCAGGAGAAAAAATGAATATCCCAAAGAGAGGCTTTGAAGTTATTGAGTATGAGAACAGGCTTGAGAATATTCAGAGACTAATGTTCGAAGCCAAAATGGATGCCATTTTATTGACCACTCAGGTTGATATTGAATATTACACCGGCTTTAAATCTCAATTTTTCCAGAGTCCAACTAGGCCTTGGTATGTTCTCATACCTAGTTCTGGAAAACCCAGGGCAATTATTCCAACAATTGGAGAGTCTGGAATGAGAGATACCTGGATAGAAGATATTCAGGCATGGACATCACCAAACCCAGAGGACGATGGAGTAAGCATTTTGCTATCTAATATAAAATCACTGATGGTAAATCACAAGTCATTAGGTGTTCCCAAAACTCTAGAGAGTACTCTAAGAATGCCACTTGAGGACTATGAGACCCTTATCAATAATCTGCCTGGAATAGAAATTAAAGACGCAAACAAAATTATGCGCAAGGTTCGATTCGTTAAATCAGAGGCTGAAATCAAGAAGATTAGACACATTTGTCAAATAACCTCTCAGGGATTTATAGACTTGGAGAGCTTTCTTCGTGCAGGAGAGAGTGAGCAAGAAAACTGTCGACGATTTAAGCAGCACCTTCTTAAACTTGGGGTTGATGATTCGCCCTATATCGTCTCAGGATCAGGACAAAAAGGTTATGGCTCAATCATTATGGGACCAACTGATAAGATCATAGAGGAGGGCGATCTTTTTATTATTGATACTGGCTCAGTGTTCGATAGTTATTACTGTGACTTTGATAGAAACTACGCTTTTGGTTCGATAGCTGAGGAGACAAAAAAAGCCTACAGGGTAGCCTATGAGGCTACAGAAGCAGGGTTTAAAGCTGCTCAGGTAGGCAATACGACATCAGATATATTTAATGCCATGAATAATGTTCTTCAAGAGGGCGGCGCGCTTGGGAGTACGGTTGGAAGGCTTGGTCATGGCCTAGGTATGCAGCTTACAGAGTGGCCTTCAAATACCTCCAGTGATAATACTGTTCTTGAGCCAGGAGTTGTTTTGACTTTGGAGCCAGGTATGGCTTTCCTTCCAGGAAAAGAGATGGTTCATGAAGAGAACATAGTCATCACAGAAGATGGACCTGAGTGGTTAAGTATAAGAGCAGCTGACGAATTACCAATTATTCAATAATTACTTTTAAATAAGAATTTACATTTAAGAATTAGTCTTATATAATAATGCGAATCATTATTATTTGTATTTAAAAGTGCTGAACGTTAGTAATTTAAAAATTTCTTTTGATGACAATCACGTCCTAGATGGATTTAATTTACAGCTAGAGAGCGGTGATATTTTCGCTTTACTAGGAGAGAGCGGCAGTGGTAAGAGTTCTGCACTAAAATTTATTGCAGGACTTGAAAAGGCTAAATTGGGATCAGTTGCGCTTGATGGTAATGACTTGAGTGATGGTGGAAGCCACTCTGTAAAACCAGAGTTAAGAGAGGTCGGAATGGTTTTCCAGGATTACGCTCTATTTCCTCATATGACTGTTTTCCAGAACATAAGTTTTGGAATTAATCAGCTTTCAAAAATAGAAAAAACCATTAAAGTGGAACAACTTTTAGACTTAATTAACCTCCGTGGCATTGAAAAAAAGTATCCACATCAACTATCGGGTGGAGAGCAGCAGAGGGTCTCTCTTGCAAGGTCTCTAGCAACCTCGCCAAAGCTCCTATTATTAGATGAGCCATTCTCAAGCCTAGATAAATCACAAAGAGATCAGTTAGTAAAAGAGGTAAGAGATATTCTTAAAAAAGCCGGTGTCACTTCTATTCTTGTAACTCATGATGAATCTGAGGCAAAAGAATTTGCAGATAAAGTTGGAAAAATTGAAAAAAAGAAGTTGCTTATTAAATGATAATATGTATCATATGCAAATGATATTGATTATCATTTGCAATAAGATACATCTTAACTATAACTAACTTAAGGAATAAGCAATGTTTAACAAGCGATTGACCGCCAAAGCGGTTCCACTAACTGTCGTTCTAGGATCGGCAATTTTAATTTCATCATCTGCATTTGCAAGATCGAACCTTTATGCAGATTTTCCTATCACATTAAAAGAT
The DNA here is from genome assembly GCA_028345055.1 of Candidatus Thioglobus sp. Taxonomy (GTDB): domain Bacteria; phylum Pseudomonadota; class Gammaproteobacteria; order PS1; family Pseudothioglobaceae; genus Pseudothioglobus. The sequence continues at coordinate 21,652 of JAOMCO010000002.1, read as the reverse complement.
TACTCTGGAAGCGCAACAACATCTGTGTCTTATAAAGGCCAGATGGCTAGACATGCGCTTGAGAGTTCACTAAAAAAATTAATTTCAAAGGGCGATATGAGTGCTATGCAAAGTTACTATTCAGGTGATGATGCAAATAGAGCTATTATTGCTCCTGCTACAAAAGGTGATTTTGTTATCAAGCAATCTACTATTGGAGAGCTTTCTAATAAAAACTTAAGTGGTAAAACGTATAAGGGACTAATTCCAGGATGGCCTGGTAACATGACTGGCCCTGAAGTAGCTGCATTCATGTTTGAAAAAGCTGCTAATGTTGATGGTGGCTATGATGCTGCTCATGCTATGGACTATACTCAACTAGTTTCTAAGTTTTTGATGGGCGCAGTGACCTATAACCAAGCCGTTGATAATTATCTTGATGAAAAGCTAGAAGCTGATAATAAGCCAAATAATAAGCCATATAAAGATGGTGCAGCTTATACGGGTAAGGAGCATGTTTGGGACGAGGCATTTGGTTACTTCGGTGCACCAGCTCATACTTTAACTATATCAGCTCAAGATGTTTACAATATTGCTAAGCAGAAAGATATAGCTGCTGCAGACTACAACTATGATGGCAAGGTGGATCTTTCTAATGAAATGGCTTTTGGACATGCTTACTATGCATCTTCATATGATAAAGGCGGCAAGACAACCTATCTACACGATATTGTTGGAGCATACATGGACGGAAGAGATTTGATAACTTCGGTCAATGGGCGCGCGTTGAGTGACTCTGAGCGTGATGAGTTAAAAGGCTATGCTCAAACAATTAAAACTAACTGGGAAAAAGTAATAGCTGAGTCAGTATTTAAGTATGCTGGTTCAACTTATAAAGACATGATGAAAATTGAAGCAATTATTGAATCAGGTGGTGACGTATCCAAAGAATGGCGTACCTATTCTAAACACTGGGGTGAGCTTAAAGGTTTTGCTTTAGCTCTTCAAGTGGCTGGAAAAGATATGGGCGAAACGTCTGTTAAGCTAAATCGTTTAATTGGATTTAGTCCTCTTCTTTTAGGGAACACGCAAGTTACTGGAATAGACTCAAATGGTGAGTATGTCCAGAGTGATGCAGAGACTTGGGGTGGTTACATGGTCCATATGCTTAAAGTTCAAAACCTGATGGTTGATGAGTTTGGTGTAGTTGCTAGGTCAAATGATATGACAGCAGGTTTGTCTGAATTAGTTCAATCTCTTGGCGCAAAATCTAGCGCGGAGAATGACTGATTTTTTCGCAAACTTTCTTAATCCAGAAAAGCGCTTATTTATTGGTTACTTAATAAGCGCTGCTTTCATAGCATTAATCTGGCTTAGAATAGCTCAAAAAAAACCACTGACAGAAATAGTCAGTGGTTTTTTTAGTACTAACGTCTGGTTTTCAAAGTCAGCTTTAGCTGACTATAAACTAATGGTCTTAAATCAATTTTTTATAAAACTACTAGCTCCAATTCTAATTGGTCAACTTGCATTAACAATATTTATTTTTGAAAATATGCATCTGCTATTTTCTAGACCTTCAGCATCAATTCCTGTATGGATGGTGATGCTCATTTTTACTTTAGTTCTTTTTATTCTTGATGATTTCTCTCGTTACTTATTGCATCGTCTAATGCACCGAATTCCTCTTTTATGGCGATTTCATAAGGCCCATCACTCTGCAACTAATTTAACGCCATTAACGGTCCTGAGAACACATCCAATTGAAGCAGTACTTTTTAGTCTAAGAGCCATTATTGTTCATTCATTATGTCTTGGTGTTTGTTTCTTCTTCTTTGCAGAAAGCGTGTCGCTAATTGAAATTTTTGGCTCAAGCATGTTTGTTGTAATATTTCATTCATTAGGGTCAAATTTGAGGCATTCTCACGTAAATCTTAGTTATTGGAGTTGGCTAGAAAAGATTCTAGTCTCACCTGCACAGCATCAGTTGCACCACTCAATTAATCCAAAGCATTATGACTGTAACTTTGGAGCAGTTCTAGCAATATGGGATAGTATTGGCGGTAGCTGTATAGTGTCAGAAAAAAATCAAGACATTAAATTTGGGCTTAAAGACCAATCTGATAATGCCCACAAACTTAAAAATTTAATTATTGGATCTTAATTTTATCTTTGATAGTTAAACAAATAACTTTTAACTTAATCTTATGGAGTACAAAGTGAACAAAAAAGTATCAATCTTTTCAATATTAGTAATATCAATTTTATCAACATCTTTTTCAGCATCAGTTATGGCAGCTAGTGATGATAGTTTGACAGTTTACAGTACAAGGAAAGAGCACTTAATTAAGCCCCTATTTGATGCATTTACTAATAAAACTGGAATAAAGGTTAAATATCTTACCGGAAAGGGAGGTGCCTTAATAGAGCGAATTAAATTAGAGGGTAAAAGAACAAAGGCAGATCTGTTTATGACTGTTGATGCAGGAAATCTTTGGTATGCTGCGACTCAAAATTTATTTCAACCAGTAAATAGTGAAACTATTAAAAATAATATTCCCAATCACCTTCGTGATCCAGCAAATTTGTGGACAGGTTTATCAGTTCGTGCCAGAACAATAATCTATAGTACTGATAGAGTCAGCCCTGATGAATTGTCAACCTATCAAGACTTAGCAAATCAACAATGGAAAGGAAGGCTTTGTTTAAGAACTAGTAAAAAAGTTTATACGAAGTCATTAGTTTCTTCATTGATTCATCATGATGGACTTGAAAAAACAACTGAAGTGGTCAGAGGCTGGGTTGATAATCTAGCTGCTACTCCTCATGCAGAAGATGTTCATATAATGACTTCAATCCTAGCAGGTCAGTGTGATGTAGGAATAGTGAATAGCTATTATTTCGGAAGAATGCAAGCTGAGGAACCGAATGTTGCACTTAAATTGTTTTGGGCGAATCAAGATTCTACTGGAACACATGTCAATATTTCAGGGGCTGGAGTTACTAAGCATTCAAAGAATCCAGAGGATGCAATAAAATTACTGGAATTTTTATCTTCAGTTGAGGCTCAAAAGATATATGTAGGATTGAACAAAGAGTATCCTGCGAGTCAAAAAATTAAAGCAGATAATTTGATTGCTTTATGGGGAGATTTTAATCAGGATAAAATGAATCTCTCTGTTGCTGGAAAAAATCAGGCTGATTCAGTTTCACTTATGCAGAGAGAAGGTTACAAATAACTATGTAGGTAGACCAATTACAGCCCATGAATAGTAAGCAAAATAACTCTAACTTTTTAATGGGCATGCTTGCACTAGCAGTCTCATTCCCAATCATTGTTGTGTGTTCTGCTTGGTTTTTTCCAGGAACGGAGCTTTGGGGGCACTTTCTTGAGAATTTATTACCTGAACTCATTGTTTCAACATTTATATTGCTTCTAGGAGTCGGAATAGGGGTTAGTCTTTTGGGAACTGTTCTGGCATACCTGGTTGTGATGGTTGAATTTCCAGGAAGACAGTGGCTGGAGTGGGCCTTATTCCTACCTTTTGCAATACCCGCTTATGTTTTAGCTTTTGTGTATCTTGGTGTTTTTGACTATTCAGGGTATGCGCAGGTCTGGTTAAGAGAATATACTGGAATGCCAGGGTTTGACATCAGGGCAGGAAGTTGGGCGATTATATTAACTTTTGTCTTAGTTTTTTATCCTTATGTTTATATGATGGCCAGAGCCTCATTTAAGCGACAAAAGATTCAAATGATTGAAGCTGGTAAAATGCTTGGAGCAAAATCATTCTATGTTTTTTGGAAAATTTCTGTTCCTCTTGCAAGGCCAGCAATAGCTGCTGGTCTGCTAGTAACTCTTATGGAGACATTGGCAGATTTTGGAGTAGTCTCTCTTTTTAACTACTCAACTTTCACAACCGCAATATATTCTGCTTGGGGTGATTTTCGCTCTATAGAGGTTGCAGCACAATTAGCCTCATTGCTTGTTTTGATTGCTTTTTTCCTTATCTATTTTGAAAAAAAAGCAAGAGGTAAAGCTAAATATTACTCATCTGACATATCCCATATTAGGCCATACCAGGCGACGGGTATTACAGGATGGATTGTATTTTTATTTGTTTTTGGTATTTTTATGCTCTCTTTTGCAATGCCTATGCTCCAACTTATTATTTGGAGTTTTGAAAAATATGCAGAAGAAATAAGTCAAGAATATTCTAATTATTTTTCTTCTACTGGTATTTTGACCGTAAGCGCCACAATCCTAACGGTTACTGTAGCTACTGTGCTAGCTCTACCAAGTAGAAGAAAAGCTGAGAGTAAAGCACTGCAACTACTGATAAGGTTTTCTACATTAGGATATGCATTGCCTGGCTCGGTAATGGCAGTTGGACTATTGTATGGTGTTCAAAATATTTCATTAGTGAGTATACAATTAGGTGGTTCATCAATTAACCATATTCTTTTTGGATCTGTAGCTTTGCTACTTTTTGCTTATATTTCAAGATTTATGGCAATTGCTTATAACTCTGCCAGCGCCTCCAGTGATCAGATCAAGCCAGTTTTTGAACAGAGTGCTAGACTTTTAGGGTCCTCAAGAATGCGTTTGATTAGAGAGGTATATATCCCAATGATGACTCCAGGTATATTGGCGGGAGGTTTATTGGTGGCTGTCGATATAATGAAAGAGCTTCCTGCAACTTATTTACTGAGGCCTTTTGGTTGGGATACGCTAGCTATTAGAGTTTTCGAGCTGAGCTCAGAAGGGCTCTATGATAGGGCTGCTATTCCAGCACTTATTATGGTTTTTTTGGGGGCTATCATTATGCTATTATTTATCAGGCTAGATAGTGAAAGGTATTAATAACCCACAGACTTACTTATCAAAAAATAATAGTACTTAATTGAATTAGGTAAAATATTTTTAATACTTAATCTTCTAAAATATTTATGAGCGTTGATTTACTGAGAGTGAATGGCGTTAAATGCTCTTCTATTTCCTCTGGCATAAAGAGTGATAATGCATTAGATTTATCTCTAATATCATTAATTGAGGGCACTAATACTGGTGCAGTTTTTACTAAAAATATCTTTTGTGCTGCACCTGTTATAGTGGCAAAAAATCACTTAAACAATAATATTCGAGCTCTTTTAATTAACAGTGGTAATGCCAATGCTGGAACTGGTAAGAAAGGTTTGGAGCGCAGCTTTAAATCTTGTGAGATTTTTTCTCAAGAGCTTGGTATCAAAGCTGAACAGGTTCTTCCTTTTTCAACGGGCGTAATTGGCCAACTGCTTCCAATAGAGCCTTTCGAGAAAAATGTAAATCAACTCGTTAACTCTCTTAATGAGGATAACTTAAGTGAAGTCGCAAAAGGCATCTTAACGACGGACTTGTTAGAAAAATCTTGCTCAGTATCGTTCGAAGTCAATGGGCAAAAAGTTAATCTCTCTGGTGTTGCAAAAGGTTCTGGAATGATAAGGCCAGACATGGCAACAATGCTTAGTTTTATTGTTTCTGATGTTTGCGCCTCACAGGTGGAATTACAAAATTGCCTTAATATTGCTGTCAATCAATCTTTTAATCGCATTACTGTTGATGGTGATACATCAACAAATGATGCATGTACACTCAGCGCAACAAACCAATCTGGCATTCTTTACTCCCAGTGCCATGAAGAGTTTCAAAAGGCTTTGAACGAATTGACTCGGAAGCTTGCGCATATGATTGTTAAGGATGGAGAGGGGTCGACAAAATTTGTTGAAGTAAACGTTAGCGGTCTTGAGTCAAATGATGACTGTTTAGAGGTGGCCTATACAGTCGCTCATTCACCACTTGTAAAAACAGCATTATTTGCCAGTGATGCGAATTGGGGCAGAATTCTTGCAGCGGTTGGGCGGGCTAGAGTTAAAGGACTATCTTTAGAAAATATTAACATTTCACTGAATGAGGTTCAAATTATCTCATCAGGAGAAATTAGTGAGCAATACACAGAGGAAGCTGGAAGTCATGAAATGGAAAAATCCGATATCACAATTCGGATTGATCTTGGTAGCTATAAAACGAACGAGAGTGTCTGGACAACAGATCTTTCTTACGACTACGTCAAAATTAATGCTGAATATCGTAGTTAGTTCTTATAAATAATCATCAATTGGGTCTTAGTCGATAATATCATCATTAAAACATCTAGTAATCCAATATATCTATCCCCAGTAATAAGTATTCATGGTTATTTACCAAGGCAAAGGTTATAAATAATCAAGTAAAATCATGTTAAATTATTGGATTCTGTCCAGAAGTAGGGGTTTTTTCTTTTGAAAGGAATAAAAATGAATAAATTAGATCAATATAAGATTACCCAAGAGCCGTTTTATCAACCCCAAGAAGATGAAATCGAAATGTATACTGCAGCTTATACAAATCGGATGCCTGTAATGTTAAAGGGACCAACTGGATGTGGTAAATCCAGATTTGTTGAATATATGGCCTATAAATTAGATAAACCACTAATTACTGTTGCATGCAATGAAGATATGTCTGCAAGTGATTTAGTTGGCCGTTTTTTATTAGATAAGGAGGGGACAGTATGGCAAGATGGACCCTTGGCTATGGCAGCACGTTATGGTGGTATTTGCTATTTGGATGAGGTAGTAGAATCTAGACAAGATACAACAGTTGTGATTCATCCATTAACCGATTATCGAAGAACACTTCCACTAGACAAAAAAGGAGAGCTAATTGAAGCGCATCCTGATTTCCAGTTGGTTATTTCCTATAACCCAGGCTATCAAAATCTAATGAAGGATCTCAAGCAGTCAACCAAACAAAGATTTTGTGGTTTTAATTTTAAGTATCCAGATGAGAAAATTGAGGCTCATATAATCGCCCAGGAGTCTGGAGTGAGTGAAGAAATAGCACTAAAATTGGTCCAAATTGCACAAAGGGCTAGAAATCTTGTAGGGCATGGTCTTGATGAGGGTATTTCTACTAGATTGTGCGTTTATGCTGGACAACTTATTGTAGACAAAGTCAATGAAAAGTCAGCCTGCAAAATTGCTATGGTTAATCCAATTACTGATGACTTAGATATTATTGATACACTCAATGCTGCAATAGATACTTTTTTCGATTAAAGATCACTATGAGTTCCATCCAAATATCAGATTTTAAGGATAAATTTAGTAATCCTTCTGATATCCTCCAGGATGCTCTAAATGGAAGTTTTTTAGAGGCATCAAAAGTAATGACACCAAGTGGTCTAAAGGTTTTTTTAGATGGTGCTGGAGCTCTTCATGCAATGGGAAAAGGTGAAGACATGGTTATTTCTTTTTTAGAAGAGACTCCTATGGTTGTCAAAGAAGTAGGTGAATCTATCATTGGTGAAATCATTTTCTCAATAATGAAGATGACTACTAAAACATCTACAGCAGTTATAGTTCTAATGCTTTCAAGCCTTCCTAATGTGGCAAGACGAATGAGTGACTTTGATTTATTTAAGGGCTATCTTAGGCTACTGGAGAGAATGATAACTCTTGCGCCTAGAGGAATGAGACCAATGCTTAATAATATTGATCTTTTGACGAGTAGACTTACTCTGGGAGGTTTAAGGAGATGGATGCTCTATGGAGCTGAAACGTTTAATCGTGACTTTAATGCACAAATAGCTTATTTTGAATTAAGTAGTGCAGAATCTCTAAAAATACTTGAACAAGAGAGACGAGGCACTCTATTTATTGATAATCAACGGAAATTACAGTTTTATCTTAGAGCTTTTTATAACAGAGACTTCTTTTTGAGGCCAACTTCTGGAGATTATGATACTAAGAAAGGGCTAAAACCTTATATTGAATATGGCGTAATGCATATTCCAGATGCCTATGATGATTTTCAGCACTCATCAGGAAGAGTTATCCCTGGAATTGAATGTTATAGGGCTGTGTGTGCTCACGCTGCAGCTCATATTATTGAGACTAAATCATCTTTTAAAGGTGATTCATTGAATCCTTATCAGATTGCTTGTGTATCACTCATTGAGGATTTGAGGGTTGAGCTCAAAACTATAAAAAAATTTCCAGGTATGAAGAAGCTCTGGATTGCTTTGCATCCAGAAGATAGTGCCCTAAAAGATCTTAATCCATTTATTAATGACCTTATTGACTTTTCTCACTCTGCTTTAGATTCAAATTACAATACTAAGCAAAAATTTAATTCAAAATTCTTAAAAGTATTTAAGAAAAAAATGGAGATTTCTTTAGATCAATCTGAAATGAGTTATGAATTAGGGATGAAATATTATGAATTAATTAAGTCAGAAACTGATCTAAACATTAATGCATCTGATTTAGCTGTTGCTCCAATACAATATAGAGATGACAATCGTTATATTTGGGAATATGATAAGTTGGATTGGGTGTCTGAGGGGAATGATTATGTTCCCGCAAGTCAAAGACAGGTTCATCAAAAAGAGAACATTATGGATAAGTATAATGATCTAGATGTTAAAAATACTGATGATGAAGAGAAAGAAATTTGGACTTTAGAAGCCGATAATTCTCTAGATGAATTAGATGGCTTTAGTGCTAATGAAATTGAACTTAAGGCGCCAATATCTGAGCCCTTTCATTACAATGAATGGGACTACCAATTACAACTTTATCGACCAAACTGGGCAACTTTATATGAGAGAAGATTACAAAAAGGGGATCTAGAGGTAATTAATCAGATTTTAAAGAAGCATAAGCCAATTGCAAATCAGCTTAAAAATGCAATTGACCAAATGCAGCCACAAGGTCTTCTAAAGCTAAAAAAACAGCAAGAGGGTAGTGATTTGGATATTGATTCTTGCGTATCAGCATTGTCAGATATTAGGTCAGGAAACACACCTTCAGATAGGATATATATTAAAAAAGTTCAGCATATTAGAGATGTCTCGGTTAATCTTCTTATGGACTTATCTGAATCGACAAATGATAAAGTTGTTGGCAGTGATAAAACTATTCTAGAATTAATGAAAGAAGCAACTTCACTTCTTTCATGGGCTATTGACAAGATTGGAGATAATTTAACTATTTGTGGGTTTGCCTCAGACTCAAGACATGATGTTCAGTACTATCGATTTAAACCATTTCAATATAGTTTTAATGATGAGGTTAAGGGAAGGCTTGCAGGAATAAAAGGTGGATTATCAACACGAATGGGAACAGCTATACGCCATGCTGGAATAGATTTATTAACACAGTCATCATCAAAGAAAATTTTACTCATTTTAACTGATGGAGAGCCTGCAGATATTGATGTGGATGATCCTCAGCATTTACGTTTGGATGCAAAAAAAGCAGTAGAAGAGCTAAGAACCCATGGAATTGTTACATTTTGTATTAGCCTTGATCCTAATGCAGATGAATACGTTTCAAGAATCTTTGGAAAAAATCGCTTCATGGTTATTGATAATCTTCAAAAACTACCAGAAAGATTGCCCCAATTATTTATTTCTTTAACCAAGTAATATATCTAAAGTAATTTACTATCATATTCATTATTCTATTGCGTGGATTAACCATTTAAATATATTGTCCCTTAGTAGTAATTTTCTTTTAAAATTGTTTTTTTTATCTATTAGACCAATATGAATCAGCATCAAAACTTTTTAAACTCAGTCATCCAACGTTTAGGCATTGGAAAGCCCAGTAAAAAGAGCTTAAACTCTGAGAATTTAATTAGCCTTTGCAATCAGCTTGTAAGTAAAAATGGTGAAGCAACCCTTTTTTCATTGGCCAAGTCTATCTTAGAAGATTTTGATTCACTTTCAGAAGAGCAAAAGAAAACATTTTTCACAAAATTGCTTAAGCAGTTCAGTGTTGATCGTCCATCATTAAAAAAAGCATTAAAAGATTTAGACTATAGTGATGAAGGCCAGCTAAGAAAGCTTCATAAGTTAATAGAGCCAAAGAGTCAAGAATTATTTCGAAGGCTCAATCAAGCTCCAAATGGAACTTCATCTTTATTAAAAATGAGAGAATCTTTATTAAAATGTATTAAGGATTCTCCCGAATTAAAGTCCCTTGATTTTGATTTTTCCCATTTATTTAATTCATGGTTTAATCGCGGTTTTTTAAGATTAGAGCGCATTGATTGGACTACCAGCGCAAATGTTCTTGAAAAAATTATGGAGTATGAGGCTGTTCATGATATTTCTGATTGGCAAGACCTTCAAAACAGGGTGGCTGCTGCCGACAGGCGTCTGTATGCTTTTTTTCACCCCGCATTGCCTGATGAGCCACTTATTTTTATTGAGGTTGCTTTAATGAAAGAAGTGCCGAATTCAATTATGCCAATTCTTGATTTATCCGTTAAACCTATAGACCCGCATAATGCAAATACCGCTGTTTTTTATTCTATCTCTAATTGCCAAATGGCTCTAAAGGGAGTCTCTTTTGGAAGTTTTTTAATTAAACAAGTGGTTTCTGAAATTCAGAAGGAGTTCAAAGAGATTAAACAGTTTGTAACTCTATCGCCAGTCACAGGATTAAGGAAATGGGCTCATAAGATAAACTCCTCACATGATATAGAATTCCCAGATAATATAGCAAAAGATATTAGTGATTGCTGTGATAAAGAGGAGCCAAATCAGTTAGCTTTGATGAGGCTAACTTATTATTATTTAACTCAAATAAAAAATAAGAATGGTGATGCAATTAATCCGGTAGCTCATTTTCATCTAGGAAATGGGGCGTCAATTTATAAAATTCATACTCATGCAAATAATAATCAGATTGCCATAGACGATTCATGGGGAGTTATGGTGAATTATCTATATGATTTAGATGTGGTAGCAAAAAATCATGAGTCTTATGCTAATCAAGAGCCTCCAGCAGTATCACCTAAGCTCACAAAATTGATTCAAAGTAAAAAGAAAAAAATCTTAGCCTATTAATTCAGCAAGTAGTAAGTAAATCCAACTAAGCCAAATAAAACTATTTGATGCGTAAGGTAGATAATTAGTGCGTGCTTACCCATAGCCTCAAGTACGTTTGACTGAACAGTAAAAATTTTTTGATGATATGGATTATGTCCAAGATAAATTCCAACAAAGACAAACGATACCCATGGAAATAAGGGGTAGTAATCGATACTAGCAATCGGTAAATATGACTCAAAAATATTTGAAATAATGTTCAAATTAGGCTGCTCAAAGATAAATCCAATCAGAATCAAGAAAGCAATCAAAAGTGAGGTTTTAGGTTGATTTATGAAAGCTAAAGCAATTAATGATGAAACCCAAATCAAATGAAGAATACCAAAATAAACCCATCCGTCAGGAAACATAATGTAAGTCCCAAAAGATACGGTGAGAGCTGCCATTCCAAGGTAGAACAGTCTTCTTAAGAATTTTTTGTATTGAATGCCTTTACTGTGAGCAAAAACTAAGCTAATTCCAACAGCGCTTAAAAAAAGAAAAACAATCAGGCAGCGCCAAGCTACACCCAACCAATGAGTAAATAATGGAATTTCTGTAAAACCAAAGGTATTTAAATCATAGATAAAGTGAAATGCAATCATCATAATGATTGCTATACCTCTCATTAAGTCAAGTGAGGTGTCTCTTTGATTAGACATAATTTACGCTTAATTACTCAAATACCTGAGATACAAAAGACTTATCGATTGTAATAACAGAGTCATCAAGAAGCTCTATGCATTTTGGCACTGCTAGAAAAATAGCTCCAAGACAAACCGCAATGGCTACAGGCTTTCCTGGAAGATTTATGATTAAGCTATTGCCTCGAGTCCCAGCAATCTGTCTCGATAGAATTGCAGTTGGAACAGTTCGAAGTGAAACAATTCTCATCTGTTCTGCAAAGCCATCAAAAATTCTCTCACATACCGCTTCAGTTGCCTCTGGGGTTACATCTCTTATGGTTGGACCTGTGCCACCAGTAGTGAGAATAAGGTTACAACCTAGATTATCACTCATATCAATTAATGTTTCTTCTATCAAAGGCTGCTCATCTTCAATCACTTTAGTGGCAATTTCATAAGGACAGGTAACAGCTTTTGAAATCCAATCTTGCATTGCTGGTCCGCTTATGTCTTCATAAACTCCCCTAGCAGCCCTATCTGATATCGTAAGAAATCCAATTTTAATAACATTATTTACCATATTTAACTTTAGCCTCCAGTCACAGGTGGGAAGAAGGCAACCTCATCTGCCTCATTAACTAATGTGTCCTCTGAAGCTATCTCATGGTTTACTGCGCATAGTATATTTTTTGGGAAATGATGTTTCCCGTATTTTTGTATGAGCTCTTTTTTAATCGTTGATATTTTGACTGGTGATTTGAAAGCTAAATCTTCATCAGAGATATTTAAGTTTTCTTTGAGCGAGGCAAAATAAAGTATTTTCATCCTCCCATCTCCACCATCTGTCGATTACTAATATTATCAATAACAGAATCAAAATAATGCTTTTCAGGTTTTTTTGTAATTGCGTTGAGGATTAATTGTTTAACTTTCTCATCGCTCATACCTGACCTGATAGCATCTCGGAGAGAGACGGAATCTTTCTGACCTAAACATAGAATCAATTCCCCTTTGGCAGTTAACCTGACACGATTGCAGCTACTACAAAAGTTATTAGAAACAGCAGAGATTGTTCCGATGCTAGTGTTCGTGCCTTCGATTTTGAGTGCTTTTGCAGGCCCATCTGTTTGCTTTGAGTCTTGAGTTTTGAGTCTTTTTCCATAGGAAGCATAAACCCGATCTAAAATATCTTTTTCACTATAATGCCTATCTACTGCCTCTATCCCAGCAAGACCAATAGGCATTGTTTCAATAAATCGAAGGTCTAAGCCTCTATTGATTGCAAATTCAATCATTGATTCAATTTCATCATCATTAACGCCTTTCATTACGACCATATTAAGTTTGATTGGTCGCATGCCAACATTAATTGCAGCATCAATACCTCTAACAACTGTTTCTAAGTCTCCATCTCTGGTGATCTCTTTAAATCTCTCAGGGATCAGAGAATCAATCGAAATATTGACTCTGTTAATACCACGATCTTTTAACTTTGATGCCAATGAAGGGAGAAGATGCGCATTCGTTGAGAGGGGAATATCATTTAAACCTGGAATTTCCCCAAGCATCCTTGTTAGATCAAGAATATCTTTTCGAAGAAGGGGCTCACCACCTGTAAGACGAACTTTGGTGACTCCAAGCTCTGAAAATAAGCGAACTATTCTTGCAATTTCTTCAAAAGAAAGAACCTGCGATTTTTTAGTGTGAGTCTGGTGATCCTCATCTCTACAGTAATGACAACGATAGTTGCAATGATCAGTAACTGAGACTCTTAAATAGGTAATTTTTCTATTGAATGGATCAACTATTTGATTCATGATTCTAAAACCCAGTCACCTGATTTACCACCCTTTTTTTCTAGAAGTTGAACACTATCAATGGTCATAAAGCGATCAACCGCTTTACACATGTCATAAACAGTTAGAGCCGCAATACTGGCTGCAGTTAGAGCTTCCATCTCAACGCCTGTTTTACCATTAAGTTTTGCACTAGCAATGATTTCAATACAGTTTTTTTCACTATTTGGAGTTAGCTCAACATTGACCTTTGTGAGCATTAATGGATGACAAAGTGGAATAAGCTCTGAGCATTTCTTGGCTGCTTGTATGCCTGCAATTCTAGCGACTGAGAGAACATCGCCTTTTTTATGAGAGCCAGAGACTATCAGATCTAGAGTTTTACTCTGCATTACGACTCTAGCACCAGCTTTGGCTTCACGTTGGGTATTCTCTTTGTCCGAAACATCAACCATTTGAGCTTCGCCGTTTGAATTGATATGCGTTAATTTACTCATCTTGTTAACTCACTTAGTGGATAGTAATCAAGAATGGTACCACTATCAAATGTAGTATTTTCAGGTATCTCAATAATTCCATCAGCCCAAACAACAGAACTCATGACATCTGAGCCTTGTTTTGGATACAAACTTGCAACGGGAATTTCATACGAGTAATCAACTTGAACACGGGCATATTCACGTCTAGGTTTAGCCCTCTTACAGTCAAAATTTGTTTTTACTTTAATTGGTTCATTTTTGAAATCATTATTTCCTTGCATTTTTTTAATAAATGGGAGCGCAAAAATACAGTACGTAACGAAGCTAGATACTGGATTTCCTGGAAGACCGATAAAAGGAATATTTCTCACTTGGCCATAGGCAAGAGGCTTTCCAGGCTTCATTTTAATTTTCCAAAGGTTGATTGATCCAAGTTTTTCAACAGCAGGCTTAACATGATCTTCCTCACCAACTGAAACGCCTCCAGTAGTCATAATCAAATCACAGGCCTTTGACAGTTTTTCAAGTGCGTCGCAAGTTGAATTAAAATTATCTTTAATATTACCAAGATTAACTACTTCACAGCCAGCATTTTTTAAGAGAGCGACTAGTGCATATCGATTCGAATTATAAATTTTCCCAGCTTTTAAGGAATTTCCAGGTTCAACCAGTTCATCTCCAGTAAAGAATACTCCAATCTTAAGTCTTTTGAAGACTTCAAGCTCTCCAATTCCAACTGAAGCTGCAAGAGATATATCTTCAGGTTCTATTTTTTTTCCAGTTTTAAGGATCACATCATTCTTAACAATATCGTTTCCAGTTAGGCGAATATTTTCATTCAAATTAATAGACCTTTTAATTGTTATTTCTGAGCCATCTTTAGAGGCTTGACATTCCTCTTGCATGACGACTGTATTTCCTCCTTTTGGGATGGGAGCGCCAGTAAAAATTCTAGCTGCATTTCCTTCTTTTAGCTCCTCTCCTATTGAGCCAGCAGCAATTCTATCTACAACTTTAAAGATTTGATTTGTCTCCTCAACATTTTTGTCACTAAGAGCAATTGTGTATCCATCCATTGCGCTATTATCAAACCCTGGTACATTAATTTTAGAATGAATATCTTTAGAGAGTATCCTCCCAACTGAGTCATCTAAAGACATGGCTTCAGTATGTTCTGATACCAATGCTGAATTAATTAAAAATTCTAGCGCATCATCTGCACTCATAAGAGAATCGCTAAACATTGGAGAGCTCGATTTGTTTGATTGATCATTCATCGTGTTCTAATTTTTTTTAATCTATTGGGTGTATTATACAATTGCAAGAAATTTTCCAAATTACAAATAACTTGAAAAAAGGACAGTAATTAATTGAAAAATATTTTACAAAGTGAGATTTCATCAGTTATCTTGGCTGGCGGCCAGGGAATAAGAATGGATGGAGAGGATAAAGGTTTGATTGAATTTCGAGGTCTGCCACTAGTAGCCCATGTTGCCAGCATAATAGAATCAAAAGTAGATAAGATTTATATCAGTGCCAATAGAAGTTTTGATTCATATGCATCTTATGGAGAAGTCATTTCAGATGATTTATTGGGCTTTCAAGGTCCTCTAGCAGGAATTTCAAAGGCATTAAAGGTTTGTTCAACTAAATATCTTTTAGTGCTTCCATGCGATAGTCCCCTTATTGATTCAGAGCTCATCGATGATTTAATAAGTAGAATGAAACAAAAAGATGCTGATATTTGTGTAGCGCATGATGGATCTATAATGCACGCAACTTTTGCCTTGATGAAGTCAAATCTTGGAAAAAGTTTAGAGCATTTTCTTAACGATGGTGGTCGAAAGATGGCTCTGTGGTATCGACAGCAGAATTTAGAAAGGATTGATGTCTCAGATCGTTTGGTGGTTTTAACTAATCTAAATAAACCTGAAGACCTTGATTTTTAGGACCTCCAGCGATTTTTTTGCTTTTCATCGCTCGATCTATTAATAACCCATTTTTCTTCCTTATCAGAAGCTTCTTTCTTCCAGAATGGAGCATCAGTTTTTAAATAATCCATAATATAGTTGCATGAATCAAAAGCCTCTTGGCGGTGCTTACTTGATGTAATGACTAAAACAATTTGATCACCAATGGTAAGAGTTCCAACACGATGAATAATCGTTATAGATTCAAGCTCCCATTTTTCTCTTGCTGTCTGAGCAATTGAAGTAAGTGATTTTTCTGTCATCCCTGGATAGTGCTCTATTTTTAAAGACATTAGTGATTCACTTGCTAAATCTCTAACGGTTCCAATAAAGCTGACCACTGCACCTGTGCTGGAGTGAGCCGATTTGATCAGCTCAACTTCAGTAGTTAAGTCAAAATCTTTAGTTTGAATAACAATTTTATCCATAATTCAATTTTATCGCTTTTAGAGTCAGTTGAATGATCTTTGATTTTTTTATATAGATTATAATTTTAAATCGAATACAATTAATTCTCACTATATGAAAACACTTAAACTTCAAGATTTAAAGAACCTAGATAATCAAGATCCTCTCTCAGCTTATAGAGAAGAGTTCTATCTACCAAAAAACATAATTTATTTTGATGGAAACTCATTAGGCCCAGTCCCAAATAAAACTAAAGAAAATCTTAATAAAACGATTAATGAGGAATGGGGAAACGACTTAATCAATAGTTGGAATAAAGCAAATTGGATTAATTTGCCTCAAGCATTGGGTAATAAAATTGCCCCACTAATTGGAGCTATGGCTGGAGAAGTTATTGTAGTTGATAGCACTTCTATAAATTTATTTAAGGTCGTTTCTGCTGCCTTAAGACTGAATGATAATAGAAAAAAAATTTTAAGTGAATTAACAAATTTTCCATCAGACCTCTACATTCTTGAGGGTTTAAATGGAATGTCAGATAATCAGTATGAGTGCGTATTAATTGAAGAAGATGTCAATGATATTGAAAAATACATTGACTCATCTACTGCAGTTGTAATGCTTTCCCATATCAACTATAAAACAGGGCGAATTAGTGATATCAAAAAAATTACCAAATATGCACATAAAAAAGGAGCGCTTGTTGTTTGGGATTTAAGTCACAGTGTTGGCGTAATGTCAATGGATTTGCATAATATTGGAGTAGATTTTGCAGTTGGATGCACCTATAAGCACCTTAATGGAGGTCCAGGAGCACCAGGTTTTTTATATGTTCATAGTGATTTAGTTGAAAAAGTAACCCAGCCACTATCAGGTTGGCTTGGGCATATTGATCCATTTGCATTTGATAGTAAATACATACCTGCAAGTAATATCAATAAATTCATCTGTGGAACACCATCGATTCTTGCCTATAAAGCAATAGAGAGTGGCCTTGATGTCTTTGATGAGATATCTATGGAGCAAGTTCGAGAAAAAAGTATTCATCTCTCAGAGGTTTTTATTGAGCTGATTCAACAAGAGTGCGGCGAATTTGGGTTTGAATTATTTTCTCCGAATGATGCTAAACATAGAGGTAGTCAGATTTCATATAAGCATGAAAATGCCTACCCGATTATGCAGTCATTAATTTCAAGAGGGGTTATCGGTGATTATCGTGAGCCCAATATTTTGAGGTTTGGAATTTCTCCTCTTTATATGAGGTATGAAGATATCTGGAGTGCAATAATTTGCCTTAAAAATATTATGCAATCCAATGAGTGGAATTCATCGAATTTTAAAGTTAGAAATTACGTTACCTAATGATTTGATTAAATAGTTAAGCTTTTTTTGAGAATCTTCCAACAATGGTAATACCTAGTGCAACTGAAGGTCCAATTCCAAGAGCAAATATTACTGTTCCAAGTCCAACAACCTCTCCTAATAGCTTGTCTAGATTATTCAAAAGAAATATTGAGCCCAAAATAACAACACTAATCTCAATCGTAGTTCGAATAGAATAAATTGGCATATTTGTGACTTTTTGGAGCCCCATCATTAGGCCATCCCTAGGACCAGCTCCAAGATTACAAATTAAATAGAATCCACTCCCAATGCCAATAGTAAATACACCAATAACTACCTGTAATACTTTAAGTGGATAATATTCAGGATATGGCAAAAAATAGACCGAAAACTCAATTGTCAAAGCAATTATAAAAGCATTTAATATTGTCCCCATTCCAGGCTTTTGTTTGAGTGGAATCCACAGCATTAGAACAAATACACTGATAACAAATGTAGAGAGGCCTAAAGACCAGTTGGTAAGATTTGAAATTCCTTGTGCAAGAACAGTGTAAGGACCGACACCTGCTCCACTTGTAATTAAAAGACTCTCTCCCAAGCCAAATAAAAATAGCCCAAAAACAAGAAAAACAAAGGTTAAGAGTTTTGGTTTTAAATTGAAAGAGTCTTCAGAGCTCCAGACAACTTTAGGAATTTTTTTGATAGTAAAAGTTTCTGAGATTAGCTTCATTGATGGTTGGTAAAATAAAAATTAGGTTAATAATACAGATGTTTGTAGTTTTTCTTTAGGAGAGTATAAATTATAAAATGTATCTTTTTAGTTTGAGAATTTAGTTATTATCTTAGCTATATTAAATTTGAATAAAAAAAAGACTACTATAGGCTAATGGCGTTATTAATCAATCAATCTGATGTTCAAAGTTATAGAGAAGACGGTGTAGTTCTTCTTCGAGGAATTTTCAAAGAGTGGATTGATATATTAGCTAAAGGCGCTGAGTTTCATATCAAAAATCCAAGTCAGCGATCCTTAGTTCACCAAAAGGAAAAATATCAGGGCCAATTCTTAGAAGATTTCTGCAACTGGAGGCGTATTCCTGAATATACAGATTTTGTTTTTAACTCAAATCTAGCATCGATTGCCTCTAATTTAATGGAGTCGAGTTCTGTAAAGTTTTTTCATGATCATTTTTTTTATAAGGAACCAAACTCTGGAGTACCTACACCATGGCATCAAGATATTCCTTATTATTGCGTTGCGGGTCACCAAACCGTCAGCTTTTGGTTGCCATTGGAGTCAAGACAAAAAAATGTTTCATTGAGATCACTAGCTGGAAGCCATCTTCTAGATAAAGAAATACGCCCTACTAGCTGGTCTAATAATGAGAGCTTTTATGAAGATAGTGAGGCATTTATGGATATGCCAGATAGTAATGGATTTGAAATAAAAGAATGGGATACAGAGCCTGGTGATGTGATAGCGTTTAATTTTAAGACGATTCATGGTGCTAAGGCTAATGAAGAAGATAAGATTAGTAGAACTTTATCCTTTAGATTGCTTGGTGATGATGTTTTTTATAATGAGCGCTCAGGTAGAACATCACCAAGCTTCCCCGGAATAAATCAACAAAATGGAGAACGCTTAAGAGAGGATTGGTTTCCTACTCTTTGGAGTAAATAATAATTTATGGATATCGCAAACTTCTCATTGGAAATTCTTGCATTCTTATTCTTAATTGGAGTTCTAGCAGGTTTTCTGGATACTCTTGTTGGTGGAGGAGGGTTGTTAGCAGTTCCAGCACTATTATTGAGCGGTATTCCACCTATCTATGTTCTTGGAACAAATAAGTTTCAAGGGAGTATGGGTACAGGTATTGCAACCTTTTTACTATTTCGAAAAAAAAAGTTGGATTTGCAATCAGTTAAAAATCTTATGATTGCATCTTTTATTGGGTCAGTGATAGGAGGAATCATTGTTCAATTTGTTGATACTGAGATTCTTTCATTTGTAATTCCAATAGTTCTTGTTATTATTGCAATTTACTTTATTGTTTCTCCAAAGCCTAGAGTAATTAATTCAAGCTCTAATTCTGACAAGAGGTTTGAATCGTATGCAGTCCCAGGAGTGGGTTTTTATGATGGAATGTTTGGGCCAGGAGCTGGTTCTTTTTTCGTTATGACCGGAGTAATGCTTAAAAAGCTTGAAATCATTCAGGCAACAATATTAGCAAAACCACTTAATTTTGCATCCAATATTGCGGGTTTGATAGTTTTTTTTATATTTGGACATATCGCATTTATTGTAGGACTGGTTATGATGCTTGGGCAATTTATAGGGTCATTTGTTGGAACTCATTACTTGTTGAAAGCAAATCCTAAAGTTATAAGGGTTCTAATTGTTATTTCTTCGTTAGGGATGCTAGCTAAGTATGTCGATTCTCTAATTTAAAGAAAATAATTGGATTTTTTGAGAAAAGTCTAATCATTACTATTTGGTAATTCAAATTGAGTTTTAAAATGTTTCCATTCAAAACGCTTGGGATAATTTCTTCTGTAATCTTCAAAATTAGAAACATCTTTTATTGCTAGGTCATCATTTATGAATGAGTATATTGAATTTAAAGTGTCATGTAAGTTGCCTTCCTTAATTTCTCTTAATTCTGGATTAATAAGGTTTTCTATTTGGTCATTAATAGGTTCTTTTAAGAACTTACAAAGTTCTTGATAGATCATAAAACTTCCCATAAATTTAGCATCAATTGAGTGACCTGCAATATGAGGTGTGGCCCAGTAAGCTGATTTTTGAAGATTAGGATTAATATTGGGTTCATTCTCCCAGCAGTCAATTATGTTAGCTTTTGTTGGGATTATTTCCCAAATTAATTCATTAATGATGCCACCTCTTGCAGCATTAATGATTATTGCATCTTTTTTAATATGATTGAAATTATGCCTATCTAAAAGGTTATGGGTAGGGAAAAGTCCAGAGAAACTCAAAGGAGTATGAAACGTAACTATGTCTGCTCCAAGTGCTTTTTCAAGAGAAACAAAGTGTTCACTTCCTTCATTAGACTCTCGAATTGGGTCGTTTAACAGCGTTTTCATTCCGAGCTGCTTTGCTTTGAAGTCAAGTCTTCTGCCTACATTGCCTACCCCAATAACCCCAAGAGTTTTACCAAATAATTTGAAGTTAAGGTCATTTGATAAATTTACAATTGCACTGATAACATATTCAGCAACAGCATTTGCGTTGCACCCCTGAGCAGATGAGAAAGCTATACCATTATCTTCAAGGTAGGATTGATCTATGTGCTCTAATCCCGCTACAGTAGATCCAACAAACTTTATTTTAGAGTTCTTAAGCAGCCCTTCATCAACTATTGTTCTAGATCTGACTATTAATACATCACAGTTCTGCAGACTTTGATTACTAATTTGTCTGCCCGGAAGTGTGATTACTTCTCCAAAATGTGAAAAAATCTTATTTAAACCCCATACTGAATCATCAATCATTAGTTTCATAATGTTAAGCTCCAGTCAATCAATTCCTGATTAGATGATTTGAGGTAGTTATTCGTTTTTGAGAAATGTTTGCAACCAAAGAAACCCTTATGGGCAGAGAATGGAGAAGGATGAGCTGCGCTAAGAATTAAATGCTTATTACTATCAATTAATTCAGATTTTTTGTTTGCATAGGCGCCCCAAAGTAAAAAAACTAAATTATCTTTGTTTTCGTTCAAAAGATTTATAACCTGATCTGTAAAAACCTCCCAACCCTGGTTCGCATGAGACGCAGGAGAGTTCTTTTCTACTGTCAAAACACTATTCAGAAGTAAAACCCCTTGTCTAGCCCAATTCTCTAGATGGCCATGACCTGGATCAGTAAATTCAACATCATCTTGATTGAGCTCCTTATAGATATTTCGGAGTGAGGGTGGAATGCCTATACCTTTTGGAACTGAAAAACTTAAGCCTTCTGCTTGACCCTCACCATGATAAGGGTCTTGTCCAAGAATGATAACTTTAGTTGAGGCAAAACTTGAATATTCAAAAGCTTTAAACCAGGCTTCTCTTTGTGGATAAATTTGATAATCA
>JAOMCO010000019.1 GCA_028345055.1 Candidatus Thioglobus sp. | reverse complement strand
AACTCATTAAGAATAACAGATGGAAAATTTATGATCTAGAATATCAATCAGTCAGTATTTTAGATATTGAAAAAATTGGATATGACTCCAAAATTAAACGTCAAGGCATTGAAAAATTAGTTGAAAAAATGCTCTCAGAATCTTAAATTAAATGTACAAACTAGATATTCATGGGGGATCTCCCTTAAATGGGAATATTAGAACCTCCGGCTCAAAAAATGCAACTCTACCTATTTTCTTTGCATCAATACTTGCAGATAGCCCTCTAAAGCTCTCAAATACTCCACAACTCAGTGATGTATCTACAACGCTCAGACTTTTAATGGATATGGGCTCTAACTTTGTTCTTGAAGAAGATGGATCAATATTTATTGACTCCTCTAAGCTTACTAATTTGATTGCTGAATATGCATTAGTTAAAACAATGAGGGCCTCTATTTTAACCCTAGGGCCATTGCTAGCAAAATACAAGGAAGCAAAAATTTCATTACCTGGTGGCTGCGCTATTGGAACAAGGCCAGTAAATCTCCACCTAGATGCACTAGAAAAAATGGGAGCGACTATTGATGTAAAAAATGGCTATATCTATGCTAAAGCTAAAGAACTCATTGGTGCTCAAATTAATTTTGACCTTATCTCTGTGACAGCAACTGAAAATATTATTATGGCGGGATCACTTGCCAAGGGAATTACAACAATTAATAATGCAGCTCAAGAGCCTGAAGTGACTGATCTTATTAGGTGCTTAAAGAAAATGGGAGCAAAAATTTCTGGCGAAAATACGTCAACTTTAATCATTGAAGGAGTTGATCATCTTGATGGGTGTGAGTATTCGATTTGTCCTGATCGTATTGAGGCAGGCACTTATCTTGTAGCCGCAGCAATAACTGGAGGAAAAATCACTGTAAATAATATTGAGCCTGATTCGATGAGAGCGGTCATTGGTAAACTTATTGAGACAGGTGCTGATATTCAAACAAATCAAAACTCAATCAAACTAGATATGAAAGGAAAGCGTCCAAACCCTGTTAATATTAGAACAAGCGCCTACCCAAACTTCCCAACCGACATGCAAGCTCAATTCATGGCTCTTAACTCAATTGCTGAGGGAAGCAGCACAATAACAGAAACTATCTTTGAAAATCGCTTTATGCATGTCCCTGAGCTCAGTCGTATGGGTGCTGACCTAAAGCTAGAAGGTAACACAGTTGTATGTAAAGGGGTAAAATCCCTCTCTGGCGCGAATTTGATGGCTACTGATCTAAGAGCATCTGCAAGTCTAGTTTTGGCTGGCCTTGCAGCCCAAGGGTTAACAACAATTGAGCGCGTTTATCATCTCGACCGAGGTTATGAGATGATTGAAGAAAAATTTAAAATGCTAGGTGCTAATATAGAACGCGTTCAGCACTAAAATTAACTTTACAACTTTAGATTAAATTAGAATGTTAACGATTGCACTATCAAAAGGTCGTATATTAGATAAAACCTTACCCCTTTTAAAAAAGGCTGGAATCAGTGTTGCTAAAAGTGAGCTTGATAGCAGAAAATTAATTCTCGATACAGACTCTATAGATATTAAAGTTATTGTCCTTCGAGCTAGCGATGTTCCAGTATTTGTTCAACATGGTGCTGCTGACTTTGGCATTGCAGGAAAAGATGCGCTATTAGAACACGGAGCTGATGGCGTGTTCGAGCTTTTAGATTTGGAAATTTCAAAATGTAGACTCATGGTTGCCTCAAAAAAAGGTGTTGATCTCAATAAAAGCACTCTAAAAGTTGCTACAAAATATGTTAACTCTGCAAAAGAATATTTTTATCAGCAGGGTAGGCAGATTGAAGTTATTAAGCTTTATGGAGCAGTGGAGCTTGCGCCAATAGTTGGCCTCTCTGACTGCATTGTTGATCTTGTTGATACAGGAAATACTCTAGAAGCTAACAATCTAGCTCCTGTTGAATTAATTCATGAAATTAGCTCAAGACTCATTGTCAACTCAGCTGCATTTAACACTAAGTATATCGAAATCAGTAGTTGGATAAAAAGAATTGAAAAGAGCTTATGATAAAAATATTATCAACCCAGAATCCTGATTTTGACCTCCAACTTAGTTCTTTAATTTCCTGGGAAAGCTCTGAGAGTGAAGAGATAAGTCAATCTGTAAAGAAAATTATTGATAATGTGAAACACAGCGGTGACAAATCTATTTTAGAGTACACCTTGAAATTTGACTCACTCAAGGCTGAATCTGTCTCAGAACTTTTTGTCCCTAAAAAAAGACTCAAAGAATCGTTTGAGAATCTTGAGAAAAAACAAAAAGACGCTCTCTCTTTTGCTGCGGCTAGAATTAAATCATATCATCAAAAGCAAGTTCAAGAGTCTTGGACCTATAAAGAAGAAGATGGAACTGTTTTAGGTCAAAGAATTATACCTCTTGAAAGGGCAGGACTTTATGTTCCAGGAGGTAAGGCAGCATATCCATCATCTGTTCTTATGAATGCTATTCCTGCAAAAGTTGCAGGTGTTGAAGAACTTATTATGGTTGTACCTTCTCCAAAAGGCGTTATCAATGAAATAGTTTTAGCTGCAGCTTATGTTGCTGAAGTTGATATAGTCATAACCATAGGTGGCGCTCAAGCTATCGCAGCATTGGCCTATGGCACTGAATCAATTCCTAAGGTTGACAAGATTGTTGGTCCTGGAAATATTTATGTAGCCACAGCAAAAAGACAGGTCTTTGGACAGGTTGGAATTGATATGATTGCGGGGCCATCAGAAATACTCATTATTTGTGACGGCAAAACTAATCCAGACTGGATAGCTATGGATCTTTTTTCTCAAGCAGAGCATGATGAGGATGCTCAAGCCATTCTCTTGTGCCCTAATAAAGATTTTATTAATCAGGTAGAGAAAAGCATTTCAAAGCTTCTACCAACTATGGAAAGAGAAGAAATTATTAAAACTTCTCTAAAAAATAGAGGTGCTCTGATATTGACCAAGGATATTGATGATGCAATAAAAATATCTAATAGGATTGCCCCTGAACATCTTGAACTCTCTATTGAAGATCCTGAATCAATTATTGATGACATAAAGCATGCAGGTGCTATATTTATGGGCAAATACTCCTCAGAAGCGCTTGGTGATTATTGTGCTGGAACAAACCATGTCCTACCAACATCAAGTACTGCAAGGTTTTCATCTCCCCTCGGGATTTATGATTTTACCAAACGTTCTAGTATTGTTATGGCTTCAAAAGAAGGAGCAAAAAAACTAGGCAAGACTGCATCTGTTTTAGCTTTTGGAGAAGGACTTGAAGCGCATGCAAAATCAGCACTTTATCGAACTGATTCAAATTAATTATCCAGGTATAGCCTGATAATAGCCATTCTCTTGAATAACCTTAATGGGCCAATCAAAGAGGTTCGTAAGGTTTGTATTTGTTAAAATTTGATCTTTATCACCATCTTCCACTACCCTACCCTCTTTCATGAGAATAACTCTTGTCACCTCTGGAGGGATTTCATGAATATGATGAGTGACTAGAATGACTTTTTTTCCCATACCAATGAGCTCTCTGATTATCTCTAGGTACTGAAAACAAGTACTCATATCAAGGCCACTTGTTGGCTCATCAAAAACCAAAACAGCAGGGTCATTCACTAGTGATCTTGCAAGTAGAAATTTTCTTTGCTCACCAGTTGACATGGCAGAGAATTCTCTATCTTGAAGCTCTGAAATTGATAAGAGTTCCATAACCTCTTTAGCCCGGGCAAGTTTAGCTTCATCAAACTTTTGATGCTGCCAAATACCATCACTTGAATAAAAACCTGATAGAACTACATAAAGCCCAATTGCACTGTTTGAATAGCCATATTGAAGATGCTGCGAAACGACCCCTAGATTTGATCGAAGTTCATCAACATTCCAGCGCTCTTTTTCAAAAATTTTAAGGCTACTACTTTTATCCTCAACAATATAAAGTTCTCGATTCAAAAGCTTCAGAAGAGTTGTTTTTCCACAGCCATTGGGACCAAGGATAACTGTGCTTTGACTTTCTTCAATTGTTAAAGAGAACTTATCAAGGATTTTGTTTCTTCCTTGAAATACCGTTATATTTTGCAGATCGATAATATTCATCAATTACCACTAAATCATGAAACAGCAAAAAAGCTAGTCAATCATACCATGAGATATAGAGTTTATTTTGAATAGCTTTTCTTAAAACTCAAACGTGGTAGAAGCTGCGACAAGAACATACCTGAAAGCATCAGTACACAACCTATAAGCCCTCTCGTTGATAGATTTTCATCCAAAATAAGCCAACCACCAAACACTGCAAAAGCCCCCTCTAAACCTAAAATGATAGCTGCATGAGATGATTTTGCGTGTTGCTGCGCAACGACCTGTAAAGTGTATCCCACTCCAATCGACATGATTCCAGCATAAAGAAGTGGGATGGCAGTATCAACAATCATCTGCCATGTGATCACTTCTATAGATACAGCTATGAAGAAACTTAAGATAAATGATACAAAATACTGAATTAGTGAGAGTTTTAAAGGATCCATTCTTTTAGCAACGTAACCAATAACCAAGACATGAGCGGCAAAGAATACTGCACAAATAAGTTGAAGAAGGTCACCCTTAGCAATACTAAAATCATCATTAATACTTAGCAAATACAAGCCAATCAATGCTATGAATGCACCAAGCCATGTTCCTGAGCCTGTTCTTTGTCCAAAGAAGATACCAATAAGTGGAACAAAAAAGATGTATAGGCCGGTAATAAACCCAGCCTTACCGGCAGTCGTATACTGAATACCAACCTGCTGAAAGCTGGAAGCTATAAATAGGAAGAGCCCTGCAATAAAGCCAGCAATTAAAAGCTTTTTAGTTGATGTTTCTTTGTTTTCTTGAACCTTATTTTTCTTAGAAAAGTACCAAACTATTGGACATAAAAATACCGTGCCTATTAAAAATCTCAATGTGTTGAATAAAAATGGACCCATCGTTTCCATTCCTTCCCTCTGCGCAACGAAGGCAAAGCCCCATATTCCTGCAGCAAGAAGCATAATAAGATCAGCTCTCAAGGATTTGTTTTTTATCATTAATGTTGGATCATGTTTTTGAATAGTAATGTGGCAGGCATTTTAGTCAAAAATATATTAACTTTCATGCTAATTACATCTAATCTTTAGCAACTCTATTACCGTGCCATGAATGAATAAACATAGTTATAAGGACAATAAAACCCCCGACTAAGGCTCCACTTGATGGCTGCTCATCAATGATAAGCCATCCTGCTAGAGTTCCAAAAACTGCTCCAAGTGGCATAAACATTCCAACTTCTGTTGCAGGTATATATCTTCCGGCACTCGTTAGTAAACTAAAAGACAAAGAGACCATTAAGCCCATTGCGAATATATACATCATAGAATCAAAAGGTAGTCTAATTGATTCAACAAAAATAGCTGCAATTAAGGCTGAGACAATTGCATTAACTCCCATTGCAGGAATCATGTTAATGTTCTTATTTTTTCTAATTAATGTAAAGCCAGTAGCTCCAAATGTTACTGATGCAAGAGCAAACAGGTTTCCAAACAAACTTGAGCCTTTAGGCTCACCATCCATAACGATATAAATTCCAATCACCACAAGAAACATGGCAAACCAGGTAAAAATACCTGATCTCTCCTTAAGCAAAACCCAGGAAATAATGGCTGTCATTATTGGCATAATGCTTATTATAATAAGAGCACTAGCAATTGAAGTAAGTTGAACCGAAAATACAAAAGTAACACTTCCAAGCCCTGTTAGGATACCAATCAATACTCCATCTTTGCCAATTTTTTTTACCTCATTAAGAGCTTTAGACTGATGGGTAATTAATAAAATAATAATAATTCCTAAAGCATAAAAAACACCTCTCCAAAAAAGAATTGGCCAGCTATCTGCTTCCGCTAATCTAATTAAAAGCGCATCAGGACTTAATATAAATACTCCTAAAAACGCCATTGAGATGCCTTTTAAGTGATTAGACATTCAATTCCTCCTAGTTTTTTTCCTTACGAGCTAAATTAGTACTGTGCCATGAATGCAAAAATAAAGTAATAATAACGATTGAACCTCCAATTATTGCATTCATTGTAGGAGCTTCACTAATAACGTACCAAGCAATGAGAGATCCTAAAACAGTTTCTAATGGCATTATCATGCCGACCTCAGCAGCTGGCATATATCTCGGCGCAATTGTAATGAGACTAAATGAGATTGAGAGTATCACCCCCATTGCAATGATATAGCCAGCGACTTCTGCTGGCACTGTAATTTGATTAGCCATTAAAAATGCTATCAAGGCGGCAATTAGTCCTCCAATAGCATTGACCGGAACCATATTTACATCTTTATATTTTCGAGTCAAAGTAAACGTAAAGCCCATCATAACCGCTGTAATTAAAGCAAAGAAGTCCCCAACAAGGTTTTCACCTCCAATACTTCCACTCATTACGATATAAATACCTACGAATACTATTACCAATGAAGCCCATGTAATTAGGCTGTATTTCTCTTTCAATAAAAACCAAGCCACAATAGCAATCATAATGGGCCCAGTACTAATAATGACAAGAGCATTTGCAATCGAGGTATAAACTATTGCAAAGACAAAAGTGCCAGTACTAATGCCAGAACAAAATCCAATAACTAACCCACCTTTTCCAATATTTTTGAACTCAGTGATAGTCTTACTTCGGTACTTAATCAAAACAAGAAGAGAGACTCCAACTGCATAAAGTAAGCCTCTCCAGAATAATACTGTCCAACTATCAACTCCTGAGGATGCATTCTCAACAAGCCTAATAAGAACTGAGTCTGGACTTAGAATAACGACCGCAAAAATAGTCATTAAAAGCCCTTTTAGATGATTAGTCATGAAGCTCTCGAATTCAAATAGATAAGTTCAAATCTTATACTTTTTGAACAACAATTAAGCAATAAAAAATTTAATTAAAGATTAATGAATCTTTTTGATTAAAAATCTTTAAGTTTGAATAGTTACGCAGAGCAAAGTAGGCACCAAAAATTAAACCAGACCAAACCATATCCCCAGCAATTGTATTTTGGAAAAATGGAATCGCCATAGTATAGCAAAGCACAAGACCTTCAAACGTTTTTGCATACATTGGTGAAAATGCCCATACAGCAAAGTTTGTTGCAATGAAAAATACTGTTGAACTTGCTAGCGCTGCGCCAGCAACTCTAAGAATACCAAGCTTACTTTGTAGAAAGTTTTTAAAAACTATTGGAAAAAGTAGCGCCAAATAAACAACAAACATTGACTTTGAGCCAAACCAATTAGCTGAAAGCGAGCCGAAAGCAAAATAGTCACATAGGAGCATTGTGACAACTACGACCACAATAGCCATATATCTTTTTACAAAAATAAAGCCTGCAAAAAGCGCAATTGCAGCCATTGGGGTAAAGTTTGGTGGGTGCGGCAAAAGTCGTCCAGCAACGCCTAGGGCAATCAAGACTGCCAAAATAATTAGATAACTAAAACTTGAATTTAGTTTGTAATCTTGATTATGCATCATTTCTCTCCAAATAATTTCGAATTATCATATCTTAAAAGGCTTCCATGTTCAAGCGAATAAACGTATCTTCAGAAAGAATAACATCATGCACACCTACCATAGACATTAAGCCATTAACATATAATGCCCAATAGGTATTTCCAACTGCCTCTACTCCGCCTAAGGACATAATCTGTGGGCCATAACTCGTATCCTTAGAACCTACAACAACAATTTGTTTGATAGCTTCGTAAGAATTGATTCCTTTCTCAACCTCTTTAACTAGAGTTAAATTGATCTGATCTGACGAAGTAATAGCCAATGATAACTGAACTGTTTCATTTGCACTATCAGCCTGAACAGACAATGGCTGGAATGAAAACACTCCTAACAAAAATATTGCTAAGATTTTGAGGTTAAACTTCATAGTAAGTTCATGACGATTAAAAAGTCGAATTTTATATCAAAAGTATCAAACTGCAAGTACCATTATTGAAAATAGACATTAATTAAAAGGGGAATTTCTTTTTTCCAAATCCAGGCATTTTAGATAAGTCAGGCATACCGCCTTGACCCTGCATACCCTCCATTTGCTGCATCATTTTTTTCATCTTGCCACCCTTCATTTTTTTCATTGTTTTTTGCATTTTTTCGAACTGTTTGAGTAGCTTATTAACATGCTGAACATCGGTTCCTGATCCAGCAGCAATTCTTTTTTTACGTGAACCTTTGATGAGGTTGACATGATTCCTCTCTTTTGGAGTCATAGAGTTAATAATTGCAATCATTCTGGAACTCTCATTATCTCCAATGACTTGATTTTTGACGCTTTGAGGCATTTGCCCCATCCCTGGAAGTTTATCCATCAAAGCCCCCATTCCGCCCATATCCTGCATTTGCATTAACTGGTCTCTCATGTCATCCAAATCGAATCGACCTTTTGCCATTTTCTGGACATTTTTTTGTGCTTTTTTGTGATCAACTTTCTTGGATATTTCATCGACCAAAGAAAGTACATCGCCCATACCTAGAATTCTTGAAACCAATCTGTCGGGATGGAACGGCTCTAATGCATCAGTCCTCTCACCAACACCTATAAATTTGATTGGTTTTCCAGTAATATGTCTTACTGATAGCGCAGCACCACCTCTTGCATCACCATCTGTTTTAGTTAGAATGACGCCAGTTAACGGCAATTTATCAGAGAACGCTTTAGCAGTATGTGCTGCATCCTGACCGGTCATTGAATCCACAACAAAGAGAGTTTCAATAGGGTTTACCTGCTTCTGAAGTATCTGAATTTCAGACATCATTTGTTCGTCGATAGCAAGCCTACCTGCTGTATCCACTAAAAGTACATCATGAAAATGTGATTGAGCCTGTTTCTTTGCATCAGATACAATTTTTTCAGGCTTTTGATCCTCACTTGATGGGAAAAAATCAACCTCAATCTCCTCAGCAAGGACTTTTAATTGTTCTATAGCAGCAGGCCTGTATACATCAGCACTAACAACAAGGACTTTCTTTTTTTGGTCTTCCTTTAAAAATCGAGCTAATTTTGCAATTGAAGTTGTCTTACCAGAACCCTGAAGACCTGCAACCATAACCACTGCAGGTGGCTGAGTAGCAAGATTTAATGTTTCATTTTGCCCACCAATAACCTCGGTAAGCTCAGTTTCAACAAGTTTTATAAAAGCTTGAGATGGGCTAAGCCCCTCACCTACTTTCAAACCAACAGCCTTTGTTTGAACCCTATCAATAAAAAACTTAATAACATCTAGCGCAACATCGGCCTCAAGAAGGGAGCGCCTGACCTCTCGAATGGCTTCTTTGATATTAGTCTCTGATAATTTATTTTTACCCTGAAGAGCTTTGAAACTATTGGAGAGTCGATCTGTTAAATTATCAAACATTTTGTTCTAGATGGTTGAAATATATTATTATATAAGCTTTTGCAAAGCCATTGCTAGAGATGCCATTACTCCATACTCTGCCATTTATTGCCTACCTCATTGCTGGGCTATTGCTTACTCGATATTTTGTCCTAGATACAGTGACAAATCAACACAGAATCATAGTGAATTTAATGCTTTTAGTGGCGTGTTCATCTCATGGATTTATTTTGTTTGAATTATGGCAGCATCAGGGAGTATTTTTTGGGTTGACAGTAAGTATTTCATTTGTGGCTTGGGTCATCGCAACGCTTCTATTTTTAACCTCATTTACAAAACCCATTCACTCTCTTGGAATCATAGTCTATCCCATAAGTGCAATTGCAGTGATTATTGCTTTTTTATATCCTGGAACACAGGGAAAGCTCCTCTCTATATCCATTGCAGCGCATGTCTTCTTATCAATTGGAGCCTACGCCATTCTCTCTCTAGCTGTTGGTCAATCTCTCCTTCTAAGCATTCAAGAGCGTTTTTTACATGAGCACAACCTAAACACCTTTGTAAATAAGCTTCCTGCGTTTCAAACTATGGAAAATTTTCTTTATCAGACCCTTAAAATGGGCTTTTTACTACTCACACTCTCACTCATCTCAGGCTACTTATACATCACTGATTTTTTCACTCAAAAACTAACTTATAAAACCATTCTATCAATCATGGCATGGATTGGTTTTGCTGGCATCTTATTTGCACATATGGTTTTTGGAATAAGAGGTAAGCTAATCGTTTTACTAACTCAAATAGCTTTTTCTGTATTAGTTTTATCTTACTTTGGAACGAAGTTTTTTATAGAGATATTAGCAATTTAAAAAACAACATATTATTTAATTATGAAAACCGAAAAGACTTTGAATGGTGAATGCTTATGTGGAGACGTTTCATGGAAAATGAATGGGCCCTACGAGTTTTTTGGAATGTGTCAGTGCTCAAGATGTCGCAAAATTACTGGAGCTGCTTTTGCAACCAATCTTTTTGTAAAGCCCGAACAATTTTCATGGCTTTCAGGTGAAAATAAAAGAGGTGTGTTCGCTTTGCCGTCTCCAAACACCTTTGGAAATGCGTTTTGTCAAAATTGTGGTTCACGAGTTCCAAGGCAAACTCCTAAAGGATGGATGTTATTACCTCTAGGAAGCTCAATGGAATCTCCAAGCATAAAGCCCACTCTGGTTTGCCCTGAGGATCATACTGACTGGTTCACTCGATTAAAGGAGATAGTTTAATCAATATGAAGAACTGCAAGAAAGGCCTCCTGGGGTATGTCCACCCTTCCAATCGAGCGCATTCTTTTCTTGCCTTTCTTTTGCTTCTCAAGTAATTTCCTTTTTCGAGTGATATCTCCGCCATAGCACTTTGCAGTAACATTTTTTCTAAGCGCCTTGACGTTTGTCCTAGAAATAATCTTAACTCCGATACATGCCTGAATTGCTACGTCAAACATTTGTCTTGGAATGAGTTCTTTCATTTTCCCAGCAATTTCTCGCCCTTTGTATACAGAGTTATCCCTATGAATAATTAATGCGAGCGCATCAACGCTCTCACTATTAATGAGAATATCTAGACGGATTAGATCAGAGGCTTGGTAACGCTCAAAATGATAGTCCATAGACGCAAAGCCTCTTGAGACAGACTTAAGCTTATCAAAGAAATCAAGAACGACTTCATTGAGAGGTAATTCATAAACTATCGATACCTGCCTACCCATATAGTTGATACTTTTTTGGACCCCTCTTTTTTCTACGCAGAGGCTAATAACAGGACCAACATATTCACTGGTAACTAGAATATTTGCAGTAATAATAGGCTCTCTAAACTCTTCAATAGTTTGAATTGGTGGAAGCTTTGAAGGACTATCAATTTTAGTTATATTGCCTTTTGTATCTAGAATCTCATAGATCACTGTTGGCGCTGTTGTAATTAAATCTAAATCATATTCGCGCTCAAGTCTTTCTTGAACAATTTCCATATGTAAGAGACCTAAAAATCCAATTCTGAAGCCAAACCCTAGAGCATCAGAATTTTCAGGCTCGTACTGCAAAGCTGCATCATTTAATCGAAGTTTTCCAAGCGCATCTCTAAATTTTTCATAGTCTTCACCTGATGTCGGAAATAGTCCTGCAAAAACTCTTGGTTGGACGGGTTTGAAGCCATCAAGTGCTAACTCAACGGGGTTTTTACTGCCAGTGATCGTATCACCTACTGGTGCACCATCGATATTCTTAATACTAGCAATTAGGTAACCAACCTCTCCAGCCTTTAAGCTTTCTGTCTTGGTTCTCTTAGGGGTAAATATGCCAACCTCATCTACAAGGTGCTCATTTTTATTTGAAAAGATTTTAATTTTTGTTTTGGCCTTAATCTCTCCATCGATAACTCTAATCAAGGAAACAACACCCAGATAGTTATCAAACCATGAATCGATAATTAGTGCCTTGATTGGAGCATCCATTTCACCCTCGGGAGACGGGATTTTTTCTACAATTTGCTCTAGTATTTCTTCTATTCCAATGCCAGATTTTGCACTGGCATGAACGGCGTCATGCGCCTCAACTCCAACAACATCCTCTATTTCATCAACTACCCTCTCTGGCTCTGCGGCAGGAAGATCAATCTTGTTAAGAACAGCAAGAACCTCTAATCCCTGATCAATAGCAGTATAACAATTGGCAACAGTCTGCGCTTCTACGCCTTGAGAAGCATCAACAATCAATAAAGCGCCTTCACACGCAGAGAGAGATCGTGACACCTCATATGAGAAATCTACATGGCCAGGCGTATCAATAAAGTTGAGCAAATAGGTCTCTCCATCTTTCGATTTGTAGTCCAGAGAGACGCTTTGTGACTTAATTGTAATCCCTCTCTCTTTCTCAATATCCATTGAATCGAGAACCTGAGAAGACATCTCTCGATCACTCAAACCACCGCAGTGCTGAATAAACCGATCAGCAATGGTTGACTTGCCATGATCGATATGCGCAATGATAGAAAAATTTCGGATTTTTTGCATATCAATGATAAAATGAATGCTTTTATTTAAACCATGAGATTATATCGTATATGAATAAAGTAAACCCCACATCGTGCGTTGCTACTAGTAATCAAAATATTAACATTCCTGACGATCAGGGTAGAAATATTGTTCTCTACTTCTACCCCAAGGATGACACTCCAGGATGCACAATTGAAGGCAATGACTTCACCAGACTTAATGACTCGTTTGCTGAAAATAATTCAGTTATCTATGGTGTTTCGAGAGACTCTATAGCATCACATGAAAAATTCATCAAAAAATTCGATTACACGATTGATTTAATCTCTGATGAGGATGAGTCACTATGCAAGCAGTTTGATGTACTAAAACTCAAGAAAATGTATGGCAAAGAGCATATTGGAATTGTCAGAACTACATTTGTAATTGGTCCAGATGGTGATATTCTAAAACAGTGGGATAAGGTTAAAGTTGATGGACATGCAGAGGAAGTACTCAACTTTGTAAAGGATCTATGAATTCAAACGTTGATCACGAAGAGGTAAACAAGTTTGCAGCACTAGCTGCGCGCTGGTGGGATAAGGATTCAGAATTTAAACCGCTTCATGACATTAATCCGCTGCGTCTAAATTATATTAAAGAGCAGTGTGGTGGATCTTTAGAGGGGAAGCGCATTCTTGATGTTGGATGTGGTGGTGGCATCTTGAGTGAATCTTTAGCTCTTGAAGGTGCCAGTGTTGTTGGAATTGATCTTGCAGAGGCAGGCCTAGAAGTAGCTAAGCTTCATCTCCTTGAGTCTGGCCTTGATATTGATTATCAATCCATATCAGCCGAGGAATTATCTGAAACAGAAACTGAATCTTTTGACGTCATTGCATGCCTTGAAATGCTTGAGCATGTCCCTGACCCGTCACTTGTGATTGAGGCTTGTTCGAAATTAGTCAAACCAAGTGGAAGGATTTTCTTCTCAACCATTAATAGAAATCCAAAGTCATACTTCTTTGCAATTGTTGGCGCTGAGTATGTCTTAAATCTTCTTCCTAAAGGGACCCACAACTATCAGAAATTTATCCGCCCAAGTGAAATCGATGAGTGGGCAAGATTATCCAATTTATCGATTAGCTCGATGATCGGAATGACCTATAACCCAATTACTAAGAAATATAAGTTGGGTGATGATGTCAGCGTTAATTACATGACGCAATACAAAAAAATAAACCTATAGTTTTTTCACTAAATTTAACAGCAAGAGCAGGATGGAGGGTCTATCTTTGGAGGAGTAGCGACACCCTCTTCTGATACAACGCCGTCTGTATAAATAATGTATTTTCCAGATGGCCTTCCCTTTTTCATCATAATTTCTGACTCTAATTGGCCCTTCTCATTCCAAGTAGTGGCTTTGCCATCCTCCAAGTTATCTTTAAAAGTTAAAATTTGAATAACTTTCCCAACTTCATTCCACTCTGTCAGCTTTCCCTGAAGAAGCCCTTTAAAATAATTTGCCTCAGATGCAATAGTACCTGAGGCATATTTATAAATTTCCTTTCCATGCTTCAAACCATCTTTGTAGAAAACCTCTAATGACATTCCATTTTCTAAAAGTTCGGTTTGAAATCCATCTTTCATATTAGCCTCTTAATGAAAGACATTCATACAGACTATTTGCCATATTATGAATAAGAGTGAAGTATAGTTCAGGGCCATCCTGTATTGATGCGCCAAGAGGGTCAAGAACACCTGTATTTGCTTGTGTACCCTCTATAACTGTTGATACTAACTTAGGCTCAAATTGTGGCTCCGAAAATACGCAGTGGGCATTTAACTCAACTATCTTTTCTTGAAGTTCTCTTATTCTATTAGCTCCTGGTAATACTTCAGGTGACACCGTTATAGAACCCACAGCTCGCATCCCAAATCGCTCTTCAAAATATTGATAGGCATCGTGAAATACGACAAAGCCTTTGTCTTTTTCAGAAGCAAGTTTGACTGAGACATCAGCGATCAATTGATCAAGTTTAACTATAAGTGCTTCAGCATTTTCTTGATATGTTGCAGAATTAATAGGATCAAGTTCAATCAACTCATGCTTAATTTCATTAACTAAAACTTTTGCATTTTCTGGATCTAGCCAGACATGAACATCAAACTCGCCATGGCCATGGTCATCGTGTCCTTCATGTTCGTCATGATCTTTATGATCATCGTGCTCATCGTGTTCGTCATGATCTTTATGATCATCGTGCTCATCGTGCTCATCGTGTTCGTCATGATCTTTATGATCATCGTGCTCATCGTGGTCATCGTGCTCATCATGGTCGTCGTGGCCATGGTCATCAAAAGCACCGCCTTCGCGCATTTTTATTCTTTTTAGGCCTTCTGTGTCAATTAGCTCGACAACCTTTGCATTATTAGCAATTGCCTCGAGAGGTTTTTTCTAAAAATGATTCCAATTCATGGCCCATCCAAAAAACAAGATCAGCTTCCTCTAACTTTTTTGCTTGTGAAGGCTTTAATGAGTATGTATGAGGAGAAGCTGAGCCCTGGACGATTAAATCAGGTTTGCCAACTCCTTTCATTACACCTGAAACCAGAGAATGTACTGGCTTAACAGAGGTTACTACATTAATATCAGCATGTGCGTTAATTGAAAGAGCTGAAATTAAAGTTGCTGTAAGAATATTTAATTTTATATGTTGCATTTTTATTTTTACTTATGTAATTGATAAGGGCAAAATTTTAACAGGAAATTTAATCTATTGCAATATTATTGCATTAATGATATATAATTGTATTTGTAGTTTTTTCTAAAAATATTTGTATCATTAACAAGTTGTCATGACCCAAAAAAATACGCCCTTAATTTCCCTCAATAATGCAGGAATTTATAAATCTGATAGATGGTTGGTTCGTGGTGTTTCATTTAATTTAAATCCTGGAGAAATTCTTACTCTAATTGGCCCCAATGGATCTGGTAAATCAACAACAGCAAAAATAGCACTCGGTATATATATAGTCCAGATGAAGGAAGTGCTCACAGACGAAAAGATTTAAAGATTCGTTATGTTCCACAGAGATTTTCTATTGATTGGACAATTCCACTTAAAGTAAGGCGACTTATGAGTCTCACAGGACGAGTCAGCACTCTAGAAGCGGACGAAGCTATGTCACTAACTGGAACATTACATTTGGCTAACTCTGAAGTAAGAACTTTATCAGGAGGTGAAATTCAAAGAGTTTTGCTTGCAAGAGCAATTGCATTTAAGCCTCAACTACTTGTTCTTGATGAACCAGTTCAAGGCGTTGATTTCAATGGTGAGATTGAAATGTATAAGCTTATTAGGAAGATACGTAATGAATTGAACTGTGGTGTACTACTAATCTCTCATGACATTCATATTGTTATGGCTGCAACTGACCAAGTCATTTGTCTCAATGGCCATGTTTGCTGTAGTGGTTCCCCCATTAATGTAGCCGATAGTCAAGAGTATAAAGACCTATTTGGGGATCGAGCCTTATCAGGTTTAGCACTATATGAACATCATCATGCTAATAAAATTATTAACCCTAAGGATAAACCACTAGATGGATGATTTTTTCACCAGAGCTATAGTCGCAGGAGTTGGAGTTGCATTAGTAGCTGGACCCTTGGGTTGTTATATCGTTTGGCGAAGACTAGCTTATTTAGGGGATACACTTTCACATGCTGGTTTATTAGGTATTGCATTAGCTCTTCTCTTTCAAGTAAATATTACTTTAAGTATTTTTTTAGTCTCTGTTTTTGTTTCACTAGCACTAATATTTTTACAGCGTCGAGTCACGCTCTCTTCGGATGCTTTATTAGGCCTGCTTGCTCACTCCACATTAGCATTTGGAATGGTAGCATTAAGTTTTATGACATGGGTCAGAGTAGATTTAATGGGCTTCCTTTTTGGTGACATCTTGGCTGTAACACCATTCGATATTGCAATCATTTGGGGCGGTGGTTTATGCGTATTGATTATATTGATGATTTTCTGGAAATCCTTGTTTGCATCTACTGTAAACCTTGAACTTGCTCAAGCCGAAGGAATGAAGCCTGAACAAGCTAATATTATCTTTATGCTCCTTTTGGCTGCAGTTATAGCGATTTCGATGAAAATCGTAGGGGTCCTTTTGATTACTTCAATGCTTATATTCCCTGCAGCAATTGCTCGGCGCTTTGCAAGTGGGCCTGAACAGATGGCATTTCTTGCAGCTATTATCGGAATCATTGCAGTCTTTGGAGGTCTTTTTGCCTCCCTTCAGTGGGACACTCCTGCGGGTCCAAGTATTGTTGTAGCTGCCTCAGTATTTTTTATTATTACAGTTCTACCTGCAGTCTCAATTCAAATGCTAGGAATTATGTGGAAAAACAAAAAATTAAGTAAATAAAGTCATTTTTTATAATTCGGAGATAAATTGAGTCTAAAAATGATAGTTTAATCATTAAATGCAAAAGATGCTTTGATTGGACTTAATTGCTCCTTTCCTAAAATCATATCTGCTGCGCGAGATGCTATCATTTGGGTTGGAGCATTTAAATTACCAGAAATGATTTGTGGCATTACAGATGCATCAACAATTCGAAGATTTTTGACTCCATGAACTTTCATCTGCTCATCAACAACTGCCATCTTTCCATGGCCCAT
Organism: Candidatus Thioglobus sp.; assembly: GCA_028345055.1. Classification (GTDB taxonomy): domain Bacteria; phylum Pseudomonadota; class Gammaproteobacteria; order PS1; family Pseudothioglobaceae; genus Pseudothioglobus. The sequence goes on along the minus strand of JAOMCO010000019.1, from coordinate 1,565 downwards.
CGAACAGGAACAGCTTGGATGATAGTCTGTCTCAGCAACATCCCTAATAAACTTTACTAAGTCATCATCTGATTTAACCTCAGGACCAGGCATTAGCTCCTCTCCCCCTAAATTCATCAAATGCTTGCTGCGAGATAAGTTCACGCGCCTTCTTAACCCCTCTTACCATTTCAGCTAAATCCTCTGGATCTTGTAAATAATTAAAAGTCATCAAGGGTTTTTCAAGAGGATCTGCAGATTTTAAAGTAACCTCTCCCCTGCTCCTTGGTCTGAGCTGATCGACATGAATTGCAAAGGCTTGTAGTAGGGATATTTTATTATCATCATACTCAAAGCCTACTGGTCCAAAGTGAAACTGTATGTCAGGATAAGCTGCCTTTGAACTGCTCTTAATTAGTCCTCCTGCCTCCCATATATTTGAAGTTGCAATGCCTTTTCTCGTAAAGACCCATCTGATACCAGTTGCTAATTTTCGGTGTGGATGGTTGACTTTGTGAATTGGAAAACTTTTTTTGCAGGCGTATTGAAGTATGACGCATGAATGGTCCTGAAGGTTTTGACCAACCCCAGGAAGATCTATCTGAAGATCTATTCCATGCTCTCTCAAGTGCTTTGATGGCCCAATGCCAGAGAGCATGAGAAGATGAGGGGAATTGATTGCTCCCCCTGAGAGTATGACCTCTTTATTGGCCCCTACTGAATGAGTCTTTCCTTTATGCTTATAGGTCACCCCGCTTACTGAATTATCAGTCATATTGATTTTAAGAACCTGTGCTTTTGTAAGGAGTGTTACGTTTCCCCTAGCAAGGGCTGGCCTAAGATGTGCAACAGCAGCACTACAACGTCGCCCATGTTTTCTTGTTGCATCAAGCCTTGCTATTCCCTCAGGGTTAAAACCATTAAGGTCCTCAGAGTAGCCCAGTCCAGACTGACGCCCAGCCTCTTCAAAGGCATCAAACAAGGGGTTTTCGAATGAACCCTTAGTGACACCAAGATTGCCACTACCACCTCGCCACTCATCTTCACCACGATCCGAATTCTCACCCTCTTTAAAATAGGGCAAGCACTGATCATAAGACCACTCATTTAATCCGCACTCTGATTGCCAGCGGTCATAATCTAATGGGTGACCTCGCATATAAACCATCGAGTTAATAGACGAGGAGCCGCCAACAACTTTACCTCTTGGCATTGGAACCTTTCGATCAAACAATTCTGGTTCATCCTCAGTTAAATAGTTCCAGTTTATCTTTGGGTTTCTATAAGCCTTATAGACTCCAGCAGGTATATGGATCATTAAGTTGTAGTCCATCGGTCCTGCCTCTAATACTAAGATTTTATATTGCTTATCTTTACCAAGCTTATTTGCAAGAACACACCCTGCTGAGCCAGCTCCAATTATCACGAAATCATAATTATCCATAAAGCAAAATACTTAATATTATTTAAGTATTAGTTTATATTGAAATATAATCTCAATATGAAAAATGACATCAAAAATGGTATCGAAACGCATCGATATCCATCAGGACAAAAATCATCTGAAGGCTCTTGGGTCAATGGAA
>JAOMCO010000018.1 GCA_028345055.1 Candidatus Thioglobus sp. | reverse complement strand
GGTAATTAAAATGTCAAAAATACTCATTCTGCCTGGTGATGGCATAGGAATAGAGATTATAGCCCAAGCTGTTAAAGTAATTGATTCATTAAATAGGAATCATGATATGGGAATGACTCTTGTTGATGGACTACTCGGAGGCATTGCTTATGATGAAACAGGATCCCCTCTTCCTGATGAAACTATTAGAAGTGCAAAAGAATGTGACTCAATTTTGCTGGGTGCAGTTGGAGGTCCTAAATGGGAGTCATTAGAGAGAAGTTTAAGACCAGAAAGAGGTTTATTGGGCATACGCTCTGAGCTTGAACTTTTTTCAAACCTAAGGCCAGCAATTCTTTATCCTCAGCTAGCTTCTGCATCAAGCCTCAAAAATGAGATTGTATCTGGACTTGACCTAATGATTGTTCGTGAGCTTGTTGGAGGAATCTATTTTGGACAGCCTAGGGGAGTTGAAATCAAAAATGGTGAGCGATTTGGAATCAATTCTGCGACCTATTATGAATCTGAGATTTTGCGTATTGGGCATTCTGCTTTCCAAATTGCACAAAAAAGAGGAAAACGAGTTTGTTCTGTTGACAAGGCAAATGTTCTTGAGGTGTGTGAACTGTGGAGAGAGGTTATGGAAGAAGTATCAAAGAACTATCCTGATGTAAAGCTTTCTCATCTTTACGTTGATAATGCTGCGATGCAACTTGTGAAAGATCCTAAACAGTTTGATGTTATTGTGACAAGCAACCTTTTTGGAGATGTTTTGTCTGACTGTGCAGCAATGCTAACTGGTTCAATAGGAATGCTACCTTCAGCATCATTAGATAAGAATAATTTTGGTATGTATGAGCCCATTCATGGCTCTGCACCAGACATTTCTGGAAAAGATCTTGCAAACCCACTAGCAACTATATTATCTGTCTCAATGATGCTCAAATATTCGCTTAATAAAGCAGATTTAGCTGAAAAAATTAATAAAGCAGTAAGTGATGTTCTAGATCAAGGCTTCAGAACTAGAGATATTGCTTCTGATGCAGAAAAAGTAGTAGGGACAGAAGAAATGGGTGATCTTGTTGTCAAGGCTCTAGAGTCTTAGTAAAGAACATCTTCGCTATCAATAGATCTCCATAGAAACCAACAGGCTACACTTCTGTATGGCTTCCATTGTTCTGAAATTTCAATTATTCTTTCTATACTGAGAGTTGACTCTTCTCCATAAATTTTATTCATAGCCCTAATAATCCCTATATCGTTAATTGGAAAGATATCTTTTTCCAATAAATAAAACATTCCAAACATTTCTGCAGTCCATGGACCTACTCCTTTAATTGTAATTAATTCTTCATAAATACTTTTGAATGATCTATCTTCCCAGTATGAATGATCATTAATTGATTGAGAATTAAAATGATTGCAAATATTAGTTATATATTGAACCTTTTGTTTTGAGAGGCCACAAGCCTTGAGATCTGCAAAACTAATAGAAAGTACATTTCCTGGTTTTATTTGTCCAATTTTATTTGCTAACTTATTCCATACACTTGCAGCAGCTTGAACAGATATTTGCTGACCAACTATAGATCGAAGGAGGGTCTCTAATGCTTCACCTCTTGATGAAATAATGTAATCTGGGTACTCTAGAAATAGTTTTGAAAGATTTGGGTCAACACTTGATAAGAATTCTTGAGATTGCTGCCAGTAGTCAGGATAAGTCATAATTAGATTAATATAAAGAGATTAGTGAATTTTTGATTTAACTGGCAATTTAGTATAGAAGACATTGTCGTATAATTCATAGTAATTTAATAATAAATTTAGGTGTAAGCATGAGTAGAAAAAAAAATGTAACTTTTATTGGCTTAGGAACAATGGGCTATCCAATGGCAGGGCATTTATCAGATTCTGGCCTATTTAATGTAAGTGTTTTTAATCGATCTTCAGACAAATCTGCCAAATGGGGTAATGAATATGAAGGAAGAGTAGCCCAAACTATTGAAGAGGCTGTTTTAGATGCTGATGTAGTTATAACATGTACTGGAAGAGATGAAGATATGACGGAAATTGTCTTTTCAGAGGCTGGAATGTTAGCCAATCTTAAAAGAGGCTCTATTTTCATTGATCACACCACTACATCTTGTAAACTCGCAAAGCACTTAAATAACTCTTTGAAATCTAAAGGTATTGATTTTATTGATGCTCCAGTTAGTGGGGGCGAGGCTGGAGCAGTAAATGGTGTCTTAACTGTTATGGCTGGAGGTGATGAGGATATTTTGAAATCATGTGATTCGATTATGAAAACATATTCAAAAAGTGTGACCTTGATGGGAGAGGTTGGTGCAGGCCAGCTAGCAAAGATGGTAAACCAAATCTGTATTGCTGGCCTATTACAAGGATTGTCAGAGGGCTTGCTTTTTGCTGAATCTGAAAACCTTAATATAGATAAATTGCTTTCTGCAATTTCTGGGGGTGCTGCACAATCATGGCAAATGGAAAACAGGGGTAAAACTATGCATCAAAGGGAATTTGATTTTGGGTTTGCTATCAAGTGGATGGTTAAAGATTTAGGTTATTGTTTAGATCAATCTAAAGAAAATAAAACTAGTTTGTCTTTCACTCAAGAGATTCATGATCGTTATATTAATCTTATGGATAAAGGACATGCCTACAGTGATACCTCAGTTTTAATGGCCTTTGATGAGCTGAATAATCAGAAATAAATTAGATTTAGATTCTTTATGATGATAGAAGTCTCAATTAATAAAGAACATTTAAAAGATTTTAATAGAGATGGTTTTATTACGATAAATAAATTTATTGATTTGCAATATCTTGAAAACTTAAAAGAAAGAATCGCACTTCTTTTTCAAGGAGAGTTTGAAACTGGTATTGAGCCTGATGAATGGAACTGGAGAAGCGGCAGAGATCCTAATAATGTTACAAGACAAATATGTAATGCCTGGAAATCAGATAATCTTATTAAAAAAGTAGTTTGTAATCCGGTTATTGGTGAGACTTTATCTAAATTAATGGGTTGGCAGGGTGCAAGGCTAATTCAGGATAACGTTTTATGGAAACCTCCTCAGGGTAAATCATTATCATATCATCAGGATGCTTCATATGTTGATTGGGTTGTGCCTCAAACTATGGCAACCTGTTGGATCCCACTTGATAATATGCTCAAGGAAAATGGTACGTTAGAATTTGCAGTTAAATCACATCAATGGGATTTATGCCCACCATCTGATAACTTTCATGCACCTAAGGATTATAAAAAAGAGCTTGATGACTATCTTAAGATTAATAACAAGATACTTAAAACATCTCCTGTTGTGATTCCTGCGGGGGGTGTTTCATTTCATCATGGTATGACATGGCATGGGTCTGGAGTTAATCAATCAAATACTGATCGCAGAGTTATTGTAGCTCATTGTGTTCCAAATGATGCTAAATTTCATCCTTCAAACTCTGGAGGTACTGGAAAAATTTACAGAAAATATAAATTGAATAATAGTGATGAATTGAACAGCAGTTTTTTCCCTCTATTATGGGAAAAATAATCATTTTTATTTATTCTTTATTAGCTAAATAATAAATAACTAATGGCATAATATTGATGATGAGAAAAAAGCCAAAACTTTCCAATATTCATACTGTTGCTCAAAGTCGAATTTTTAATCTAGAATCAATGGATGTTGAGTTCTCCAATGGGGAAACTCGAGTTTATGAAAGATTAATGTCGAGAGGAAATGGAGCTGTTTTAGTCATTCCAATGTTAGATGATGAAACAGTTTTAATGATTTATGAATTCTCTGGGGGGACTGAGCGGTATGAATTAGGCTTGACTAAGGGTAAGATTGATAAGGGAGAGACTCCAGTGGAGGCTGCTGGAAGAGAGTTAAAAGAAGAAATTGGATATGGAGCAAATAAGCTGACTTTTTTAAAAACAATCACCTTGGCGCCTGGTTATCAGTCAAGTGAAACGCATATTGTACTTGCTGAAGATCTTTATGAAGAAACAGCAGAAGGTGATGAGCCAGAGCCATTAGAAATTGTTTCTAAAAAGTTATCAGAGTTAGATCAACTGGCCTATAGTGAGGATTTAACAGAGGCAAGAAGCATACTTGCTCTCTATATGGTAAGGGATATTATCAAAAGTCGAAAAGAGTGATTGATATACCTGCGTCTTTTTGGCTAGATGCCAATGAAATCAAGTTTCCAGAACTAAATTTAGCACTCAAAGAGCCAAATGGGTTGATTGGTATAGGTGGTGATTTGTCATCGGATAGATTATTGCATGCTTACTCAGAAGGAATTTTTCCTTGGTACGGAAAAGATGAACCAATTCTCTGGTATTCACCTGACCCCAGAATGGTCATTACACCTGAAGCCTTTCATCTTTCAAAAAGTTTAAGAAAAACTATCAATTCATCAAAATTTGATGTTTCTGTAAATACTGTTTTCTTGGAAGTTATGACGAATTGTCAAAAAGTTTCTAGAGCTGGACAGTCTGGAACATGGATAAGTGAGGACATGATTAAAGCATATAGTATTCTTCATGATTCTGGTTACGCCCACTCTTATGAGGTCTTTTTAGATAATAAACTTGTGGGTGGATTATACGGAGTCGCGTTAGGCAGGGTTTTTTTTGGAGAGTCTATGTTTTCACTGGTCAGTAATGCATCAAAGGTTGCTTTTGCCTATCTTCTGCAATACAGCAACTATATGCTGATTGACTGTCAGGTAGAGAATAAACATCTTGAAAGCTTAGGAGCCTTTAAGATGCCTAGAGATTTGTTTGTGCAACAGCTCAAAGCCTTTGTGTAAAATAATACCTTTCACAAATTAATGGTATGGCTATGAGAAAACAAATTTACTTTGCTTTATTAGTTTCGCTTTTTATTACTATAACAGCGTGTGGACGAATGGGTGATTTAGTGCCAATTAATGAGTCAAAAGTTGACTCAGTTGAGACTGTTTCTAGTAGCTAATTAATAATAAAATTGAACTCATTCAATTTTCAAAATAATAATCTTTATGCTGAGTCTGTTAGTGTTTCAGACCTGGTGAGAGCCTATGGCTCGCCCCTTTATGTTTATTCAAAAACTCAAATAGAGTTTAATTGGAATTTATTCAAAAAATCTTTTGGAGAGCACTCTCATTTGATATGTTATGCAGTAAAAGCTAATTCTAATATCGCAGTGTTAAATATCCTTGCAAAGTTAGGTTCAGGTTTTGATATCGTTTCTCTAGGAGAGCTAGAGAGAGTGATTGCTGCAGGTGGAGAGCCAAGAAAATGTGTTTTTTCAGGTGTTGGAAAAACTGAAAAGTCAATTCAAAAAGCTCTTGAATACGGTATTTATTGTTTTAATATTGAATCTGAAGATGAATTAGATTGTATTGAATCAGTTTCATCTTCATTAAATATGATTGCACCTATTTCGATTAGAGTGAATCCAAATGTAGATGCACAGACTCACCCATATATTTCTACTGGACTTAATGAAAATAAGTTTGGTGTATGCCCTGATATTGCTCTATCAATGTATAAAAAAGCAGCTTTATCGGAAAATTTAAAAGTTTGTGGCCTTGATTATCACATAGGATCGCAGATAACTGAAGTATCACCTTTTTTAGAGGCTCTTGATAGAGCATTAGAGCTTATTGAAAAGTTAAAGTCTGAGAATATTACTATTAAGCATTTAGATATTGGTGGAGGAGTTGGAGTAAGTTATGATGGTGAGAAAACTATAAATATTGAGGACTATCTCAATTACGTAACCGCTAGGGCTAATGATATGAAGATATTAGTTGAGCCAGGCCGTTCAATCGTTGGAAATGCTGGCATATTTGTGACAAAGGTTGAGTACCTTAAACAAAACGATATCAAGTCATTTGCAATTGTAGATGGGGCGATGAATGATTTGATTAGGCCTTCTCTTTATGAGTCATTCCATCAAGCTGTTTTGATTGATGACAATTCTATAGGCCTTAGCGGTGAGTGGGATATTGTTGGCCCAGTTTGTGAGTCTGCAGATTTCTTAGCTAAAAATAGAAAGCTGACTCTAGAAAAAGGTGATTACATTGCAATTTTGACAACAGGTGCATATGGATTTGTTCTCAGCTCTAACTATAACTCTAGACCAAGAGTTTCAGAGGTAATGGTTAGTGAAAAAACTCATAGTTTGGTGCGTAAAAGAGAGACAATCGAATCTCTTTTTGAAAATGAGTATTTATTTGAAGATGAAACTAACTAATAATCAAAAAAAGTATTTAAGATCTTTAGCGCATGATTTAAAACCATTTGTGATGATTGGTCAAAATGGTTTAAGTGAGTCAGTATTGACTGAAATTGACTCAACAATGCTCAAACACGAGCTAATTAAGATTAAATTAAGAGTAGATAATCGTAAAGAAAAACAGCAGATTATAGAAAAAATAATAGAATTTTCTCACGTAGAATTAGTTCAAGTGATTGGTGGTGTCCTAGTGATTTATCGGCCCTTTGAAGACAACCCTGATATTATTCTACCTAGAACTTAATAAAGTTTAATATTTCCTTTTATAAACTAATTGAAATGAAAATTGCTATCAGTGCTGCAGAAACATCAGGTGATTTAATCGCCTCTTCATTAGTATTTGCTTTAAAGCAAATCCAACCAAACTGTGAAGTGGAGGGTCTAGCTGGTGATAAGATGTTAAAAGCTGGCTGTCATAGATTATGGCATATGAATGAAGTCAATGTGATGGGACTAAGCGAGATTTTAAAAAAGTTGCCATCAATCTTAAAATTAAGAAAGAAAATATCAAAGCACTACATTTTAAATAAACCAGATGTTTTTATTGGTGTTGACTCTCCAGACTTTAATTTTAAGTTAGAGCGAATATTTAAGAATAATGGTATTAGAACAATTCATTTTATTAGCCCATCAGTTTGGGCATGGCGTTCTAAAAGAATAAAAAAGATTAAAAAATCGACAGATTTAATTCTATGTTTATTTCCCTTTGAAGTGGATTTCTACAAGAAACATAATCAAAAAGCAATTTTTGTTGGACACCCATTGGCTGAAAAATTAAAACCAAGAAAAAATTATAAAACCAGTAAAAAAGTTCTTTTAATGCCAGGCTCAAGAGAGTCTGAAATTAAATATTTGTTGCCAGAGTTACTAAAAGCTGTCAAATTAATGGAGGCAAAAGATGCAAATCTTACTTTTAGTATGTCTCTTGCAAATGACCATCAATTAGATTGGATTGATAAAAGAATTAAGGGCTTTGATATTGACTTAAGTGTAGGTGATGCGCATAAAAAAATTAGTAATTCTGATCTGGTGATTGTAGCTTCAGGTACTGCTGCCTTAGAGGTTGGCTTATTAGCTGTTCCAATGATCATTGTTTATAAACTTTCTTTTCTTACTTATCAGATTGCGAGTCGATTACTTCATACAAGTGAAATATCACTTCCAAATAAAATATTAGGCAGTAATGTTGTCCCAGAATTAATTCAAGACAATGCAGATGCTAAAAATATCTCGGAACATGCTATGAAATTATTAGAATCTGATAATAAGGAACTTGTTAAACAGTTAGAAAAGATTCATACTTTTTTAAACCTTAAATCTAGCTCTAAATCAGCTCAAGCAATTATTGATTTTGTAAATGGATAATGATTTTAAAAAGATTGTTCAATTGGCAATGTCAGAAGATATTGGTGGTGGGGACTTAACGGCAAGTTTGCTTGAAAATAAAATAATTGAAGCTGAAATAGTCTGCAGAGAGAGAGCTGTTATTTGCGGAATTGAATTTGTTAATCTTTGTTTTAAATCAATTGATCCAAAAATTCAAATTGATTGGAATATCCAAGATGGATCAATTGTGAGTTCTGGTAAGATTTTATGCCGAATTAGTGGACTAGCAAAAACAATAGTTTCTGCTGAGAGGGCTGCACTTAATTTTTTACAGCTATTAAGTGCAACTTCAACTAAGACTGCAGAACTAAAGGAATTAATCAGAGGAACAAATGCAAAATTGCTTGATACAAGAAAAACAATTCCTGGCCTAAGAAAGGCTCAAAAATATGCTGTAGAGTGTGGTGGCGGTGTCAATCATAGGATGGGTCTTTATGACTGCATAATTTTAAAAGAGAATCATATTTTATCTATTGGTTCTCTTGAGGTCTCAATCAAAAAAGCTGTCAGTAGATTCCCTGAGACTCCAATAATTCTTGAGGTAGAGTCTCTTGAAGAGTTAAGATCTGCTCTCTTATCAAAATATATCACACGCATACTATGTGATAATTTTGCTATTCAAGATTTAAAAGAAGCTGTTAAGATTTCAAGAGGTATATACCCATTAGAGGCTTCTGGAGGAATTAATGAGAACAATATTGTGGATTATGCTGAAACAGGTGTTGATTTTATTTCTATTGGATCGCTTACAAAAGATATTAGATCAATAGATTTTTCTTTAAGGTTTTGTGCTTAGGCGAGCGCTCTAAAGGCAGGGCTAATAATATCTTTATTTGAATTATATTTTAAAGCTTTATTTTCTAAATCCACAACTCGTCCTCCAGCACCTTCGAGTATACAAACTCCTGCTGCTGTATCCCATTCAGAGCAGCGCCCAAATTTTGGATAATAGTGATAAATTCCCTCCGCAATCAGGCAAAACTTCAGCGCACTTCCAAGCTTAAAAGTTTCAAAATTTGTTTTAAGTTTAAGGTGTTCTTTAAGCCCTCTATTATCATTAGAGTACCTTCCAACAACTATTTTTTCCCACCTTTTAGGCTTTGAGGTAATAATTTTATATGTTTTCTTGCTTGCAACTTTGATTGAAGGATCATTACCTAACCTATAGTAATGAACTTTATTAAAGGGTGAATAAATTAATCCCAAAGTTGGATAGTTGTCTTTAATAAAGGCAATACTGATACAAAAATCAGGTGATCCATCAATGAAGTCTCGTGTTCCATCTAAAGGATCGATTAGCCAGTATTCACTCCATGATTGTCTAACAGAAAATGGAATATGAGACGACTCTTCAGAAAGGATTGGTATATTTGGTGTTAATTCTTCTAGAGTATTTACTAAAAACTCGTGTGAAGCTTTATCAGCATGGGTGATTGGAGTGTTATCATCTTTTATAGCATAGTCAAATGAATTTTCTCTAAGCTTCATAATTATTTCACCAGCTTGAATAGTCATTTTGAGGAGCTTGGAGAGTATTGAGTAATTCATCAAACCATTATATCATTGAGAGTCATAATTATTTTTTTTGTCAGTCTCTATCTGAAGTAAAATTATTTTTTTCTTAAATATATTTTTAATTTAAAAATGAATAAACAAGTTTTAGCAATGGGAGGAGGCGGCTTCACTTCTAAACCTGAAAACCTTAAATTAGATGAGTATCTTCTATCTCTGTCAGATAAAAAGAATCCTAAAGTTTGTTTTATCCCTACGGCAAGTGGTGATGATGAGAGTTATAGAAGGCGATTTTATTCTACATACAAAAAATTAAATTGTGATACTAGTCATCTCTCACTATTTTGGCCACCTGAAGGAGATTTAAGAGACTTTATTTTGGATAAGGATATTTTTTATGTTGGTGGAGGTAATACACGCAATTTGATGGTTCTCTGGAAAGAGTGGGGTCTTGATAAATATTTACATGAAGCATGGAACAATGGGGCAATTATGGCAGGACTGAGCGCTGGCTCAATTTGTTGGTTTGAAAAAGGACTGACTGACTCAGTAACTGGAAAATTATTGCCACTAGATTGCTTAGGTTTTCTGCCAAACAGTAATTGCCCTCATTTTGATAGTGAGTCTCAGAGAAGACCAGAATATCACAAAGCCATTTTAAATGGCTCAATGATGGGGGGCATTGCATGTGATGATGGTGTTGCTGCTCACTTTATTGATGGAGAGCTCGAATGTTGTATTTCATCTTTGCCCAATGCTAAAGCATATTTCGTAAGTGAAAAGAATGGATCAATTAGTGAATTGGTTATTGAGCCAAAATATCTTTAAGACATTTGTTTGCTAAATAAAAAAACCTAGCTTTTGCTAGGTTTTATAATATTTGGTGGGCCTACTTGGACTTGAACCAAGGACCAATCGATTATGAGTCGACTGCTCTAACCAACTGAGCTATAGGCCCGGGTAAAGAGCTACTCTAAAAAGCTTTGAAGCTTATGAGCACGAGAAGGATGGCGTAATTTTCTTAAGGCTTTAGCTTCAATTTGACGGATTCTTTCACGTGTTACATCAAACTGCCTTCCAACTTCCTCAAGAGTATGATCAGTACTCATGTCGATTCCAAAACGCATCTTAAGAACTTTCGCTTCACGAGGCGATAAATTTGCTAGAAGATCACCAGTAGTTTCTTTTAAACTTTCTCGGGTGGTGACCTCGACAGGAGATGATAATTTTTCATCTTCAATGAAATCACCAATAGTAGAATCTTCATCATCGCCAACTGGATTCTCCATTGAGAGTGGTTCTTTTGCAATCTTAAGGATCTTATTAATTTTATATTCTGGTAATTCCATTTCTACTGAAAGTTCTTCTGGTGTTGCTTCTCTTCCAAATCTTTGCAAAAGTTGGCGCCTAACTCTATTAAGCTTATTAATTGTCTCGATCATATGAACGGGGATTCTTATCGTACGGGCTTGATCAGCAATTGATCTCGTGATGGCCTGACGGATCCACCAGGTTGCGTAGGTTGAGAATTTATATCCCCTGCGATACTCAAATTTATCAACTGCTTTCATGAGCCCAACATTACCCTCTTGAATCAGATCTAAGAATTGCAATCCACGATTTGCATATTTTTTTGCAATAGAAATTACAAGTCTCAAATTTGCTTCAATCATTTGACTCTTAGCATTTTTTGCCTTTCTATCACCTTGCCTAAGTTTTTTATTGATTCCTTTGAGTTCTGCAATCGAAATCTGCATTGCCTCTTGATTTTCTAAAAGACTTTTTTGAGAATAATAAATTTCATCTTTAGATTTTTCCAAGGATTTTAAAGTCTTTTTATCAATCTTATCAGTCTTAAGCCAATCAAAGTTAGTTTCATTCCCGGGAAATAACTTATAAAAAAGTTCAGATGTCATTCCTGCATCCATACATGCTGTACGAATTAAATTTTCTTCTTTTTTAACTAGAATAACTCTACTTGAAACTACATCCATCATTGTAGAGACAAGTTTTGGAGCAAGCCTTAGTTCAGAAATATAACTTGAGAATTTTTGTCTTGCTTTAACTGTTTTAGGGTCAAGGTAACCATTTTTTTTGCAAGAATTAACATAAGTTTTATAAGATTTTTGTATTTTATCAAATCTCTCATATACTTCACCCTCATTAGGGCCGGTATATTCTAACTCATCAAATTCATCTTCATCCTCATCTTCATCTTCATCTAGTTCTTCATCATCTAGCTTCATCGCCTCTAATTTCGCGTGTTTTTCGTCTAGCAATGCTTGCTTCTCAATAATTAAAGCTTGCTTTTCTTCAAATTCCTCAGCATCACCTTGATAGCCAATAACCACATCAGTCATTTTACATTTACCTTCCTCAAGTCTTGTATAGGCCTTGAAGAAGTGATCAGCTATTTCTGGATAAAGTGAAATAGCTTGCATTATTTGGTAAACACCAGCTTCAATCTCTTTAGCAATTCTGACCTCATCACTTTGTTCTAGAAGCTCAACAACTCCCATTTCACGCATATACATTCTGACAGGATCAGTTGTCCTTCCAAACTCAGAGTCAAGTGCAGCTAGGGCTGCAACAGCAACTTCTGCAGAATTTGCTTCTGCCTTACCACCCTGGTGCATGACCAAAGTATCAGCATCAGGAGCTTCATCTGCAACAACTATATCTAATTCTTCAAGAATTGTTACAATTGGCTCAACTTGCTCAGGAGTTAGCAGATCCTCAGGTAAGAGGTCATTAATTTCCGAGTAGGTTAGATAGCCTTGTTCTTTTCCAATGACAATCAGGCTATTAAGTGCGATTTTATGAGCTTCAGTGGTTGTCTTCATATATATCGTTTTTTAAAAACAGAGGTCGAATTATACCTAATTCGTAAATTAATTTTTAGTCAATAGTTTACGACTGAAAGAGTATAAATTAGTTTGATTCAGCAAAAATTGTACTTATAGATTGTTCGTCACTAATTCTGCGAATTACATCAGCTAGTGTATTGGCAATAGATAATTGTCTAATTTTATTGCATTTATTAGCATTTCCATTCAAAGGGATAGTATTTGTTAATACTAATTCGTCTAGTTTTGAATTAGAAATATTATCTATAGCACCACCTGAAAGAACCGCATGTGTGGCATATGCAACCACTTTTTTAGCACCTTTTTCTTTCAGGATTTCAGCTGCTTGGCAAAGTGTACCTGCCGTATCAACCATATCATCAATCATAATGCATGTCCTACCAGAAACGTCACCAATGACATTCATTACTTTAACTAGATTAGGTTCTGGACGTCTTTTGTCAATTATTGCAAGATCAGCATCATTAATCCTTTTAGCTGCCGCCCTAGCTCTTGCTACACCTCCAATATCTGGAGATACGACTACGACATCTTTATAGTTCTGATCCAAAATATCCTGAACAAGTACTGGTTGAGCATAAATATTATCAATTGGTATGTTGAAAAAGCCCTGAATCTGGTCTGCATGAAGGTCCATAGTTAGTATTCGATTCACCCCAGATGTTTCAATCATCTGTGCTACTAGTTTTGCTGTAATTGGAACTCTAGTTAGACGTGATCGCCTATCTTGTCTTGAATATCCAAGGTATGGAACAACAGCAGTTATCCTTCCAGCTGATGATCGCTTAAGCGCATCAACCATTATTAATAACTCCATTAGGGTCTCTGCAGATGATGGGCCACATGTAGGTTGTATGACAAAAACATCACAGCCCCTAACATTATCAAGAATTTCTACTTGGGATTCACCATCACTAAATTGACCAACAAAGGCCTTGCTTTGGCTAATATTAAGATTTGCTATAATTTCAGAAGAAAGGTCAGGATTTGCGTTACCACTAAATATTTTAATTCTTTCTAAAGACATCTAATCAGATTCTTATTTGTTGAAGTTTCAATTATACAAAGAAATCATATGATTGAATATAGAACTTTCTATAGTAAATAAGTTTTTTTTATCTAAGCTAGATGAGTTTCTCTATAAATGGTTTTATTTTTTCAGGCTCAACAGACGAGCTGAAGCGCTTATAAGGTATTCCATTTCGATCAATCAAGAACTTAGTAAAATTCCATTTAATGCTATCGTTTAATTTACCTTTTAACTGAGATTTTAAGTATTTAAAGGCTGGATGAGCATTTGAGCCATTGACATCAATTTTCTCAGAAAGCTCAAAAGAAACGCCATAGTTATGATCACAAAAACTTTTTATTTCATTGGCTGATCCTGGCTCTTGTTTGCCAAATTGGTTACATGGGAAGCCAATAATTTCAAGACCATCACTCTTAAATTCGTTGTATAGATTTTCAAGCCCCTTGTAGTGATAGGTTAAACCACAGTTGCTTGCAGTATTGACTATGAGGATCACTTTACCCTCATAACTTTTAAATGAAATCTCTTTACCATCAATGTTATTAAAACTTAACTGATATAAATTCATATCTAGCAAAAATTCCCCAATTCAAATATTAGATTTTACCCTCACAGAACTTCATAATTGAATTCATCATTTATTAAGAATAAAAGAACTAAATATTGGCTGGGATGGCAGGATTCGAACCTGCGAATGACGGGATCAAAACCCGTTGCCTTACCACTTGGCGACATCCCAATTATATAGTGGCGATTTATTTATCGCTTTTGCAATAAAACTAAACCATTTTGATGGCAATTCTTCCTTTGCAATCAATGCATCACTTTCATTCTCAAAAGCAACAAATACGCATGAGCCAGTCCCTGTCATTCTTGCTTGATTAATATGACTTTTTGTTGAGTCGAGATATGCCAAAGCATCCTTTATCTCACTTTCCAAGTCAATTGCTGCGTCCAAGCAGTCATTATGCGGTTTTGAAACTAATGAAAAATCGGACATTTTCCTTTGAAGAGGAGACATTGTCAATGCTTTGTGGCTGAATATTTCTGCTGTTGAGTTTTGTTTTTTGATGGAAACTACCAAATAGTAGTATTCTGGTAATTTTAATGGAGAGAGGATTTCTCCAACACCTTCAGCCCATGAGGTTCTTCCATCTATAAAAACAGGGACATCAGCACCAAGCTCTTTGCCTATATTCAAAAGCTCTTTTTTTGATAATTTAAGACCCCAGAGTTTATTTAAGACAATTAGAGTTGTTGCGGCATTTGAACTTCCTCCTCCCAATCCACCTCCAGAAGGAATTTTTTTTATAATTCCTATATCAACCCCATAATTTGATGAAGCTAATTTTTGTAACTTTTTTGCACTTTGAATAATTAAATCATTATCCAAAGGAATATTTTCATTACCATCAGTTCGATTGATTTGTCCGTCATTTCTGATATTAAAGTTCAATTCATCTCCATAATCTAATAACTGAAAAATGGTTTGAAGGTTGTGATAACCATCCTTTCTTTGAGAGATTATATGAAGGAATAAATTTAATTTGGCAGGTGATTGATAGGTCAATTTAGGTTTCTATGAAATGCTCTCTGTAATATTTTAATTCATCAATGGAGTCATAAATATCAGACAAAGCTAAGTGCCTTGATTTTTTAAAATTGCTAGAAATGCTCTCTGGTTTCCAGCGCAATGCCAACTCTTTTAAAGTTGATACATCAATATGTCGGTAATGGAAAAATTTTTCAAGATTTGGCATGTAGTTATATAAAAATCTTCTATCTTGGCATATTGAATTACCACACATTGGGGAAGCTCCATAATCGACATATTGCGAAAGAAATTTAAGAGTAAGTGCCTCAGCTTTGGAAACTGAAATACTACTTTCCTCGACCCTTTTTACTAGTCCTGAGTTATTATGTTGGTTTGTATTCCATTCATCCATTCCATTGATTAGCTCCTTCTTCTGATGTATTGCTAGAGAGGGGCCCTCATCAATAACATTTAAGTTAGCATCTGTAACTACTGTGGCAATTTCAATTATGACATCAGTTTCTGGTATTAATCCTGTCATCTCAAGGTCAATCCAGATTAGATTTGTTTTTTTATTCATAATTGATATCAAAGATTGCTAGCTAAAATGTAGGCATCAAGTTTACCTTGCGCGCTTCCATCGGACAAAACCTTAAAAGCTTTTAGAATTCCGTTATCTAAAGAGTCAGCCAGACCACTAACGTAAATTGCTGCACCAGCATTGAGGGCAATGATGTCTCTTGCAGCACCTTTATTCCCAGAAAAAGCATTAAGAATTAAGGTTAGAGATTCTTTAGCATTTTCAGCTCTAAGCTCATTTAAGTCACCCATTGTTATTCCAAAATCATTTGGTTTAACCGTATAGGTTGAGACATTATTATCTTTAAGTTCTGCAACATATGTCTTCTGTGAGATTGAGAATTCATCGAGGCCATCCTCAGAATGTACAACCATTACATGGCGAGATTGTAAGCTTTTTAAAACATTTGCAATAGGTTCAACAAGACTTTTATCATAAACACCCATAACTTGATTTGGAGCTTTAGCAGGATTAGTTAAAGGACCTAAAACATTAAAAATAGTTCTGACTGCTAATTCTTTACGGGGACCAATAGCATGTTTCATGGCGCTATGATGAGCAGGTGCAAACATAAATCCAATACCAATATCCTCTATACACTGACTAATTACTCCTGAGTTTATATTAAGATTAACACCCGCAGCTTCCAAAACATCAGCACTGCCTGATTTTGATGATATAGAGCGATTGCCATGTTTTGCAACTTTGCCACCTGCTGCTGCCACTACAAAAGCTGAGGCTGTCGATATATTAAATAACCCTAAGCCATCTCCTCCAGTGCCACATGTGTCAACTATGTAATCATTACTTTTTATATCTACAGATGTTGCAAGTGAGCGCATCACTTTTGCACTAGCAGTTATTTCCTCAATTGTTTCACCCTTCATTGATAAGCCAACTAGAAATGCACCAATCTGAGCATCCGTTGTCTTGCCAGTCATAATGCTATTCATGACCTCATGCATCTCACTTTCGCTAAGATCTTTCCTTGACATTACTGCTTTAATAGCTTGGTTAATATCCATATTCATGCTTCACTCATAAAATGTTCAATTGCATCAATATCCTTGATAGCTTTTTCAGATAGCACATGATTTCCTGACTCAGTAACTAAAACATCATCTTCTATCCTGATTCCTATACCCCAGTACTTTGAATCAATTCTATCATCTTTGCGAATGTAAATGCCAGGCTCAACTGTTGTGACCATGCCACTAATAAATTCGCGGAATTTATTCTCAACTAATTTGCTTCCTACATCATGGACATCAAGACCAAGCCAGTGTCCAGTATTATGCATATAAAATTTGCTGAGATCATTAGGTGTTTTCATGATTTCTAATTTAATGAGACCTTTCGTTATTATTTCAGATGCAACCTCATGAGGCAGATTTGAGCTAGCTCCAGGTTTAATTGAAGCAATTGCTGCTCTTTGAGCATCCAATACAATTTCATAAATCTCTTTTTGAGCATCAGTGAATTTACCATTTATTGGAAATGTTCTTGTAATATCTGAGGCGTAGCCATTAATTTCACATCCTGCATCAATGAGTATTAGATCACCATCTTTTAATTCTTTACTATTTTCTGTGTAATGCAAAATACATGCATTTTCTCCACTTGCTACTATGGGTGGATACGCATGTTCAGAGTTTCTTTTTCTAAAATTAGAGTCAAAGCCAGCTGTTATGTGGTACTCGAATAGTCCAGGTTGAGACAATTTCATCGCCTTTAAATGAGCATCAGCAGCTAAATTTGCAGCTTTTTGCATATTTTTAACCTCATTTTTATCTTTGATAAGACGCATCTCTGAAATATGAGGGTTCAAGGGATGTAAGACGCTTTCATAGATTGAATTTATTTTATGATTATGAATATTTGTGCTTGAATTATCTTTCCAACCTCCATTTCCTGGCGCATCAAAATAAATTACAGATTTGTTGTTAATTAATGAGTGAATCTTTTCAAAAAATTTATCAATATCAAAAGCTTGGTCAGCTAATAACTTTTTTGGAGCAAGATCAACTCCCAACCTCAAACCATTCCATATTTCTTTGGTTTCATCTTTAGGCCTTAAAAAAACAGAATAATTTTTCTCACTAAATACTGCAATTGCATCAGGCTCTTCAAAGCCAGTGAGATACCAGAAGTTGCTATCTGGACGAAATGGGTAGCATACATCACTATTTCTTTTTTGTTCACTATTGGTTGAGACAATTACTACTGCTCCTTTGGATAATCGGCTTAACAACTCCTGTCTTCTTTTTTGATGTATCATTTTATTAGGTGTATTAATTCTTAGTTAAATAACCCAAGAAAGATACCATGAAAACGATACGACTTTATCAAAATACACCTTTTTCTGAGGGTATAAAGGCTGAACTTAACAAGGAAAACAGCCACCATTTAAACAAAGTTTTGAGATTCCCAGTTGGGAAGAATATTACTTTATTTAATGGAGATGGTTTTAATTATATTGCTTTAGTTGAAAGTGTTAAAAAAACTACACAGCTAAAAATAATTTCCAAGAATCCTAACGATATTGAATCAAAATTGGATTTAACACTAGCTCAAGGAATCGCTAAGGGAGAAAAAATGGATTTTTTAATCCAAAAAGCTGTCGAACTAGGTGCCACAAGAATTATCCCAATGAAATTAGAGCGTTGTGTGGTTAAACTCAAGTCTGATAAGGTTCAAAAGAAAATTGACCATTGGCAAAAAATAGCAAATCATGCTTGTGAACAATCTGGACGTTCAGTAATAGTCAGTATATCAAAACCCACCACAATTGATGAGCTCCTAGAGGAGTCAGGACATAATGGAATTGTTTTACACCATCGAGCAACTAAAGATTTGAATCAAATTAAGGCGTGTTTAAAAGCAACCATTCTTATTGGTCCTGAGGGTGGCTTATCTGAAAATGAAATTTCTGTCGTTGAGGATTCTGGTTATAGATCAGTCCTTCTTGGTAAGCGAATTTTAAGGACTGAAACAGCCTCTTTAGCTGCTATAGCAAATATGCAGTTGTTATGGGGTAGCTAGGATGCAAGTAAAAAAAGTTAATCAATATCTCCTAGTTCTTTAGAGAGTTCTCTTGCTCTATCATATGCAGCTCTTGTAGCAGCTGCAACAATACCTTCAAAATTCTGGTCTTGAAAAGTCTCAATTGCAGCTTGTGTGGTGCCATTAGGTGAGGTCACTTCAGATCTAAGAGTTTTTGAGTCTTTCCCAGAATTAGTTGCCATTATGCTTGCACCATGACTCGTTTGAATGGTTAAAGAATCAGCAGTTTTCTCATCAAGACCCAAGGCCATTGCTGCTTGTTTCATTGATTGCATAAGTAGAAAAAAATATGCTGGACCACTTCCTGATATAGCAGTAATTGCATCTAGAAGTTTTTCTTCATTTACCCAAAAGCACTCACCAACTGAAGATAGTAAAACATCTACTAAGTTTTTTTGTTCTTGCGTAACTAAATTATTTGCGTATAGACCAGTAACACCAGATTGGAAAAGTGCTGGAGTGTTAGGCATTGTTCTTATCAGTGAAAAATTTCCACCAAGCCAACGATTAATATCTTGACTTTGAACTCCTGCTACAATTGAGACAAACAGTTGGTTGGGGGTAGCCCTATTTTTA
>JAOMCO010000017.1 GCA_028345055.1 Candidatus Thioglobus sp. | reverse complement strand
ACTTGTTTGTCTAGTAAATCTTCTTTTTTATAAAGATCTGTGATTTGCGAACTAGATTTTTTTACTCCTATTTCAGAGCCAAAATCAACATGCAAAATATAGGCAGGCTTTCTTGCTTTTGGAAAATCTTCAACCTTTATAATCGTTCCAACTCTTATGTCAACTTTTTCAAAATCTTTCCACGTAATTGTCATATCAACTCATATATTTAGTTTTCCAATAGTTCCTGAAGGCTTTTCTCAAGGGCTTGAGTAAAGTCAAAATCATTTCCAGGGTTTGCAGCACAGTGCCCCCACGGTGAATCAAAAGGTCGAAACTCTGCATGCATCATATGACTAGCCTCAATTGCGCTATCCTCAGGGGGAAAATATAAATCCTGTGTGCAGGGCATTAAGATAGATTTGGCCTTGATTGATTTCAGTGCCATCACAAAATCACCTTGATAAGTTGGACCAAGACTTATATCGCTAGTCTGCCAAGTTCTTAGCTTACAGAGAAGGTTGTTAGCATCCCAATTTTCAGCATGGTCCTCCTCCCAGTCTACTAATAAATCCTCAAGAGACTCATAACCGATTGTTTTATAAAGTGAGTCGCGATAGAACGTTTGTGAAAAAGCCCATCCCGCATAAACCCTTGCAAATGCTTTTAGACCCCTAATAGGAGGTGAGCTATAGTCTCCATTATTCCAATGTTGGTCTGCGCATAGTGCTGACCTTACCCCCTCTAAAAAGACATAATTATGAGGTGAAGTTTTTGCTGAAGCGCAAAATGGCAAGATAGCATCTACAAAGTCGGGGTATTGCGCAGCCCACTGATAGGCTTGGCAGCCCGCCATTGACCATCCTGTGACTAGAGCAATCCTCTTCACCCCTAAAACCTCAGTAAGAAGGCGATATTGGCATGCTATATTGTCCCATAGAGAGACATGTGGAAACCTTGGGCCATCTTGAGGAGATTCGGTATTGCTTGGAGAAGAAGAAAGCCCGTTACCAAACATGTTAATTGAAACAATGAAATGTTTATTTGGATCTATTGCTCTGCCAGCACCAAAAAAGCCTTCATTTCTTTGATGTGAGCCAGTATAAAAAGTTGGCAGTATAACTACATTACTTTTATTTGCATCTAATTTACCGTAAGTTTTATAAACTAAAAATGCTGAATTTAATACCTCTCCAGAAAGAAGCCTAACATCACCTAATTCAAATTTATCATAGTCCATTTCAGCAACTTTTTAATCAGCAATCTAGCGTATTATCTCGCTCCCATTGACTTAGATGGGATGAGTAATCATTCCATTGACTTTGCTTAAGCTTAATATATGCATCTATCAATTCATCTCCAAGCCTCTCTCTTAGAACATCACTTTCTTCGAGAAGTCTTAAGGCGTCAAGTAGATTTTTTGGAAGCTGTTTATAACCTTCAATATCTTTACCAAGTTCATACATATTTATATCAAGTGGATCTCCAGGATCACGATCCGAAGCAATTCCATCTAACCCACAAGCAAGGATTGCTGCCTGCATAAGGTAGGCATTTGCAGCGCCGTCCATTAACCTCAATTCAAATCTGCCAGAGTCTGGGACTCTGATCATATGAGTGCGATTGTTTCCTCCATAAGTTATTGAACTTGGAGACCATGTTGCTCCAGAGAGAGTTCTTGGCGCATTGATACGCTTATAGCTATTTATTGTTGGATTAAAGATTGCTGTCAATTTATCAGCACTGTGCATGATGCCGCCTAAGAATTGATAAGCAAGGGAAGATAATCCTAAACCTCTATTATCATCATCTCCATTGAATAAGTTTTTAGAACCATCCAGACTCCAGATAGAGAGGTGGGAATGACAACCATTTCCTGTGAGATGACTGAAAGGTTTTGGCATAAATGTAGCTCGCATCCCATGCAGTTCTGCAATCGATTTAACCATAAATTTAAAAAATACCTGTCGATCTGCAGTAGTCAGAGCATCATCAAAATCCCAGTTCATTTCAAATTGGCCATTGGCATCCTCATGATCATTTTGATAGGGTCCCCAGCCAAGCTCAATCATGCTGTCACAAATTTGCTTGATCACTGGATATTGCCTCATTAATGCCTGCTGATCATAGCAGGGCTTACTCTGTTGGTCTTTGTTATCAGCAATATCAGTACCATCATCATTAATCAGGTGGTATTCACATTCAACGCCAGTTTTCATTCTGAAGCCATGCTTTTCAGCCTCAGCTAACTGTCGTTTTAAAGCAACGCGTGGAGAGGCCTCTACTGGCTTTCCATCCATCCACAAATCTGAGGCCAGCCAAGCCACTTCTGGTTTCCATGGCAATTGAATTAAACTATCTGGATCTGGAATGGCAAACATGTCAGGGTGAGCAGGTGTCATATCGAGCCAAGCAGCAAATCCTGCAAAACCAGCGCCGTCTTTTTGCATATCATCAATAGCCCTTGCAGGAACTAATTTAGAGCGAAGACTGCCGAATAGATCCACAAAGCTAATCAGAAAATATTCAATACTCCTATCTTTAGCGACCTTACTAAGTTTAATTGCCATACATCCTCCTATCTGTCATATCTTTTAAGTAATTTTAAGTAGCTTACATCCCATTTTTTCCAGGAATCCAGCTTGTCCCTGCGAGAGGAACTCCAGCCATAGCTGCAGCTTCCATTGTTAATGCTACCATATCCTCTGGTTCCAAATTATGAACGTGGCTTTTACCACAGGCACGAGCTAAAGTTTGTAACTCAAGTGTGAGAACATTGATATAGTTTGCCAGTCTTCGACCTCCTAATATGGGGTCAAGTCTTTTTGCTAGTTCAGGATCCTGCGTCGTGATTCCAGCTGGATCATTACCTTGCTGGTAATCATCCCAAAACCCAGCAGCTGAACCAATAGCCTTATATTCATCGTCAAACTCTGGGCTTTGATCTCCTAACGCAATTAGAGCGGCAGTGCCTATTGAGACTGCATCAGCACCAAGAGCCAAAGCTTTAGCAACGTCAGCGCCACTTCGAATACCCCCAGAAACTATCAACTGAACTTTGCGATGCATATCCATTTCTTGAAGAGCCTCAACAGCCATTCTGACAGCCGGCAGTGTTGGAATGCCAACGTGCTCAATAAATACATCTTGAGTTGCAGCCGTTCCGCCTTGCATGCCATCAACGACAACAACATCTGCCCCTGCCTTAACCGCAAGCGTGACATCATAAAATACGCGGGTTGCCCCAACTTTCACATAAATGGGCTTTTCCCAGTTTGTGATTTCTCTGAGCTCCTGAATCTTGATTTCAAGATCATCCGGCCCTGTCCAGTCCGGATGTCGACAGGCTGAACGCTGATCAATTCCTTCTGGTAGATTTCTCATTTGAGCAACTCTTGGAGAGATTTTTTGGCCTAAAAGCATACCCCCGCCACCCGGCTTTGCCCCCTGGCCAAGCACTATTTCAATTGCATCAGCTCTTCTTAAGTCGTCTGGATTCATACCATATCTGGAAGGAAGATACTGATAGATAAGAGTTTTAGAATGCCCTCTCTCTTCAGGAGTCATTCCTCCATCACCAGTTGTAGTACTTGTTCCAGCAAGTGTAGCACCTCTTCCTAAAGACTCCTTGGCCTGCGCTGAGAGTGACCCAAAACTCATACCAGCAATAGTGACAGGTGTTTTTAAATGGATAGGATTTTTTGCAAATCGATTTCCCAAGACCACTTCAGTGGTACATTTTTCTCTATACCCCTCTAGAGGGTAGCGAGAAGTTGACGCCCCAAGAAAAACCAAGTCATCAAAGGTAGGGATATCTCTTTTTGCACCAAAACCTCGGATATCATAAATGCCTGTTTTTGCAGCGCGTTGTATTTCAGCTATGACATGTCGAGGGAAAGTTGCTGATTCTATTAACGTTGGATTATCTTTACTCATGATCTAGTCTCCTTAGTATTCATCGACTTGGTCAATGTCAAAATTATATAATTTCCTTGCCGAGCCGTATCTTTTAAACTCATCAACAGCGTAATTCATTTGCGCCTTATCTAAAAGTTTAGCTAACTCTTCCTTGTGTTCTTTTTTCATGTCTTTTTCAACACAATCTGTTCCCAAACTTTTGACCTTTCCTCTGACATAGATTTTTGTCTCGTAGATAGAGTCTCCAAGAGCATCTCCTGCATCACCGCATACAACGAGACTTCCAGACTGTGCCATAAAAGCACTCATGTGTCCGATATTTCCACCAACAACAATATTCACTCCCTTCATTGATATGCCGCATCGTGAACTCGCATCACCCTCAATAACTAGGAGTCCACCATGTGCAGTTGCAGCTGCATACTGTGATGCATTTCCCGTCACTCGAACCTCACCAGACATCATATTTTCAGCAAGGCCAGGTCCTGCATTCCCATTAATTTTTATGGAGGCCTCTTGATTCATTCCTGCACAGTAATATCCAACATGGCCATTGATCTCTACATCGACTTCTTTTGTAAGTCCAACAGAAAGAGCATGCTTGCCAACAGTATTATTGACGATAAATTTATCACCAGTCGAACCCCCTTGTAATTTTTCATTAAGTTCTCGAATAGTACTTTTATTTAGATCTATAGTAGCCATATTAATTCCTCTTCCAACTGTAAATTTGGGTTGGTTCAGGCTCCCAGATTCGTGCGTTTTCAGCCCCAGGTAAAGTTGCGATTGCTCGATACTCTGAAGACATAGCTGCCCAGTCATCTGTCTCCGCCATGATTGCTGGCTTACATCCAATTGGATCTCTCATAACCGCAAAGCCATCCTTGGTTCCAATAGCGAAGGTATAAAATCCATCTAAATCCTCTATAGCATGGTTCAATGCCTCATCCAGGTCATCTCCCTCACTTAAACGCCAACTCAAGTAGCCTGCAGCAACCTCACTATCATTATCTGTTTTAAATTGGACTCCTGCACGTCTGAGGGTTTCACGAAGACGATTATGATTGGATAGAGAACCATTGTGGACTAGACATAAATCTTGGCCAGTAGAAAATGGATGAGAATGCTCTGTAGTAATAGCACTCTCAGTTGCCATACGTGTATGACCTAGGGCGTGAGTTCCTGTCATATTTTTAATATCAAATTGCTCAATAAAGTCTGCAGGGTTGCCCTTTCCCTTAAAGATCTCGATATTACTCCCAGCGCTTGTAACACTTACGTCTTTCCAATTATCATGAAGCCAATCCTGAACTTTATCAAGAGATGAATTTAGAGATAGAACGGCATGGTTTTGATTAACATAAAATTTATTAACTAAAAAATTTGTATTAACCGATTTTTCAAACTTTTCCCAATCAAATTCTGAATCTTGAGCAAGAACAGTAACTTTACAGCCAGCTTCATTTGGATTTCTATATACAGCCATTCCAGCGCTATCAGGACCACGCTCTGTCATTTCACTTAGCATAGGAGCTACGAGAGCTCCAAGTTGAGATTCAAGCTTAGGATTTTTAATAAAAAGTCCAACAATTCCACACATATTTACTCCAAATAAAAAATGTATTTTTTGAATGATAGTAATTCAAAAAATGATAGTTTAAATTAAAAACATACTACTTTTTTGGTAATGACTTTATTATCTAGTAGAGTCTTAAAAACTCCTGAACTTCCCAGTCAGTTACTGCCTGATGATATCTATCCCACTCGTCTTTCTTGTATGCAAAAAATTGAAGAAGCATAGAATCACCTAGAACCTCTCTTGCAAAATTATCCTCATTTAGTGCTTCAATTGCTTCCAATAGATTGCGAGGGAGTGATTTGATATTTGATGCCTCCATTTCTTCAGGACTCAAGGTATAAAGATTTAAATTTAAAGGCTTTCCAGGATCAATTTTATTTTTAATTCCATCTAACGCTGCAGCAGTAGTCAGCGCAAGAGATAAGTATGGATTCATACACATATCAGCAGCACGATTTTCAATACAAAAACGATTCTGAGGAAGACGAATCATACATGATCGGTTATTATCACCATAGGCCATAGTCGTCGGTGCCCAAGTATAAACTCCGCCTTCAAATCCGCCAACAATAGGAACAAGCCCATTATATGAATTGACCGTTGAGCAGGCTACTGCTGTAATTGAAGTGCCGTGCTTAATCAAGCCTCCAACTGCATGATAAGCAAGATCTGAAAACTTGCCATCTTTTCCTTCAAAGATATTCTTATTATCTTTTTTACTGGTCATACTAAAGTTAATATGAGCACCAGATCTCCAGTCACCAATTGTTGGCTTTGGCATAAAGGTGATAAACATCCCATATTTTTTAGCTACTTCTTTAAGTAACACTCTCAGGAAGACTAATCGGTCTGCCATCTGCAGAATGTTGGTATATGTAAAGTCTAATTCAAATTGAGAGTATGCACCCTCACAGACTACATCTTTCATTTCCCAACCTAAATCATTGACGATATCTATGAGTTCTTTGAGAAATTCCATTGAATCAATTGAATACTCTACATCATATCCAAAGGCTTGTCTTCTTGGCCTCAAGCCTTCTCCAGGTAACGGATCATCATCAACTGCTTTAACTGGCTGACCATCCTCGTAACGCATTGCAATAAACTCTGGCTCGATACCACAAAAGGCTTTATATCCAGCATCATCAGCATTTTGAACAGCTCTTTTAAGAGTTTGACGAGGGCATAAATTATAAGGTTCATCCTCCCACCACAAGTCAGAAAAAACCCAAACACAAGTTTTATCCCAAGGACAAATAACCAGACTATCAAGATCTGGTACAGGAATTTGATCTGAATCATTTGGCCCTAGCTCCGGAACAAATGAAACTGAATGAACTGCAAATTGTGGCCCTTTTCCAGCACACAATGCTTCAAATTCTGCAAAAGGTATTGGCTTAGTTTTAGGAAGGCCAAGCATATCAATCCAGCAAGAAAGAATATATTTGATACCAGCTTTTTCAAGCCTTGCTTTTTCTTCAGCAACTCGCTTTTTAGAGGGAAGCGCGTCAGCCATCTTCGTATGATAAATCTTATTCATTTTTTCTCCTTGTATTTTTTCAAATTAATTTCAAATTTTCTCTTGTGACTTAAGTAGAAACTGATTTTTAAAAGTTGAAAGGCCTTTCATTACCTCAACATCCTTAATATCATCATTATTAAAACAATGCTCTTCAAGAAAATTACTCAATGTTTCATCACTCTCTGATGCTATCTCAACTAGAAGGTCATATCGACCAGTAACCCACATAATAAATACTATCTCATTACAACTCTCTAGCCTTTTAGCAACCTCACTTGGGCTCGAATTAGAGGCAACTTTTATGCCTAGCATGGAATCAGTTGAATAGTTTATTGCGGAGCGATCAACCAGTGCCTTGATTTGCAAAACTCCAGCATCTTTCATGCGATTGACTCTATTTCTAACTGTTCCTTCTGAGATATCTAGAGTATTTGCAATCTCCTTAAATGGCAATCTACCATCTAACTCAAGCAAATCTATGATTTGCTGATTTAATTTATCCTTAAGCGTATCCCTTGTAGGTAAACGAGAGTTTAGATCACTATTCACATCATTATTGTGATTTAAGTTTATTAATCGACTGCTTGAATTACTCATACCAATACTCTAGTTTTGAGGCATATCTTCTGGATCTATTCCAGGAACAAAAGTGATGCCAGCCTGTTGTTTCCAATCATGAGGATAGGCTGCATAAAAAATAATACATTTTTCATCACATTCATACGCAATTGAATTATCTTTTGGAATGTACAAAACATCACCAGGGTTACACTCATATGCAACACCATCACAAGTTAACCTAAATGTTCCCTCCATACAGTAAATAATCTCATCACAAGTTAATTCCCAAGGGACAGATACTTCATTCAAGAAATTAAGACCACCACACATTGTATCGCTCACTGAACTTGTAACAAAAGGCTTAATATAGCTTTTACCTGGTTCAAGAGTATGAAGGCGATGCTCAATTTCACTAAATTTATATAATTTTGGTTTATTATCTTTCATCATTTTTCCTTATGCAGTTAATTCAAGTTTTTCATTTAGCTCAACAACGTAGCCATCTGGATCCTCAATAAAGGCAAGAATTCTTGTTCCTGCATTCATTGGCTTTGCCGGACTAAGTATCTTCGCCCCACTGGCTTCTAGATCTTCTACAGCTTTATAAACATCCGGAGTTTCTATACAAATATGACCCCATCCATTACCTTTATCATAATGCACTTCCTGATCCCAGTTGTGGGTAAGCTCTAATGCTGGGAACTCCCTTTCAGGACCATAACCTACAAATGCATTAGTATATCGCCCCCCAGGGTAATCAGTTTTTCTTAAAACATGCATACCTAATATGTCACAATAAAATTCGATTGATTTATCCAAATCAAGAACTCTCATCATCGTGTGTGCCAACCTATAATCGCCGTTGAAATTTTCATTTGTCATAATTACTCCTCATTAATTTTTATTTTGTTACTGCATCTGCAATCATTTGCTGAAATGCCCTGACGCTATCCTCCCAGAACGGAGAGAGCAATCCTCCATCCTCTGAAACTGGAGACAACCTTCCCAACTGCATCCTTTCACAAATCGCATGATCTTCTTTGTGGACATCCCACCACAACTTCTTAATTTCATCTACAGATTTATCTGAAATAACCTTTCCATCAGTTGTGTAAATCACTCTTTTTTGAAGAGTGTGTCCTGAGTCAACTGGAACATTTAAATAAACTCCAATTTGATCAGGAAAATATCTTCCAATAATAAAATTAGGGAATAAAGTTAGATACCTTGAACTAACCGATAGACTACCTTCGACTTTATCATCATCATCTAAGTCAATTGCACTTCCAACACAAACTCCATCAACTATTGTGTAGTGATCTTCGAGTGGTTGGTTTGTTGTAGTTCTGTGAACAAACTGAACATGATATGGTTCAATAAAGTTTTCCATAAGAAACTTCCAATTGGTTTTAATCTCGCCAAAATCAAGAGTTGCAACAGGTTTTACTTTTTGGAAATCAATATCTTTAAAATTGTCAATTAAAGGTCTAGCATAGTCCTCAAAATCTTGACCATCGTCACTCAAGTTAATAAATATCCAGTCATTCCAAATCGCAGTCTTTACAGACTGCAATCCATGATTATTCATGTCAAATCCATCTGGTTGATGATCTCTTCCTCCAAAAAAGGGAGTGGCACAAAGATTTCCATCTAAGTTATAAGTCCATGAGTGATAGGGACATATAAGCATTGCTCCAACATTACAGGCCTTATCAACTAACTTTAAACAACGGTGAGAGCAGGCATTATGAAAAGCATTTACTTTTCCATTCATATTTTTAATCAGCAGAATAGGCTGTCCAGCAACTGTTATTGGTATTGCATCTCCAGGCTCTTTAAATTCATGGACAAAGCCTGCAAATACCCAACTGCTTGAGAACAGGGTTTTACACTCAGCATTAAAAAATTCTTCACTGGTATATGCCCAACTTGGCAGACCATGCTTCAGATCATTTTTCTCATTAAATGAAGACAAATTATTTTTAATGATTGATGAATCCATACTTTCAATTTAAATATTATGATTGTGAAATTATAGACTTAATTATTACTTATTAAGTAAATACTTAACTATAAATTACTACTATGGTCATTTTTTAAGTAAAAATTGATTAATATGTAAATATCTTTGGTATTATTTGAGAAAAAAGTTACATTCATAATTAGGGGTCTAGTGGTTTGAGTACCGATAAAAATAACATAGCAGTTGAATTAACTGGCTTTTCAGGATATGAATTAAAACACTCGAAAGAGTATGATGAGGAAATTACTCTTATTGGTCCAGGTACAAAAGCAGGGGAGTACTTCAGGCGCTACTGGCATCCAGTTTATATCTCGTCAGAACTTGGTGACCTGCCTGTAGCCATTAAGATTCTTGGGGAAGAATTAGTTTTATTTCGAGATAAAAGTAAGCAACTAGGCTTAGTTCATAAGCATTGCCCTCATCGTCAAGCATCCCTTGAATTTGGAATTTGTCAAAAAACTGGGATTAGTTGCTGCTATCACGGTTGGCATTTTGATGTGGATGGAAAAATTTTAGAAGTCCCTGGTCAGTCTATGCAAACCCAAGAAATTATTAAAGAAAAAGTTCAGCTGGGTGCTTATCCAACCCATGAGTTTAAAGGACTTGTCTTTGCATACTTTGGTCCAAAGGAGAAAAAACCAGAGTTTCCAATGTACGATAGTCTAAATTTTGATGATATGGAAATGGTTCCTTATAAAGCTCCATTTGCTTGCAATTGGCTTCAAGTTCTCGATGCGATAGTTGACCCAATTCATACTGCATTTCTCCATTCCAATATGAGTCGGCAGCAGTTCTCTGAAGGGTTTGGTGAAGTTGGACAGATTGATTTTTTCGAAAGAGACAGCTGGATTCTTGGTTGCAACACAAGAAGAGTAGGTGACAATATTTGGTTTAGGATAAATGAGGTCGTACTGCCCAACTTTACCCAGGCAGGAGCTGCATTTGCTGCAGATGGAACCAAAGAAATATACTATGGACGCAGTTCATTCACCAGATGGGTAGTTCCCATTGATGATGAAACAACTATTTGCTATGCCTGGGCTAATTTTGGTGATCGAGGCGACCCCCATGAATACAATACTCCTGAAGGGCCAGAACTAATAGAACAAGGTGAGATATTTGATAGGCCTTATGAAGAGCGTCAAAGATTCCCAGCAGATAGAGAGGCTTGTGAGGGGATGGGGCGAATTAATATTCATAAAAACGAAAATTTACTTGCAAGTGACCAGGGTGTTGCGATGATGCGACAAAGAATAAGAGAGCAAATTAGAAGTCTAGTTGATGGTAAGGAACCTCATAAAGTAACTACCTTAAAAGACTCTCCAATACCAACTTATGGGGGTGATTCTGTTATCAATATTCCTAAAATTATTGAGGATGAGGATAGTTTCTTAAGTAAACTGGCTCGTGAATTCATTAAAATTCAGTTTGAGGTCGATGACAAAACTGAAAAAGAAAGAGTTGAAATTGTTACTAATAAGCTTAAAGAAATTCAATCTAGAGAGAATTCATAAACGAACAATGATGTAATGGTGAGTGATAAAAAAATTAAAGTACACTTCAAGAGTAATCATGCCAATCCTGATTCATTCCCCCCAACCATAGAGGGAGAAAGTGTATTTGCCCTTACAAAGGATAGGTATCAGAAAGCGATTGATAATTATCCTGATCTTAAAGAGAGAATTGAACCTATTTTTGACTGGGATCTTGATAACTTTTATGAATCTATGAAAACTGCTGAAGTTCTAGTTTGCTGGGATCTCCCAACAGAAAATCTTGCCGAAATCGCGCCTAATCTGAAATGGATACATATTATTGGAGCTGGCGTTGAGCATTTATGTCCAATGGATTGGGTACCTGAAAATGTCTCTGTTGTTAATAATAGAGGGGTCCATTCTGCAAAAGCTGGTGAATTTGGACTCATGAGTGTTTTAATGCTTCACACCCATATTCCTGAAATTGTGCAAAACCAACAAAATAAGAATTGGGAGTCATTGTACTCATCCCCAATATTAGGAAAAACGTTACTAGTTATTGGTACAGGAAATATAGGTCATGCTGCTGCAAAAAAATGCAAATTATTAGGCATGAATATCATTGGTGTAAGTCGACATGGTAAAACCTTAGATGGTGTTGATCAAATGGTTACTGTAGACAAATTAGATGATGTACTTCCTAAGTCTGATTACATTTTTATGGCTACACCTAACACCAACGAAACATTCAATTTATTAGATAAGAGACGTCAATCTTTGATGAAACCAGGTGTAGGCATTGTCAATGTTGGCAGGGCTGCTACTATTGACTACGATGCTCTTGTTGAAAACTTAAATTCAGGTCACATTAAGGCCGCTATTATTGATGTATTTGATCCTGAACCTTTGCCTTCAAATTCAAAACTATGGGATACACCAAACTTAATGGTTATGCCTCATATCTCTGCGGATGATGGGGATACTTATATTCCTCTTACCCTTGAGCTCGTAATGATGAATATGCAGCGATATATCGCTAATGAAAGATTAAATAATCTTGTAAATTCTGATCTAGGTTACTAAGAATCCAAATAATTTTTTTTATAGTATCTGGCCGCCTTTCTTGCAGTAGCTATTAGGCTATCAACTGGGCTTGCCATTGCTTCTTCGACTGAAACCTCATTGGAAATCACACTAAATACTTTGTCAATTCCATATTTAATTTCAGAGGCTTTATCATTTTCTACACTTCCAGCAATTACAAAAATATTACAATTATGTCTTTTTGATAAATTAATTACTCCCATTGGAGCCTTTCCTCTGTCACTTTGATTATCAAATCTTCCTTCACCTGTTACGACAAGATCTGTATTAAAGAGATACTGATTAAAATTAAGTTTTTCAAGAATAATATGGACTCCACTTTTTTGTTGAGCCTTTAAAAAGGTAAGAAAACCATAACCTATACCACCTGCTGCTCCAGCTCCTGGTCGCATTGATAAATCATTTGATAATTTACTAGAAACAATTCTAGAGTAATGACTCAAAAGGGTATCTAGTTTCTTAATCATCGATTTATCAGCACCTTTTTGAGGACCAAAGATAGCTGACGCACCTTGATCACCAATGAGTGGATTATCAACATCACATGCTATCTCAAAACTGACATTTTTTAGACGGAAATCCATTGCATCAATATCAATATCAGATAGTTTATTCAAACTTGCTAGACCTTCTGTAAGTTCGTTACCATGAGAATCTAAAAAATCGGATTCCAATTGCTTTTAAAAAACCCAGACCACCATCATTTGTTGCACTCCCTCCTAAACCAATAATAATGTGCTCGGCACCCTCATCAATTGCAGATAGTAAGAGCTCGCCAACTCCAAAACTAGATGCAATCATAGGATTTCTATCTTTAGGTAGAATAAGATGCAAGCCACACGCTTCTGCAACCTCAATAACTGCTGTTTTTGAATCTCCCAACATCCCCCATTTAGCATCAACATATTTTCCTAAAGGGCCTGAAACTTTGGTTGAAAAAAACTTACCTTTAGTAGATAAAACCATAACATCAACTGTTCCTTCTCCACCATCAGCAATAGGTAATTTAGATATATTAGCATCTGGAAAAACATCTAAAAAGCCTTCTTCAATTGCATTTGCTGCTGCAGTGGCTGTTAAAGTTTCTTTAAAAGAATCAGGTGCAATTAATATCTTCATATTTTACATCTTTAACCTAATTATATTTTTTACCCCATCTCTCAAGAGAGATTGTTGCAGTAAAAATAATAAACATTCCAAGCCATTGATTCATACCCAGCTTATCTTGAAGAAGTATTACACCTAAAATAATAGTAAAAATAGGCTCCAAGTACATCACATTGGATGTTCGCACAGGCCCTATAATTGATATTGACCTAAAGAAAAAGTAAATACCTCCAGTCATACCCATTGCTGAAAGAATACTCCAAAGTAACATCTCTAAAGATACTGAAGTAATCGGTTCTGAAGTGGCTATAAAATATATCAACACAAAAACTATAGAAGGTAATACCATGATATATTGAATTAGGCCCCATCCAGATTCTACACTTTTATGACGAGATAAAATATTTACAGTAACTTGAGCAATAGAAGCAATAAGCCCCCAAAAAACGCCCCATAAATTCCAATCACTTGAGTCACCTTGAACTAGGACCCAAATTCCAAGTAATGATATTAGAAGTGCAGCAGCTGATAAAAAGTCAATGGACCTACTCTTTAGAATTGAGTTAACAAAAAAGGTAATAATTGGGAAAGTATAAATTACTACTACAGCTAAACTTAATGGAATCAAGCTTATTGAATACATATATGATGCAATAAAAATCGCTTGAAAAATACTTATCAGTATTAGTCTAGTATGTGTTGCCTTACTTTTAGTTTTCTTAGGTGATTTATTTAAAATACTCGCAAAAATAAAAGTACTAATGTAGCGAACAGAAAGTAGAAGAAATACTCCTCCTCCAACGCCATAAAAATAGGGGGCAGTGGTTGCTGCAAGAGAAAAGAAGAAGGCAGATAAAATTGCTGTAAAAACGCTTGAAAATAGCTTATTGCTCATTTCGGATTTGGTCTGGATTATTTGTTGTAATAGATTGTACTCTCCAGCTAATCAATTTCTTTGCAATATCAATATCATCGATCGTCCATGAGTGATATTCAAAACCAGCATCAATAATTCTATCTATTAAAGTTTTTGAATTTTCATTATCTGAAGATAGTCCATCAGCCTTAATATCATTCAACACATACAAAATGTTATTAATATTACAATCCAACTCATATGAATATAACCAGTAAGCCTTATAATTAGGTGCTACTGACTTAAATGCCTTAATAAATTTCTCATCAAATGAAATAATCACAGCTTGTTCAGTATTGATTTTAGATTGAGAGAGTTCTTTAAATAGTGGCTTTATAATCTCAACGCCACACTTGATTTCTATAAATATTTTTTTACCATTAGGTAAAACTTCTAACACTTCAGCAAGAGTAGGAATTTTTATTTTTGAATTAATAGAATCTTTATAGGATAAGTTTAGTTGCTTTAATTCTTCAAGTGTTGAGTCTCTGACAATTAACTTTTTATTACAGACTCTTTGAGTATCATCATCATGAATACATAAAATGAAGCCATCCTTTGTGAGATGAAAATCACCCTCTATACCATCAACTCCCAATGACCAAGATGCCTCAAAAGCGGGTAGAGAATTCTCTGGAAGACTATAGGAAACTCCACGATGCGCGATAATCATAAAGTCATTCTACATAAAATCTAGTTCAAGCCTAGATCACTTAAAATAGTGAGACTGATAGATTCATCCAGAAACCAGGCGTCAACCCAATGAGTAGGATTAGTGCACCATTCAAAGATAAAATGACTTTCAGATCTAACGGCGCTGAAACAACTATTTCTTTATCTGCATCATCAAAGTACATCGTTTTAATAATTTGCAAATAGTAATAAGCACTGATGACTGCAAAAATAACCGCGATGATAGCAAGAATAACATATCCCTCAGAAACGACTTGCTGAAGAATAAATAGTTTTGAATAAAAACCAATAAAAGGAGGGACTCCTGCCATAGAAAGCATTACTGCAAGCATGATTAAAGCAAACCAGGGAGAGTGTTTACTCAAACCTCTGAAATCTGAAATTTGATCCGCTTCAAAGCCACTTCGATTTAATACGATGATCGATCCAAAGGCAGCTAAACTCATTAATATATAAGCAAATACATAAAAAACAGCTGATCCATAACCCTCTAAAACGCCAGTAACAAATCCAAGAAGCACAAATCCAATGTGTGATATTGTTGAGTAAGCTAGCATTCGCTTTATATTGACCTGAGTCAGTGCGACAAGTGAACCAACTCCGATTGATAGAACTGCAAGGATCATAAATAGGTCCGCCCAGTAGTGCTGAAAATCACTCAAGCCATCAATCAATAGGCGCACTAATAGCGCAATAGCTGCTATCTTTGGCACCGTTGATAAAAACATAGTGACTGAGGTTGGTGAGCCTTGATAGACATCTGGGACCCACATATGGAAAGGTACTGCACCGAGTTTGAATGCAACTCCAATGACTAAGAATACCAGTCCAAAATTTAGAATCAGTGTTTCTTGAGGCTCTAGTGAAGCAAGACTTGCAAAACTTGCTATTTCAGCAATAACAAGGTTCCCAGTTATTCCGTAGATCATTGACATTCCATATAGCAATAGACCAGATGCTATAGCGCCAAGTACAAAATATTTAAGTGCAGCCTCTATCGCAAAAGCCCTATCTCTTGCAGTTGCAATAAGAGCGTACAGTGAAAGAGACATGATCTCTAAGCCAAGATATAAAGTCAAAAGGCTGTGCCCAGATACCATGACAAGCATTCCTAAAATTGACATGAGTGCAAGAATGAAATACTCATTTCTTAGGAGGCCATGAACACTCAAGTAGTGCCGTGAATAGACCAGTGCAATAATTGAAAAACTAGCTATAAATACTTTAAAGGTAGATCCTAATGTATCAAGCACAAAGGTTCCAGAGAATATTATTGCACTCTCTCCAATTAAGTTAAATGCCAACAAACCAGTTATTAGGAGGGCTAATTGTGATAGATGGTAAGTAAACTTTTTGAACTCTTCCTTTACATATAAATCGAACAAAAGAATACAGGAGATTGCTGCCAACAAAAATAGCTCTGGCATTACAAATATTAGTTCTGAAATATTAAAGTTAAAATTCATCATAACATGCCCGGTATTTTAGTTGTAAGTGCCTGCTCTAGGAGGTTCGCTATACTCACGTGCATAACTTCAATGACTGGCTGGGGGTAGACTCCCATCCATAAAACTGCAACTGCAAGTACTGCGAGAATTCCAAACTCTCTAGAATTAATATCGTTCAGTTTGCTAACCTCAGGATTTATGACTGGACCCCAAAAGACACGTTTGACCATCCACAATGTGTAAGCTGCCCCAACTATCAAAGTCATAGCCGCTAAAAATGCATACCAAAAGTTTGCTTGAAGCGCGCCTAGAATAACCATAAATTCACCCACAAAACCTGAGGTACCAGGAAGCCCTGCATTTGCCATTGCAAAGAGCACAGCAAACCCTGTAAATTTAGGCATTGAATTAACAACGCCTCCGTATGTCGAAATCTCTCTAGAGTGCAGTCGATCATAAAGCACACCAACTACCAGGAACATCGCTGCGGATATAAATCCATGTGAAACCATTTGAATCATTGCTCCTTCTAGACCCAGGTAGGCACTCTCTATACTGGCCCCTGCAATCGATAATAGTTCTCCATTTGAGTCCATCTTCATAATTGAAAATAATGCAAATACGCCCAGAGTCACAAATCCCATATGCGAGATTGAAGAGTAGGCTATCAATTTCTTCATATCTTTTTGAACTAGAGCAACAAAACCAATATAGACAATCGCAATTAATGAAAGCACTATGACTGCAAAAGCAAAATACGATGATGCATCAGGAGTAATGGGAAGAGAGAATCTAAAGAATCCATAACCGCCCATCTTCAGCATGATTGCAGCCAGGATCACTGAGCCGCCTGTAGGCGCCTGAACATGAGCATCTGGGAGCCATGTATGGACTGGAAACATTGGAACTTTAACAGCAAAGGCAAGGAAAAAGGCCCAGAAAATCCAGCCTTGTTGAACTAGTGTCAATGGCAGAGATTGCATATCAGAAATTGCAAATGAGCCGCCGAGATTATACATATAGATCAGAGAAACCAGCATGAATACTGACCCTAGGAAAGTATATAGAAAGAATTTTATCGCTGCGTACACTCTGTTTTGTCCACCCCATACTCCTATGATTAATAACATTGGAATTAAAGATGCCTCCCAAAAAACGTAGTACAGCATAGAGTCCATCGCTGAGAAAACACCAATGATGATTCCTTCCATCATTAAAAATGCGGCCATATAATCAGCCACTCTATTTTGAATGACTTCCCAGCCTGCAATGATTACCAATACAGTCGAGAAGGTTGTTAGGATGATCAATGGCATTGAGATTCCATCAACACCGAGGTGATAAAAAATATTAAACTGAGATATCCAACTCGCTTTCTCAACAAACTGCATTGCTGAGGTTGTTGTGTCAAAATCTGAAAATAAATTGATAGATAGAATGAAAACTAAAATCGATATAAGAGCACTAGCCCACTTTGCCAGTGAACCCCTGTTATTTCCAATCAAAAGGACTGAGCCACCTCCTAAGATAGGCAGCCAAATCAAAATACTAAGTAATGAATCCATACCCCCTACCTAACTAAAAAATGAATAATCTGAAGCGATCAATACCCAGCCTAAAACTAGCATCAGACTGATAATCATGAAGAAAGCATAGTGGTATACGTAGCCAGTTTGAACGGGCCTAATTAGGAGGCCTAAATAGCGCGCAAGTTTCGCACTTCCATTTACAATAACCTTATCAATAAGGGTCATATCTGAAATCTTCCAAAGCAGATTTCCAAGCTTCACTGAACCTTTAACGAAGACAATATCATTCAATCTGTCAAAACCATAAAGTGAATTGAGAACATAATTGGTTCTTTTGAACCTGGATTGAATCTGTTCCGCCAAGTCTGGTCGATAAAGACAAAATACCCATGCTGAAACTGCTCCGCCAATCATCATCCAGAACGGAAGAGTTACAACCGAATGGGTAAGGAGTGCAAAAGCAGAATAAAAATGGTCTTTGAGCTCTGCAACGGCATGATGTGAAGAATCTATCGTAATAGAGTTATCCAGCCAACCTCCAAAGAGCATTGGCTCTATGGTCAAATAACCAATGACTACAGATGGAATCGCAAGAAGGATGAGTGGAGCCGTAATCGATGAGCCCGTCTCATGCAGGTGCTCCTCAGTGTGACTATCAACTCTAGACTTACCATGAAAAACTAAAAATAGAAGCCTTAAGCTATAAAAGGCAGTGATAAATACTCCGACTAAAACTGCGTAGTAAGCCAATCCTGAGAATGGCAAGTCAGAGTAATGAACGGCCTCAATGATCATATCTTTCGAGTAAAAGCCTGCAAAACCCGGAAAACCAATTAAAGCCAATGTGCCGAGTAAGGAGGTGATGTATGTGATTGGCATTTTTTTTCTAAGTCCACCCATTTTTCGAATATCCTGCTCATGATGAAGAGCAACGATTACTGAACCCGCAGCTAAGAAGAGCAAAGCCTTGAAAAATGCATGCGTCATTAAATGAAATATTGCCACAGAGTATGCGCTCACTCCAAGAGCAACGGTCATGTAGCCAAGCTGTGATAGTGTTGAATAGGCCACCACCCTTTTTATATCATTTTGAACAATGCCTAATAAGCCCATAAATAGTGCAGTGATTGCACCAATAATCATAACAACCATCAACGCCGTATCACTTAACTCAAATAGTGGCGACATTCTTGAGACCATAAATATGCCAGCAGTTACCATTGTGGCAGCATGAATTAATGCAGATATTGGTGTTGGTCCTTCCATTGATCCTGGAAGCCAGACATGCAATGGTACCTGAGCTGATTTTCCCATTGCACCAACAAATAGAAGAAGACAAACAACTGTTATTGCAGAACCACCAAACAAGGTTTGCCCAATAATTTGATTTTTTTGGCTAAATGCCTCAGCATAGTCTAGAGTTCCAAAAAACATAAGAACAAGAGCTATACCTAAAAGGAATCCAAAATCTCCAACACGGTTAACAAGAAAAGCTTTTAGATTAGCTTCAATAGCTGACTCTTTGTGATGCCAAAAACCAATCAAGAGATAGGACACTAATCCAACCGCCTCCCAGCCAAAAAAAAGCTGCATGAAGTTGTTTGATATAACAAGCGTGAACATCGCAAATGTGAATAAAGAGATATAACTAAAAAACTTAGTGTAGCCCTTATCTTCATGCATGTAACCTATCGTATAGATATGAACCATTAGGGAGACAAATGAAACTAATACCAGCATCACTGAGGTTAGGTTGTCCACCAGGAATCCAACACTGATATTTAGGCCTCCAATTTGCATCCATGTGTAAATATTTTGGTTAAAAATATCAGCATCATTTAAAACGTGGTGATTGAATACATAAAGAGACAGAAGAGTAGAAATAGCAACGCCCAGAATGGTAATAGAATGAGATAACTTTCTGCCTAATTGATTGCCTGCAAGTCCTACCACTATTGAACCGATAAGAGGAGCTAGAACAATTGTTAAATAGATATTA
>JAOMCO010000016.1 GCA_028345055.1 Candidatus Thioglobus sp. | reverse complement strand
CATGGTGGCCAAATTGTTGCTAGTGGATCACCAAATGAAGTAATAGCTAATACAAAATCATTAACTGGAGATTATTTAAGTGGTCGATTAGAGATTAGCACTCCTAAGAAAAGGAAAAATTCAGTTGACTGGCTTGAGATAAAAGGAGCCAGTGGAAATAATCTAAAGAATGTTGATTTGAAAATTCCAGTTGGCGTATTGACCTGTATTACTGGAGTTTCTGGTTCAGGTAAATCTACTTTAATTAACAATACTTTATATGAATTAGCAGCTCAAACATTAAATGGTGCTCAAACGGATATCGCTCCATTTAAAGAGGTTAAGGGTATGAATCTTTTTGACAAAGTAGTCAATATTAATCAGAGTCCTATTGGAAGAACTCCTCGATCCAATCCAGCAACTTATACTGGTGTATTTACTTTAATTCGAGATCTATTCGCGCTCACATTGGAGTCAAGATCTAGGGGTTACAAGTCGGGCAGATTTAGTTTTAATGTTAAAGGGGGAAGGTGTGAGGCCTGTAAGGGAGATGGCTTAATTAAAGTTGAAATGCATTTCCTTCCTGACGTTTATGTTTCATGTGATGTTTGCAGTGGACATCGATACAATAGAGAAACTCTTGAAATTAAATACAAAGGAAAATCCATCGCAGATGTTCTAGAAATGACAGTTGAAGATGCATTGGATTTTTTCAAACCAATTCCAAAGATTAATCAAAAGATAGAAACTCTTATGGATGTTGGACTCTCATATATTACGCTAGGTCAAAATGCCACTACCCTCTCAGGGGGGGGAAGCGCAGCGTATCAAATTAGCAAAAGAATTGTCAAAATCTGATACGGGACAGACACTTTATATATTGGATGAGCCAACGAGTGGACTTCATTTCCATGACATCAAGCAGCTATTATCTGTAATTTTCAGACTTAGGGATCGTAACAATACTATTGTTATCA
Organism: Candidatus Thioglobus sp.; assembly: GCA_028345055.1. Classification (GTDB taxonomy): domain Bacteria; phylum Pseudomonadota; class Gammaproteobacteria; order PS1; family Pseudothioglobaceae; genus Pseudothioglobus. Next base: position 23,254 of record JAOMCO010000016.1, on the reverse strand, counting down.
TTGAACATAATCTTGATGTTATAAAGACTGCTGATTGGATTGTAGATTTAGGACCAGAGGGGGGTAATAAGGGTGGTGAAATTATTGCTTATGGAACGCCTGAGGAGTTAGTTATGAACAAAAAATCTTTTACAGGTCAGTTTCTCAAGCAGCACCTATAAAATTAACTACTGAATTCTATAAGGACCATTGTAAACTCAGTTTTGCCATTAACTTTGTGAATCTTAACAGGCTGAAAATTATCTTTTGCAGATAAATTAAGGGTAAGCTCTAAGTCCTCACAAATGACTCTTAAAGTCTCAATTTTTGTTCCATTAATCTCAATATTTTCTTCACTGTCTAATCTAAATTTTAGATATTTAACTCCATCTTGATCGACAACCTGGTAAGTGAATTCATTTTGATCTGGATTATTGAGTATATCATTTGATAGAGCAAGGTATACGCTAAGAGGGTCGACTAGGAGTCCCGGCTTTATTTCCCACTCTTCCCCAGTACTTGAAATCGCATAATTTTTATCAGTAGCTATATTGATTTCATAATTCTTTTTGACTTCATCTTTAATTTTTTCTATCACACTGAAATAATTATTTATAACTTGTCCATCAACTTCATTTCCAGTACTTTTTTCAGATCTAGAGTAGTCATATAAAGCTTTCCATAAAGATTCAGTTTTAGCTTCTGTAGTAAATATAAACTGTTCTTCGTTAACATTGAGGTTTAAGGTAGCTGTTCCAATTTTTAAATTACCCATTTTTGTATCTGCGTAGAGCTCATAGTTTCCAATATAGGGGGTAAGTGCTAGAGAATTGGAAAAAATAAAAATTAAGAATAAGAAACTAATTTTCTTCATAAATTTTTTCCATCAAGTGTTGCAGTAGAATCATTTTTCAGCTTAAGCCTATTTTGAGTATACCAATGAATCACTTTTGGATAAAGGATATGCTCTTTTTCTAAAACCTTTTTAGCTAGAGAAGATTTTGTATCATTAGAATCAATATTGACTACTTCTTGGGAAATTATTGGACCTCCATCAAGTTTTTCAGTAACAAAGTGAACACTTACGCCATGAAGCTTATCTGATGCTTTGATTGCTCTTTGATGAGTATTCAGTCCAGGATATTTGGGAAGTAAAGAAGGATGAATATTAAGAATTTTCCCAGAGAAATGATGAACAAATAAAGATGAAAGTATTCTCATATAGCCTGCAAGAATAATGAGCTCAACACCAAGTCTATTAATTATTGATATCAGCTCATTATCAAAAGAATAGCTAGTATTAAATATTTCTGGATCTAGAAAGTAAGTATCAATATTTGCTGATTCTGCTCTCTTCAGGCCAAATGCTTTTTTGTTATTACTTATAACAGCAGAAATTTCTAGATCAATCATATCAGCATGATTAATAATTGATTGCAAATTAGAACCATTTCCTGAAATTAAAACAACAGCTTTCATCGTTATTCAATAATGAGTTGCTCAGCTTTCGAATCAACAACTTCACCTATAAGCCAAGCTTCTTCACCACATGAGTTTAAATGATCAATCGCCTCATTAGATGAATCCTTTGAAATGATAACAACCATGCCGACACCGCAGTTAAGCACTCTGTACATTTCAGAGTTAGCAATATTACCTTGATCCTGAATCCACTTGAAGATCTCTGGCTGATCCCATGAATTAGAATTAAGCTTTGCAGTGAGATCAATTGGAATTACCCTAGGTATGTTTTCAAGAAGCCCTCCTCCAGTAATGTGAGAAATAGCATGAACAGGAAGAATCTTCAATAAAGATAAAATGGATTTAACATAAATTTTAGTCGGTTCAATTAATGCATTTAGTTGGTTTGATGTTGGAGTTGTTTTTTCGATTATTTTTCGGATTAATGAGTATCCATTTGAGTGAGGTCCAGAAGAACCAAGGGCAATAATATGATCACCTTCTTTAACTTTAGAGCCATCTATAATTTGATTTTTTTCAACTATACCCACACAAAAGCCAGCTAAATCATACTCTTCACCACTATACATTCCTGGCATTTCAGCAGTTTCACCACCAATTAAAGAGCAGCCAGACTGTCTACAGCCTTCTCCTATTCCTGCGATTACAGATGTTGCAAGATCTGGATTTAAAGAGCCTGTTGCGAAATAATCAAGAAAGAATAAAGGCTCAGCGCCTTGAACAATTAGGTCATTAACACACATTGCGACTAAGTCTATTCCGATAGTGTCATGCTTATTAAGCATATCTGCAACCAAAAGCTTGGTGCCAACTCCATCGGTACCTGAGACAAGTACGGGGTTTTTATATTTATCAAGAGGGATTTCAAACATGGCGCCAAATCCCCCAAGACCTGATAAAACCCCTTGCCTAAGTGTTGACTTTGCGATAGGCTTGATTTTTTCTATAAGCTGATTGCCTTTCGTGATATCAACCCCAGAATCCTTATAAGTCAATGATGACATTGTGTTTTCCGTATAATTAAGGTCTAAAAAAAATGAATTAAATCAAGCAAAATAATGAGCTTTTCAATACTACCAAATGCGCTCTCAATAATACGCATTATTTTAACAGTTCCAATAGTTATAGCGCTACTAAAAGAGCAGTATCTTTTGACATTACTATTATTTTTGGCTGCAGGTATCTCTGACGCTTTGGATGGTTGGATTGCCAAACAGTTTTCATTTCAGACAAGATTAGGATCAATATTAGATCCAGTAGCAGACAAGGTTTTGCTGACCTGTACGTTTATTGCACTTTACTGGGTTAATATTTTACCGCTCTGGCTGCTTATGATTATTTTTGTGCGTGACGTCATTATTATTGCTGGAGCACTTGGTTACTTTCTTGGAGAAATGAGTGCTGAAAGTGATCTCTTAGAGCCTAGTCTTATAAGTAAAGTTAATACAGTTTTGCAAATTTCTTTAGTTATATACTTACTTTTAATTCAGTTTTATATAGGAATTGATGGCTTTCAAGAAATGGTATTTATCATTGTCGCAACATCAACAGCACTCAGTGGGGCAGATTATGCCCTGCTGTGGGTTAAGAAGTTTATTCTCCAAGAGACTAAGAAATGAATCAACTTGGCTTACCAATAAGTCTTAATTCATCAATGCTTCTGGAGAATTTTGTCTCTAACAAAGAATTAATAAGGTCAATAAGGCAAGTATTTCTTGATCAAAAATCATCAGAGATTTATTTCTATGGAGCATCTGGAAATGGCAAAACTCATGTCCTACAAGGGGCTGTATTAGAGTCTCTGGCAAATGATAAAAATGCAGTATTCGTTGATTGTGCTGACTTGATTCCAGACCATTTAATAGAATTTATAGATCAAATTAGTTTAATTAGTTTTGATAATGTTCATTTATTATCAAATAAAAATGAAGAAATATTTTTCGATCTATTCAATCGCTCAAGGCAATCTCAAGTAAATATTCTAATTAGTGGGAATACTCTACCAGCTGATCTCAATATTATGAAAGATATTAAAACTCGATTGAGTTTAGCGACTGTTTTTAAGCTTGAAGAGCTCAATGATGAGTCCACTATGATTGTTATAGATAAACAGATGAGTGATAGAAATCTTTCAATTGACCCTAAGGTTTATGAATACCTTTTCAAGAATTTCTCAAGAGATTTAAGGCTATTATTGTCTACTATGGATGATTTAGATAAAGCCTCTCTTCAGACAAAAAAACCTATATCAATTCCCTTCGTAAGAAAATTCTTGAACTTGAATAATCAATAAATTTAAAATATTTTTCTATAAATATAATAATTTAAGAAATTTTAATATCTTTTATTATTGATAATTTTAAAATATAGAATTTTTTACTATAATTCGCAAAATAACTTAATTATCTGTTTTGCCTGTTTATAGCAGAAAATTTTTATGGATTATCTTCCAATATTTGTTAATTTAAGACAAAAGCCTTGTTTAGTGATTGGAGGAGGTGATATTGCTTTAAGAAAAATTAATTTATTAATTAAAGCTGAAGCTAAGATCGACTGTCTATCTCCTTTATTTTGTGATGGAATTAATAGTTTGTCGTTAGATAGTAAATTAAATCTAATTAACAAAAGCTTCGAACTAAATGATATTAAAGATTATTCAATAATTATTGCTTCAACAGATGACTCATTAGTCAACTCATCCATCTCTATATTAGCAAAAAAAGCAAGGATACCTGTGAATGTTGTTGATTCTCCAGAATTATCAAGCTTCATTATGCCATCAATTATTGACCGTTCACCTGTCATCATTGCGGTATCTTCTGCTGGAAAAGCCCCTGTTTTAGCTAGAATTATTAGAGCCAAGTTAGAGACCATTATCCCAAGTGCTTATGGAGCTTTAGCTAATATTGCTGGTGAATATAGACAAAAAGTGAAAGATAGATTTGCTAATATCAAGGATAGAAGAGCGTTCTGGGAATCGATTTTTTCTGGTGTTATTGCTGAAAAGGTTTTTTCAGGGAGGATGGATGAAGCAAAGAATGACATCGATAATCATCTAAATAATGCAGTTGATATGGAGTTGGGAGAAGTCTATTTGGTTGGAGCTGGTCCAGGAGATCCTGACCTATTAACATTTAAGGCTTTGAGATTGATTCAGCAGGCCGATGTTGTTCTATATGACCGGCTTGTTTCTAAAGGTGTGATGGATCTAGTCAGAAGAGATTCAGAGTTAATTTATGTTGGAAAGAAAGGGGGAAGTGATAAATCTACCAAACAGATTGACATTAATGAGCAATTAGTTGAGCTTGCAAAATCTGGCAAAAGAGTTTGTAGACTAAAAGGTGGAGATCCGTTTATTTTTGGAAGAGGCGGCGAAGAAATAGAATCTCTATCAGAGAACGGAATACCATTTCAGGTAGTACCAGGAATTACTGCTGCTTCAGGCTGCTCTTCATATGCAGGGATTCCGTTGACACATAGAGACTATTCTCAGTCCTGTAGATTTGTAACCGCACATCTAAAAAATGGGACAACCAACCTTCCATGGGAAGAATTTATCATTGATCAGCAAACCATTGTTTTCTACATGGCTTTGAGCGGTGCTAATTATATATGCGAGAAACTCATGGAACATGGTATGAACAAGGACATGCCTATTGCAATTATTGAAAAAGGAACAATGCCCGAGCAGAAGGTATATATTTCATCATTAACTAAATTGCCAAGTTTATTAGAAAAGGAAGATATTAATGCACCAACCCTAATGATTGTTGGTGAAGTTGTGAGGCTTCATGAAAAGCTGAATTGGTATGGCAATTAAAAAAATGAAATCTGTTTCTTAATAAAGAAATATTTAATTTATTTGGGTATAATTCTGAATTCTTCGCGGGAGTGGTGGAATTGGTAGACACGCTGGATTTAGGTTCCAGTGTCGCAAGACGTGAGAGTTCGAGTCTCTCCTTCCGCACCATAAATTTCAAGAGCTCTCAGGAGCTCTTTTTCATAACATCCCAGATTACATTTAGTTCACTCTTACTTAACTAAGTCTATTAGGATTAAACATAAGAAATCCTGTAAAATATTAGCTCTAAAAAACACAATAAAAGTACGGCTATATGTTGATTGAGGTTGGACATTTTGCACTTGTTTTGGCTCTGGTTATTTCAGTCATTTTGATTGTAGTTCCATCGATTGGGCTTTATCAGAATAAAACGTCCCTTTCGCAGCTTGCAAAGCCATTAGTTTGGGCACAAGGCTTTTGGATTTCTGTAGCCTTTTTTGTATTGATGAGTGCATTTTTGACGAATGATTTTTCAGTCAAGTATGTTGCAGAAAATTCTAATACACAGCTCCCTGTTTTGTATAAAGCATCAGCAGTGTGGGGATCTCATGAAGGATCTTTACTTTTGTGGGTGTTCGTTCTGTCTTTATGGACAGTTGCAGTCTCTATATTCTCTAAAAGAATCCCCTCAAATCTTATAAATCAAACTCTTATAGTTCTTGGAGCCATAAGTTTTGGATTCTTGCTTTTTCTTTTGTTTACCTCCAATCCTTTTGAGCGATTAATGATGCCTCCTATTGAGGGCCGAGAACTCAATCCTCTTCTTCAAGATTTTGGGCTAGCTGTTCATCCACCTATGCTTTACATGGGCTATGTCGGTTTAGCTGTTCCATTTGCTTTTGTACTATCTGCTCTTATAAGGGGGCAGCTGGATAGCACATGGATAAGATGGACTAGGCCCTGGACGCTTATATCCTGGTCTTTTCTAACGATTGGTATAACGCTTGGAAGTTGGTGGGCCTATTACGAGCTTGGATGGGGCGGCTGGTGGTTTTGGGATCCGGTCGAAAATGCCTCATTTATGCCTTGGTTAGTTGCAACAGCCTTAATTCATTCCTTGAGTGTGAGTGAAAAGCGCGGCGCATTCAAGCAGTGGACTGTTCTGCTTGCAATCGGAGGCTTTTCATTAAGCCTACTTGGAACTTTTTTGGTGCGATCTGGAGTTTTGACTTCAGTCCATGCTTTTGCGACTGATCCTACAAGGGGCTTGTTTATTTTAATATTTTTATTTGTTGTGATAGGTGGATCACTAGTTCTTTACACTTGGCGTTCTAGTTTATTACAGCAAAGTAATCCTTTTTCTTTGCTCTCTAGAGAGACAGGGCTCTTAATAAATAATATCCTGCTAGTTACAGCTATGTTGAGTGTTCTTTTGGGAACCCTTTACCCACTTATTTTAGATTCGCTTAACCTTGGGAAAATATCGGTTGGAGCACCCTATTTCAATGCAGTTTTTGTACCGATTATGATTCCTGGCGTTCTTGCGCTTGCAGTTTTTCCATACGTTCGATGGAAGAAAGATTCGGCATCTAGGGTTGTCAATTTATTGAAGTTCGATTGGATTTGTGTAGTCCTGTTAACCTTGCTGTCATGGATTTTCATTACTAAGAATATTTTTGTCATTATTGCTATAGGACTTTTCATTTGGGTGGTAAACCATGTCATGGCTCTATTTCTTAAACGGTTAAAAGCAAAATCTAAAGTTAATATGGCATTTCTTGGTATGGTTGTTGCGCATCTTGGAATCGCCGTGTTCGTTCTGGGAGCAACTGTGACGACTCAGCTAGGAATTGAAAAAGACATCAAAATGACTATTGGAGAAACACAAACGATTGCTGGATATGATTTTGTTTTTAATGGCGTAAGCCCCCATGCGAAAGATAATTATTCTGGGTTCATTGGAGATATTAGTGTATTTAAAAACAATAAGAAAGTCACTCAACTTAACCCAGAGAAGCGTTTATACCAAACTGGCATGCCTATGACAGAGGCTTCAATTGACCCTTCAATAACTCGTGATCTATACGTTGCGCTGGGAGAGAGCTTAGAGGACGGCGCATGGAGCGTTAGGATCTACTATAAGCCACTGGTTCGCTGGATATGGCTTGGAGGACTAATGATTGCTTTAGGTGCCCTTTTGGCTGCTGTGGATCGCAGATACCTTGTGAGAGTTAAGTCTTGATTATTTCTTGGCAACTCCTGATTATGCTTATTTTCTCATGCTTATTTTTTGCATGGTTTATTTACAGGCCAGTCAAGTCTGGCTTAAGTGATGATGAATCCAATATTGCAATTAACAAGCAGAGGCAAGAGGAGTTGGCAGTTGATATCAATCAAGGACTCATTGATGATGAGCAGTCCCAAGTTGCAGAATCAGAAATTATTAGCACTCTAGCTAATGAATTGAAGGATAAGACTACAAATAGCATTGAAATTAAACCAATGAATTGGTCAATTGCAATATTTATATTATTAAGTGCTCTATCAATAACCATCTACTCCCAGTTATCACCAAAGTTTCTTCCTGGAAGTCAAGTTTTATCTGAACCAATGAGTATGAATGAGAGTATCGAAAAACTTCAAACCTTTTTAGAAGAAAACCCAGATGATTTCCAAGCCTTAAAGATGATGGGCTTAGCTCAGATTGGAATAGGAAACGTAGATGATTCAATTGAGACTTTTGAAAGGGCATACCAAATTAACTCATCAGATATTGACCTATTACTTCAGTACGCAAGTGCCATTGCAGCAAAACACGATGGGCAATTCGATGGAAAATCTAAAGAACTTATTGAAGAGGCATTTAATCTCGATCCTCAATCCGAGCAAGTTCTATATTTTTCAGGTATTGTTGCTGCACATGAGGGAGATCTTAAGGGAGCTATTGAGTTATGGGAGAAAGCGCTTTATCTTATGCCACCTGATCATCCAGATAGAAATATAATCGAAGAGGCTTTAGATACCGTAATGAATTTACAAGTAAAATAACCGCCATGAATAAGACATTAGAACTAGCAAAATCACTTATAAGCCAAGCATCAGTTACTCCTGATGATAATGGTTGTCAGTCAATCATGATTGAGCGACTTAAAAAAATTGGTTTTGAGATTCATCCACTTAAATTTGGTGACGTTGATAACTTTTGGGCTACACGCGGAAATAGTGGGCCTATTTTCGCCTTTGCAGGGCACACTGATGTGGTTCCAGCTGGAAATGAAGATGCCTGGAATACCTCGCCATTTGAGCCCACTATTAAGGGTGATTATTTATATGGTCGCGGTGCAGCTGACATGAAGGGTGGCTTGGCATCCATGGTAACCGCAACCGAAAATTTTGTTCAAGATAATCCGGATCATAACGGAACTATCGCTTTCCTTATTACCTCTGATGAGGAAGGAGTTGCCATTGATGGAACAGTCAAAGTGATGGATTATCTAAATGAAAATGATACACAAATTGATTATTGTTTGCTTGGTGAGCCTTCGTCCACTTCTGTTACTGGTGATATTATTAAAAATGGTAGAAGAGGCTCATTGAACGGAGTGATAAATGTTAACGGTCAGCAGGGACATGTCGCTTATCCTCATTTAGCTAAAAATCCAATTCACTTTATTGCTCCAGCACTTAATGATTTGTGTCTTCAAGAGTGGGATAGTGGTAATGAGTATTTTCCAGCAACCTCGTTTCAAATTTCCAATTTTCATTCCGGCGGCGGTGTGACAAATGTTGTTCCTGGCGAAGCTAAAGTCATGTTCAACTTTCGCTACTCAACAGAAACCACAAAAGAAGAATTGATGGCCAAGGTTCATGAAATTTTAGATAATCATAAAATTGATTACACCCTAGATTGGCATCATTCAGGAGATCCATTTCTAACCCCGGTGGGTGATCTGGTTTCAGCTTGCGTCAGTGCAATTGAAGAAACCAAAGATATTACCCCAGAACTGTCAACATCTGGCGGAACTTCAGACGGGAGGTTTATTGCTCAAGAAGGAACTCAAGTAGTTGAGCTTGGCCCTGTAAACGCAACTATTCACCAGATAAACGAGTCTATTTTGGTTAAAGACCTCGAAGATTTAAGCAGCATTTATTCTAAAGTTTTGACCAAGATTCTAGTCTGATTCAGTGAAATGAAATTTGATATTATTACACTCTTCCCTGAAATGTTTTCAGCTATCAAAGAAGAGGGTGTAATTTCAAGAGCGCTCAAAAATTCAATCATTTCCATAAGGGAATGGCAACTGAGAGATTACAGTAGCGACAAATATAAAAATGTAGATGATAAACCCTATGGAGGTGGTGCTGGGATGGTCATGCAGGTCAGACCAATAAGGGATTGTCTTGAAAAAATTAAAGAACTAGAGCCTGAAACAAAGGTCATTTATCTATCACCTCAGGGTAAGCCCCTAAATCAAAAACTAGTTGAAAAGTTTGCAAAATTTGACTCATTGACGCTTCTTTGTGGGCGTTATGAAGGGGTAGATGAGCGGGTGATTGAAAATGATATTGACTTTGAAGTCTCAATTGGTGATTACGTCATTAGCGGTGGAGAATTAGCCTCTATGGTTTTAATTGATGCAGTCAGTAGGCGGATAGATAATGTCCTTGGTAATAAAGACTCACTCAATGACTCATTTACAAATAACTTGCTTGATCATCCTCACTATACAAGACCTGAGAGTATTGATGGAGAATCAGTTCCTGAGGTATTATTAAGTGGAAATCAAGCCAGAATTGATGCTTGGCGGCGTGATCAGGCAATAAAGAAAACAAAGCTGAAGAGGCCTGATATTTTATCCAGCTAGTTACTTGATTTAAACAACCTCATGAATTGTTATTGAAAGGCCAATCGTATATAATTTAACAACATTTTAAATAAACAATCTATGACAATTAAACACTCCTATAAAGGTTCAAATGTTGCATTAATAACTCCGATGTTTGATGATGGAGAAGTTGACTATGATGCTTTAAATAATCTCATAGATTTTCATATTGATGCTGGAACGAGCTCCATTGTTTCAGTGGGCACAACGGGTGAGTCAGCAACTGTTGGTGTCAAAGAGCACCTGAAAATCATCAAACATACAATAGAGTATGCAGCAAGAAGAATTCCTATTATTGCAGGAACAGGAGCCAATTCAACTTCGGAGGCTATTGAGCTGACCCAAGAGGCCAAAAATCTTGGTGCTGATGCTTGCCTACTTGTCACGCCATACTATAATAAACCAACTCAGGAAGGTTTGTTCCAACACTTCAAACTGATTGCTGATAGCGTTGATATTGATCAAATTTTATATAATGTGCCTGGAAGAACAGCAGTAGATATGTCAGTTGAGACAACTGTTAGGCTTTCAGAAATTTCAAATATAATTGGTATTAAAGACGCAACTGGAGATCTTACAATAATTAGAGATCTTGTTAAAAGCTGTCCAGAAGATTTTCTATTGCTTACTGGAGATGACGCAACTGCATTAGATTTTCTTCTTTTGGGGGGACATGGCGGTATTTCTGTCACCGCCAATGTGACACCTAAGGAGCTTCAAAAAGTTTACATGACTGCTATTGCAGGTAATGCTGACTTAGCAAGGCAGGTTAATAAAAAGTTGACAAATCTGCATCAGAATTTGTTTCTTGAGTCTAACCCCATTCCGGTTAAATGGGCCCTTCATAAAATGGGCATGTGTTCCAAAGGAATTAGGTTGCCTCTTCTTGAGTTGTCGAGTGAATTCAGACCAGTTATAGAGAATGATTTAAAGGAATTAAATCTGATATGAAGAACGTAAATTATTTATGTATTGTTTTAACTAGTTTAATTTTAGCTAGTTGTTCAAAAGTTGTTGAACCAGTTAAGAAGGCTGGATTAGGTAGTCTATCTTTAAATTATGAAGTTAACGAAAGTAAAGATTCATTAGTAATTCCTCCAGATTTAACTTCTCCTAATGTCCAAGGAATTTTTGTGGATAAAGTTGAGGTTGATGATGATATAGTTATCTTAAAAAAATCTAAAAATGTCAAAGTAATGAGAGACAATTATAGACGTTGGCTTTTAGTTGATCTTCCTCCCGAGGAAGTTTGGACCTCTTCAAAAGAATTTTTTCGCTCATATGGATTTAATATTGAGAATGAAAATCAAAGCATTGGTATTTTTGAGACAGAATTTTTAGAGATAGAAACTAAAGTGCCTGAAAAATCACTTGGTGCCATCCGAACAGCATTGGCAAAAGCACTCAAAACTCAATATGGACTACCAATTGCTGATAAATATAGAGTTCGTATTGAACCAACTGAGAGCTCATTAAAATCAGAAATATATGTAACATTAAGTTCAATTGGTGAGGTTACTAGTGGTGCAATGAGGGTATGGCAACCAAGAGATAAAGATGTAGAGATTGAGACAGAGATGCTTTTAAAGTTAATGGTTTTTCTAGGAAGTGATAACTCAGATGCCATTGCTCAAATTAAATCAAACTTAAATTTAGATAAGGGTAAAGTAATACTGTCTGAGGCTGAACAAGGATACCCAATACTATTATTACCTCTGAGTAAAAAGGAATCTTGGAGCTTTATTGGGTGGGCTCTTGATGAGTTAAATGTTGATATAAATGATCGTGATGAGCTTGCAGGCAGCTATTTTATTAAAGTAACTCCTGACAGGGGTTTTTTCTCTAAATTGATTAATACTGTATCATCCGTTAAAACCTATCAGTTGGTTTTAAAAGAAAATACAAGCTCTATGACAAAAGTTATTTTTGTTGATTTAGAGGATAAGAATGATAATGAAGCCATTCAATATAGCACTGAATTATTTGGACAAATTTCAGCAAAATTTTAACTTTCTAGTTTTTTATAGCTAGATTTTAAAAAATCATGCTTTCAGAAAAAAAAATTCAAAATATTTCTGCTGGAATTATTTTAGTGAGTAATTTGTCAGATGACGAGCTGCTAGAATATTGTATGATTGCAAACCAAAGATACAGAGTTGGCAATCCTATAATTACTGATGAAAATTATGACTTTATTTTCATTTCTGAACTAGCTAAAAGATTACCTAATCATCCTTTTCTAAAACAAGTTGAGGATGAGATTGAAGGCTTTTCTGAAGAGAAAATTAGACTTCCTGAGAAAATGCTTTCAACTGATAAAGCCTATACATGGTTCGAAGTTGAGAAATGGTTAGAGAGAATTTCTAAGTTTTCTGATGAAATTACATTTGCTTTAGATGATATTGTAATCAAAGGAACTGCTAAGCTTGATGGTTTTGCGGGTTATGACGATGGAGTGAAACTCTACACTCGTGGTGATGGAAACAAGGGGAGTGATATTTCAAGAGTCTTTGAAAGGGGTCTTGGAATTTTAAATGATAGTGATAGAGGTCAAGGCCCTGGTGAGATAGTGGTTAAGAGAAGTTATTTTGAAAGTCATTTAAGTAGTCATTTTGAGTATCCAAGAAACTTTCAAGCTAGTTTGATTAAGGAAAAAGAGTTAGATCACTTTGCTAATGATGCAATAAACGCTAAGGCTGCTTTATTTGTTCCCTTTAAACAGCTTCCATTTTGGCAGGGCTCTATCAAGGATTTTAGGAATCAGTTTGCTGAAATAGTCGTTGAATTAGAACATGGTGTAGATTTTGATATTGATGGAGTGGTTTTTGAAGTAGTCAATCCAGATTTAAAAATTCATATGGGGTCAAATCGAAAATTCCATCGCTGGCAAATTGCTTACAAAGAAAATAAAGAAAAAGCTCAGGTGAGGGTTATTTCAATTACAGCGCAAGTTGGAAGGACTGGGAAAATTACTCCCGTTGCGGAGTTAGAGCCAACCCAATTGAGCGGTGCAACTATTTATAGAGCTACTGGCCATCATTATGGATTGGTTAAAGAGCAAGGCCTTGGTGCTGGAAGTGTAGTAGAGTTAACTCGAAGTGGAATGGTCATACCGAAAATCAATAAAGTCCTAAAAAAGGCAAAAGTTGAGATTCCTTCTAATTGTCCTAGTTGTGATTCTGATTTAATTTGGGACTCAGACTTCCTTATGTGTCCCAATGTTAATTTTTGTCCCGACCAAGTTGTTGGAAAAATGATATATTTTTTTAAAATTCTAGCTAATAATGATGGCTTTGGACAGGCAACTATCAAAAAGCTATATGAAAATGGTATTCGGCAAGTTAGTGATATTTATCTTCTAGAGATAGACCATATAATTGCAATGGGATTTGGAGAGAAAACCTCAAAAAATCTCATTGAACAACTTAATAGGTCGCGACAGGAGAGTATCGAAGATTGGCGTTTTTTGGCTGCTTTTGGTGTACAGAGACTTGGAATGGGTAACTGTGAAAATCTATTCAAAAATTACCCTATTGAAGAAATCTTTGAATTAACAGCTGAAGAAATTGCGAAAATAGATGGTTTTGCAGAGCTAACCGCTGAGCAAATTTTTGAAGGACTATCCTCTATTAAGGAACAATATCAAATTCTGATAAATGATGGGTTTGAACTAGAAAAAACTCCTCTTAATAATGAAGCTACTTTAATTGATAGCCCATTTCAAAATAAAAAAATTGTGTTTACAGGCGCCATGAGTCATTCTCGATCTGAACTTGAAAAACAAGCCAAAATGCTTGGCATTTCTGTTGCAAAGAGCGTAAGTTCAAAAACAGATTTTCTGATTATTGGAGAAAATGTGGGTCAATCCAAAATGAATGATGCAAAAAAGCACAGCATTGAAATCATGACTGAGTCAGAATACTTAAAAAAACTGAATACATAGAATTTTTTATATATAATAATCTCAACTTATTACTGAAGTTGGTTTTAAGTTAAGACATAGACGTTTATTTGGGTGATACCCAGGTAAGCGTTTTTTTTCGTCAGTTTAAAGATGAGCTGAACTGGTATAGAAGCCCGCTACTTTCTTGAAGGTAGTGGGCTTCTTTGTTTATAACATTGGAGTAATGATATGAAAATGATAACAGCTTACATTCAGCCAAAAAGACTGGATAGCGTGAGACAAGTTCTTTCAGAAATTGATATTAATGGTGTTTCTGTTACAGAAGTAAAGGGGTTTGGAAGACAAAAAGGACATACTGAGCTCTACAGAGGTGCAGAGTATGTGGTGGAGTTCCTACCTAAAGTTAAATTAGAAATTGCGATTACTGATAAGCAAGTTGATGAAGTAATTGAAACCATAAGTTCTGCTTGCAAAATTAATGGTGGAAACATTGGAGATGGCAAAATTTTTGTTACAAGCCTAGAACAGGTTGTTCGTATTCGTACGGGTGAATCTGGTCCTGAGGCACTATAGGAGTAGGAAATGGAAAATCAAATATTAGAATTACAATATGCAATTGACACTTTTTACTTTTTAGTAATGGGCGCACTTGTGATGTGGATGGCAGCTGGCTTTTCAATGCTAGAGGCTGGATTGGTAAGGAGTAAAAATACCGCAGAAATACTAACTAAAAATATTGGTCTTTTTGCTATTGCTTGCACTATGTATATGGTCTATGGTTATGACTTGATGTATGGTGGTGGTGCATTTCTTTCGGGAATTAGTGGACAGGGTGAAACCTATTCAAATGCATCTGATTTCTACTTTCAGGTGGTCTTTGTAGCAACAGCAATGTCAATTGTTTCTGGTGCAGTAGCTGAGAGAATGAAATTATTTACTTTTTTTGCCTTCGCCGTAATCTTCACCACTATTATTTATCCTCTTGAGGGTTCATGGACTTGGGGCGGGAATGATGTTTTTGGTCTTTATAACCTTGGCGACTTTGGTTTTTATGATTTTGCAGGATCTGGAATTGTTCATATGGCTGGAGCTGCAGCGGCAATTGCTGGAGTAATGATCCTTGGCCCTAGAAAAGGAAAATATGATAAGGATGGAAACTCAAAGCCAATCTTGGGTGCAAATCTACCATTAGCTACATTGGGAACATTTATTCTTTGGCTAGGTTGGTTTGGATTTAATGGCGGATCGGTTTTAGCAATGGCAAGTAAAGAGAGTGCTGATGCAGTGGCAATGGTCTTTGTTAATACAAATGCTGCAGCTGCTGGAGGCGTTATTGCTGCACTAGTTTTTGCCAAAATTTGGTTTGGTAAGGCAGATTTAACTATGACATTAAATGGTGCATTAGCAGGCCTGGTAGCTATTACTGCAGGGCCTGATACACCAAGTGCTTTAGCTGCAGCTTTGATTGGAGCTGTCGGTGGTGTTATTGTTGTTCTATCGATTGTTTGGTTGGATCGTAAACTTAAGATAGATGATCCTGTTGGTGCTATTTCAGTTCATGGTGTTGTGGGTTTATGGGGCCTTTTAGCAGTGCCACTTACTAATGTCGATGTTTCATTTTCTGCACAAATAGTTGGAGCTTTAACAATCTTTGTATGGGTATTTATTGCTTCAATGTTAGTTTGGCTTGTACTCAAAGCTGTAATTGGTATTCGCGTATCGGATGACGAAGAAGAGTCTGGAGTTGATATATCTGAATGTGGTTTGGAAGCATATCCTGAATTTGTTACCAAGTAATCTTTGATTAATAAATATACTAAAAATATTTATTTTTTAGTGATTAATAGCTTGCTACGAGTAAAACTATTTTAGTGGGCTTTCTATGACTTTGCTGGCGGCTAATCTCCTTTTCCGCCAGCTAAAGTTTGGGTAAATAATTATTGGAATGTTAAGAATCAATTCTTAAATTCCTTGCTTATAAGGTATATTACTTAAGGCTAAAAATTGATAACTATAAAAAAATAAAATGAATCAATCTGCACTTAAAATTATTTTAGTTGATGAAAATATGGGTCGTTCAGCAATTCTAAGGCGTGCACTTCAAGATAAGGGCCATGAAGTTATAAGTCGTTTAGAGGAAAGTGAAAACCTTGCCAATAGTAATGAAATTACCCATGCAGATGTTGTTATTGTCAATGCAGATATACCCGATGAAGCTGTTTTTGCAAATTTAAGGGATGTCAATAAGACAAAACCAAAACCAATTGTCATGTTTACTGAAAGTTCTGAAGATGACATGGCCGGAACTGCTATCAAATCTGGAGTTAATGCTTACATCGTTGATGGACTAGAAGAAAAGAGAGTTCAACCTATTATTGATGTTGCTATCGCTCGTTTTAGAGAGTTTCAGGCTCTCAAAGATGAGTTAGATGCAACAAGAAGTCAATTGGCCGAGCGTAAATCAATTGAAAAGGCAAAAGGACTTCTAATGAAGCATAAAAAAGTAACTGAAGACGAAGCTTATCAGTCACTTAGAAAAATGGCAATGGATAAAAATAAGAGAATCTCTGAGGTCGCCGATGGCATCATCAGTGCTTTTGAAATATTAGACTAACTTTTTTATTTACTCTTTCTTGAGGCTTTTTCTTCATGGCCTGACACACCAAAGCGTCTTGCTAGTTCATACTCAATTTCTTCAATATGAATGTCCTTATGTCTAAGAAGAACCATTAGATGAAACCATAAATCTGCTACCTCATGAATGATCTCTTCTCTGCTCTCCTCATTAGCTGCCTTAATTACCTCTTCAGACTCTTCACTTATCTTATTTAGAATCGCTTGAGATCCACCATTGTAAAGAGAGGAGACATAAGATTGATCTGCAGAAGAAGATTTTCTTTCTTCAAGAATCCTCTCTAATGAATTGAAAATACTATCCATAAATTTCTTTTGGATCCTTAATTACATTTGAGACAATTTCCCATTTGTTTTCTTCAAGTTTATTGAAGAAGCATTTAGCTCTTCCTGTATGACATGCAATACCGCCATTTTGATTGACTTTAAGTAAGATGACATCTTGGTCACAATCAGTATAAACTTCAATTATGTCCTGATAATTTCCTGATTCTTCACCCTTAAACCAGAGTTTTTTTCTAGATCTTGAAAAATAAACAGCTCTTTTTGTTTCAATACTTATTGATAATGCCTCTTCATTCATCCATGCCATCATTAGGATTTCATTTGAAGAATAATCCTGGGTAATGACAGGGATTAATCCATCTTGATTAAATTGAATAGTATCTTGAGGTTTCATTTTAGTATTTTATTTTCAATTTTCAGTTACATTGTAAATTAATTTTGAATTATTAGAGTCCTGCTTTTAGGCTGGCAACAATAAATTGATCTAAATTTCCATCAAGAACATCTTGAGTGTTACTGCTCTCAACACCTGTCCTTAAATCTTTAATTCTAGATTGATCTAAAACATATGAACGTATTTGATGTCCCCATCCAATATCAGATTTTAAATCCTCAACATCCTGCTTCTCTGAGTTTCTTTTTTGTATCTCAAGCTCGTATAGTTTTGACTTTAATTGTTTCATTGCCTGGTCTTTGTTCGCATGCTGTGATCTTCCATCCTGACATTGAACAACAGTTGTCGTTGGGATATGAGTTATTCGAACAGCAGATTCAGTTTTATTGACATGTTGACCTCCAGCACCAGAAGCGCGATAGGTATCAATTCGAAGATCTGACGGATCAATTACAATTTCAATGTCATCATCTATCTCTGGTGATACAAAAACAGATGAGAATGAAGTATGCCTTTTACCATTTGCATTATAGGGTGACTTTCTAACAAGTCTATGGATTCCTATTTCACTTCTAAGCCAGCCAAATGCGTATTCACCATCAAAGTGGATTGTTGCAGACTTAATCCCAGCAACATCTCCAGCAGAGACTTCCATCAATTTAACTTTAAATTTATGTTTATCTCCCCATCTTAGGTACATCCTTAGAATCATTTCAGCCCAATCTTGAGCTTCAGTTCCGCCAGATCCTGATTGTATATCTAAATAGGCAGAATTTCGATCCATCTCACCACTAAACATTCTTTCAAACTCAAAATTTGATATTGAAATCTCAATTTCATCTAAGTCAGAAATAATTCCATTAACTGTATCATTATCATTCTCAATCTCAGCCATTTCTAGAAGCTCTTGAGCATCACCTAGGATACTTGATGATCTAAAGAAGGTATCGCACAGATTATCAAGTTTGACCTTTTCTTTTCCTAATGATTGAGCTTTTTCAGGGTTCGACCAAATATCTGGATTTTCTAATTCTAATTTAACTTCTTCTAAGCGTTCTTTTTTTTCATCAAGTTTAAGATGCCCAGACAAAATATTCAGTCGTTCATTAAGCTCAGAAATTTTTTGGTAGTGTGCAGAAAGTTCCATGATTCTATTTTAATCCTTCAAGCAATAAAAAAGCCCCAAAATAGGGGCTCCAGTTTTGTTTCTAATAATTTATTACTTTCTCAAGCCTAGTTTCGAGATTAAATTGGCATAAGCAGTAAGATCATTATTTTTAATATATGCAAGTAATTTTTTGCGCTGTGAAACAAGTCTTAAAAGCCCTCTTCTGGAGTGATGGTCTTTATTATGGGTTTTAAAATGCTCAGTTAGATGCCTTATTCTTGCAGTAAGAAGAGCGACCTGAACATCAACCGAACCTGTATCGGTAGAATCTTTTTGGTAATCTTTAATAATAGCTTGTGTATCAATTGACATATGAATAATCTGTATCAAAAAAATTAAAAGTGGAATTATACGCTATTTATGAGAATTGTTCTATTTCTAATCAAATAATGTTAGTTATATTTGTAAAAGTTTTTTTCATCATTAGGCCGAGTTTTAAAGCGACGGTGAATCCATAAATATTGTTCTGGAGTTTTACTAATTTGTTTTTCAAGTATTTGATTGGTAATTGTTGCATCTTTGATAGCATCTTCAGATGGATAGTTTGCAATAGGTTTATCAAATGACATTGAATACCCATTCCTGGTTCTGATAAAGCTATATGGAATAACTCTTGTATTGTTATTTTTTGCAAGTCTAGCTGTAGCTGAAGCAGTTGCAGTTTGAATTCCAAAAAGTGGGGCAAATACGCTATTACTTTCACCTAAGTCTTGATCTGGAGCGTACCAAATTGGTAGACTATTATTTATTGCTTTGATTATGGATCTGGTATCAGTACTTTTAATCATTACCGCTCCATTCTTTTTATATCCTTTCACCATAACCTGATCAAATAACTTATTATTTTGAGGTCTATATATATTTGCAATGGTATGTTTAAGAAGAAGTGCGCGACTACCTAACATAAGAGGCATAAAATGAGAACACAGAAGAATAATACCTCCTTCATCCTTCATTGCATCATTAAGAAATTTCTCATTATGTACAGTTAGAAGTCTTCTAATTTTATTATCACTGCCATAGTATGCATTTGCAGTTTCAAAAAAACTGACTCCTATTGCTTCAAAGTGTCTTTTAACAAGGAGATTAACTTGGTTTTGCTTTTTATCAGGATAGCAATGAGAAATGTTGGAGTATGCTGTTGATTTGAGTTTATGCATAAAAGGGTGCATTAACCTCCCAATGGCTTTTCCAATAATAACCTGTGCACTAAAAGGGATAAAAACTCCAATACGCATCAGCAAAATTAGAATCCAGGTTGGTATAAATTTAGGGTGAATGAATTCGCTGTTTAACATTAAAATAAAAAGAAAACTTAACTAAAGAATAAGCTGTAGATTATGCCATTTATTGACAGAGATTTTATCAATGATTTGCCCAATAGAGTAGATATTGTTGGTCTAATAAATAAACGTGTAGCTCTAAAAAAAGCTGGCAAAGATTATAAGGCATGCTGTCCTTTTCATGAAGAGAAAACACCCTCCTTTACTGTAGTTCCATCAAAACAAATTTATCATTGTTTTGGTTGTGGTGAAGGAGGAGGAATTATTGATTTTGTAATGAAGTTTGACCATTTAGCATTTGTTGAGGCCATAGAGACCGTGGCAGGCGAGTCTGGAATTTCAGTAGTTTATGATCAAACTGCTAAGCCAGTGGATAAGCGTTTTAATAGATACAATCAAATAATGGGAGAGCTGAATGTTTTTTATCAAGATCAATTAAAGAGCTCAACAGCAAAAAATAAGGTTGTTAATTATGCAAAAAAAAGAGGAATTAGTGGATCTATAGCTAAGAGATTTGAATTAGGATTTGCACCTCCAGGCTGGACTAACCTTTTTGATCAGTTTAAAAAGACTGATGAGTCAATAGAGGACCTCTTAGCAATGGGAATGATTGTTCCAAAAAAAGATAAAAAAGATGATTATTATGATCGCTTCAGAGATCGACTTATGTTTCCTATTCATAATACAAAAGGATCTGTAATTGGTTTTGGAGGGCGCGTTTTATCGAGTCAAGATAATCCTAAGTATTTGAATTCACCTGAAACCCCTCTATTTTCAAAATCAAAAGAACTTTATGGACTTTATCATTGTAGAAAATATAGCAGAAGGATTGAATCAATTCTTGTTGTAGAAGGCTATATGGATGTTATAGCTCTTCATCAGCAGGGAGTTACAAATGTTGTTGCAACTCTTGGAACTGCTACAACTCCAGCTCACTTACAAATTCTCTCTCGCTCCGCTGAAACAATTATTTTTTGTTTTGATGGTGATAAGGCAGGAAGAGATGCCGCTTGGAAAGCTTTAAAAACTGCATTGCCGTCAATAAAATCTGGGCTTATTATTAAATTTCTTTTATTGCCTGAAGGGGAGGATCCTGATACCTTAATCAATAAAGAGTCTGCAAAAGCATTCAAAAAGAGAATTGAAGCAGCTCAAACTCTATCCAGTTTCTTGATTGATCATATAAAGTCTGAGGTTCCATTTCATACCATTGAGGGTAAAACCTTGTTTTTAGAAAAATCATCAGCTTTAATAAGTATGGTGACCTATCCAATCTATCGCCAACAACTAATAGAAGGAATTGCTCATACAATAGGTCAAAATATAATTCAAGTCGAAAAGGCTATAGAACAAAATAGGGCTTCACATGTCCAGATAAATACTACTAATCAATCAGATCAAAATAAATTGTATGAGAATTCAATTAATTATCAGTTAAAGAATATAGGCTCTTCAAGCATGAAGAGTCTAATGTCAAGAATGATAACTTGCATTATAAATTATCCATCTATTGTTAATGATCCTGAAACCTCAAGTGTAATTGAGGAGCGAGCAAGAAATCTCCCCAAATCAGAGGTTTTAGTTGAATTAATTAGGTATTCACAACTTGAGACTGACCTTTCAAAAGAGGCTTTTCTTTTGCCATACAAATCTAAAGAGAAAATCTACCTGCGCTTAAAAGAGTTAAGTACGATGGAACCTTTTTTAAGTGAGTTGGAGGCTAAAGAAGAGTTTGGATATGCATTAACTTCAGCAGAGAAGTATTATGAAAGAAAATCAACAAAAGCTTCAATACTTTCAGCAAAAACGCTTGATGAAGAAAAAGCTGTTATGCAGAGTATTATGAAAAGTAAGATTAAAGCAACTAATCAAAAAAAATCCTCCTAGCTTTCAATTTTTGAGCTTACCTCTGGGTCATTGATAAGAATTCTTTTCATTGCCTTTTGAAATGCTATTGCAGCAGAATTTGAACCTTCACATTTTAATTTTTTATCTGGATTATCAAAATAATAACATTTTTTCGGATGATCTAATCTTATTGCCATAATATATTTAGGATTTTTTGCTGGAGAATAGCCAACAAAATAAGTTCTCTTGGCACCATCTTTACTATACTTTCCATCTATCACCATTTCAGCAGTACCAGTCTTACCAGCAACTGAATAGCCATTAATTATTGAACGATATCCTGACCCTTTGATTGAGGCTACAGAATCAAGTATCTGAGAAATTCTTTTTGATGATTCAGGTGAAAATACTTGAACTAAGTTATGAGAATCATTTTTTATTTTAATAAGTTTTAGAGAGGGTATTGCACCATCATTTGCAAAAATAAGATAGGATCTTGCCAGTTGAGCAAGATTCGTAGTCATAGGGCCATGACCAAAAGACAGTGATCTTTTATCAGTTTCTCCCCAGCTGCTAAAATGTCTCAGTCCACCAGAATTTTCAGATCTTGGCATAATTCCTAATGATTTTCCAAATCCTAGTTTCTCCCAGGTGTTATAAAAATCCTCACTTTCAATTTGCTCTGCCACTACAACTGTTCCTAAATTATGTGACTTTTCGAGAATTTTTTGAATAGTCATTTCAAAGAATTTATTATCAGGTTTAAAGTTAGCAATTCTTTTTGTAACATCAATTAACTCATCATCAGTCGCAGAAATTATTCCTTTATCCAAAGCCAGTAACATTGTAAATGGTTTCATCGTTGAGCCCGGCTCAGTCTTATCAGAAAGGACCCGATTTCTAAAATCATCAGCACTGAAGTTTTCAAGATTATTAGGGTTTGTTGATGGATAGTTTGCCAGCGCAAGAATTTCTCCATTTGGAGATAACACAATGGCAGCAGCAGAGTCTGCTTCATGAAATTCAGCTTGTTCTTTTATTGCATTAAAGACATGGAATTGAATGTCAGAATCAATTGTAAGAGTGAGATTTTTGCCTTCTTTATGATTCTTAATGATTTCAGCATCATAATAAATGTTTGAATTATTTTTATTATCAGCAAGTCTTTTTAAACCATTTGTCCCAGCTAAATAACTATCATATTCAGACTCAATACCAAAAACTCCAATATTTTCAGAATTAATTTTTCCAATTAATGGTGCTATGGAATCCTTTTTTGGATAGTAGCGAAAACCGCTTGATTCAATAGCAACTCCTGCAATTTTTTGTCTTGAGCATTTATTAACTTCAATTCTTTCTCTAATTTTTGGATTCATCCCAGCTATCTTTTTCACTTTATCAACTATTGTAAGAGAAGGGATTTTAAGCTCTTTGAGACAAACATTAGAGCGCATTTTTTTGAGTTGATTAAGTTTTATTAATATAGAATCATTCACACTAAGCTTGTCTTTAACAATAAAGTACTTTCTATTATTTGCCCTTTTTATTGCAATTTGTTCTCTAAAATCTTCAATAGGTAACTCTAATGCTTCAGCTAATAAGTCAATGTA
>JAOMCO010000015.1 GCA_028345055.1 Candidatus Thioglobus sp. | reverse complement strand
GGCCTAAACAAAAAGAAAAAAACTTAATTGTAGACTAAATAGTCTTTAAGTATTTTTAATGTTTGTAGTAATCTTTCTCAAAGCCAGCATGACTTAAAGTGTCATCTTCAGATGTTTTTTCATTAATCTCATTCAAATTCTCATTAATTCTAAATAAGATAACTACCATTTCACATGCAACTCTTGAAGCTAAAGAGCCTCCAACAACCCAGACTAAACCTCTCCAAAAATCTCCCTCGAGAAAAATATCACCAAGACCTTTGGTAATAAAGGCAAATAAAAGTATCCAATAAAATAATGTAATAAGTTTTGGAGTAACCATTTCATCAAGGTAAAACATGTAATGATTGTCTAGCTTTTCCATAGTAGATTTAAAAGCTTTTTTTATACTTTCTATGATTTCATTATTGTTCATTTAATACATCCTTAAATTTGAACTTTGATATTATTATAGTGTTAATATGAATAAAATTCTAAATTACTGGTTTGATTCTTTTAGGATAGAACAAAAAAAACCCATCAGAATGATGGGTTTTTTCATTATTGAACGAGGTGTATTACTTATGAATCTTTACATCAGTAAATGCACCACCAATAACTTCACGCTCAGCATAAGAGCCATTAGCTGTTCCACCTGCATCCATCTCTACGCCAGTAGCACCAACATAATCAACTACAAGCCCACCAGAGATAAATTTCAAACATTCAGCTAGCTTACCTGCATGACATTGTATACCTGGAGCATTCGCAACATTTAATACCTGCGCTTGTATAGCAGCTCTGTCAGTAGATCCAGCAGCTTGTGAAGCTAAGATAATTAGTGCCATAGCGTCATAAGACTCAGCTGAATAAACGCCAGAACCATCAACACCACCAGCAGCAGCAACAGCTTTCCAGTTCTCACCAAGTGCAGCATCTGGAGATGGAAGTGTACCCCATGAGCCATCACCAACAGCAGATGAAGTTACTTCACTGATCATACCATCGCCGAATACATAGTCACTGAAAGCACCAGTATCTTCAGACGCAGCAATAATTCCTCTACCACCAGTATCAGCATATCCCAAGATAGCTAATGTAGCTGAGCCACCTGCAGATAGTGCAGCAACGTCAGCAGAATAGTCTGCCTTATCATCATCATGTCCAGCCATAACTGTTACTGTTCCACCCATCGCTTCATAAGCCGTAACGAATGCATCAGCTAAACCTTTACCATAGTCACTGTTTGAGTGAGTTACAGCCATATCAGTTTGACCTCTAGCCATTGCAATACTTGCAAGCACTGGACCTTGTCTTGCATCAGAAGGTGCAGTTCTAAAGAACCATCCACCATCTTCAAGAGTAGTTAGTGCTGGTGAAGTTGCTGAAGGTGAAATTGAAACAATACCATTAGGAACTAATACATTAGTAATAACTGCACCAGTGTTACCTGAACAGTTAGGACCCATAATTGCCATAACGTTATCATCATTTACCATTTTTTCAGCTTGAGCAATTGCAACCGCCGCGTCAATACATACTGAGTCACCCTGAATTACGTTGATTGTTCCTTGTAAGTACTTTCCAGATGCATTCGCTTCTGTTACAGCAAGGTTTGCGCCACCTGACATAGCACCAATCATAGATTCAAGAGGACCTGTAAATCCTTGAAGTTCTCCTACATTGACAGTAGCACCATAAGACGCTGTTGCCATCGTTGCTGACAATACTACGCCAGCTGTTGTCTTTAAATAACTTTTCATTTTGTCTCCTAGTATAAAAAAAAGATTCCCTAGGCTTAATATTCAATTAAGACGTATTTCCTAAGGGATTCACACATAATGATAAACAATTTCCTATAGTTTGTGTTAAAAATATCTGAAAAAAACTTAATGAAAAACCAAGCTATAGGGGAATTACAGCGAAATTATAGCTGTTTATTTTTCTCTGGTAGAAGACCGCTGGGCGAAAATCTCATTATCAGAAGAAGTATTGCACCCATAAAGACAAGTCTGAGATAGTGGACTCGATCTTCAATAAACTCTAGTGATGAACTCCCTTCTGCCATATTATTACTAAGCATTTCAACAAACCAAAGCCCCATAGGGCCTGACTGAATCCAAATAAACCAGATAATGAAAGCACCCAATACAGAGCCCATATTATTCCCTGAACCTCCAAGAATAACCATAACCCAAATTAAAAAAGTAAACCGCAAAGGCATGTATGCGGTGGGAATGAATATTCCATCATAGGTTACCAATAAAGCTCCAGCAACACCAACAATGGCAGATCCTAGTACAAAAATTTGAAGATGCTGACTCTTGATATCTTTCCCCATTGCAGAAGCTGCTACTTCATTATCTCTAATTGCTCTTACTTTTCTACCCCAAGGAGAATTTAAAGCAAGGTTGGAAAGCACAATTAGTGAAACTAAAATTGCGATAAATAAACCTGAATAACAAAGTTTTACAAAAACAACTGCTGCCTCTCTTACATAATCAGTTAACTTTTCAATTTGGTCTGATTGAGAAAGCAATTGAAGCTCTGACCTGTGAATCCAAGCAATGAAATTTTGAAACCATTCAGATTGCTGCATATCAACTTCATAGGGGACAGGTCTTGGCAGCCCATAAACATTTTTAAGACCTCTAACAAACCAATCTTCATTCTTAATTACATACAAAATAATTTCAGAAATACCCAAAGTTGCAATAGCAAGGTAATCAGTTCTTAAACCCAAAGTTATCTTTCCAACCCACCAGGCTGCTCCAGCAGCAATAACTCCTCCTACAATCCATGAGAAAGCAATTGGAAGTCCAAATCCACCTAGGTAACCAGTAATTGCAGGATCTACTTTTTCAATAATATCTGCTGCTTCAGAGAAATAATATCTTGTAAAAAGATAGCCAGTAACTACAATCGCTGTTATCAGCCATTTATTGATACCTCTTCGATTCAGTAATATCCCTAAAGTGATCGTTGCAGCACCCATAATCAAGGCAATAAACATTTTAATCCCACCAGCATCTACCGCTTCAGCAACTGGCTGCTGAGCGATCAAAACTACACTGACCCCACCAAGTGCAGCAAATCCCATAATTCCAACATTCATTAAACCCGCATAACCCCATTGAATATTGACACCCAGAGCCATGATGGCTGATATTAAAGACATATTAATAATTCCAAGTGCTAACGCCCAAGATTGGTTTAAACCAACAAATATGAGCACCACTGCCATGATTGTGAAGTAAGCAACGGCTTTTTTATCCTGAAAAAAAGTTTTCATATTATTCACCATCTATCACCTTACCCTTAAATATTCCTGTAGGCCTTATTAGAAGAACAATAACCAAAATGACAAAGGAGATTGCATATTTGTACTCTGTACCGATGAGTTGAACTAATGAACTTGGATGCATAGAGAGTGGCAGTAAATATATTAAAAATTTCTTATAAGCATACGTAAGAAGAATCTCAGAAAATGCTACCAAAAATGCTCCCGCAATCGCCCCAATGGGTGAGCCAATACCTCCAACAATCACCGAGGCAAATATTGGTAAAAGCAATAGATGATATTGCTGAGGTGCGAATCCTTTATCTAGGCCGTATAGTGTTCCAGCAATCGTAGTGAAAAGGGCAACAAGTAACCAGGTTATTTGAACTACTTTATCTGGGTCAATGCCAGAGAGAAGTGCAAGTTCAGTATTATCTGAATAAGCTCGCATGGCTTTTCCAGTTTTTGTTTTTTGTAAAAAATAGAATAGAAAGGCAACCAATAATATTGCAAGAGATATAGTTAAAAATTGAGATGTTTTAAATGCAATTCCCTGTTCAAGACCGGTAAATGCTTTGAATTCTCTAACAGAAAAAATAAATCGCTCACCATCTCCAAACCTTTGCGCTGAGGCGCCCAAAATAAACCTAACGATACCTCCAGTTATAAACATAACACCAATCGATGCAGTAATACCAATAATATTTTGTTTAGCTTTTATTTTTCTGTAATGTCTGTAAACTAATCTGTCCATTAATAACAGATAAATTGCCATGCCGATTAAAGCTAATGGAATAGCCAAAATAGCTGTAGGAAAACCCGTTATAGTCCAGCCTTTGCTAATCATATAGCCACTGATTAGAATAACAAGCATGGTTCCAAAAGCCATGCTATCACCCTGAGCAAAATTAGAAAACCTCAAAATTGAATAGACTAAGGTTACTGCAAGAGCGCCAAGCGCCAGCTGAGAACCGTAGGATAATGCAGGAAGAATGACAAAGTTTGTCAATAAGGCGAAAGCATTAATTATATCAATTGAATCTGACATCTAACCTCCTAAAAACTTCTTACGAACTTCAGGATCATTAATCAGATCTTTTCCAGTTCCTGTATGCTCATTACGCCCAGAAACTAGAACAAATCCTTTGTCAGCAATATTAAGTGCCTGTTGCGCATTCTGCTCAACCATTAGAACAGCCATTCCAGCATTTCTAACATCTAGTATATTAGAAAAAATTTCATCCATGACAATGGGAGAAACACCAGCTGTTGGTTCATCTAGAAGCATCACTGAGGGTTTAGTCATCATTGCTCTTCCAAATGCTACTTGTTGTCTTTGGCCACCAGATAATTGAACTGCTAATTGTTTTCTCTTCTCATAAAGAATCGGAAACAACTCATATACCTCTTCAATCGTTTTACTTATGTCATCTTTCCTAATAAAACCTCCCATTTGGAGGTTTTCCTCTACCGTCATAGACGGAAAAACATTTTTTGTTTGAGGGACAAATGCTAAACCTTTACTAATTCTATCTTGTGTAGAAAGCATAGAAATGTCTTTACCATCTAATGTAACTGAGCCAGCAGTTGCTTCTAGCATACCCAAAAGAACTCTCATAACTGTCGATTTGCCAGCTCCATTTGGACCCACAATTACTGCCAATTCTCCCTTTTCGACTTCAACAGAACACTCATGAAGAATTGGAACAACCCCATAAGAAGCAACCAGATTTTTACCCTCAAGATATGCCATTAATTAGTCGCCTCAGTTTTTATCCCTTTGCCTAAATAGGCCTCAATTACTGCATCACTACTCTTAATTTCATCAGGCGTTCCACTAGTCAAAATTTGACCTTCTGCAAGAACAACAACTGGGTCACACAGTCTAGAAATAAAATCCATGTCATGTTCGATCATACAAAATGTATAGCCTCTTTCTTTATTGAGCCTAACAATTGCATCACCAATTTGCTTGAGGAGTGTCCTATTAACACCTGCACCAACTTCATCAAGAAGAACCACTTTGGCATCAACCATCATTGTTCGAGCCAACTCCAATAATTTTTTTTGGCCACCAGATAGATTTCCTGCACTTTCATTCTTGAGGTGGCTAATACTCAGAAAATCAACAACTTCTTCAGCTTTGGCTTGAAGCACTTTTTCTTCCTCATTTATTTGAGTTCGTTTCAACCAAGTATTCATTAGACTCTCACCAAGTTGATTGGCTGGAACCATCATTAAGTTTTCGAGAACACTGAGAGTAGGAAATTCATGAGCAATCTGAAATGTTCTAAGAAGACCTTTATGAAATAATTGATGGGATGTGAGTTCTGTAACATCCTCACCATCAAGAATAATTTCACCATCTGTTGGCTGATATAGCCCAGCAATTAAGTTAAACATTGTCGTTTTACCAGCACCATTAGGACCTACTAATCCGGTGATTGATCCTTTATCAATATGCAAATCTACTCCATCAACAGCTTTGATTCCGCCAAAATGCTTTGATAGGTTCTTAACTGTAATCATTATTGATAAGACTTAGGAATATCTTTTTATCCTTAAAAGTTGCATGAATTTTTCTAAAAATGCCAAATTATCCTTTAAAAATTGAAGGGTTGGGAATCATTAAGGTAAAACCTTGTTAAAAGGTTTTACAACTATACTTGAATAAACTCCTGCAGAGACATATGGATCTGCATCTGCCCAATCACGGGCCTCCTTAAGGTCAGCAAATTTAGCAACAATTAAAGACCCCGAAAAACCTGCCTCACCTGGATCTGAGAAATCAATTGATGGATGAGGACCTGCCAGAATTAGTCTCCCTTGATCTTTCAGCTCGTTAAGCCTAGCAACGTGATTAGACCTTGCTTCTTTTCTTTTACTTGAACTATTTTCTACATCCTGAGAAATAATGGCATAAAGCATAATTTCTTCCTAAAGCTCTAGTACATCTTGCATTGAATAGAGTCCAGCTGGTTTATCAACTATCCAATTAGCTGCTCTAACTGCACCATTAGCATAAATCATTCTTGATGATGCCTTGTGGGTTATTTCTACCCTCTCCCCTTCCATAAAAAATGCAACAGTATGCTCTCCAACAACATCTCCACCCCTTATAGAGGAAAAGCCAATTGTATTAATATCTCGTGGCTCTTCTATTCCTTCACGGCCATAGATTGCACAATCTGATAGATCTCTTCCAAGCGCATTAGCAACTACCTCACCCATTTTAAGTGCTGTTCCTGAAGGGGAATCAACCTTATAGCGGTGATGAGCCTCAATAATTTCTATACTGGAATCTGGACCAATAACTTTTGCAGAAGTCTCTAAAATTTTGAGAGTCAAGTTCACTCCAACGCTCATATTAGGTGCTAAAACAATCGGGATTTCTTTTGAGGCTTCATCAATTAGCTGAAGCTCAGTATCAGTAAAGCCAGTTGTTCCAATAACCATAGCTTTGCCAGATGCTTGACATACAGTCAAAGCATTAAGTGAGGCTTCTGGCCTAGAAAAATCAATCAAAACTTCAAAGTTACTTAGTGAATCTTTTAAGCTGTCGCCCATATCAAAACCTGCACCAAACTCTGATTTTGTGCTTACTTTGACGGCTTTAATAAGGGCTTGACCCATCTTTCCTTTAGATCCATTGATGGCAATTCTAGTCATTGATAGAGTCCTCTAAAAAATTATTTTTTTTTGTCACTTCATCAATCTCCTTAAGCGTTTCAAGAAGAGTAAACATGAGGTTTAATGGCATTGAGTTTTGGCCATCACTTTTTGCCAATTCTGGATTTGGATGAGTCTCCATAAAGATTCCTGATATACCACTTGCAACCGCTGCTCTAGCCAATACAGGAACCATTTCCCTTTGCCCACCTGAAGATTTACCATTGCCTCCAGGTTGCTGAACAGAGTGGGTTGCATCAAACACAATCGGACAGTTGTAAGATCTCATACTTGAGAGACCTCTCATATCTGAGACTAGAGTGTTATAACCAAATGAGGTCCCCCTATCACAAATCATAATTTCTTCATTTCCAGTAGCTTTTGCTTTTTCAACAACATTTTCCATATCCCATGGTGCCTGAAATTGACCTTTTTTAATATTAACAGGTAAGCCCTGACTACAAACATTTTTAATAAAATTGGTCTGCCTCACAAGAAATGCAGGTGTTTGAAGCACATCAACGACTGAGCTTACCTCACTCAAGGGAGTATCTTCATGGACATCAGTTAAAACTGGAACATCAAGATCTGATTTCACTTTTTCAAGTATTCTTAAACCTTCTTCTATACCTAAACCTCGAAAACTATCTGCGCTAGTTCGATTTGCTTTATCAAATGATGACTTATAAATAAAGTTAATATTTAGCTCATTGCAAACTTTCTTAAGATAGCTTGCACTTTCAATTGCCAAGGTCTCTGACTCTATAACACAGGGGCCAGCAATTAAAAAAAGTGGGTGCTCTATCCCAGCTTGAAAATCTAGTAAATTCATGAACTTCGCTTATTACATAAATATATACGTAAATTATATTCGTTTAAAATAAGCATAGTTACAAATTCCCTTAAACCATGGTTCAAAAAACACCTGACATTCTAAAAAAAATTATTTTAAGAAAGAAAGAGGAGATTCAAGAGTCAATGAATCGAGTTCCAATTGAGAAAATGATTGAGCTTTCTGCCAATGGCGATAATACGAGGGGATTCTATAATGCTCTAAACATTAAAGTACTTAATCATCAAAGCGCAATTATTGCTGAAATCAAAAAAGCGTCTCCCAGTAAAGGTGTTTTAAGAGAAAACTTTGAGCCTGTTGAGATAGCTAAAAGCTATGAGGTAGGAGGTGCTTGCTGCCTGTCAATATTAACTGATCGTGATTTTTTTCAGGGTGATCCTCAGTATTTAATCAAAGCCCGAGCGGCTGTTTCAATCCCTGTAATTAGAAAAGATTTTATTATTAATTCTTATCAAGTCTATGAATCTCGCGCTATTGGAGCAGATTGTATTTTATTAATTGCCTCATGTCTAGATGATGATGAGTTGAAAAATCTTAGTGATTTGGCTTCCTCTCTGGGTATGGATTCACTTATAGAAGTTCATGATCATGAGGAGCTCAATCGCGCCTTAAAACTTGATCTACCACTTCTTGGAATTAATAACAGAGACCTTCATACTTTTGAGGTCTCTCTTCAAACAACCATTGACTTACTCTCTGAAATTAACGATGATAAACTTGTTATTACTGAATCAGGTATCAAAACTAAGAACGATGTTGAACTTATGCATCAAAATAATGTATTTGGTTTTTTAATTGGTGAAGCCTTTATGAGAGAGAGCAATCCAGGTCAAAAACTTAAGGAGTTTTTTAAATGAATATATCTGTAAATTGGGTTGATGGAATGCTTATGGTGGGTAAGTCCCATAGTGGTCATAGTGTTACTATGGATGGGCCATCTGAGATTGGAGGTGAAAACCTAGGTGTTCGACCAATGGAAATGCTCTTACTTGGTGTTGCAGGATGTACAATGATTGATGTAGTTACCACCCTGAAGAAAATGCGTCAAGATCTTACGCACCTTGAGACTAAAGTAAATGCAGAGAGAGCTGATGATCATCCAAAAGTATTTACTGAAATTCATATTCAATTCCTCGTCAAAGGAAAAGATTTAGATTCAAAAAAAGTTGAAAAAGCGATTTCATTATCAGCTGAAAAATATTGCTCAGCTTCAATAATGCTTGGAAAATCAGCAACCATAACCCATGATTTTGGAATCCTAGAATAATATTTAAATAAAAGGTTCTTTTCTAAAATACTCACCTAAAATAATTGAAGTATAATATGCCTTCTTCGGAGAGGTGGCCGAGTGGCTGAAGGCGCTCCCCTGCTAAGGGAGTATAGGCTTTAACTCCTATCGAGGGTTCGAATCCCTCTCTCTCCGCCATATTTTTTGCTCAAATAACACCTAATCTTCATCTAGCTTTCACACGAATTTTTTTATAATGCATTTATGATAAATTCAAAAGCAATTCATTGGTTTCGCCAAGATCTTCGTTTAACTGATAATCCGGCTCTTTATGAGGCTTCAAATCATAAAGATATCCTTCCCATATACATTCTAGATGATCATAATTCTGGTGAATTTTCCATGGGTAGTGCTAGTCGCTTTTGGCTTCATAACTCTTTAAAAGATTTAAATCAAAATTTAAACCAGAAATTATCTCTCTATCAAGGCAATCCTCTTGAAATCTTGATTGATATTATTGATCGATTAAATATTAATACAGTTTATTGGAATCGTTGCTATGAACCATGGCGTATAAAGAGAGATACACTTATTAAATCTAAGCTTGAGTCTAATGGGATTATCGTTAAAACATTCAACGGGTCTTTGCTTTGGGAGCCATGGACAATAAAAAAAGATGATGGTACACCGTATAAAGTTTTTACTCCATTTTATCGTAAGGGTTGTTTGAATTCTGAAGAGCCTAGAAAGCCAATTCCTAAAGTTGATATTTCAAATTTTATTGTTGATAATAATAAAACCTTAAATCTTGATGCTTTATCTTTACTCCCTTCAGTTAGATGGGATATTCCAATGAAATCTAATTGGACTATTGGAGAAACTGGGGCATTTAATAGGTTGTCAGAATTTATTAATAGCGGTATCGAGCATTATAAGGAAGGTAGGAATTTTCCATCAAAGCCATTTGTTTCGCGAATTTCACCTCATATTCATTTTGGTGAACTTTCACCAAACCAAGCCTGGCATTTAGCAAAACTCAAGGGTAATAATAAAAGTATTGATCATTTCTTAAGCGAGTTAGGATGGAGAGAGTTTTCTTATAGTCAGCTATATTTTAATCCTGATCTGCCGAAAAAAAATCTCCAATCCAAGTTTGATCAATTTCCATGGGAAGAGAATTCTCATAATTTAAAAGCTTGGCAAAAAGGACAAACTGGAGTGCCTATGGTTGATGCAGGAATGAGAGAGTTATGGCTAACAGGCTCAATGCATAATCGAGTTAGAATGGTTGTTGGGTCATTCTTAGTAAAAAACTTACTATTAAATTGGCATCATGGCGAGAGATGGTTTTGGGATTGTTTAGTTGATGCTGATTTAGCTAGTAACAGTGCAAGTTGGCAATGGGTAGCAGGCTGTGGCGCAGATGCAGCTCCCTATTTCAGAATATTTAACCCTATAACCCAGGGTGAAAAATTTGATCCAGATGGTGAATATATTAAACAATATATACCTGAATTAAAAGACCTTCCAAACAAGTATCTTTATAATCCTTGGGAAGCACCCAAAGAAATTTTGGCTGAGGCAAATATTGTTTTAGGTAAAGATTATCCAAATCCCATTGTAAATCTTAAGGCATCCAGAGAAAAAGCACTTGAGGCATTCAAATCACTAAAAAAAGGAAATTAAATCCTTAAGGTACAAATCTTTTACTGAATTGTGAGATGTTACTTTGTACCAAAAATCTTGTCTCCAGCATCACCTAATCCCGGCAATATATAGCCATTATCATTAAGTTTTTCATCAATTGCAGCAATAAATAAATCTACATCAGGATGAAGCTCAGTAACTCTCTTAAGGCCTTCTGGAGAAGCAACTAAAAATAAGCCAATAATTTTTTTACAACCCTTCTTCTTCAATAAATCAATTGTTGAAAGGAGAGTTCCACCTGTAGCCAACATTGGATCAATAATTAAAGATGTCCTCTGATCAATATCAGCAATTACCTTGTCAAAATAAGCAACTGGCTCTAAAGTTTTTTCATCCCTGTATAAACCAACAATACTTACTTTTGC
Organism: Candidatus Thioglobus sp.; assembly: GCA_028345055.1. Lineage (GTDB taxonomy): Bacteria > Pseudomonadota > Gammaproteobacteria > PS1 > Pseudothioglobaceae > Pseudothioglobus. The sequence goes on along the minus strand of JAOMCO010000015.1, from coordinate 14,652 downwards.
ATTAGGTACAAGCGTTAAAACCCCATCAAGCATTCCTAATCCTGCTCTTAGAATTGGAACAACTGATAGCTTTTTACCAGTTAACATTTGGGTATTTATTGGTTCATTTTGCCAGCCATTAATTTCTCTATTTTCTTGAGGCAAATCTCGAGTTGCCTCATAAGTCAAAAGACTAGCGACTTCATTAGCAAGCTCACGAAAGTGTTTTGTACTTATACCATGCTGCCTAAGTAAGGCAATTTTATGAGCTATTAGAGGATGTTTTATCGCATTGAGTGGCATTATAATTCCCAAATTTATTTTAGTTAAAGTTTAATTTTACCTGTTAATACAAATTGTAATATTATTATAAAAACCATTAATTAATTGTAAGTATCATAAAAACATTTTATAAAGAGGAATTGTTATGAAATTTGGAATTTTGGGTGAGGCAAAAATTGCTCGTGAGCATGTTGTTCCAGCAATACTAAGTGCAGGCCATGAAGTAACTCATGTTGGAAGACGAATTCCTGGAAAAGTAGCACTTCCTAAAATCTATGGAAATGCCATTGAGACTAATTATGAATCTCTAATTAATGATCCTTCAATTGATGCAATCTATAACCCCCTTCCAAATCATCTTCATGTCCCCTACTCTATTAAAGCCCTTAAATCAAACAAACATGTCCTCTGTGAAAAACCTGTTGCAATCAACCTAAAAGAATTATCACAGCTTGAGAATGCGGCCAAAGAAAGCAAAGCATTTTTCTATGAAGCATTTATGGTTAGAAGCCACCCTCAATGGCATTGGCTTCAAAATCTTGATATCGGTAAATACCAGTCATCTCACTTTATCTTTAGCTATCCTAAACAGCCTGAAGGGAATGTTCGAAATCTGATTAAGTATGGCGGTGGTCCATTATTTGATATTGGTTGTTATGCTATTTTTTCTGGCTGTATGCTCTTTAAAGGTGAACCTAAAGTTCTCTCTGCAGTTGCAACTATGTGTGATCAATATGAGACTGAAAAACAAGTTGATGCAACACTTAGGTGGCCAAATGGGGAGACTCTTAGCTTTACCGTTTCAGCTAATGCAGCTCTGTGTCAAACATTTACCTTACTAGGCTCTAATGGATGGGCTAAACTGAATATTCCTGTTAATCCTCCAAAAAAAACCTCTGCCTATTGGTCTAGTGGAGGACTTCAAAGGGGAAATAAAGTTGAATTTCCAGCATGTAATCAATATCAACTTATGGTGGAGGAGTTTGTATCACGCTCAGAATCAGGAGATCCCTCTGATTTTCTCTTTTCAAAAATTGTCACTAAAGCAATAAATGAAATCCAAAAAATTGCTGGCTTAACAAGCTAAAAAATTCATCTAAAATTGAAAAGATTACGAGTCAATATTCCATTATTGATTTCTTCACATGGTATCTTATAACGCTATGAAGACTGACACTCCATTTGTTATTGCTGGGCGAACTTTTAACTCAAGACTTCTAGTTGGCTCAGGTAAATATAAAGATCTTAACGAAACAAAATTAGCAACTGAAAATTCAGGCTCTGAAATCATTACAGTTGCGATTCGAAGAACGAATATAGGACAAAATGCTAATGAAGAAAGTCTTCTTGATGTCATTTCTCCAGAAAAATATACGATTCTTCCAAATACTGCTGGTTGTTATAATGCTAAAGATGCAGTGAGAACTTGCCTTCTTGCTCGAGAATTATTAGACGGCCATAATCTAGTTAAACTAGAAGTTCTTGGAGATGACAAAACACTTTACCCAAACATTGTTGAAACCCTTGATGCAGCTAAAACTCTTATTAAAGAAAACTTTGATGTCATGGTGTATACTTCAGATGATCCAATAGTTGCAAAGGAGCTCGAAGAGATTGGTTGTTGTGCAATCATGCCTCTAGGATCTCTCATTGGTTCTGGACAGGGTATTTCTAACCCCTTTAACATTAAATTAATAAAAGATAACTCCAATGTACCCGTTTTGGTAGATGCTGGGATAGGCTGCGCAAGTGATGCTGCTAAGGCAATGGAGCTTGGTTGTGATGGAGTCTTAATGAACTCAGCTATTGCAAATGCAAATGACCCTATATTAATGGCAAGTGCAATGAAACATGCTATTGTTGCAGGAAGAGAGTCCTTCCTTGCTGGAAGAATCATGAAAAAAGCCTTCGCTAGTGCAACATCACCAATGGAAAACCTTATCTAATAAATATTACTCTCATGAATTTTTCAAACAAAATAAGTGATCTTGAAAAAAATCACCTATTTCGAACTCGAAGAATTGCTAAAAGTGCCCAGGGCACTAATATGAAAATTGATGGCCAAGATGTCGTAAATTTCTGTTCTAATGATTACCTATCTCTTGCAAATCATCCAAGGATTAAAGAAGCGCTCATTAATGGTGTTAAGAAATATGGTGCTGGCTCTGGGGCATCTCATTTAGTCAGTGGACATTCAGAAGCTCACAAATTACTAGAAGAGACTTTGGCAGAATTTACTGGTCAAGAAAATGCGCTATTGTTTTCATCAGGCTATAGTGCAAACCTTGGAATTTTTTCTGCACTTAGGGATGAAATTAATTGGGCAATTCAAGATAAATTGAATCATGCTTCATTGATTGATGGTCAGAGATTAATTGGGCTTCCAATGCAGCGATATCTTCATAATAATCTTAAATCGTTAGATAAAAAAATTAAGAAGCAAACAGGTCCGGGGCTAGTTGTTACTGACAATGTATTTAGTATGGATGGAGATCAAGCAAATATCTCTGGAATTGCTAAAATGATTGACAAAAAAAATACTATGTTTATGCAAGATGATGCTCATGGTTTTGGCATCTTTGAACCAATCATTCCTCGTCACTCTATCTATATGGCAACGCTTGGAAAGGCTGCTGGAGTGATGGGGGCTTTTGTATCTGGAGATAATGACTTTATAGAATTTTTAATTCAAAAATCTAGGCCTTACACCTATACTACTGCACTTCCACCTAACCTCTGTCATGCAATACAAAAGAGTCTAGATCTGATTAAACAAGGGGAGCAAAAAGAGAAATTAACCAATAATATTACTCATTTTAAATCTATGTCAAATCAGCTTGGACTTAATTTTGAAGAGTCAAATAGTGCAATTCAGCCTCTCATAGTTGGTTCTAGTTCTAAAGCTTTAAAAATTAGTAATAGCTTATTTGATAAAGGTTTTTTTGTTAATGCTATTCGCCCACCTACTGTACCTCCAAAAACTGCAAGACTTCGCTTTACTCTCTCAGCCAATCATAAAACAGAACAAATAGACGCGCTACTTGAATGGGTAAATGATGTTATGGCATAGGACAGTAGGCAAAGGTCAAAACCTTGTGTTACTTCATGGATGGGCATTCAGTAGTGATGTTTTTCAACCACTTGTAATTAAATACAAGAAAGATTATTGCATCACATTAATTGATCTTCCTGGTCACGGACGCAGCCCAGACTTAGATGGCGGAATTCATACTTGGTGCAATGAAATAATTAAGTTTATTCCAGAAAAATCTATTCTTTTGGGTTGGTCTCTAGGAGGATTACTATCTATTTTTATAGCAAATAAAATAAAACTAAATGAATTGATTTTAGTTGCTTCAAGCCCCTGTCTAGTGAATAATGACAACTGGAATCTTGGCATTAAAAATGAGATATTTGATCAATTTGTTATAAATTTGAAAACTGATAGTACAAAAGCACTTAAGCGCTTTGTGAGCCTTCAAAGTAAAAATAAGTCTCAAATTAATGAATTACATAAATCAATTCAAAAATATCCAGCATCTCAAAGTGCCCTAGATAATGGTTTAGAGATTATTATTAATTCTGACTTGAGGACTCAATATAAAAATATCTTAACCCCAAAAAAATGTATTTTGGGCACTCATGACACTCTTATACCTGCAAAGATTCAGGATTGGTATGAAGATAATGCTTCGAAAACTCATATAATCAAGACTGGGCATCTTCCATTTTTAGAAAAAAACTTTGAAATCTAAATTTACTCTAGATACCCTCATCTATCAACTCTAATAGATAATGGTTTTGGGTATAATTTAATTAAATTATTTCACTAATAGATAAATGAGTGCATTAGTTGGAGTTATTATGGGTTCAAAATCAGATTGGCCCACAATGAAAAATGCCACAGAAATACTTGAAGAGCTGGGTGTCTCTTACGAAGTTAAAGTTGTTTCAGCTCATAGAACACCTGATTTAATGTTCGAATATGCTGAAACTGCTGAAGGAAGAGGTCTTGAAGTAATTATTGCTGGCGCCGGAGGTTCAGCTCATCTACCAGGAATGGTAGCTTCAAAAACAATTATTCCAGTTTTAGGTGTTCCCATTCAATCTAATGCTTTAAGTGGACATGACTCCTTGTTGTCAATTGTTCAAATGCCTGGAGGTATTCCAGTTGGAACTCTCGCCATTGGAGATTCGGGCGCAAAAAATGCTGGAATATTAGCCGCCCAAATTGTTGGCAACCATAATGAAGACGTTAGAAAAAGAGTGAGTAAATTCAGATTAGATCAAACTCAAAACGTATTAAATAATCCAAATCCAAAAATTTAAATTATGAAAATTGGTGTTCTTGGTGCTGGTCAATTAGGCAGAATGCTTGCATTATCTGCTTATCCTCTGGGCCATCAAATGAGATTTTTAGCTTTATCTGAAGATAACCCATCCTCTGTTCTTGGTAAAACATTTATTCATAATAATAATAATAATAATAATATAGAAGTAATAAAAAAATTCTCTGATGACTGTGATGTCGTTACCTATGAAAGTGAAAATACTGATGTAAAAATTATCAAAGAAATAAGTAAAACTACTAAAGTTTTTCCTGGGAATAAGTCACTTCATCATACTCAGCACAGGGGCAGAGAAAAAGCCCTTCTTAATAAATTAAATATTCCTTGTGCACCATATGAATTAGTGAACAGTTTTTCTGATCTAGAAAAAGCTATTATTAATATTGGCCTACCTGCCATTCTAAAAACTACAAAAAATGGATATGATGGAAAAGGCCAGTTTCTTATTAAATCCGAATCCCAAATAAATGAGGCCTGGGAAAAAATATTAGGGGTCGAGTCAATTCTAGAGGGGTTTATTAACTTTAAAAGAGAGCTTTCACTGATTGCAGTTCGAGGGATTGATGGTAATCTAAGATATTATCCCTTAGTTGAAAACTCACACCATGAAGGCATTTTAAGATTGACAATCGCTCCAGCTCAAAAGATTTCAAAGTCACTTCAAAAAAAAGCAGAAAGTTATATGCATTCTCTGATAAATGAAATGAATCATGTTGGCGTCTTAACTATAGAACTATTTGATATAGATGATGAATTAATTGTTAATGAGATTGCACCCAGAGTTCATAATTCAGGACACTGGACAATTGAAGGGGCATCTTCCTCTCAATTTGAAAATCACATTAGGGCAATTACTAATAGCTCACTTGGTGAAACTTCACTTAAAAGTAAATTCAATGCAATGATTAATATTATTGGAACCATTGGACCTACAGATAGGGTTCTAGAAAATAGCAATGCACATTTACATTTATATAATAAAAAAGAGCGAGAAAACAGAAAATTAGGGCATATAACCCTTACCTCAAATTCATACAAGGAATTGCAGAACTCAATTGATAATTTGAGCGTTTATTTGCCTTAGTCTTCATTCAGATCTAGCTCACTTCCATACCTCTCTAACTCTTCATGGTAAAACTGTTCTGCAAGCTTTTCTTCATAGTGGTAGGCAGATAATTCACTTACTTCTACTTCTGCTAAGAACTGACAAACATGAATCATTTCATGGCACATCGTTATGATAAATTTTTTCTTATCTAATGACTCTTCAATTTCAATGAAAAACTTACCATCGCCCTCATAATCTGTCCACGCAAGAGCATCTTCAACCTTATGGATGGTAAGATCTATAGTAGGAAGGTTATTCTTATGAAATAGTCCATTACAGCAAAAATTAAATAATTGTCGCGAGAGCTCACTTTGATCTTTGTTTCCCCCATGGATGTAGATCATAGCTTAGTGAAGCATCTTATTAAAAATGCTTTTCTAGATAGTTAATGATATCATTGGATTCATATAGCCAGCTAACCTCACCAGCATTATCAATCCTTAGACATGGAACCTGAACCTTACCACCATTAAGCTCAAGTTCTTTTCTATAATCACCCTGTTTAGCATTACGAGTCTCTAGATTAAGATTTAATCTTTTAATAGCTCTTCGAGTTTTAATACAAAAAGGGCATGCATAAAATTCATAAAGCTTAAGTAACTCAGTTTTTTTATCAACAAATAGTTGATTTTCTGGACTTCTTTGAGTAATCGAAGGTTTAATTAACCAGTCAAGAAAAATTAGGATTCTCCCAGAACCCTCTCTTAGTATTTTTAGAATAAGTATCATAAATTTTTCTTATATGCAATCAGAGTATTTTCGAGTAATGTCGCTATAGTCATTGGACCTACTCCCCCTGGAACAGGTGTTATGGCACCAGCAGTTTCTTTAATAGCATCATAGTCAACATCACCTACGAGTGAGCCATCATCTAATCGATTGATGCCTACATCAATCACGACCGCACCCTCCTTAACCCAGTCACCTTTAACCATTTTAGGGATTCCAACTCCAACTACAACAATATCAGCTTGTCTCACTTTTCCTGCCAGATCCTTTGTTCTGCTGTTGCAAATTGTCACAGTACCCCTAGCATTTAAAAGCTCCATAGCCATTGGCCTTCCAACAATATTTGAGGCACCAACAACCACACAATTCATACCTTCAATCTTACAATCAATTGACTCTAACATTGTCATAACACCTTTGGGAGTGCATGGTCTCAAATGAGACTTATTCTGCATTAACTTTCCAATATTTTCACTATGAAAGCCATCAACATCCTTATGAGGTGAAATATATTCAATAACTTTATTGGCATTGATATGCTTAGGTAGAGGAAGTTGAACAAGTATTCCATCAATATGTGGATTATTATTTAATCGTTCTACTTCTTCTAATAACTGCTCTTCAGTAATATTTTCAGACTTAATAATCTTGTCAGAAAAGAAGCCTACCTGCTTACAAGCTAGTTCTTTATTTCGCACATAAACAGCAGATGCAGGGTCTTCACCTACTAAAATGACTGCAAGACCTGGTGGCCGATCAAGGCTACTTACCTCTTCTGCAATTTTTGAACGAAGATTTTTTGCAATCTCTTTACCATCAATAATATTCATTTTATTAATTCCTTTTTAACTTTTATTAAATCATTCTCCGTATCAACACCATAACCTATCGACGACTCAGAAATCTCTACATGTATATCAATATCATTATCCATAAAAGTTAGCTGTTCTAATTTTTCAGCAATTTCAAGATTAGACTTATCCATCTTAGGGTACTCTTTCAAGAAGCCAACTTTATAGGCATATAGACCGATATGCCTAAAGCAAAAATTTAAGTCAATATCATCACTATTTCTGAATGCTGGAATAGGAGACCTTGAGAAATATAAGGCTTTACCGCGCGAATTATATACAACTTTCACGCAATTCTCATCAAAGTATTCCTCCTGAGAATTAATTTTTTCACATAGAGTTGCAACACTCATCCCTGAGATAGACAAGTTAGATGCTACTTGATTAAGAGACTCAGGTGCCATCATAGGTTCATCCCCCTGCAAATTAACTATAGTCTCTCCATCATCAAAGTTTAAGTCTGAAACAACTTGAGACAAACGAGATGTTCCTGAAGTATGGGTCCTAAGCGTCATGCATACTTCTGCTCCAAAATCATTCGCAACTGAATTAATTCTTTCATCATCTGTTGCAATAATTACTCGTTTTGCATTACTCTTGATTGCATTAGAATATGTATGCTCAATGAGTGTTTTACCGTTAATGTCTTTTAAAAGCTTTGCCGGTAATCGGCTTGAAGCATATCTAGCAGGAATAATAATGGAGAATTCCATTATTTTTTGGATTCTATCTTTCTGGCTTCTTCAATCAGAAGAATAGGGATACCATCAATAATGGGATAGGCTAGCTCACTTTTCTCACAAACTAGCTCATCACCAATAAGCTCTAGGGGTGCTTTGCTTTGAGGGCAAACTAACATTTCTAGCAAATCTTTATTAATCACAACTTTAACTCCAATTGATGATAAAAATCAGAATCAATTTTTGCATTAGTATCTAGGTACCACATCCGATCTGATGCAAATTGACTACATTTTACACAATCCTTTGAAGTCATTATGATTGGATATTCGTTGCTAAAAGATAAATCCTTTTCGCTGATTTGATAATGATCTGGTAATGACTTCGAAATGACTTCAACTCCAAGATCTCTAAGCATTGAGAAGAAATTATTTGGATTCCCTATTCCTGCAACAGCATAGCATTTCTTATCTTTAAAAAAGTCAAGACCTCGCTTTTCTTTGGTAACAATGTTTATAAAGCTTTGGGCTTCTAATTGACTTGAGATTTCACCATCTAATGAAGAGCCATTATTGATTATAAAATCAACTGATTTAAGCCTATTTTTTGATTCTCTAAGGGGTCCAGAAGGAAGAAATAAACCATTCCCTAATCGACTTTTTCCATCAATAACTGCAATTTCAATTTTACGTCCCATCGAATAATGCTGAAGACCATCATCACTGATAATCAGATCAAGTGAATATTTTAGATTCAAATACTCAACTGCCTTTGACCTTTTTTTTGCCACAACTACTTTAGCTTTAGTTTTATGTTTGATTAATAGGGGCTCATCTCCACATTCAATTGAATCACTTGATAATAAAACTTCCATAGATTCCTCAGAGTATTCACCGCCATAACCCCTAGAAACAACTCCAACCTTTTTATTCATTGATTCAAAATAATTAGCAATTGAAATTACAATTGGAGTTTTACCTGTCCCTCCAACAGTTATATTCCCAACCACAACTATTGGAACTTTTGAAATATTAACATCGAGAATATTAAATCTGTATAACCAAAAATGTATTTTTGAGAAAACGAAATAAACTACAGATACAGGAAGAAGCAAAAAGCTAACAATACCAAATTTACTGTGATTAATTAAACTTACCCAATACAACATTTTGATAACTTTAATTACTTTAAAAACATTTATTATGACAAAATATTCCGACCATGAGCGTTGAATTTCACATTTCTAATCAATATTTAAGGTCAAACAGAAAAAAAGGTTTTGTTTCCTTTATTTCTGGAGTGTCAATGGTTGGTCTAATTTTAGCAGTCATGTCCTTGATTACAGTGATGTCTGTGATGAATGGCTTTCATGAAGAATTAACAAACAGGATCCTAAATACAATATCACACTCGTATATTACTGGATCAGATGACAAACTTGAAAATTGGGACGACCTTCAATTACAAATTAATTCTAATGAACGAGTTATTTCCTCTTCCCCTTACGTTGAAGACTTTGCTTTAATGACATCTAAGAATGCCTCACAAGGTATTAGCGTTAGAGGTATATTAATTGATCAAGAGTCATCTACCTCAGCTCTTCTAGATGATATTAAATATGGGTCACTTAGCTTAGAGGATGATCAATTTTCGGTATTAATTGGTGTCGGACTTGCTGCTCTAATGGGAGCTGGAGTGGGTGACCAAATAACTCTTATTGCACCTGCTAGAAATGCACTTGGAATATTAGTTCCTCAATCACAAATCTTTGAAGTCAGTGGTATATTTAATGCTGGATTAAATGAATATAACAATGGACTAGCATTTATTCATCTCTATGACGCTCAAGATCTTTTCACCTTAGGAAATAAAATTTCTGGAATCCGTCTCAAGGTTGATGATCTATTTGATGCTAATGAAATTACCAATGATGTTGTTAAGTCTTTAGGAGAGGGTTTTTACGGAGTTGACTGGATGCAACAGCAAAAGCATTTCATAAGGGCATTAAATCTTGAAAAACAGATGATTGCTATAATTCTTTCGTTAATTATTGCTATTGCAGCCTTTAATATTGTCTCAATGATGGTCATGGTTGTAACTGATAAAAAATCTGATATTGCAATTTTGAGAACGCTTGGAATGACTCCAAAAAGAATCGTAAAAATTTTTTACTATCAAGGTGTTAGTATTGGTTTAATCGGAATTAGTTTAGGGACTATTCTTGGCTTACTTTTGGCAGTCAATATTGAGTCAGTTATTTCAGGAATTGAGAGCATAATTGGATTTCAATTTTTTCCAAAAGATGTCTTTTATATTAACCGTTTTCCATCCAAAATTCTTCCAAGTGATGTTATTAGTATTATCTTAGGGTCTTTTATTTTAGTTATTATTGCAGCAATATATCCAGCAAGACGTGCAGGAAAAGTCAATATCTCTGAGGTTCTCAGACATGAATAATATTATTGAATGCCGGTCTTTAAGTTTTAATTATGGAGCTGGAATAACAAAAACATCAGTTTTAAAGAATCTGGATTTTAAAGTTAAAGCTAATGAAAAAATAGCAATTATTGGTCAGTCAGGTTGTGGAAAATCTACTTTGCTAAATTTAATGGCTGGGCTAGATACTCCAACTGATGGTGAGGTGCTGATTGATAATACAAATATTTCAAAACTCAAAGAGCATCAGAGAACTGAAATTCGAGCAAAGAACCTTAGCTTTGTTTATCAATTTCACCATCTTCTAAAAGATTTTTCGTCACTTTACAATACAGCATTACCTCTTCTTATTGATGATATGAATAAAAATGAAGCATTACTAAAAGCTGAAAAAATATTAAAAAAAGTTGGGCTTGAATCTAGAATAAATCACAAACCATCAGAACTGTCTGGAGGTGAAAGACAAAGAGTTGCTATTGCACGAGCTATGATTAATGAGCCTACATGCCTTTTAGCTGATGAGCCTTCCGGTAATTTAGACGAAAAAAATGCTAAAGATATTTTAGATTTAATAATAGAACTTAATAACAATCAAAATACAGCTCTTATAATTGTCACTCACGACTTAAATATTGCTAATAAGATGGATAAAAAGTTTGATTTAATTAATGGGAGACTAAATGAGTCACTTTAACTTTGGGGATGAGAGTATAAGTCTCGTTTTTAAACTTGTACTGCTTCATCTTCTAATCATTGCACTTGCAAATTATACGGTTCAGATCGCTGGAGTTATTCCACTTCTAAATCTTAACTTTACTTGGGGTATGTTTGTATTTCCTCTGATTGTTGTTGCTACTGACTTGACAGTTCGACTTACTAACAAATATGTTGCTCGACAGATTATTGCAATTGCATTTATTCCAGCTATCTTTATTAGTAGTTATATTGCCACTCCTCTGATTGGCTTTGCCTCAGCATTAGCATACGCATTAGGGCTTAGCTTAGATGTATCAGTATTTCAACTTATTCGTGAGAAGCTGACAAATATCTGGTGGGTAGCTCCTGCTATCTCTACTTTCTTTGCTAACATCTTAGATACTTATGCATTCTTCTGGGCTGCTTTTGCATATGGATCTGATGAATTTATGCGCAATAATTGGCTAGAGATTGCCTCTGTAGATGTTGTTTTTAAGATTGCAGTATCCTTCCTAGTCTTTCTCCCAATCTATGGATTACTACTTCAGCAATTGCGTAAGCGAATGGAAGGAGTAGCTGGAGCTTAAAAATAAAATGCTACCCTTTAGCTATATCAGCTAGAGATCCTTAGTTATATAAAATTATAGTTCTGTAAGATAAAAGTTTTGGTGATGCTTTTTAAATAAAAAAATGAAGCAGCATTATCCTAGAAACTGAATCATAATTCCCGCAGCAATTGCTGAACCAATTACACCAGCAACATTTGGCCCCATTGCATGCATCAACAAGAAGTTTTGAGGATTAGATTCAAGACCCACTCTATTTGACACACGCGCTGCCATTGGAACTGCAGATACCCCCGCAGAGCCAATCAGTGGATTGATCTTTGTGCCACTAAATACGTTCATCAGCTTCGCCATTAATAATCCACTCATAGTGCCTATAGCAAATGCCACCATTCCCAACAATAAAATTCCTAGAGTATCCAATTTTAGGAACTCTACTGCAATCAACTTAGAACCAACAGCCAATCCAAGAAATATTGTAACAATGTTAATTAGTGCATTTTGCGTTGTATCACTTAAACGATCCACCACTCCACACTCTTTCATCAGATTTCCAAAAGCAAACATTCCAAGAAGAGGGGCAGCATCAGGCAGTAATAAACCAACAAGTAGTAATAGCATGATTGGAAATACTATTTTTTCAGTCTTTGATACTTCTCGCAGTTGTACCATTTGAATTTGACGCTCTTTTTCAGTTGTAAATAGCCTCATAATTGGTGGCTGAATGAGTGGCACTAGTGCCATATAAGAATATGAGGCAACAGCTATGGCGCCAAGCAATTCAGGGGCTAATTTTGAAGCGACATATATAGAAGTTGGACCATCTGCACCTCCTATAATAGCGATCGCAGCTGCTTGCTTTAAACTAAAGTCAAAGATACCAAGCGATGTCAACGCAATCGCGCCTAACAACGTTGCAAAAATACCAAATTGTGCTGCAGCACCCAGAAGCAATGTCTTAGGATTAGCCAAAAGTGGTCCAAAGTCTGTCATCGCACCAACACCCATAAAAATTATTAATGGAGCTATACCACTAGCTATTGCAATAGTATAAAAAGTATATAGCATTCCATCCCTATAGCCCAAATCGCTAACAGCTTGGAGTGCTAAAGCATATTCAGAGCTAGAACTTTCTTTAAATGCATCATAAATGTCAGAAGTTGAATCCCAACTTATCAAATTAAGACTGTTAGCTAAAGCACTTAAAACTTCAGGCTCAGCTGCATAAATTGCACTCCCCACAGCAGATAAAGCAAGTCCAGCGCCAGGAATATTACTTAAAATTGCTCCAAATCCAATCGGCAGTAAAAGTAATGGTTCAAATTTTTTTACAATTGCAAGATATAACAATAGAAGACCGACTAATATCATTGCGCCCGAACCAAAGTCTAGCTGGTAAAGGCCAGAGTTTTCCAATAATGTATATAAATTTTCCATAATTGATTAAGCTAAAGAAATTATTACCTGTCCAGCAGAAACTTGATCACCTTCACTAACATTGACAGATACAACTGTGCCTGTGCGTGCAGCTTTAACTTCTGTTTCCATTTTCATTGCTTCAAGAATAACAAGCGTATCTCCTTCATTAATCTCCTGATTTGGCGAAACTAAAACCTTCCAGATGTTGCCAGCTAGAGGGGCTGGGATATCTTCAGCATTAACTGAAGGCGTTGCTTTTTGAGGGCCGGCTGATTGCGATGCTGCGGCCTGACCAGAAACTTGGATTGAAGAAATATCACCACCAGATTTCACTTCAACAACATAATCTTTGCCATTGTGATTCACTGTATAAACACCATCTTCTTTTGGTTCTTCACTTGGAGCCTGAGGAACTGGCTCAAAGAAATCAGGATTATTACGATTTTCTAAAAACTGCATTCCTACTTGCGGAAATAGGATGTAAATTAACAAATCGTCAATTTTTTCTTTTTCTAATTTGATACCCTTTTCAGCAATAATGGAATCAAATTCCGCTTCCAAAGTATCCATTTCTGGTTTGATATTATCTGCAGGACGACATGTAATTGCCTCTCCACCATCAAGAACGCGTTCTTGAAGTTCAGCATTTACTGGAGCTGGTGATGCTCCATATTCACCTTTTAATATTCCTGCAGACTCTTTTGCAATTGATTTATAACGCTCACCGAGTAAAACATTCATTACCGCTTGGGTGCCAACAATTTGAGAGGTTGGTGTCACAAGGGGAATAAAACCAAGATCCTCTCGTACGCGCGGAATTTCTTTCAATACTTCATCAAGCCTATCTAAAGCATTATTCTCTTTAAGCTGGCTTTCCATATTGGTTAACATACCACCAGGCACTTGAGCCAACAATATACGAGGATCAATACCTTTCAATGAACCTTCAAATTTAGCGTATTTTGGACGCACCGTTCTGAAGTAAGCATCAATCTCTTCTAATTGCTCCATATCAAGACCAGTTTTGCGAGGACCATGATCCAAAATAGAGACCACTGCATTAGTCGAAGAGTGACCATATGTCATGCTCATCGAAGCAATCGACGTATCAACACGATCAATACCTGCCTCAATTGATTTAATTAACGTCGCTGTTGAAAGGCCTGTTGTTGCATGCGCATGAAGCTGAATAGGGATATCAATTGCCTTCTTAAGTTTTTTCACAAGGTCATAGGCAACATAAGGCTGAAGAAGACCAGCCATATCCTTAATACAGAGTGAATCAGCACCCATATCTTCAATTTGCTTAGCCATATCAATCCAAAGTTCCGTAGTATGCACTGGACTAAGTGTATACGAAATAGTACCCTGGGCATGCTTGCCAACTTTTACCGTTTGGTCAACCGCTGTTTGTAGATTGCGCATATCGTTCATAGCATCAAAAATTCGCAAAACACCAACACCATTTTCTGCACAACGATCAACAAAATTTCTTACCACATCATCACTGTAATGACGATAGCCTAATAAATTTTGAGCTCTAAGCAGCATCTGCTG
>JAOMCO010000014.1 GCA_028345055.1 Candidatus Thioglobus sp. | reverse complement strand
CAGCAAAAATAGTTGGCTCAACAAAGAAACCATTTTTTGTTTCATCAGAAATGAATCGATTACCGCCAATCAAAAGCTTAGAATTAGATTTTTTGGCTCTCTCAATAAAACCCATAACTTTATCAAGATGATCTTGACTGATAAGAGCACCCATTTGAGTATCAAGCTTTAATGGATTGCCGATTTTTATTTTTTTACTTCGCTCACAAGCTAGTTTGAGAAACCTATCATAAATTTCTGATTGAACAAATACCCTCGTTCCATTTGTACAGATTTCCCCTTGAGTGTAAAAATTCGCTAAAAGTGATCCAGATACAGCATTTTCTAGGTTAGCGTCATTAAATACAATTAAGGGAGACTTACCCCCCAATTCAAGAGCAACCTCTTTAAGAGTTGACGCTGCATCAGACATAACTTTTTTTCCAGTGGAACTTTCACCCGTAAAAGATACTTTTGCTACTCTTGGATGTCTTGTTAAGTATTGTCCAACTCTGTAGTCTCCTTGAACGACATTAAATACACCTGGAGGCATGCCCGCCTCTGTATAGATTTCAGCTAGCTTTAAAACACTTAATGGAGTCTCTTCAGAGGGTTTGAATACCATTGAATTTCCTGCAGCAAGACAAGCAGCTGATTTCCAACAGGCAATTTGAATAGGATAATTCCATGCACCAATACCAACACAAACGCCTAGGGGCTCCCTCTTTGAGATAAAAAATGTATCAGCATCTAAGTCTTGCTGAGTTCCTTGCATTGCAGGTGCCAGGCCTGCATAATACTCGATAACATCAGCTCCAGTATGAATGTCGACAGAATTTGCCTCTTGAAGTGGCTTTCCACAATCTATAACTTCGAGTTCAGCAAGCTCATCGTTCCTTTCACGAAGAATTTTGACCGCTTTGAGCAAAATTCTACCTCTCTCAAAAGCAGTCATCTGAGTCCAAATAGAAAAACCTTTTTCGGCAGATAATATTGCTTTTTCGACATCAATCTCATTTGCCTGATCAACAGATGCAATGACTTCACCATTAGCAGGATTAATTGAATTGAAGGTTTCTCCAGAAGATGACTCGACATAGTCACCGTGAATATACAAATGGGTTTTTTTGAGCATTAGATTCTAGAAAAAGTCTGAGTTAGTTATAACTAAAACTAATGATACATATGAAAACAATAAGAAACGAAAAATAATTGTTCAGAACATAATCTCTTTACTACGAAAAATGATTAAAATAATAAAGAATAAAACTTAGTCCCAAATGAATGGAATACTATGGCATTACAATATTTCTAAGTTGTTCCTTAAGGAGATCTAAGAGGGTTGATTTTTGTTTTTCATTAAAGCGAGTTATAGGACCAGAAACTACAATTGCACCAAAAAGCTTATGACTATTGGAGAGAACCGGTACAGCCAGAGCAAACAGAGAAGGATTATGCTCATTTATTGACAAATAATATCCTTTATCCCTAATATCTTTATAAAAGCCTTTCTTATCTTTTTGACGTTTACCGTAAGCCAAGATAATCCGTCCTGAAGCGCCTCGATTCAGATCTAACCTAGATCCTTGTTCAATGTTATGCCTGATCTCATCGCGAGAGTGTGCCCTATATAAGCAAATACGTTTATCATCTTCCTCAACAAAAAATGAGCATGTCTCTCCTGAAACATCGCGAATGAAGTCTACTATTGGACGAATTTGTTCAAGGTGATTACTTTGTGTATAAATAGCACTCAAATACAAGGCCTGAGTGCCAAGCACGTAATCCTTGTTTTTAAGACGAGACACATAGCCGTATTCTTCAAGTGTTGAAAGAATTCGATAAGCAGTTGATACATTAAAGTTAAGTTGATCACAAATCTCTTTGATTGAAAATGTTGACTTATCTAAGGAAAACATTGAAAGAATTTGTAAGCATTTTTCAATAGCATTATATTTTTTATCAATAGATCTTGGCTTCATATTATTTTTCATATTATGAAATAATTATATTATATAGTGAAATAAATAAATTTTTTTAAATAAGATTGGTATTATTTTAAATTATTGAATTTAATTGTTTTTTCAGGAAGTTAGATACAACATTATAAAAATTATTTCTTTCAAAAAGCTGATAAAGTTGTTATAAATTTAAAGTTTTGAAATTTTGATTATTAGTAATAAATACACAAATAAAAAGGAGAATAAAGTGAAAAGAAAAGATCAAATTAAAGCACTTGAAAGTGACTGGAAAGAAAACCCAAGGTGGGATAATGTTAAAAGACCATATTCAGCTGAAGATGTTGTAAGACTTCGAGGCTCTGTCCAGCCCGAATGTACATATGCAAGGCGAGGTGCTGAAAAGCTTTGGGACTTAGTAAATGGTTCTTCTAAAAAAGGTTATGTTAATTGTATGGGCGCCATTACAGCTGGCCAGGCTATGCAGCAAGCAAAAGCAGGAATTGAAGCTATTTATCTCTCTGGCTGGCAAGTTGCTGCAGATGGAAATACCTCTGAGACTATGTATCCTGATCAATCACTCTATGCTTATGACTCAGTTCCTACAATGGTTAGAAGGATTAATAATACTTTTAAAAGGGCTGATGAAATTCAATGGTCTCAAGGCATAGATCCAAGTAATGATAACTATATTGACTTCTTCTTACCAATAGTTGCTGACGCTGAAGCTGGTTTTGGTGGGGTATTAAATTCTTTTGAGCTTATGAAAAATATGATAACAAACGGTGCAGCTGGAGCTCACTTTGAAGATCAGCTTGCAGCAGTTAAGAAATGTGGTCATATGGGTGGAAAAGTTCTAGTTCCAACCCAAGAGGCAGTTCAAAAATTAATCTCTGCCCGCTTAGCCTCTGATGTTATGGGCGTCCCAACACTATTACTTGCAAGAACTGATGCTGAAGCAGCAAATCTAATTACTTCTGATATAGACCCACACGACGCTCCTTTTATCACTGGAAAGAGAACTAATGAGGGATTTTATGTTGTAAAAAATGGACTAGAGCAATCTATTTCAAGAGGAGTGGCTTATGCCCCTTATGCTGATCTAGTATGGTGTGAAACTGGAAAACCTGACCTTGGTTTTGCACGTGAATTTGCTGAAGCAGTTTTAGCTGAAAATCCAGGTCAATTACTAGCCTATAACTGCTCTCCATCATTTAACTGGAAAAAGAACCTAAATGATAGCGAAATCGCATCATTTCAAGAAAAAATTTCAGAGATGGGCTACAAGTACCAATTTATCACTTTAGCTGGAATTCATAATATGTGGTATAACATGTTTGACCTTGCATATGAGTATGCTAAGGGCGAGGGCATGAAACACTATGTTGAAAAAGTTCAAGAGCCTGAGTTCAATGCTGCAAAGAAAGGTTATACATTTGCATCTCATCAGCAAGAAGTTGGTGCAGGTTACTTTGATGATGTCACAACTGTTATTCAAGGTGGTGAATCCTCAGTAACTGCTTTAAAAGGCTCAACTGAAGAAGAGCAATTTAGTTAAGCCGCAAATGAATAAAAGAATGCCCTTCTATATTGAAGGGCCTTCTAATTTAATTTAAACCTATGTTAAGCAGTTCATCTCAAAAAATTTCACTATCTATTGCAAAAAAGATTTTGATGGGGTTCGAGCGTCACTATCAAAATATTAAAAGTGCATCTATTGAGGCAAAAAGGTGCTTTGAAGAGAGAGAGTGGGAAAAGATTGAAAGAGATTCAAAGCTAAGACTTAATTTCTATGATGAGCAAGTTAATGATTTTTGTAAAAAACTCTCTCTAGAGCTTAAAAAACAGGCGCTCTACGGAGCTAAGGCAGAGTTCAATGAATCTCAAAACAGTAATAAATTTAATTCAGATTTTTGGAAAAATACTAAGAATATATATACTGAATTAATAACTTCGCATAAACAACCTGAACTTGCTGAGACTTTTTATAATTCATTTTTTTGTAGGATATTTTCTAGAAACTTCTACAATAATCAATTCATATTTACTAAGCCTTGTGTATCACTTAATTATATTGATATGGATGAACCTGTCATAGATAGTTATTTTGTAGACAATGATCAACTCACTTCCACATTTACATCTATTCTTAGGAATTACGGGTTTAAGTGTGAATTTGGTAACTTTGATCAAGACATTGAAAGACTTCAAGAACAACTATATAAACAAGTCCCAAGACTAAGATCTGAAGTATTTGAGATGCAATTCATTAGTACTCCTTTCATTAGGGGAAAATGTGCATATATTGTTGGGAAAATTGTCACCCAACTTCATTCTGATATTCCTGTTCTTATTGCACTATTAAATGACAAAGAAAAAGGATTGTATGTTGATAGCCTTTTAACCGATGTTGGAGCAATATCAATTGTATTTAGCTTTTCAAGATCCTATTTCTTTATCACAACCGACTATCCCTCAGCAATTGTTGAATATTTAAAAGAATTATTACCTGGAAAAACAAGGGCAGTTCTTTATAGTGCTATTGGACTTCATAAGCAAGGAAAAACGCTCTTATATCGTCACTTCCTAAAATATTCTAAAATTACGAGTGAAAAACTCATTATCGCACCTGGAATTAAAGGGATGGTTATGTCAGTTTTTACATTCCCAATGTACCCCTATGTATTCAAAGTAATTAATGACAAGTTTGCACCACCAAAAATGGGCACAAAAGACATGGTTAAAGACAGATACTATTTTGTTAAGAACCATGTCAGAATCGGTAGACTGGCAGATACTTGGGAGTTTTCTAATGTTGCTTTCCCTCTCAAAGATATTGATGATGCTTTATTGCAAGAATTAAAAAATAAAGCTAGCTCAAATATTGAGATTGAGGATGACTTATTAATCATCAAGCATATGTATATTGAAAATAAAATGACGCCACTAAATATGTATCTCGAAACTGCAAATAAAAAACAGCAAAATCATATAATTAATGACTATGGAAAGGCTATTGATGAGCTAATAAACTCCAATATCTTTCCGGGTGATATGCTAACCAAAAACTTTGGGGTTACTCGTCAAAATAGGGTTGTTTTTTATGATTATGATGAAATAACCCTAATGAGTACCCCTGTCTTTAAAAAGATTCCAAAGGCACAAACCTATGAACAGGAAATGGCATCAGAACCATGGTACTTCGTTGGTCAAAATGATGTTTTCCCTGAGGAGTTTAGGTACTTTATGCTTCCAAATCCATACATGAAAGAAGTATTCAATAAAAAATATAAAAAGCTTCTTGATGCTGACTACTGGGTATCAATACAAGAAAAAATTAAGGATTATGGAGTTATGGACTATTATCCATATGGATCAGAAAAACGCATGTGCGAAATCTACAAGGAAAAATGATGATAAATTCGACATCTGATATTTCAGATGAAAAATATCCAAATGTTCAATATTTAAGGCCAGGTTTTCAAACTTTTGGTAAAAAAATAAGATTCTCAGGTCGCATAGTTACTATCAAGTGTTTCGAGGATAACTCCTTTGTTGAGGAGACTCTTAATAGAAATGGAAAAGGATGTGTCTTGGTTGTGGATGCAGGCGCATCAATAAATTGCGCAATGATAGGAGATAAAAGAGCAACAGACGCGATCAATAATAAATGGGAGGGAATTATAATTAATGGCTTAATTAGAGATTCTGCTGAAATTAACTCCATGAATATTGGCATTCGAGCCCTTGGAACTAGCCCTAAAAAAAGTGAAAAAAAGGGAGTTGGCAAAAGAGATTTAAATATATCCTTTTCAAATGTAAAATTTATTCCTGGCCACCATCTTTATGCTGATGAGGATGGTGTTATTGTATTAGAAGATAAGGCAGAATAATGAGCACTGATCACCAAATAATTAACGAATTAAAGGTTGATAATATATTTTTTGACTTTATTGATAAAGAAGTTTGCAATGGTCTAGATATCTCAGCTATTGATTTTTTTCAATCACTATCAGAAATACTCATTAAATATCAAAATCAAAATATAAACCTTTTAAAGAAAAGAAAAGAACTCCAATCAAAAATTGATGACTGGCATCTTAATAATAAAAGAATTGATCAAAAAAAATACAAAAATTTTCTTGAGGATATTGGCTATATCACTCCCAATCCTGGTAAATTTAAAATAGGAGTAGAGGAGGTAGATGATGAAATTTCTCAGATTTCGGGGCCTCAACTAGTTGTTCCAGTGACTAACCAAAGGTTTGTTCTCAATGCTGTTAATGCCAGATGGGGAAGCTTATTTGACTGCTTGTATGGCACCAATGTAATCCCAAATAGAGGAAGCATGACAACCTCGTTTGCGCATAATCTTCAACGTGTGAACCGAACTGCAGAGCTTGCATGTGAATTTCTTGATGAAATAGCCCCCCTTAAAGGAGCTTCATATAGACAAATTACTTCTCAAGTTAAATATACTGGTGCTTTAATTTTTAATCTAAATGATGGCGAGTTAGCAACCTTGATTAATCCAGAGCAATATATTGGACTTAGCGATAATGGAAATATATTATTAAAGAATAATGATCTTCACTTTGAAATTGTTTGTGATCAAGAGAGAAGTCTTCATAAAAGTGGGATATTTGATGTCATCCTCGAATCTGCAATCACTACTATTGTGGACTTTGAAGATTCAGCATCTACAGTAACTGATGAAGAAAAAATTCATGCATATAGGAATTATTTAGGCCTTATGAGGCGTGATCTTAGTTCAACCTTTACCAAGAATGGTCATACTGTAAGCAGGTCCTTGAATGAAGACAAAGAATATACTGATTTAAATGGCAAAAAATTTAGCCTTCCTGGAACTAGCTTAACACTGGTTAGAAATGTTGGAATTCATATGACAACCAATATGGTTCGTAATCTAGATGATTCAGCAACACCTGAAGGAATATTAGATGCAATGGTTACTTCACTGATTGCACTTCACGACTTAAAACTCAAGGTTAATTCAAAAAAAGGGAGTATGTATATTGTCAAACCCAAGCTTCATGGCCCCGATGAGGTTAAATATACAATGGACTTATTTTCCTCAGTTGAAAAAGCCTTATCTATTAGAAAAAATACGCTAAAAATTGGAGTAATGGATGAAGAGAGAAGAACCACTTTAAATCTTAAAGCATGTATATATGAAGCAAGAGATCGCATAATATTTATTAATACTGGATTCCTTGATAGAACTGGTGATGAAATTCACACTTCAATGATGGCTGGTGCAATGAGGAGTAAAAACCTAATCAAGGAAGAGGCCTGGTATTCAGCTTATGAGCAAAATAATGTTAGTATTGGACTAGAGTGTGGCCTTTTCAAGAAAGCTCAAATAGGTAAAGGGATGTGGGCACAACCTGATCAAATGAGAGAAATGTTAGACAATAAAATGGTTCATTTAGAAGCTGGAGCAAGTTGCTCATGGGTACCATCACCAACTGCTGCAACTTTGCATGCTACTCATTATCATCGTTTTAATGTTTTTAGTAGGCAGCAAAAAATAATATCAAAAGATAAAAAAACCAATCAAGATGATTTATTTATTATTCCGTTTTTAAAACTACCTGATCAGTTATCTGAAGAAAAAATTATTACAGAAATCAATAATAATGCCCAAAGTATTCTGGGCTATGTCGTTAGATGGATAAACCATGGAGTTGGTTGCTCAAAAGTTCAAGATATTAACCATGTTGGACTTATGGAAGATAGAGCAACATTAAGAATATCTTCGCAGCATATGGCAAACTGGCTTTATCATAAGATTTGCTCTAAAGAACAGGTAGAGAAAGCATTTAAAGATATGGCTATTATCGTTGATGAACAAAACAAGCATGATCCTAACTATCTTCCTATGTCCCCTAAATTTAATTGTTATGCTTTTAAAGCTTCAACTGAACTAGTTTTTGAAGGAGTCAAACAGGAAAATGGTTACACTGAAGATATTCTTATAAAATATAGACAAAAATTTTTGGAAGCGAGATCTTAGTTTAGTCAACCTCTAAATGCATTATCTGAAAGGAGATAATCTAGCTCTTCCATGGTGCTCATTCGCCCAAGAATTTCATTTCTATGTGGAAAGCGTCCAAATTTTTTAATAAGATCTCTGTGATGTTTTGAAAAATCTAAATTGAAGTTATACTTGTCAAATAAATAAACTTGTAAATTTTGATGCTCTATATTTTCACTATGCATTAAAGGCATAAATAGGAAAAGTAGTTTTTCATTATCCATCTCTTCGTCAAATCCATTATTTATAGCATTTAAGGCTACCTCAATAGCCATACTCTCAGTTTTGAAGCTCTTTACCTCTGATCTAAACATATTGAGTGGAAACTGATCTAGTATTATTATTAGTGCAACTGAGCCATTGGCTGTCTCCGTCCAAGAGTTGAAATTTCCAGAAGCTGCTTGTTCCCATATACTTTCGTATTTGGATTTAATTTCTTTGTCTATTGTTGGTGTTGAGGCAAACCAGAACTGCTTACTTTTTTCAGAGAACCAATAATCGATAATGTTAGAGGGCTTGATTAAACTTTCTTCCATAGCTTCGTACAAAAAAATACTTCAGAGCAGCATAATATACTACTCTGAAGTCTTAAAAGTTAATACTTAACGATGGGGTGATTTTTCACCGAAGTCTTTGTATTTATCAAGATGTCTAACAGGCTTACTTAATGCATCTTTTCTAAATGGATCTCCAAGTTCTCTGGAGCACATGATTTCGATTACAGTCGTCTTTCTCTCATTCATCTGCATATCAATTGCTTTTTTAAGCGCTGGCCCAACGTCTTCAAGCTTATCAACACGAATACCTTCTGCTCCCATTGATTCAGCAATATTCACAAAGTGTTGATCAGTTAATTCTGCTGCAACGAATCTTCTGTCGTAAAAATCAACTTGATTTTTCTTTTCAGCACCCCAATGGCGATTATGGAACACTACTGCTGTTACAGGGATATCGTGACGAACACAAGTCATCGTTTCAACCATACTCATGGCCCAAGCTCCATCACCTGCGTATGAAACTGCTGGTCTATGTTGAGCGGCTGCTTTTGCACCAATAATTGTTGGAAATGCATAACCACAATTTCCAAAGCTCATTGCTGCAAAAAAACTACGAGGTTTTTCAAAACGAAGATAACTATTTGCAACTGAATTAATATTACCAATATCAGTTGAAACCATCACATCTTCAGGCATCGCCTTTTCTAATTCCCTTAGAACTTGTCTGGGATGAAGCCACCCCTCTTCTTTATCTGCAAGCATATCCATACTATATGAATCAGTTTCATGAATCCACTCATCAAGCTCAAGCTCCCATGCAGCTTTTTCATCTGCAATTGTTTTTGCCCTATCACTCTTTGTTGAGTCACAATTTAGAGATGCAGAGCTTAATTTATTGCTAAGCACTTCTGCAACGGCCTTGGCATCACCACAGATGCCAACATTAATCGGCTTAACCAGGCCTAGCATTTTGTGATCAGCATCAATTTGAATTATTTGTGCATCTTTTGGCCAATAGTCCATGCCGTGTTGGGGCAAAGTACCAAACGGCCCCAATCTTGTTCCTAGCGCAATAACTACATCTGCCTTAGAGATTAATTTCATTGCAGCTTTTGATCCTTGATACCCAAGAGGGCCACACCACAAGTCATGACTTGCTGGAAAAGAATCATTATGTAAATAGCTATTAACCACCGGAGCTCCAAGTCTCTCAGCTAAGGCTGCACACTCATCAACCCCATCAGCCATTACAACACCACCACCAGATACGATAACTGGGAATTCAGCTTTTGCAATTAATGCGACTGCTTCATCAAGAGTATCCTCTCCTCCAGAACCGCGATCAATTCTCCGAGGCTTAGGAATAGTAAACTCACCATCAGCGTAAAAATAATCCCTTGGAATATTTAATTGTGTAGGGGCCATCTCACTCATGGCTCTATCAAAACAACGACCAGTGAATTCTGCCATTCTCATGGGATTGACAACATGACCTTGATACTTTGTAAATTCTTGAAACATTGGAAGCTGATTTGCTTCTTGAAATCCTCCCAACCCCATGCCCATTGTTCCAGCTTCGGGAGTTACAATAACTACAGGGCTATGAGCCCAATATGCCGCTGCAATGGCTGTAACACAGTTAGATATTCCAGGACCATTCTGCCCTATTACAACTCCATGTCTACCACTAACCCTTGAATATCCATCAGCCATATGAGCTGCGCCCTGTTCATGAACAACCGGAATAAACCTTATTCCTGCAGGCTCAAAGATATCCATTGCATCCATAAATGCCGAGCCCATAATGCCAAAAATATCTGTAACTTCATTAGCTACCATAGTTTCAACAAAGGCTTCACTCGAGGTCATTTTTGCCATTTTCTAAATTCTCCTATTATTATTTATTTAGTATATTCAAAGCAGGGACATAATCATATCCCAAATCCTGTGCAACTTCTAAATAAGTTACCATGCCGCTGTGAACATTTAGACCTGCTCTTAAGTGCTCATCATCCAATAAAGCCTGCTTCACTCCTTTATTAGCAATACTCAGTCCAAATGGAAGTGTGACGTTATTTAAAGCGTAGGTTGATGTTTTTGGAACACCTCCAGGCATATTTGCCACACAATAATGAACCACATCATCAACAATGTAAGTTGGCTCTGCATGTGTTGTTGCCTTAGAAGTCTCAAAACACCCACCTTGATCAATTGCAACGTCAACAATAACTGAGCCAGGCTTCATTGCCTTGATCATTTCTTTAGAGACCAATTTAGGTGCTTCTGCTCCAGGTATCAATACACCTCCAATAACTAAGTCTGCTTGAAGAACATATTCTTCAACGGAGCTTTTGGTTGAAAATACAGTATTAGTACTTCTTCCAAACTGTTGCCAATGCTGCTCTAGGGTATCAGGATTATTATCAAGAACCCATACATCTGCTCCCATTCCAACAGCCATGTGAGCTGCATGAGCTCCTACAACCCCTCCACCTAGTATCACAACATTTAATGGGTCAACACCAGGGACCCCACCAAGAAGTGCTCCCATGCCTCCATTTGGATGTTCTAAAAAGTGAGCACCAGCTTGTACTGCCATTCTGCCAGCTACCTTTGACATTGGTGCTAATAATGGAAGACCACCACGTGGTGAGGTTACTGTTTCGTAAGCAACGCAAATGGCTCCACTCTCAACAAGCCCTTTAGTTTGCTCTGGATCTGGAGCAAGATGAAGATAAGTGTATAGAATTTGACCTTCTCTAAGCATTGCAATCTCTTCTGCTTGAGGCTCTTTGACTTTAACAATCATATCTGCTTTATCAAATACCTCTTTAGCCGTACCAATAATTTTAGCACCAGTATCAGCATACTCTTGATCAGAGGCACCGATTCCAATGCCAGCATTGGTTTGTACTAAAACTTTGTGACCATTATTAATAAATTCTTTAACACTTCTCGGAGTTAAGCCTACTCTGTACTCATGGTTCTTAATTTCTTTTGGAACTCCAATAATCATTTTAATTTTCCTCCAATTTTCTTTATATTTCTATTAAATATTTGCTGCAATTGCATTATCAACAGCAGCCACAATTTGATCAATTTCATTCTTTGAACAGATAAATGCTGGACTAAATAAAAGAACATTATTGTTGTATTCAAAGCTTCGATTTGTTCTTCCAATCATAACTTTATTTTTTAAACAATGTCCAGCAATAGCCATAGCTATGCTCTCATGAACTGGTTCTTTTGTATCTCTATCTTTGACTAGCTCAACACCACAAAATAAGCCCTTACCTCTTACATCTCCAATAATTTCATATTTATCTTCGAGTGCGTGTAGCTTATCCTTGAGGTAATCACCCATATTTTTAACATTTTCTAGTAAATTTTCTCTTTTAATGATATTAACCACCTCAAGCGCTGCAGCTGGTCCAGCAGTACAACCTCCAAAAGTAGAAATATCTCTAAAATAGCTATCTGGGTTTGTAGGGTCTTGCTTAAATCTTTCAAAAATTGCTTCTGATGTAATGGTAACTGAAATCGCAGCATAACCTGCAGCCAAACCTTTTGCTGTTGTAACGATATCTGGCTTAACATCAAAGTGTTGGTAACCAAACCATTTACCAGTTCTTCCAAGGCCACAAACAACTTCATCAATATGAAGTAAAACATCATATTTATTGCAAATAGACTGGATTATTGGAAAATACTCCTTTACAGGAGGAATCACACCACCACCAGCAGTAATTGGCTCCAATACTACAGAGCCAACGGTATCTGACCCCTCCTTTAAAATAATATCTTCAAGGACAGTCGCACACTCAATATTACATTCACCATATTTCTTCCCAAAAGGGCATCGATAACAGCAACAATTTGGCATTTCCACAAAACCAGGAGCAAAAGGCCCATATTGTTTTTTTCTTTGCAACTGAGCAGAAGAACTCATTGCTCCAATAGTAGTTCCATGATAATCACGATCACGAAAAATAATTTTATGTTTTTTACCATCGTTATCAAAATGAGCGAGCTGACGCACCATCTTGTAACCCTTTTCATTAGCTTCAGAGCCAGAATTGGAATAGTAGACACGATTCATTCCAGGCATCAATGATGTAATTTCTTGGGCGTATTGTGAAGCCGGCTCATTACCAAATGCACCTGCAAAATAAGGAATTTTCGATATCTGACTACTTACAGCCTTAACCATTTCATCTCTTCCATAGCCAAGGTTAACTGTCCAAACACCTCCAGATGTTGCGTCTAAATATTCATCACCCTTTGAATCAGTTATAATCATCCCAGTGGCATTTGAGACAACAAGCGGATCATTTTCTTCAAAAGCTTTGTGCTGGGTTAAATGATGCCAGACATGATCTTTTGCATTATCAACAACTGCAGTATTTGACATACTCCCTCCTAGTTCAAATTTAATGCATTTTTAAAGAAACGAATTGTAAAATATAACTGGTCCTGATTTAACATATATATAGATCCAGGAAACTTACAATTAATAGGCCAGCAAAATGGACGAGATGTGGAATCAATTCTTTTCACTTAGGCACGACAAGCCTAGAACACTTCAATTACAGATTCGTCAGCAGCTCATTGATGCTATTACTAACGGTTTAATCGGACCTAATGAGCCTCTTCCATCATCAAGAAACCTAGCCAGTGCTGTTAAAGTCGCGAGAAATACTGTTATTGCGGCATATAAAGAGTTGGAGTTTGATGGGTACATTACTCCAAAAGAGAGGCGAGGTTATTATGTAAATGAGCAGTTTTATGAAAGCTACACTTCTAATGAAAGGGGTCTGGAAAATAAGACTCAATCACCTATTTGGCATGACAAATTAATAACAAAAAAACCGTCTACTCAAACCAATATTCACAATCCAGAAAATTGGCAAAGTCTTCCCTATTCATTCACAATTGGCCAACTAGACAAAAGCTTAATCCCTTACTATGAATGGAGGGAGGTAGTTAGGCATTCTTCGACTCTACCAGAGATACAAAAATGGAACATGGACCATGTAGATAATGATGACCCATCATTAATTAAACAAATTCAATCAAAAGTCCTTCCAAAGAGAGGAATTTGGGCAAATAAAGATCAAATTCTTATTACCTCAGGAAGTCAAAACGCAATATATATGATTGCAAGCTTATTGACAAAACAAGGTACTGTTGTTGGCATGGAGAACCCGGGGTATCCAGATGTGAGAAATATATTTAGCTCTAAAACTGAAAATGTTATCCCAATTAATATTGATCAAAATGGTATTGTAATTGAGGATATAAAGCCTGAAACTGATATCATTTTTACCACTCCAAGTCATCAATATCCAACTGGAGTCACAATGAGTATGGAAAGAAGGAATAAACTTTTATCTATTGCAAAAGAAAACCAAATGGTCATTATTGAAGATGATTATGAGGCAGAAATTAACTTCCAGAAGAAGCCTCACCCCTCTCTTAAAAGCCTAGATAAAGACAATAATGTTATTTATGTCGGTAGCTTTTCCAAGGCTTTTGCTCCAGGTTTGAGACTCGGATATATGGTTGCTCCAGAGAGCTTTATTGAAGAAGTTAAAGCCTTAAGACGTTTGATGATTAGACATATACCTGCAAATAATCAAAGATCAGTCGCTCTTTTTATTGGTCTAGGGCATTATCACAATATGTTCACAAAAATACAAAAAACTAATAAGGAAAGATGGGCTTTAATTAATGAAAAAATTAATCAAGAACCTTTATTATCCTGCACACCTACTATTGGAGGATCAACCTTTTGGATTGAAATTCTTGCAAAAATTGATAGTGATAAACTTTGCAAAAATCTTTTGAACAAAGGAGTAGCCGTAAGATCTGGTAACACTTTATTTAGTGGAAAAAACTCTCCAAAAAACTATTTACATTTGGGTTATTCTGCTGTTGATACCAATAAAATTGACAAGGGGATGGATATTATTATTAATGAAATTAAATTAATAACTCAAAAGGCATAGTAATCTTTATTATGAAAAAATTATTTTTACTATTTTTTTTAATAATTGGCTTAATAGGAATTTCTTATGCTGATCCTTTTAAGATTAATAAAAACCGAAAATTTGAACCTTTTATCAAATACATTGATGTAGAAAATTTAAGGTTATTTTCTTTAGAGGAAGTCTCTAATGATTTTATGTCTAAAGTGGCTAATACATACCTATTGATGCTGGAAGACAATAGTCAAATAGATCCTGAAATGAGATCAAAATACTTAGAAATAACAAAAGATAATTTTGTTTACCAAAGAATAGGTTTAGAGGGCCCAGAGTATTATGAAAGAAAACTCAATAATGATTTTGGAAGTTTGCCCCAATCAAGAACTGTTGAGAGTGGCCCATATAGAGACAACGTTACAGATTATATTTGGGAATACAAAAAAGGAGATGATAGACAAATAAATGAGGTTATTGAGCATCTTCTCCATACTATAACTAATGTAGCATTTGCAATTCAATTCTTAGATTGGAATTGGGAAGACCCATCCTCTATGATTAGGCTTGCCACTCAAGAAGCAATTGATAAGAGAATATTTAATATTTCAGATTATCAAGAAATATTAAAACAAGGAGATTCTGAAGGTTTTAATAAAGCTATTACAACCGAATTTGCATATTGGTTAATTGCAGCTGAATGGGGTTATGGGGATTTCTTTGAACTTCCTAATAGTGAGTTTAAACTTAGGAATCAAAATGAAATTGCCAAGACTTTGCCAATTGGACACAGATTGTATAAATGCTATGTTGAAAAAATTCTAAGTCCACCAGAGTTAAAAAATCTCATCTCTATTTACCCAACTAATGGAAAAGTAGCCTATGAAGCTAAAAGTAATCAATTTGAAAAATTTGATTGTTCAAATGTTATTTATAAATCAAATGAATGGAAAAATAACAATAAAGACCCCATCCAAAAACAAAAAGATAGCAGCTATACAAATTGTGACTGGAACTTTATTGAAATATGGGATGAATATTTAGATTTAAATAATAATGAGTTTAATTCTAATGGTTATTTGTTTATCGTAAATGATGGTGATGGTAGATGTGAATACGGAATGGGACAAGAGGAAAATGAGGCATTCAATGATTGCAATAAATGGAAAGATGAAAATAGCATTATTGGGAACTGTATGCTTTATGCCAAAGGTAAAGAGGTAATTTTAAATGATTAGATTCTAATTTTCTCATTTAGCGGATCATACATTGGCTTGAGAGATACCTTACACTTCTCAATAACGCCTTCTACCTCGACAGTGTACTCAGCGCTCAAAATATCCTCTTGGCTTTCATTTGGCTTACAGGGGACATAACCAAGACCAACGGCACCTCCAAGAGTATGGCTATAGGTTCCACTTGTTAAATGACCAACAATTTCTCCATTTTTTAGGATAGGTTCATTATGGTAAAGCATCAAATCTGAATTATTTAATAAAAACTGCATAACGCGCATATCATACCCAGCAGCTTTTTTAGATTGAACAGAGTCATAACCAATAAAATTACCATATTTAGAAGGTTTTTTATCAAGCTTTACTGCAAACCCAAGTCCTGCATTAATGACATGATCTTCATCAGTAATATCATGTCCAAAATGTCTATACGCTTTTTCAATTCTGCAGCTATCAACCGTATGCATTCCAATATGTCTTAAAGAGAACTCTTTACCTTTTTCATCTATTAACTCAGCAACATAGCTTGAAAATTCAATTGGAAAGTATAGCTCCCATCCCAACTCACCAACATAAGTGATCCTATGGGCTCTGACATTTGCCATACCTAGTTCAATATTTCGAACATTCGCAAATGGAAAGCTTTTGTTACTTATATCAGCATCTGTAAGAGATTGGAGTAAATCTCTCGAATTTGGCCCCATAATGGCTATGCATCCCTCAGAGCTTGTTGCATCAAATAATGAGCAGTTGGCTTCTTTTGGCATATTCATTTTAAGCCAATGCATATCTCTATTAAGGCACACTGTTCCACTCACAATCAAGTAATCATCTAAGGCGAGGCGAGTCACAGTTACATCTGCCTCTATTCCACCTTTATGATTAAGCCATTGAGTGTAAACCATCTTTCCTGGATCAACATCCACGTCATTTGCGCAAATCAGCTGAAGAAATTCCATAGAGTCACTACCTTTAACTCTGATTTTTGCATATGATGACATTTCATACATGCCAACACTCTCCCTGATGGCTTGCTGCTCTAATTTATGATACTCAAACCAATTTTGCCTTCCCCAAGAGTATTCATATTTTGCCTCAGCCTTACCAATTAATTCTTCTGGAACGAACCAGTTAGGTCTTTCCCATCCAGCGACTTCACCAAAACAGGCACCTCGTTTTTTATAGAAATCATAAAGAGGACTCTTTCTCAAACCTCTTGCTGTCTCATACTGATGATAAGGAAAATGGTTTTCATAGAGATAACCAAGAGTTTCAGTAACTCTATTGGCTAGATAAGTCTTATTACTTTGGAATGACTGGTTTCTTCTAATATCTACATCCCATAAATCGCATGGTGGCTCTTTACCAACAATCCATTCTGCTAAATACTTGCCAGCTCCTCCAGCAGCCTGAATTCCAATTGAATTGAATCCTGCAGCAACATAGAAGTTTCCAAGCTCAGGCGACTCTCCAATTTGAAAATTATCATCTGGTGTAAAGCTTTCTGGCCCATTAAAAAGCGTTTCAATGCCTAAGCTTTCCATTACTGGAACTCTACTCATTGCTAATTCAAGATAAGGCATACAGTGATCTAAATCATCCTGAATTTGATCAAAACAAAAATCCTCTGGAATACCATTTTGAGCCCAGGGTTTAGCATTTGGCTCAAATAATCCAACTAATATTTTTCCAGCATCTTCTTTATAGTATGCAGACTCATCTGGGACTCTCACAACAGGCATATCTCCAAGCCCAGGAACAGCTGAAGTCAAAAAATAGAAATGCTCACAGGCATGAAGTGGAACAGAAACGCCGGCCATTTTTCCAATATCTCTGGCCCACATACCACCACAGTTCACAACTACCTCAGATTGAATATCACCAAGTTCTGTCTCAACACCAGTTACTTTTCCCTTATCCTTGAGAATTCCAGTAACTTTAACATCCTCATAAATTTTAACGCCATTATTTTTAGCACCTTTTGCAAGAGCCATTGCTACATTGGCTGGATCTGCTTTTCCATCTTTTGGGATCCATGCACCGCCAACAACATCTTCAAGATTAAAAAAATCCAGTTTATTTCTCAAATCATCAGTAGTCAAGATTTGAACATCAACCCCATGAACCTTTGCAAGAGAAGCATTGCGCTTGTATTCAGTCAATCTCTCCTGATTTGTAGCGAGACTGATTGAGCCAGTTCTTCTATACCCTGTAGCCATTCCCGTTTCAGATTCAAGAGTTTCATAGAGATTTCCAGAATACTTCACCATTTGAGTTAGATTCAGTGAAGATCGCATTTGACCTACAAGTCCAGCTGCATGCCAAGTTGTTCCAGAGGTTAGTTTTTTTCTTTCAAGAAGAATAACATCCTTGTAACCAAGTTTTGCAAGATGATAGGCAACTGAACAGCCAACAACACCTCCTCCAATGATTATTGCCTGCGCATGCTTAGGTAAAGTTGTAGACATATTTTTTTCAGGGAATAAATTAAAACAGAATTATAGAACTATTTGCCTTTCCATGGGACAAGATAATTCTCTGAAATTCGCATCAATATATCAATTGCATAGCCGATAACTCCAATTAATACAATTCCCATGATTACTAGGTCAGTCATTTGGAACTTGGATGCGTTAATTATCATCATTCCAGCACCTTTTTGAGCAGCAACTAACTCTGCTGCAACAACAGTTCCCCAGCAAACTCCCATAGAAACTCTCGCTCCTGTAAAAATCTCTGGCAAACTATTTGGAACAATAACCAATCGCATAATCTGCCATTTAGAAGCACCTAGTGAATAGGCAGCATGTATTTTTGCAATATTAACACCTGAAACACCAGCTCTTGCGGAAATCGTCATTATCCAAAGTGAGGCAAGAAATAATAATATAATCTTCCCTTGCTCTCCTATTCCAAACCAAATAATGACAAGTGGAATTAGAGCAAGGGGTGGAACTGGCCTCATAAATTCAACGATTGGGTCAAACCAACCTCGAAACCAACCAGATAATCCCATTGCATACCCTAAAGGAATTCCAATAATAGCACCTGCTAAAAACCCTACTACAACTCTAATAAGCGACCAACCTAAATGCTCTAAGAGCGTAAAGTTTTTATAGCCTTCAGAGCCAACCTTGACCAATCTAGACCATACAGTTTCTGGAGCTGGCAGCCATACAGGCTGCATCTGCCAACCCTTTTCAGGTGTGACACTCAAAGTCCCCTTCCTAGTCATATAGATTCTAGCATTATCAACAAAAATTTCCTGTTCTGGCAAAATTTCTTGGCCATTCACAGCAATAACCTTATAACCTTTGTCTTTACCCCCAACATCATTTTTTTGTACCTTAATGAGTCCACTTCTATAGGTAATTATCTGATCAGTATCATTTAAAGCAAATCCTGTTCCTGGCTCAATATCTAACTTGTCAGGTATGTCACCAGTCTGCACATCATAGACTGTTATTGTTACATCAGCATCATCTGTTTGACCTGAAGCATTCATAGCAGTATAGCTAAAAGAAAGTTCACCAATAAATGGTCCAGGTACATGAATAGGGATTAGCTTTGATCCTGTAAATGCTGCCCAAATTGCGAATACAGCAATAACAGAAATAAATGATGCTGCTCTATTAGGAGAAACTGCACTTTCATCTCCAAAAGTAACAGTTTTTAGGCTAGTAAAATCATCTTGTGATTTTGTAAATGATGAAGCTATCTTAACTAAGTAAAAAGCTGCAATAAAAATTATTATATAAAAAATTAAAATAGCCATTAGTTTTCTTCCGCCCTTCCCATAATTTCTTCTTCCATTTCCCAAATAATTGAAAGAATTTCATCACGAGTTTCAGTATAACCATCAGCTTTTTTAACTTCTCTTAAGTCGACATTAACTCCCATTTCTGCAAATGGCAACTTATATTCTTTATGAATTCTTCCAGGCCTTGGAGCAAGAACTAGCAATCTCTCCCCAAGTAAAACTGCCTCCTCAACCGAGTGAGTAATCAAGATAATTGTCTTTCCAGTCTCTTTCCAGAGCTTTAAAACAAGACCTTGCATTTTCTCGCGCGTTAATGCGTCTAAAGCACCCAAGGGCTCATCCATTAAAATTACATCGGGGTCATTAGCCAGACAACGAGCAAGAGCTACTCTCTGCTGCATTCCACCAGATAGCTCATAAACTGCCTTATCTTCAAAATCAGCAAGTCCAACAATTTCTAGAAGATGCTTAACTTTCTCATCTTGTTCTGCCTTTGACATTCCCTTCATCCGCGGTCCAAATGCAACATTTGAACGCACATTCATCCATTCAAAAAGTGCCCCCTGTTGAAAAACCATTCCACGCTCAGCTCCAGGACCTTGAACAATATGTTCATTAAGAATAACTTTGCCTTCTGTTGGAGCTAAAAAGCCAGCAACAATATTAAGTAGAGTAGTCTTTCCACAACCTGATGGACCAAGTACTGTAATTATTTGTCCCTCATCTATATCGAGTGAAACATCTTTAAGTGCTTGAACAGAAGAACCATTCTTCAAGTCAAAACGCATTGATATGTTATTTATTGATAAACCTTTCAAAACTGGCTCCAAATTTGTTTTTCATTAAAAAGGTGGCACACTTTTAAGTGCGCCACCTTTGGTCTAACAAATACTAAATTTAAGACTTAAAAAGCCGTTAAATTTTTTGTACTTTATTGTGCTGCTAGTCCCTCTAAGCCGTCAGTATTGATAGCATTAGCATATGAACCACGTGCACTTGGAATGTTTCCACTATTAACAAATACATCAGCTACACCTTTAAGGAATGCTGCACCTGACCCACCAAGCCAGTTATCACCAAGTTGGTTACTAACTGATGGGAATACAAATGTAGCCATTGTCTCAGCTGTAGCCTGCTCGTCCATACCCGCATCTTTAGCAATATGTGGAAGCATTAGTGAAGTAAATCCTCCAGAATTCCACATTGCGTTTGAAGCCGCAGTAACGCCTAAGAATGTTTGAAGAACTTCCGCATTCTCATCAGCAAAACCTGCTGGAACTGAAGTTACGTCCCATACCAAGATACCTAATGCAGTCTTCTCAGCACCAGTTAATAGCACGTTACCATGCTCTTTAGCACGACGAAGTGATCCACCCCATCCACAGAACATATCAATGCTTCCTTGTGCTAATGCAGCAGCGCCTTCTGGCGGGGCCATATCAACAACTTGCATTGAATCTACTGAAACACCAAAGTGCTCCATCTGCTTCAAGAAACCATAGTGAGCAGCTGTTCCAATTGGAACTGAAACTTTCTTACCAGCCAAATCTGAAGCATTGCTAGCATCAATTTCTAGACCTGAAGCTACAACACAGTTGTCGTTATCAGCGTAACTTACAGCTACGTCAACAATTTGGATATCCTGACCAGTCGATGCCGCTACAATAAATGGCGGTACTCCCTGGCTCACAGAAATATGAATATCACCCGAAGCCATCGCAGCAGACATTGCTGTACCTGTTCCAAAAGCCTTCCAATTAACCTTCATTCCTAAAGCTTCATCATAAGCACCAATTTGCTTTGCATACTCAAACGGCATTGGCCACTCTTCAAAATAAGCTACATTTAACTCATCAAGAGCCATTACGTTTACTGAAGCAATAGCACTTACAAGTGTTGCTCCAATTTTTTTATAAATACTTTTCATTGTTTCTCCTAAATTAATATAAATATTAAACTAACCCTATTTTTTCAGCAAAAAAAGAAAGCCTGAGTTATAGAGTAAACCCGTTATAAAGCTAACTAGTTTGAATGCCGAACTTAAATACTACCATGAAAAAAGATAAAATCAATCAAAAAAATATAAAAAAGGACTATTAGGACTCAGTAAGATTTATTCATAAAATAAACAAATTAAGATCAGCTGTGTCAGAAATGCAAAACTTTATTGAAAGAAGTAATAATTATATTACCTAATCTCTAAAGACCTAAATTCTAGAGCAATTTTGTCTAAAGATGAATTTACAAGTTTAAAAGATCCCTCTGCCCCATAGAGTTTAGCTAATTCAACCGCTTCATTAATTACTACTTTATATGGAACTTCAGGCTGAAACCTCAGCTCATAAACGCCTAAATACAAAATTGCTTTTTCTGTTGGGCCCAGTTCACCAATATCACGGTCAATTGATGGTTGAACTATTTCATCTAAAACAGTTATATTTTTTGGAATGTTGATTATCAGATTAGAGAAAAAAGCCTTAGAAATCTTCCCTTCTTTTTGGTTTAAAAACTGATGCTCAATCTTTTTAATATTCTCTCCAGAGACAAGCCACTGATATATTGCCTGAACTGCTCTCGCTCTTGAGCGCTGTTTGGGGGTCACAGCTTCTCGATTAAGTTCATCATTCGAATAGTGCTTTCTGCAGCCTCTGCACCTTTGTTTTCAGATTCACTAGAACGTTCTATAGCTTGCTCAACTGTATCTACAGTTAACACACCAAAAGCAATGGGTATCTCGGATTCAAGTGCAATTTGTGAAATCCCCTTTACACATTCACCAGCAACATACTCAAAATGAGGTGTACCGCCCCTAATAACCGCACCTAAAGCAACTATCCCATCAAATTTACCAGAACCCGCTACTTTTTTTAGTGCCAATGGAATCTCAAAAGCTCCAGGTACATAAAAAAGCTCAATATTCTTTTCTTTGGAGCCACTCTTGAGGAGGACTTCTTTAGCCCCACTGATCAAATGCTCAACAACAAACGCATTGAAACGTGCAGCAACTATTGCCACTTTCTTATTATTAATTTTTAAATCACCCTCAATATTTTTCAATTTATCTACCCCTTTATATTCACATATTCAGTGATTGTAATTCCAAAACCCTCTAATCCTGGCCATTTTCTTGGCTTTCCAAGTGACTTCATATTTGTCACGCCTAAATCTGAAAGTATTTGAGCACCAATTCCAAAGGTTTTGTCATCATCACTACTTTTATAATTTTGATTGTCAATATTTTCAAGAATAGCTTGATTATTTTGCTTTCTTAAAAGTAAAAAAACGCCATTATCAACCCCAGAAATCATATCTAAGGCACTATTTATAGTAAAACCTCTTTGAACCTCTTGAAGAACATCTTTAAATATATTTTCCATATGAACTCTGACATAAGGCTCTGTTTTATTGGTAATTGAGCCTTTAACAAGGGCAATATGAATATCATTATGTATGGTATCTAAATAAGAGAAGAGCTTAAAATCACCATATTTAGTTTTGAATGGTCTCTGACTTATTCTTTCAACAGTTTTTTCATTTTCAACTCTGTAATGAATTAAATCGGCAATATTGCCAACTTTAATTCCATGTTTTTTTCCAAATTTAAATAAATCCTCACTTCTTGCCATAGATCCATCATCATTGAGAATTTCTACGATAACTGATGAGGCCTCAAAGCCAGCTAAACGAGCTAAATCGCATCCAGCCTCAGTATGACCAGCACGAATTAAAACGCCGCCCTGTTGAGCCATTAATGGGAAAACATGGCCAGGCTGAACAATATCAATAGGTTTTGCATTCTTAGCAACAGCATCTAGTATAGTTTTTGCACGATCAGAAGCAGAAATACCTGTTGTAACTCCAGAAGCTGCCTCAATAGAAACAGTAAAGTTTGTAGAATGAAGATCACTATTTTGAGAAACCATAAGAGGAAGATTTAACTGCTGGCATCTTTGCTGAGTCAACGTTAAACAAATCAAACCTCGACCATGGGTGGCCATAAAGTTTATATCTTCTTTTGTGACTTTTTCAGATGCAATTAATAAATCCCCTTCATTTTCGCGACTTTCATCGTCCATAAGGATAATCATTTTTCCTTGCTTATAATCTTCTATTAAATCTTTGATTGTAGCTTGCATAATTGACTATTTTTTATTCTCGTTGTAAAGTCTCTCAACATATCTAGCAATCAGATCAATCTCTAGATTTACATTTGAATTTAGAGTGAGCTCTCCAAGTGTAGTTGATGAAATTGTATGAGGGACTATATTAACATCAAAAATGCTACCATCAATACCATTGACAGTAAGACTGACGCCGTTGATACAAATAGATCCTTTTTTGGCAATATATTTTACAATATCAGTTTGAGCTTCAATTTTGATTCTGATACTTTCACCATCATTATTTACTGAGCTAACCTTACCAACTCCATCCACGTGACCACTCACTAAATGACCATCAATTCCTTGGTTAATTCTTAGAGACTTTTCAAGATTTACATTTTGCCCTTTACTTAGCTCTGAAAATGTTGTACAAGCTATAGTTTCATTTGATACATCTGTAGAAAAAAAGCTTTCAGATAAATTAGTTACTGTTAAACAAACTCCATTTACAGCAATACTGTCTCCAACACTTGTATCCTTTAAATCCATAGTATTGGAATTAATTTTCAGTTGAGCACCTTCGCTAGAAGAGTGAATCTCTTGAATATTTCCTAAAGCTTGAATAATTCCAGTAAACATTAAAAAAAATAGCCCTTTATAGTTAAAAATTATGAAAAAATTTTCTTATTAATATTTAAACATCAAATATTACTCTAGATAATTAATAGATTTCGATACAGACATTAATTAAATTCATACTTGAGATAATAAATAATCTTCATAGTTTCCAGAGTAATAGTGCGCTCCATCATCCTTAAGTTCAATCACTTTTGTTGACAATGAAGAAACGAACTCTCTATCATGACTAACAAAAACCAGCGTTCCTTTGTAATTATCAAGAGCCAAATTTAATGCTTCAATTGACTCCATATCAAGATGATTAGTAGGTTCATCCATCAACAAAATGTTTGGCTTTTGAAGCATCAGTCTTCCAAAAATCATCCTACCTTTTTCACCACCTGACAAAGATTTAACAGATTTTTTTACATCTTCTTTGCCAAAAAGCATTTTTCCCAAAACTGAGCGCATCATTTGAATATCATCTTTTTCATTTTTAAATTGAGTCATCCAATCCAAAACACTCATTTCTTTCTCAAATTCTTCATTATGATCTTGGGCATAATAGCCAATATTAGAATTTTCACTCCACTTTTTGTTGCCACTATCAGGCTCAACTTCGCCAAATAAAGTTTTAAGCAATGTACTTTTGCCAATTCCATTTTGCCCGATGATTGCAACCCTTTCGCCAGTCTCTATCATTAAATTAATATCTCTAAGTACCTGCTCATCATCATAACTTTTGTTTAAGTCTTTGACCTCTAAAACATTACGAAAAAGCTCCTTACTTTGATTAAAGATAATATAAGGACTGACTCTTGATGAGGGCTTGATATCATCCAATTCAATTTTATTGAGCTGTTTTAATCGTGAGGTAGCCTGTTTAGACTTTGAGGCATTCGCTGAAAATCTAGAAACAAAGTGTTTTAAATCCTTTATTTTTTCTTCTTTTTTGGCATTATCAGACCTCATTCTTTCTTGAATAGCTGTAGCTGCAATCATGAAGTCATCATAACTTCCTGGGAATACATTTAAAGCGCCATAATCTAAGTCTGCCATGTGAGTACAAACACCATTTAAAAAGTGACGGTCATGAGAAATTATTACCATTGTTGACTTTCTTGCGCTGAGTATTTCTTCTAGCCACCTAATTGAATTGATATCAAGATTGTTAGTTGGTTCATCCAATAATAGTATCTCTGGATTAGAAAAAAGTGCTTGGGCCAGAAGTACTCGAAGTTTCCATCCTGGAGCAATTTCGCTCATCAATCCATAGTGTTGATCAAGAGGGATATCTAAACCTAATAATAATTCACTAGCTGAGGATTCAGCAGAATATCCATCCATTTCAGCAAATTCCATCTCTAATTCAGCCACCTTAATACCATCCTCTTCACTCATCTCTTGAAGGCCATAGATTCTATCTCTTTCCTCTTTAATTTCCCAGAGTTTTTTGTGACCCATAATGACTGTATCTACGACTCGATAGTTTTCAAATGCAAACTGATCTTGAGATAACACTCCGAGCCTCTGACCCTCTCCTATCAATACTGATCCATGAGTTGGCTTTAACTCACCGGTTAAAATTTTCATTAAAGTTGACTTTCCGCAACCATTGGCTCCAATCAAGCCATATCTATTTCCACTTTGGAACTTGACTGAAATATTTTCAAAAAGTGGTTTTTCACCAAATTGCATGGTGACATTTGCGGTAGATATCATTGTTAATCTGTTAATCTAAATTAATAAAATAAATATTATCCCATAATGACTTATTGAAAGCTTGACTATTGAGGTTCTAGATA
>JAOMCO010000013.1 GCA_028345055.1 Candidatus Thioglobus sp. | reverse complement strand
TGTAAGCTCGTTGAGACGGTTGGCAATATAAAAACGAAGAAATGGCTTATATTCAATTGACTGAACATCAATCTTTTCTGTACATTTGATAAATTTATCAATTATTTCATCATGTATTGTAAGCTTCTGAAGACGGGGGCTATCCTTTTGGCTAAAAAGACTAAATCCAGTATTATTTTTGTGTGAAATCATTATGAAATATTAAAATGTCGACATTTGTTAATTATAACTACATTTATGATAAAATTCAAACTGTAATATCTATTTCTTAATGATCTAATTTTTGTATATAAATGACTGATTCTAGAGATAACACTGCTTCCCAAATACTTGACTCATTAAAAAATGATATTATTTCGGGTGAATTTCTTCCTAAACAAAAGTTACACATTAAAACATTAAAAGAAAAATATAATGTTGGAACTAGCCCACTTAGAGAAGCTTTATCTCAACTAATTGCAAAAGATTTGGTTGTTTCAAAAAATCAGAAAGGTTTCTATGTCAGTGATATTTCAATTGAAGACTTAACAGATATCTATCAAACAAGAGCAAAGATAGAATCTCTTTGTATTGAGATGGCTATTGACAAAGGTGATGACTATTGGGAGGCTAAAGTAATAGCTGCCTCGCACCGATTAAATAAGTACAGTAAAGAAAATGATTTAGATGTTGAAGAGTGGCAAAGTCGCCATGGAGAGTTTCATGAGGCATTAGTTGCGGGCTGCATGTCACCAAGACTTTTTCAAATAAGAA
This sequence comes from Candidatus Thioglobus sp., assembly GCA_028345055.1. GTDB lineage: Bacteria > Pseudomonadota > Gammaproteobacteria > PS1 > Pseudothioglobaceae > Pseudothioglobus. The sequence goes on along the minus strand of JAOMCO010000013.1, from coordinate 31,718 downwards.
GCTCTCTTATTGAAAAATCAAAAAGGTATCGAAGTTTATGGCTTAGAGAGAATGTCTCAAATATAGCCACACTTAAAATTAATCAAAATGAACACGCAGCCCTCATGATTTTGGCTCTTGAGAGAGATAAAAAGTCTTCATCAAAGCTAATTGAGGAGCATATTATGACCCCAGTAGAGATAATTAAAAAGAGTTTATCTCAACTATAACTTTATGGCACTGAATTGTAATGGTCTTGATAGCTTAGTAGGGATGCTATGCTCATTGTTAAAAAGAATAGGTGCAAGTGCCTTTAGCATATCCTCGTAAACATCTCTTTTAAAATTAATTACTTCATCAACTGGTTTCCAGTAATCAACCCACTTCCAGTCATCGAACTCAATTTCTTCATGAAGATCAAGAGATATTTCCTCGTCACTGGTATCAAGTTTTAACAAATACCAGACCTGTTTCTGCCCGATACAAGTTGGTTTTTGTGTTCTTCGAATATGCTCATTTGGAAGCTCATACCTGAGCCATTTTGGAGTTTTAGCTATAAGAGTTACATGTGAAGAGTTTATTGATTTTAATATTCTTCTTTCAACGGCCATATCACATCTTATAGGTCTGCCAAATCTTGACTCAATGTCTGGAAAATTTTATGCACGATTTTCAGTAAGAAATGATGACAATAGTGATAGTTATCTTCGTCAAGCCCATAGAAGAATGGAACTACATAATGATGGTACTTACGTTAAAGAGAAAACCGACTGGGTTATTATGCAAAAAATTCTAGAATTAAATGTTGAGGGAGGAGGTTCACTTCTTCTACATTTAGATGACTGGGAAGAGTTAGAGAAATTTCATAGCCATCCTGTTGCTAAAGAAGATATTCAATGGGGCTCGCCTTCTAGTAAAAATATTGACTATAAAACCTCACATCCAATCTTTATTGAAAAAGATGGAGATCTTCCCATAATATCCTTCATAGATCAATTTGCTGAGCCAGCTAATATGACTCAGGGACTATATCTATATGAGCTGGGTGAATCACTTGAAAGAGAATCTAACACATACAATATCAAACTAAATGAAGGAAGTATGTTAATAATCAATAATTATTTTTGGCTACATGGCAGAGATAAGTTTTTTGCAAATAAAGACCTTCACCGAGAACTTCTTCGCCAAAGAGGAGTATTTATTTAATAAAATGAAAGAAAATCCACTTTAAATCAATTAATTAATGAAAGAAATTTATGATTATGTAGTTTTAGGTGGAGGTATTGTAGGCGTATCTACCGCGCTTTCTCTTATTGATAAACATCCAGACAAAAAGATTCTATTAATTGATAAAGAGAGCTCTTTTGCTAAACACCAAACAGGGCACAATAGTGGGGTTATCCATTCTGGTGTTTATTATCAGCCAGGAAGCTTAAAAGCGCAATTTTGTCGTGAAGGTCTCAAAGAGACAATTAACTTCTGCTCAATCAATAATATCCCTTATGAACAGTGCGGAAAATTATTAGTTGCTACAAATCAAGTTGAGCTTAAACGCATGCATGAGCTGCACGAGCGATCTAAATCAAATGAGATAAGCGTTGAAGTCTTAGATCAAAAGCAGCTGAATGAGATCGAGCCTAATATTATGGGTATTAGCGCTCTTTTTGTAAAATCCACAGGGATTGTTGACTATAAACTAATTACAAAAAAAATGTCAGAGGAATTTGAGTCGAAGGGTGGTGAGTTTCTTCTTAATTCAGAAGTAGTTAGTCTTGAGGAAGATAAAGAAAAGATTAAGATTATTACTTCAAGTGAATCCTTAAATACTAAATACCTAATTTGCTGTGCTGGATTAATGGCTGATAGAGTAGCAAGATTACTCAATATAAAAATTAATTTCCAAATCATACCATTTCGAGGTGAGTACTTTAGACTTCCAATTAAGCACAATAGCCTCATTAAACATCTTGTTTACCCTATTCCTGATCCTGATTTACCTTTCTTAGGAGTGCATTTAACTAAAATGATTGATGGCACCATTACAGTTGGTCCAAATGCAGTCCTAGGATTCAAACGTGAGGGTTACAATAAACTCAATTTTAGTTTGCGAGATACAATCGAATTCTTATCTTTTAAAGGTTTCCATAGGGTCATTAAAAAAAACCTCAAATCTGGTATTTATGAGATGAAAAATTCAATATTTAAACAAGGGTATTTAAAAGAAGTGCAAAAATATAGTCCTAATATTAAGATTAATGATTTAGAGCCTTATCCGGCAGGAATAAGAGCTCAAGCGGTATTAGAAGATGGAACACTTGTCCATGACTTTTTATTTGCAGAAAGCAAACGCTCTATTCATGTTTGCAATGCGCCCTCACCAGCAGCCACGTCTGCAATACCAATTGGAAAATATATCACCAAAAAAGCAACTGAGGCTTATAACAATCTAACCTAAAAAAAACTGCCTTATAGTCTGAGCAAACTGAGTTGACTGAACACTTTTAGGCTCATCCTTAAGCTTCTTAAGTGCGGGATCTGTAAATTCTTTTGGAATGATGACCTCTCGTCGAGCATTTAGCAATGCCACTATAAACTCAACCTCAAATTCTGGATGAGCTTGCATTGTTAAAACTTTATCCTTGATATAAAAGCCAGCATTTTCACAAAATTCTGAAGATGCATAGAGAGTTGAATTCTCTGGCAACTGAAGAACCTGATCTTGATGACAAATATTTAGAGTCAACTCTTCTGACAAATTACCCATGTAGCTTGCACTGTTGTGAATTTTATAAGTGTGAAGTCCTAAACCCCAACCCTTAATTGATTTTTCAACATGCCCACCAAGAGCCTGAGCAATCAATTGATGTCCAAAGCAGACTCCAAAAATGGGCATATTAGCATTATAGATATCATTGATCAGCTGACTTACAGTTGGAATCCATGAGTGATCCTCATAAACACCATGGGGAGACCCTGTTACTATCCAGCCATCGCAAACTGAATGATTTTCTGGAAACACAGAATCAAGAATATTAAATGTTTTGAATTCAAAGTTCTGGCCTTCTGAGTTAATCAGTGCAATAAGCATTTCAGCATATGTTCCGTACTTCTCTACTAAATCCTCTGAAGCTCTTCCAACTAAAAGTATTCCTATTTTCATAATTTATAATGATTATGTTTTTTTATTCTTTTGTTTTGCTCTTAATACTAGGTAGTCATGAGCAATAGTTGCTGCTGCAATAGCTGTAATATCGGCATGGTCATAAGCTGGTGCAACCTCTACAACGTCTGCCCCTATAAAATTTAAACCCTCTAAGCCCCTAATAATTCCTAGTGCCTGAGCTGAAGTCAGTCCACCTGAAACTGGCGTACCAGTTCCTGGAGCATAGGCAGGATCAAGACCATCAATATCAAAAGTCAGATATGCAGGAGCGTCTTTCACAACATCAATAATTTTATTGATCACCTTGTTAATACCATTTTCATGAACCCAAGGAGCATCAAGAATAGTGACCCCTTTTGTATTACTGTTATGCGTTCTGATTCCAATTTGGATAGAATGCTTAGTATCAATTAAATTCTCTTTAATTGCTCTGGAGAACATAGTTCCGTGATCAAGTCTACCGTCTTCATCAGGCCAAGAATCAGTATGCGCATCAAAATGAACAAGGGCAATAGGTCCATACTTTTCTGCATGGGCCCTTAATAGCGGATAAGTCACAAAATGATCACCGCCAAAAGTAAGCATTTCAGCTCCAGAATCCAATATAGTTTTAGCATGATTTTCAATCTCAGAAATAACATTGCCATGAAAACCATAATCTAATTCACAATCTCCATAATCTGTGACAGCTAAAGTCTTAAATGGATCGATTCCATCAGGAAAAGCTAGCAACTCAGCAAGCTGAACGGATGCTTCTCTTATAGCCTTAGGACCAAATCTTGCACCTGGCCTGAAACTAGTTGCAGCATCATAAGGGATACCACTGACTGCAATATCAACACCCTTTAAATCTTTTGTGTATTTGCGCCTAAGAAAACTTAGAGCTCCACCATAGGTCATCTCATTTGATCTGCCATATAGGCTTTTTTTGGTAAAAGCCTGGTCAGTGTTTATATCTTCAAAGTCATCAATACTCATTTACTTTTTCCTTTAGATTCTGTCTAATAAAGAGTAGTAAAGCATACCAATCTTCATGCTTGGGTTTCGTAAAAATCTACCTCCAGGAAAGCTTTTTCTTGGAATACTGGACATAATATCAAAAGTTTTCCCATCACCAGTTATTTTCTCAGAAACTATTTTTCCTGAATAGCTTGCCAAAGCAACGCCTTGACCTGAGTAGCCTTGTGCCGAAATAACCTTATCATTATAAAGTGAAGTAAAGAATGGAAGACGATTCATGGTTATTGCAAGCTTTCCACCCCATGCATAGTCGATTTTGATTCCCTTAAGGAAGGGATAAATTTTTTCTAAAGGTTTGGTCACGATAGGCACTATATTGTTGGATAAGTCTTTAGAGTAATTTTCTCCACCACCAAAAAGTAGTCGCTTATCTGCACTTAAACGAAAGTAATTAATGACAAATCTTGAGTCAGCAAAAGCAATATCACGAGGATTTATTTTACGAGCCATTTCATCGCCAAGTGGCTCAGTTGCAACAATATAATTGTTCATTGGCAAGATTTTTGAGGTTAAGCGCTTCTCAAGGTTACCAAGATACCCATTACAAGCAAGAATGAGGCGATCAGCTTTAATAGAACCCTTCTGCGTCTCAACTCTTACGCAACTATCATGGACCTTGTATCCTATTGCAGCAGTATTTTCAAAGATTTTTGCACCTGCTGAAAGGCTAGCCTTTGCAATACCTAGAGCATAATTGAGTGGGTGACAGTGCGCTTCCCCCTCATCAAAACTTCCGCCATAATAGGAATCTGAACCAGTGACCTCTCTCATTTGGTTGTCATTTAAATAAACCATATCTTTGTAATCATATTTATTAATCATATGATCAACATATTGCTTTGATTCTTCACAATATTTCTGCTTATGATTTGGATGAGCGATTCCCTTCTTGTAGTCACACTTAATTTGATATTTATCAATCAAACCTTTTGCATGATATTTTGACTCTTCTCCTATACCCCATAAAGCCTTGGCTTTATCAAACCCTAAAGCTTTTTCCAAATAAAATTGATCTCTTCTCATTCCACCAGAAACTTGCCCACCATTTGCTCCAGAGGCTCCTGACGCTATTTTGTTAGACTCAATAAGAAGAACATTGACTCCCTCATTAGCTAGATAAAGGGCAGATGAAAGGCCAGTATAGCCACCACCAATGATGCAAACATCTACCTCATGATCGCCTTTAAGAGCAGGCTGGTCTATTTCAAAATTTCTTGTAGCCTGGTAATATGATTGCACTCTAAAAAACTATTTGATCGACTGAGCTGTCAAATCAAGACATTTCCATACTTTCTCAATAATTTCATCAATGTGATCATTATTACAAATTAACGGAGGCGCTATAACCATCTTGGTTTTGATTGCTCTCATGACTATGCCATTTTCATAACAAAAATCACGACACTTACCAACTATCTCAGCACTATTTTCAAACCTTTTACAGTGCTCTTTGTCCTTAACTATCTCAATTGCTGCAAGCATTCCAAGTTGCCTAGCCTCACCCACCAAAGGATGATTTTCTAGATCCTTCCACTTGCTAGCTAAATAAGGAGCCGTAGTATTTTTGACTTGGTCCAGTATATTTGTATTTTCCATTAACTCGAGATTAGCAACAGCAGCAGCCATGCAAGCTGGGTGCCCAGAATAGGTATAACCGTGTGCAAATTCTTGATTAGCTGCAGCAAGGACATCGACTATATCATCTCTTACAATGACTCCACCAACTGGAAGATACCCTGAGGTTACACCCTTAGCAAATGGCATCAAATCAGGCTTAAAGTTAAAGTGACCAGAACCGAACCATTCTCCAGTCCTTCCAAAACCACAAATCACCTCATCAGCCACTAAGAGAATATCTCTCTCCTTACAAATTCTGCTAATCTCAGGCCAATAAGTTTTTGGTGGGATAATAACTCCTCCTGCACCTTGAATTGGTTCTGCAATGAATGCAGCAACACGGTCTTCACCAAGCTCATCAATTCTTTTAGCTAAGCTTTGAGCTATTTTTAGTCCAAATTCATCCACATCAATCTTTCCGCCAGCCTCAACGCAAGCATCGTAATAATAGGGTTGATCAATATGCTCAATATCTGCTATTGGTAAGCCGCCCTGTGCGTGCATAGCACTCATACCGCCCAAACTAGCTCCAGCCATTGTTGAGCCATGGTAAGCATTTGTTCGACTGATAATCACCGATTTAGAAGGCTTTCCCCTTGCAGCCCAGTAGTGTCTTGCTAGCCTAACAACAGTATCATTTGCCTCAGAACCAGAGCCACAGAAATAAACCTTATTCATTCCTTCTGGTGTTTTGTTAGCAATCATTTCAGATAGCTTTATAGCAGATGGATGGCTCGAACCAAAAAAGTTATTGTAGTAAACAAGCTCCTTCATTTGTTCATTGACTGCATCAATAATTGAATGCTGACCATAACCCATATTGACGCACCATAATCCAGACATACTATCTAGAATTTTCTTGCCATCGTTATCATAAATATAAACTCCATCAGCGCGACTGATGATATGGGTTGACTCAGGATTTTTAATATAACTTAAGTCACTGAATGATTGAATGAGGTGCTTAGCATTTTTTTGCTGAAGAGCTGATGTACTTGCAGACATATCTTTTCCTTAAATAATTTGAAATCAATGCATAAAAATAATTAATACATTTTGTCTTTTATAATTAGATGATATAGTGTAATCTTTTTTTACTTTCTAGCAATAATTATTTCATATTTTGTCTTGAAATAATCTAGTACTAAACTATAAAATTAAGTTAATTTATGAAAAACTTTGCAGAGAAATTTCTCAGTGCAAACCCTGAGCTAAAAAAAATTGAATTTATTTATGTCGATTTTAATGGTATTGCAAGAGGTAAGAGTGCCTCACCCAAAACACTGATTAAGGCAGTTGATGGTGGATTAAAAATGCCTGTTTCAAGCTATGTTCTTGATATTTGGGGTGACAATCCTAAGGGTACAGGACTCGTTATGACAACAGGAGATGGTGACGCAACTTGTCGAGTTGTTGAAAATTCACTGGCATTGACGCCTTGGAGCTCCAATAAAACTGCGCAGTGCCTTGTCAGCATGGAAGATGCCGATGGTAAAGCAATCTATGCCGATTCTCGAAACATATTAAAAAGTGTACTCAATCGTTTTGATGAGCTTGGAATGAGGCCAGTCATAGCACCTGAAATGGAGTTTTATTTAATTGATAAACAGCTCACGAAACATGGTCATCCACAAATGCCCTTGATTCCTGGAACGAACAGGCGCTATAGAGAAGTCCAGTTACTTAACCTAAATGTTATGGATGATTTTGAAGATTTCTTTGATTTGGTTGATAAAAGTGCAAAAGCACTTGGCATCCCTTCTGAAACCGCTATTGCAGAGTGTGCTCCCGGTCAGTTTGAAATCAATTTACTTCATCATGATGACCCTCTCTTGATGGCTGATCAAGCGTTTTTAATGAAAAGATCAATAAAGAACTGCGCTAAACAATTTAATCTCAATGCAACCTTTATGGCAAAACCCTTTTCTGATGAGGCGGGCAATGGAATGCATGCTCATCTAAGTATTATTGATAAAAAAGGGAATAACCTTTTTAAACTGGATTCTAATGATCAGCCAAAAGGTATTTTTGCAGATGCAATTGCTGGTCTTCTAAAAACAACTCCTGACTTTCTATCGTTTTATGCATCGCATTCAAACTCCTATAGGAGGCTTATTCATAATGCGGATCATGCTCCAACAACGCTCAGCTGGGGTAATGAAAATAGAACAGCACTAATCAGAATTCCAGATGCCTCAGAAAGTGCAACAAGATTAGAATTTAGACTTGCGAGTGCAGACTCTAACCCTTATTTAGTTTTTGCATCAATCCTCTCAAGCGTGCTCTCAGGAATTGAAAATAAATACCCTCTTGATAAGGAAACAGTTGGGAATGCTCATGCCCAGCATAAAGCTGAATTAGGAATAACTTGGCGAGAGGCAATTGATAAGACTAGTCAATCAAGGACTGTAAAAGAATTTTTTGGTGAGCAGTTTCAAAAATCTTTTAAGGTTGTGAAAGAGCATGAAATAAATAGGTTTGAAAGTACGGTTACAGATTTTGAATACAATTCATATTTAAGACATCTTTAATATAAACTTGATTGTATTTTAAAAAAAGGTGAGTATTAAATATAAAAATTTAATATAATCAAATTAGTTAAAAGTAAAAAATAAAAGGAGAAAAAAAAATGAAAAATAAGTTAAATCGACTGCTCATAGCTGGAGCACTAACATTTTCAGCTCAAGCGGTAGTTGCAGAAGAGGTTGTTAATGTCTTGAACTGGTCAGATTATATTGATGAGCAAGTCAATGATGACTTCACTGCTGCAACAGGAATTAAAGTAGTTTATGACGTATTTGACTCAAATGAGGTTCTAGAGGCGAAGCTTCTTGCTGGTGGCTCTGGATACGATGTTGTAGTTCCATCAAGTAGCTTTTTAGCTCGTCAAATTCAAGCTGGTGTTTTCCAAAAACTTGATAAATCAAAATTATCAAATATCGGAAACATGTGGAGTGATATTGAAGAACAGGTTGCACAATTTGGCCCTTTGAATGATTACTCAGTAAACTATATGTGGGGGACAACTGGAATCGGTTACAACGAAGGAATGATTAACGAAAGAATGGAGAACGCTCCAACATCATCTCTTGCGATGGTATTTGATCCAGATGTGGTCTCTAAGTTTGCAGACTGCGGTGTCCACTTACTAAATGCGCCAACTGAAATCATACCTGCAGCGCTTGCATATCTTGGTGAAGATCCAAGAAGCACTGATAAGGATGTCATAGCTAAAGCGGAAGCTGTTCTTACAAAAGTTCGCCCACACATTCAAAAGTTCCATTCATCTCAATACATCGATGCCCTTGCAAATGGAGATATTTGCCTTGTAGTTGGTTGGTCAGGTGATATATTCATGGCTCAATATGCGGCCTGGGATGCAGAAAATGGTGTCGAAATTGTCTACTCAATCCCTGAAGAAGGTGCTCTAATGTGGTTTGATCAGTTAGCAGTTCCAAAGGATGCGCCAAATACTGCTAATGCTCATAAGTATATCAACTGGATAATGGATCCTGAGCAGATTGCTACTGCAACAAACTATGTTTGGTATGCAAATGGTAACTTAGCATCACAGCCGTTATTAGAAGAAGATCTGTTGAATGATCCTGCTGTCTATCCAACGCCTGAAGTCATGGCAGGCTTATACATTAGCCCTACCTATGATGCAAAATCACAAAGAGTGATTACTAGAACTTGGACTAAGGTTACTACTGGTCAGTAGTAATAGTTCCATACTACCTTCATGATGCATTGCATCATGAAGGTTATTTCTTCTTAAATTTGCAATTATGTCTGAAACGTTATCAGCTTCTCCGTGGCTTAATGCGTCTGAAAAGCCTTATATTCAAATTGAAAATGTCACTAAAAAATTCGGTGATTTCACTGCTATTGATAGCCTCAATTTAGATATTTATAAGAATGAGTTTTTCTCATTACTAGGTCCCTCTGGCTGTGGCAAGACAACCCTACTTCGAATGCTTGCGGGATTTGAGAAAATAACTGATGGAAGGATACTTCTAGATGGTGAAGATATCTCTGAAATACCGCCTCACCTTAGACCAATCAATATGATGTTTCAATCCTACGCTTTATTTCCTCATATGACTGTTGAGAAAAATATCGCTTTTGGGCTAAAGCAAGATAATCTTCCTCCAAATAAAATCAGTCAAAGGGTTGAAGAAATGCTCGAGCTAGTTGAACTTACAGATTTTGCCAAGAGAAAACCTAATCAACTTTCTGGAGGTCAAAGTCAGCGAGTTGCGCTTGCAAGAAGTTTAGCAAAACAACCAAAATTATTACTTCTAGATGAGCCCCTGGGAGCTCTTGATAAAAGACTCAGAGAACAAACTCAGTTTGAACTCATGGATATACAAGAAAAACTTGAAGTCACTTTTGTCATCGTAACTCATGATCAAGAGGAGGCTATGACAGTTTCAAGTCGAATTGGAGTTATGGACTCAGGAAACTTGATTCAAGTTGCAACACCAACAGAGATTTATGAAGCTCCTGTAAATAAGGATGTAGCTGACTTTATAGGAGATGTCAATCTTCTAAGAGGCATCTATAAAGGCCAAAATGAAGTAGGTACTCAACTCCATTCAGATGATGCAAACTCGATTGTGTTTGCAACACAAGAGGTCGGTGCATCAACTGGAGATGAAATGTGGTTTGCAATCAGACCTGAAAAACTTGAAATATCAAAAAAGAAGCCTACTAATCAGCATAATATTTTAAAGGGTAGGATAGAGGATATTGCCTATGGAGGTAGCTTTTCAACCTATCATGTCAGGCTAGATAATGGCAGAATTCTCAAAGCTATTCGTGCAAATCGAGTCAGGACTGAGGAGCATCACCTAACATGGGAGGATGAAGTCTATCTTCATTGGGAGCCGCACTCAGTGGTTGTTCTACTCTCTTAAAATATGATCAGTAACTCTCGAAAAACTCAAAGTCTCTTAAAATCCATTTTTAATGGTAGGCGAGCTGTCATTGCAATCCCGTATTTATGGCTGTTAATGTTTTTTATGTTGCCATTTATCTTTGTTTTAAAGATTAGTCTTGCAGAGCCAATTATGGCTATACCTCCTTACACTGCTCTTTTTGAATGGGGCAACTCTTTACTTCCATCAATTCGTGCCAGTCTTGAAAGTTACCTATTTTTATTTAGCGACTCTTTGTATATTAAAGCTTATCTATCTAGTTTAAAAATTGCAATTATCTCAACAATTTTGACTTTAATTATTGGATATTCAATTGCATACAGCGTAGCCAAAGCTCCAAGTCGCTGGAGAGGTATATTATTGATGCTTGTTATTCTGCCCTTCTGGACTTCTTTTTTAATTAGGGTTTATGCTTGGATTGGAATCCTTAAAACTGAAGGTCTATTAAACTTAGCTTTAATATCAATTGGGATTATAGATAAGCCTCTAATCATTATGAATACTGATCTTGCTGTTTATATTGGAATTGTATATTCGTATCTTCCTTTTATGATTTTGCCTCTTTATGCCAACTTAGAAAAAATGGATATGAGTCTATTGGAGGCGGCAGCAGATTTAGGGTGCAGACCCTTTAAAACTTTTTGGACTGTGACTATTCCACTCTCACTTCCGGGTATTCTAGCTGGATGCTTTTTGGTCTTTATTCCTGTCATGGGTGAGTTTGTTATTCCAGACCTTCTAGGAGGTTCAGAAACTTTGATGATTGGTAAAGTGTTATGGACAGAATTCTTCTATAACCGAGACTGGCCTGTTGCCTCAGCGGTAGCTATTATATTGTTGGCCTTGCTTGTGGTGCCGATTATGCTCTATCAAAAGTCACAAGAAAAGGCAATATCATGAAAAAGTTTGGAAGCTTCAATATTGCCGCCCTAGTGATTGGATTTTCTTTTCTATATATTCCAATTATATTGCTGATTTTATTTAGTTTTAATGAATCAAGACTAGTAACTGTCTGGGGTGGATTCTCTACAAAGTGGTATGGTGAACTCATGCAAAATCAGGGCATAAAGGATGCGGCATGGGTAACGATCAAGGTTGCTTTTATATCCTCTACTGTAGCAACGATTCTTGGGACAATTGCAGGCTTGGTAATGACTCGTTTTGGGAGTTTTAGGGGCAGAACTCTTTTTTCTGGAATGATCTACGCTCCAATGGTAATGCCTGAAGTTATTATTGGTCTATCGACCTTACTGATGTTTGTTGCACTTGCCGTTGATAGAGGAGTATTTACCGTAACTCTTGCTCATATAACCTTTTCAATGTGCTATGTCGCGGTCGTCATTCAATCCAGAATGTCAAGTTATGATGATAGCATCACAGAGGCAGCGCTTGATTTAGGTTGTACCCCTTTTAGAACCTTTATGTTAATCACGCTTCCAATTATTCTTCCGGCAGTAATTGCTGGCTGGCTTTTATCTTTCACTCTATCCCTTGATGACTTGGTTATTGCAAGCTTTACGTCAGGACCAGGCTCTACAACTCTACCCATGAAGATTTATTCAATGGTAAGACTAGGAGTTACGCCAGAAATCAATGCAGTTTCAACGATACTTGTTGGGTTGGTGACACTCGGCGTTATAACTGCTTCGATCATTGGTAGGAAGCAAAAACAACAAACGATCTAATTCTAATAGGTTTCAGGGACACTTTTTCTCTCTAGGCTATTATAATTGTCGTCTTTCAATCAAATAAGAATAAGGATTACAAATGTTAACGAACTCTAGTCTTCTCAAAGGGCATGGCTATGTCAACGGTAAGTGGGTTGGTGATGATGCAAAATCACGCTTTGATGTCACAAATGCCTATTCGAATGAGGTTATTATCACTTTACCAGACATGGGTAAAAAAGAGACAAATGAGGCCATTGATGCAGCCAATAATGCATGGCCTTCATGGAGAGCTAGAACAGCCAAAGAGAGAGCTATTATTCTTAAAAAGTGGTTTGACCTGATTATGGCAAATCAAGAAGATCTTGCTATATTAATGACAGCTGAACAAGGAAAACCAATTGCTGAAGCAAGAGGAGAGGTTGGCTATGGGGCATCATTCATTGAATGGTTTGCTGAAGAAGGCAAGAGAACCTATGGAGATATTATCCCAACTCCATCCAATGATAGAAGGATTTTAGTTATAAAGCAGCCAATTGGTGTTGTAGCCTCAATTACTCCATGGAATTTTCCGATAGCAATGATTACAAGAAAATGCGCACCTGCTCTAGCAGCAGGCTGCCCAGTTGTCATTAAGCCTGCCGCTGAGACTCCTTTATCAGCACTTGCTATTGCAGAGCTTGCAGAGCAAGCTGGGATTCCTGAAGGCATTTTAAATGTTGTTGTTGGAACCAACTCAAGTGAGATTGGAAAGGCATTGACTGATAGCCCAATTGTTCGCAAACTTTCTTTTACAGGCTCGACCGCTGTTGGAAAAATCCTTACTCGAAACTGTGCTGATACAATGAAAAAAGTATCGATGGAGCTTGGGGGTAACGCACCCTTTATAGTTTTTGATGATGCAGATCTAGATTCAGCAGTATCTGGTGCACTGATTTCTAAATTCAGAAATACCGGGCAAACCTGTGTTTGCACAAATCGCTTTATTGTCCAGGAAGGTATTTACGATAGATTTGTTAAAAAACTGGGTGAAGCAGTAGAGACACTTAATGTAGGCTATGGAATGGATGAAGGTGTGAATCAAGGTCCTCTTATAAGTTTTAAAGCACTAGATAAGGTTAAGGATCATTTGGCTGATGCAGTTGATAGAGGAGCGGTCATTGTTGCAGGTGGAAAACCTCATGAGAACGGTGGTACGATGTTCGAACCAACTGTCATAAGTAATGTTGATACTTCCATGAAAATGGCCTCTGAAGAAACTTTTGGACCTCTAGCTCCCGTTTTCAAATTCAAAACAGAAGATGAGGCAATTAAACTTGCAAATGATACTGAGTTTGGACTAGCCTCTTACTTCTATACAAAAGATATCAACCGAATCTGGCGAGTCTCTGAGGCTTTAGAATATGGTATGGTTGGAATTAATGAAGGTGTTATATCTAATGAAGTTGCTCCATTTGGAGGTGTTAAGGAATCTGGACTCGGAAGAGAAGGCTCTCACTATGGGATCGATGACTTCATGGAGCTCAAATACATCTGCATGGGTGGTCTAAAATAAACTCTTTTTAAAGATTACTCATTTATACAGCTCATTTGCTACAACAACATTTTTAAACATGATTTCTAGTGAGTCATTTTCACTGGTTGGTATAATGTCGCATTCGAATTTATAAAAAACAAAAATGAAAGTTGGAATTCTTGGTCTCGGTACTGTTGGCGGCGGTGTTGTAAATGTATTGCAAAAAAATAGCAAATCTATAAAAAGACGTACAGGTGTTGAAATAGAGCTGGTCATTGCAGGCGTTAGAGATTTAACAAAGAAACGCATTTGTGATACTTCAAAAATAAAATTGACAGAGGATCCATTTGAGGTAGTAAATCACCCAGATATTGATGTTGTTCTTGAGCTTATTGGAGGATTTGGGCTTGCTAAGGAACTTGTAGAAACTGCTATAAATAATGGCAAACATATCATCACTGCAAACAAAGCACTGATTGGAAATCACGGCAATGAACTCATTAAGCTGGCTAACAAGAAAAAAGTTCGATTCTTGTTTGAAGCTTCTGTTGCAGGTGGAATTCCAATTATTAAAGCTTTAGAGCAAGGACTTAGCGCAAATAATATTGAATCCGTCGCTGGAATAATCAACGGAACAGGCAACTTTATCCTTACTGATATGAAGGAGAAAGGTAGAGATTTTGATGATGTATTGAAAGAAGCTCAAGCACTTGGCTATGCTGAAGAAGACCCAACTTTTGATATTGAAGGAATTGATGCTGCGCATAAACTCTCAATACTTGCTGCAATTGCCTTTGGAACTGAAATTCAGTTTAAAAAAATTTATACCAAGGGGATTAGTAAAATTACAACAGAAGATATTCTGCATGCTAATGAACTTGGCTACACTATTAAACATCTTGGAATTGCAAAAAGGGCTGATAATGGCATTGAGTTACGTGTTCATCCTACATTAGTATCGAATAACCAACTTATCGCACAGGTTGATGGTGTAATGAATGCTGTAATGGTAAAGAGTGATGCATTAGGTACAAGCCTTTACTATGGCGCTGGTGCTGGAGATGAAGCAACAGCTTCTGCTGTTATTGCAGATCTTAATGATATTATCAATCATCAAACAAGTAATCATACTTTGGGCTGGAAATCGCAACAAAAAATTGCTGTCGTTGATAATGACTCTATTTATAGTGAATTCTTTTTGAGGCTTCTAGTTACTGATGTCAAAGGAGTACTCGCGAAAGTCACGGGGATATTTAATGACCACAACGTTAGTATCGAGGCACTTATTCAAAAACAGGTTGATGAAAACAATAATGCTCATATTGCAATCACAACTGACAAGATCAGTACTAAAACAGTGATGAGCATTAAAGAGAAGATTGAAGCAAGCGAATTTAATCAGGCTGACGTGCAAATTATTCATATCGAATTACTAGACTAAGTTTATTAGAGGGTAAATATGAGATATACGGGATTGATTGAGAAATATAGAGATAGGCTCCCAGTTGGTGATAAAACCCGCCTTATAAGCCTCGGTGAAGGTAATACACCTTTAATTAGACTTGAAAATATTCCTTGTGAAATGGGAACGCAGGTTGAACTCTATATAAAGTATGAAGGTCTTAACCCTACAGGATCTTTTAAGGATCGTGGAATGACTATGGCTGTTACAAAGGCTGTTGAGAGTGGCTCTAAAGCGATTATTTGCGCCTCCACTGGTAACACTTCTGCTGCTGCTGCTGCTTATGCTGCAAGAGCAGGCATCAAAGCTTTTGTAGTTATACCCGAAGGAAAAATTGCCTTAGGAAAGCTTGCACAGGCTATGATACATGGCTCAACAATTATCCAGATTAAGGGTAACTTTGATGATGGAATGCAGCTTGTCAAAGAGGTAGCTGAATTTGCGCCAGTCTCAATTGTTAACTCAATCAATCCGTTTAGACTTCAAGGTCAAAAAACGGCAGCATTTGAGATCATTGAAGAGCTTGGACATGCGCCAGATTATCACTGCCTTCCTGTTGGCAATGCAGGAAACATAACTGCACACTGGATGGGCTATACAGAATACTTTGAAGCTGGAAAAGCATCCTCTAAGCCAATAATGCTTGGTTATCAAGCTGAAGGTGCAGCTCCGTTTATAAAAGGTTCAAGAGTCAAAAAACCCGAAACATTAGCGACTGCTATAAGAATTGGAAATCCACAAAGCTGGGATAAAGCATTAAAGCTTAGTAAAGATTCAAATGGCTGGTTTGACTGCTTTTCCGATAAGGAGATCCTCTCAACGCAAAAATTATTGACTGAGAAAGAGGGTATTTTCTGCGAACCTGCCTCTGCAATCTCAGTTGCTGGAGCTTTAAAGGACATCCAATCTGGAAAAATACCTGACAACTCAAGCGTTGTTTGTACACTAACAGGTCATGGACTTAAAGACCCAGATACAGCTATATCTCAATGTGATACTGGTGCAATGATTAATGTCAACCCAACTCTAGAAGAGGTTAAAAAAGCTATCCTAGACAATATGTAGTTTTTTGCTGGCTATAAAAGTTTATGATAATATCTAACGATTTATGAATAACCAGCGATACAAAACAATTGATCAATGCATTGGAGGAACTCAATTAGTTCGCCTTCAACGATTAAATCCTAATCCGTCAAATATTATCCTTGGAAAACTAGAGGGTGATAATCCTGCTGGCTCAGTTAAAGATCGTGCAGCGCTTAATATGATTACTCAAGCTGAAAAAAGAGGAGAAATTAAACCAGGAGATAATCTGATTGAAGCAACGAGTGGCAACACCGGTATTGCACTTGCAATGGTCGCAGCGATTAAGGGCTATAAGATGACTCTAATTATGCAAGAGAACTTATCCCAAGAAAGAAAAGATGCTATGACGGCCTATGGAGCTGAATTAATCATTGTCTCTAAAGAGCTTGGAATGGAAGGTGCAAGGGATTTAGCCAATCAAATGAGCAAGGAAGGAAAAGGTCTTCAGCTGAATCAATTTGCTAATCAAGATAATCCAGATGCTCATGCTTCCTCAACTGCTAAAGAAATATGGAAGGACACTAATGGTGAGATTACTCATTTTGTAAGCTCTATGGGAACAACAGGAACAATAATGGGCGTATCAAAATATTTAAAGAAAAAGAAACCATCAGTTCAAATTATTGGAATTCAGCCTGATGGAGAATCTCATATTCCAGGAATCAGGCGCTGGCCAGAGGGATATCTTCCAACAATTTTTGATTCAACTCGGGTCGATAGAATTATGGATGTATCTCAATCAAGTGCTGAACAGACTGCAAGAGATTTAGCAGTCCATGAAGGTATTTTTTCTGGAATATCAGCTGGAGGTGCTGTGGCATCAGCGATTGAACTTTCAAAACAGGTTGATAATGCTGTCATTGTGACTATTATCTGTGATCGTGGAGATCGCTATCTTTCAACAGGCATTTTTAAAGCTTAAAGACAAGTTATTTTTACAATTTAATCTGTTTTGATGACTGGTTTCATTTCAAAATATGTGTACAATTGTAGGTTCATAAATTCTTAAACATATAAAGGAGAGATAAATGAGTATTAAGTTAGGCTTTAAAAAGTCGTCAATTGCTTTTACAGCATTACTATTATCAATAGGCATGACTGCTCAAGCAGGCGTGGTTTATGATTACATTAAAAATAACAACGAATTAATGATTGCTACTGATGCAAACTGGGCACCATTCTCATATATTAATGATGCTGGTGAGATGGAAGGATTTGACGTTGACGTTGGCAGAGAGATTGCAAAGCGTATGGGCGTTGAAGCTCGCTTCATTACACCTGACTGGGGCGTTATTACAGCAGGTAACTGGAATATGCGTTGGGATGTTTCTGTTGGATCAATGACTCCAACAGAAGGTCGCTCTAAAGTTTTAAACTTTCCAGCAGTATATTATTACACTCCAGCAGCCTTTGCAGTTCACACTGATTCACCTGTCACTACTTTGGCTGGTTTAAATGGTAAGAATATATGCACTACAGCATCTTCAACCTGGGAAATGTATCTTGAAGGAAGTTTAGATATGCTTAATGCACCTGCATTTACATATAAAGTTACACCAGGAACTATTACTGCTCTTGCTGATGGCCATACATGTCTTGATGATACTCGTCTAGGTGCAGGCGTTCGTAATGATGGTATTATTGATTCTGTTCCAATGATTCAAGGTGCTATAGAAGATGGCTATCCTATTAAGTTCTTAGGTGATCCTGCTTTCTATGAGCCTCTTTCAGTTGCGACTGATAAGGGCAATAGTGATGCTGAGTTAGACGCAGAAATCGCTAGAATTATTCTTGAAATGCAAAAAGACTACACGCTGACATCTTTGTCTATGAAGTGGTTTAAAAATGCAGATGGTAGCTCTAACGATTACACAGTTGCTTACTAAGATTAATAGTAAATATATAAGTTTTACTTAATTTTTAGAAAAAGGTATGTTCGTCGATACCGTTGTTGAAGATAAGGCGCTGCATAAGCCGGCTTTCCTTTTCGGTCTTTCAATAGCGGTATTGGCGATTTTTTTTACCTTTAATTTCACCAATACCATTTTTGGTGAGTTCCTTAGTCCAGTCATTGGAAACCCTGAAAAAAGTGGCTTTTTTGGACGTTTAGCAGTTTCATTTGTCCTTACAATATTATTTGTTGCAAATTTATTATTAATCAGTTTTGCTAGATTAAAAATTCAAATATTAATTGTATGGATAGAGTTGTTTTTGCTCTTTTTAGCCTTCGCATATTCTTTTGACCTTGAGATAGCGTATATTTTTTCTGGCCAGCCAAGCAAAATTGGTCTTATGATTTCTAAAGGTCTTTTCACGACAATTTATATTTCAGCAGTATCGATTTTAATCGCCACTGCTATAGCAATTGTTGGAGCTATTGCGAAACTTTCAAATAATGGATTTGCCTATGCAATAGCAAGTTTTTATACCTCTTTATTTAGAGGGCTTCCTCTTCTACTTCAAATTTATTTAATCTATATGGGTCTTCCTCAATTGGGATTCATGATTGATGCTATTCCTTCTGGAATTGCTGCGCTTTCACTATGTTATGGTGCTTACATGACAGAAATTTTTCGTGCAGGAATCCAAAGCATACCAAAGGGGCAATGGGAAGCTTCAAGAGCATTAGGTTTTCCATTTGGCCTAATACTTCGAAAAATTATCCTGCCACAATCGATACCACTGATCATTCCACCAACTGGTAACCAATTCATTGCCATGCTTAAAGATAGTTCATTAGTTTCTGTTCTTGGAATATGGGAGATTATGTTCCTGGCTAAAAAACTAGGTGCAAAAGATTTTAATCATTTAGAAATGTTACTCACAGCAGCAATGATTTATTGGCTTCTAACAATCATACTTGAAATGATTCAAGCTCGTATTGAGAGAAAATATCAACAAAAGACTTAATTATGGCTAATAATATTAAAATGCAGACAAATTCAGAAGATAAACCAATAATATCTCTCAAAAGTGTAAGTAAATGGTATGAGGATTTTCAAGCTTTAAAAAATATTGACTTAGAGATTAAACTTAAAGAAAAAATTGTCATTTGCGGTCCATCTGGTTCTGGAAAATCTACATTAATTAGATGCCTTAATCGATTAGAAGCCCATCAGGAAGGACAAATAACTGTTACTGGTATTGAACTTCACGAAAGAATGAAAGATATTGATACTGTTCGACAAGATATTGGTATGGTCTTTCAAAGTTTTAATTTATTCCCACACCTAACTGTTCTTGAAAACTGCATGGCAGGGCCAAATTGGGTCAGAGGAATTGATCAAAATGAAGCAAAAGAGAGAGCAATGGCATTACTTAAACAGGTCAAGATTCCAGAACAAGCTGATAAATACCCTGAACAACTCTCTGGTGGACAACAACAACGTGTTGCAATTGCAAGAAGTTTATGTATGCAACCAAAAGTAATGCTTTTTGATGAGCCTACCTCTGCCCTTGATCCAGAAATGGTTTCTGAAGTATTGGATACGATGGTTGAGCTCGCAGAAAGTGGAATGACGATGATTTGTGTCACTCATGAAATGGGCTTTGCAAAACAGGTTGCTGATAGAATAATCTTTATGGATGAAGGTGAAATTGTAGAACAGAACACTCCAGAAGAATTCTTTAATAACCCCAAAAATAATCGAACAAAGGCATTTTTAGATCAGGTTCTTAGTTAAACTGGCTATTTAAAATAATCTTTAAAAGTATCAATAACAAATAATATATCTTTCTCTTCTATGCCAAGGTGGCATACAAGTCTTCCTCGTTCAAGATTTGATACTATTATTTCTTTTTCAAATAAAAATTTTTCTAATCCCACTCTGTGAGAATCTGGGCAATTGACAAAAACCATATTTGTTTGACTTTCAGAAAACTCTATTGAAAGCTCTTCTATTGACGCAAGCCCACTCGCAAGAAGTTTGGCATTATCATGATCCACTTGAAGCCTTTGAATATTATTTTCTAGAGCGTACATGCCGCAAGAAGCAATAACACCTACCTGTCTCATCCCTCCTCCAAGCATTTTTCTGAGCCGATGAGCTCTATTAATAGTAGGCTTATCTGCAACTAGCAATGACCCCACCGGAGACCCTAAGCCCTTTGATAGGCATATTGATACGCTATCAAAGGACTTTGTCAATTGTTTCATTGTAAGTCCAGAGTGAATATGTGCATTAAAAAGACGGGCGCCATCCAAATGCACCTTTAGATTGTTACTATGGGCAGCTTTTGCAAGTTCATCAAGTTCACTTTGAGGTTGAACTCTTCCTGAGAAAGTATTCTCAAGGCAAAGTAATTTTGTAACAGCATAATGTGGGTCATCATCCTTGATTTGATCAAGCATGTCTTCAATATTCATTGATCCTGAGTCTGATGTTTCAATTGGGCAAATGCCAACACCCCCCAAAACAGATGCGCCCCTTGCTTCGTATACATTGGTGTGGTAACTTTTTCCAATGAGAACCTCATCACCACGCTGACAATGAGAAAGTATTGCAGTTAGATTGCTCTGGGTACCGCTTGGGAAAAAAAGTGCCGCCTCTTTACCTAATAATTTTGCGGTATAGTCTTGAAGTTCGCTAACCGCTCCATCTTCCCCATAGACATCATCCCCAAGCGTGGCATTTTGAATGTTTTGAAGCATCTCCTTGGAAGGCAGAGTAACAGTATCACTCCTAAAATCAATTAGCTTTTTTAAATGCATTTTTGGAGAATGACTGGTATTTGAACTGTATTGATTCATAGCTATAAAATTCTAGGGCTTATACTCAGGATAGGCCAATGTTGCTACTAGATGAGTTCTGGGTTTATATCCTCCATTAAGCGCAGTATGGTAGCCACGCGTATCAGTAAAGTATACAGATCCATCTGCTGGAAGGTGAGTGCAATGATGGTTCACTATGAATAGTGAGCCGGGATTGGTGTAAATTGGAATGTGTAGCCTTGGCTCTGGATCCCTATGCCAAGAGTTGCAGTTAAAGCTATCTTTTTCAAGAATACGGACCCTACCAATTGGATATCGATCAGTTAGCTCAGTGTATATTGTTTCAAAATATGTACCCTTGAATATATCAACAAGCTCACAGAAGGATGCCTCATCCACCAATTCATCCATAGCAGTCTCTTGATAGCTTTCATCAGTTCGAGTGTAGTATCGCCCCACTAAATCTTCATCAGACTGAGCAGAACTATTTTTTCTTTGAGTCATTGCTAGAGCATGAAAACCAGATGCAGCAGTCTTAAACTCTGAACCAGCTTTAATGGTGTCTAGAGCCTTTCTTATTTTCTCAATATCAAATTTAAGCTTTAGTTTTACGATATGTTCATTGCCCTTAAAAGAGGCAACAGAGTCAATATCAACTCTCTCATTAATATACGAATTTAATTCTTTTGTATCTTCTGAAATACTCATATCTAATCTTAAAATGGCTTAACAACTGCGAGAATAATAATTCCAATTAATATAATTACTGGAAACTCATTAAACCACCTAAAAAAGACATGAGACTTGAAGTTTCTATCCTCTGCAAAAACTTTCAATAAATGCCCGCAGTAAAAGTGATAGGCTATAAGAATAGACACAAGAAATAGTTTTGCCTTAAGCCAATACATACCGCTATAAACCTCCCATGCATAACTCTGCATCATCCAAAAACCTAAAACAGTTGTAAGAATAAAACTAGGCATCATGATACCGTTATAAAGCTTTCTCTCCATAATCTTGAATCGCTCTATACTAATTTCATCTTCTGCCATGGAATGATAAACAAATAGCCTTGGCAAGTAAAACATCCCAGCCATCCATGAAACCATTGCAAATAAATGTATTGCCTTAACCCAAAGCATAATTATTCAAAAAAATAAAAACATAATACCGTTTTGCTGTGTTTTTATGTTTATTATTCAAGCTTAATCTTTTTTTATTAACGACTTATATATCTGATGTCTTACCGCATAGTAAAATTTGAATTCAAAAAATAATCTACAAACTTAATGCTGAATTTTTTTAAAAAAAATAAAAAATCTGAAGAAGTTAAAAACAAACCCTCTCTTAAGGATAGGCTTTTTAAATCAAAAAAAAAGCTTGCTGATGCTGAAAATCAAGCAAAAATTGAAGAGTTAAAGGCTTCAGAAGCTGCAGAGAAAAGAATAAAGGAGGACCTTAAGGTAAAAGATGAAGCACTTAAGGAGGCAGAAAAACTTGCTTTAAAAGCTGAAGAAGAAAGAGTTAAAAAGGCTGAAGAAGCTGAAATACTTGCTAAAGAGGCGGCTAAGCAAGCTGAAGAAAAGCTTAGGTTAGAAGAAGAGCAGCGTAAAACTGAAGAAGAAAAAGTTAAAAAGGCTGAAGAAGCTGAAATACTTGCTAAAGAGGCGGCTAAGCAAGCTGAAGAAAAGCTTAGGTTAGAAGAAGAGCAGCGTAAAACTGAAGAAGAAAAAAAGAAGCCCTCTCTCAAGGATAGGCTTTTTAAATCAAAACAAAAGCTTGGTGATGGACTCACATCACTAATTATTGGTAAAAAGAAAATTGATGATGATCTTATTGAGGAATTAGAAGTTCTTTTAATCAGTTCAGATATAGGTATACAAACTACTGATAAAGTCATCGAAAGTGTTAGACAAAAAGCCTCTAGGAAAGAACTTAAAAATGAAGATAGTTTATATCAACTCATCAAGATTGAATTGGAATCACTTCTAATTGCTGAAAATCATCTAGAGCCTAGTCCTGAAATGCCTTTTGTCATTCTTGTAGTTGGGATTAATGGTGCTGGAAAAACAACTACAATTGGTAAGCTTGCAAAATTATTTCAGAGTGATGGTAAAACTGTCATGCTTGCAGCTGGAGACACCTTTAGAGCTGCTGCAGTAGAGCAACTTCAGGTCTGGGGTGAGAGGAATGATATACCTGTGATAGCTCAAAAAACTGGAGCCGACGCTGCCTCAGTGGTTTATGATGCATACCAATCAGCTATAGCCAAGAAAATTGATATTTTAATTGCTGATACTGCTGGAAGACTTCATACTCAGGATAATCTTATGCAAGAACTCGAAAAAATAAAAAGAGTTCTTAAGAAACATAATGAGGATGCCCCCCATGAAACACTTCTTGTTATTGATGGTGGTTCAGGCCAAAATGCCGTTCAACAAGCCAATGAATTTCATAAATCTATTAGCTTATCAGGTTTAGCCATAACAAAGCTTGATGGAACAGCAAAGGGTGGTGTTTTATTTTCAATATCAGATTCCCTCAAATTACCTATTCGTTTTATTGGTGTTGGTGAGGGAATTGAAGATTTAAAGCCGTTTAATGCAAAAGATTTTGTTGATGCCCTTTTTGATTAAAAGTCTAAATCATGATATTGAGAATCAATTTTCTTAGCTAAATCAATATCAAGTTGCGTGATTCCACCTTCACTATGAGTAACTAAATTAATCTCAACCTCATTATAAACATTTGACCATTCTGGATGGTGGTCCATTGCTTCAGCTAATATTGCAACTAAGCTCATAAATTCAAAAGCTTCAGCAAAATCTGAAAATTTAAAAGCTTTAAAAAGCTTTTTATTTTTAATATTCCAGTCTTCAAGCTCTTTTAACTGATTCTCTAATTGCTGATTAGATAGAATTAATTCATTTCTCATTTAACAACTCTCCTGCCCCTAATGATAAAAGTTTATTTGCCACACTCACACCTAAATCTATTGGCTTGTTAATATCGCCAAATTCCTCAACCTTTAAAATTTCTCCAGATTCTACATTTCCAACCATTCCACTGAGTGTCAACTCAGATCCTAAGCTTGTTGCATATGCACCAATTGCAACAGAACAACCTCCTTTAAGAGTAGTATTCAGTGATCTCTCTGCACTCACCTCGTTAAAAGTTTTATTATGAATAAGTGGCTCTATAAGACTACTTATTTCATGGTCATTAGCTCTTATCTCGATACCAAGCGCCCCCTGACCAACTGCTGGTAATGATTTATCAGGGCTAAGATGTTGCTTAATTCGCACCTCACACCCAAGCCTTATTAGTCCTGAGCAGGCTAGAATAATTCCATCATACTCTCCATCATCAAGCTTTTTTAAGCGTGTATTGACATTACCACGAAGGTCTAAAATAGCTAAATCTGGCCTTAATGATTTCAGCTGAACGATTCTTCTCAAACTGCAAGAACCAACTCTGGCACCAATTGGAAGATCTTCAATAGAGTCAAAATTATTAGAAACAAAAGCATCAAATGGATTCTCACGCTCAAGAATTGCGCCTATTTCAAATCCTTGAGGTAACTCATAGGGAACATCTTTCATGGAGTGCACAGCAATATCAGCTATACCTTCCATCATTCCTACTTCTAACTCTTTTATAAAAAGATTTTTGCCACCTATCTTCGAGAGTGGTGAGTTGAGATTTTGATCACCCTGTGTAGTCATTTTTACCAGTTCGACCTTTAAATCTGGATACAAATCTTCCAACTTAGATTTGACAAACTCAGCTTGCCATAGGGCTAAAGGACTCTTACGTGTGGCAATTTTCAGAACAGTGATGATGCCTCCAAATGAAATCTATTTCAACAATATTTTATCGAGTGTTGATTATGAATGTTGGCTAATACAATAATTTTACTTTCAATTTAAAATTTATATTTCTTTTAGTCTTAAATGTTTAAATAGGTTTTTATATCAATTTCAGTAACTTAGAGCTTAGATACTGGAATAATGTGCATTAATTTGAATTTGTATTAAAACTGAGTAAATATAAAAATGACTTCTAAAACAAATCATTTATGGGGTGGCCGCTTTAATGAGCCGACGGACGAGTTTGTTAAAATATTTAGCGCTTCTATTTCTTTTGATAAAGCCCTTGCACTTTATGATATTGAGGGTTCAATAGCACATGCAACAATGCTTAATGAGGTTGAGGTTTTAACAGATTTTGAATTGAAAGAAATCCTAGATGGTCTTAACCAAATCAAAAGTGAAATAATTTCAGGTGAATTCAACTGGTCAACTGATCTTGAAGATGTGCACATGAATATAGAGTCGAGGCTTACTGAGATTTGTGGTGAGCCAGGCAAAAAACTTCATACAGGTCGCTCGCGAAATGATCAGGTAGCAACAGACATTAGACTTTATCTCAGGGATAATGTTGTGATGATAAATCAGGAGTTAACAAAACTTTTAAATGCACTACTTGATCTTGCTGAACAGGAAAATAATACAATAATGCCTGGCTATACTCATCTTCAGGCTGCACAGCCCATAACCTTTGGTCATCACCTTTTAGCATATTTTGAAATGTTTAAACGTGATAGGGAGCGACTTCAAGAAAGCTTTAAACGTATCAATACAATGCCGCTAGGAAGCGCAGCACTTGCTGGAACAAGCTATCCAATTAATCGAGAGCGAACTGCTGAATTATTAGGGTTTGAGCGAATCAGTCAGAACTCTTTAGATGCCGTGAGTGATCGCGACTTTGCAATAGAATTTGCATCAAATGCAAGCCTTATCATGATGCATCTTTCAAGGTTTTCTGAAGAACTTATTATATGGTCCAGTGCTCAATTTGATTTCATATCGCTTCCAGATAGTTTTTGTACTGGTTCATCGATTATGCCTCAAAAGAAAAATCCAGATGTTCCTGAATTGGTTCGGGGTAAAACTGGAAGGGTTACTGGCAATCTAATATCACTATTGACACTCATGAAAGGACAACCTTTAGCTTACAACAAAGATAATCAAGAAGATAAGGAGCCCCTTTTTGATAGCGTTGAAACAATCTACTCTTGCCTTCGTATTTTTGCCGATATGGTGCCGAAGATTCAAGCCAAAAAGGAAAACATGCTTAATTCTGCAATCAAAGGCTACACAACTGCAACTGATCTAGCGGACTACCTTGTCAAACAAGGCTTGCCATTTAGGGATGCTCATGATATTGTTGGAAAAGCTGTTGCTTATGGAATTAAAAGTAATAAGGATTTGAGTGAATTTACTTTAGATGAGCTTCAAGAATTTAACTCAAAAATTAGTTCTGAAGTATTTGATGCAATTTCATTAAAGGGTTCTATCAACTCAAGAGATCACCTTGGCGGCACCTCTCCAAAGCAGATTTTGAGTGCTATAAAAGTGGGTCGAAATTCAATAAAATAATGCGCATTATTTTTGCAGGAACTCCTGACTTTGCAGTCCCTGCATTATCTAAAATCCATAACTCCAATCATCAAGTTATAGCAGTCTATTGTCAGCCAGATAGGCCCAAAGGTAGAGGAAAAGTTCTGACCTCTTGTGCGGTCAAAAACTTTGCTCTTGAAAATAACTTAGAAGTTATTCAACCTGAAAATTTTAGCAATGAGCAAAACGTAGAGAAACTTGCCTCTCTTGAGCCAGATTTAATTATTGTAGCTGCTTATGGCCAAATCTTGTCAAAAGAAGTACTAGATCTACCTAAATTTGGTTGTTTGAACATTCATGCATCTCTTCTTCCTCGTTGGAGAGGAGCAGCGCCCATTGAAAGAGCAATTCTTTCAGGAGATAAAGAGACTGGAGTCTCAATAATGCAAATGAATGAAGGTCTTGATACTGGAGATACTCTTTTAACAAGGAAACAAAATATTGCAAATTTTGAGACAGCTGGCTCACTAACTGAATCCTTATCGATAATGGGTGCTGATCTCATAATGGAAACAATAGAACAACTCCCTGAGCTCAATGCTAAAACTCAAGACCATACAAAAGCTAATTATGCCAAAAAGATTTTAAAAGCTGAAGCTCGAATTGACTGGAATCAAAGTGCAGAAAATATTAATCAAATGATTAGAGCCTTCAATCCGCGTCCTATTGCGCAATGCAATGCAGAAGCTAATGAATTTAAAGAAAAGGTCATAAAAATTATTGAAGCCGAAGTGATATCAAGTAAAACTTCTGCTCTTCCAGGCTCGGTCATAGAGCAAAATAAAAAAGTTTGTCTCATAGCAACTGGTGATGGAATATTAAGCTTAAAAAGAGTTCAGCTTGCTGGCAAAAATGTAGTTTCAATTAGAGACTTCAACAACGCCTATAAATTAATTAGGCTTTCCTAATAGAACTTATATTCATATTAGAAAATATTTATCTTAAAAAGATAAAAACCTAAAAATGGTCTCGTTTAAATTTCTGATCCCAACCTTTTTTAAACACTTGTTTGTCTCCCTCCCAGGCAATCAAAACCGCATGAAGGTAAAAATAATTTAGATCTGAAGTAATTTTTGTATAGGTATGTGTTTTTGTTTGCCAATTACCTCGTCCATATTCCCACTCCCATTCATATTCAGCAATTGCAGAAAGAGGATCCGATTCGCCAATACTGAAACGATCAAGAGACTTTGATCCCATTTCCATTCCGCTCTCTTTAATTCTAATTTTTCCATTATCAGCCTTTACTTCAATTATGTTCAAATTCTGCTTTTTATCAAAACTAGATTGACGATTTTGGCTAAATTCTCGAATGGTGATGGTTGACTCTTCCTCAGATAAATTATTATTAATGAAATCTTTTGGCGCCTCAGTAGATACATTTTTTCTAAGAACTGGCAGTTTTAATAAGCTTAAGTCTGAATAAATTGTTAAGGAAGTATTAGTTGGAGCTGGCCAAGCTATTGGCCAGTAACTTGTCGAAACAGCTAGTCGAAGCTTATGGCCCTTTGGTACAGTATAAGCAACATGGTTCAAATCAACTATAACTTCTTCAGGCTCTCCTGGAATCATTACCTCAGGATATGACTTTCCATTTCGTTGAGACAAGTTTAAAATTCCACGAGTAATCAATGTGCTTGAATTGTCTGGCCAAAGATCACAAAGCCTAACTGCAACTAGTCCTTGTGGATGATCACTACTCAAATGCAAAGTAAGAGCAGCATTGCCCAGAATTTCCAGAGGAAGTTCAAGCATTTCAGTATCAAAAACTAGTGATTCAGAATCCTCAATATTCTGATTACCAGGTAATTCTTCTGCCACTCCAAATGCAAACCAAGGCATGTATTCTCCCGAACATTGACCTACCGTTTGCGGTGATAAAATTTTCATTGATTGATTAGGTATTTTTTTGACAGATAAACTCTCTTGATTTAAATAGAAGCACTTAGTTTCGACTTGTTCTGATGGCCAGCTCGATAATCCAATCCAACGACCGGGTCTATCATCATAATAAGTCTTGGGTTTAACAGTATCTTGTAAAAATACATGGTACGTTGCCTCGTCCATGATTCCAGTTTCTTTTTCTTTTAACCAGTTATCAAACCAACGAACAGCGTCAGAAAGAAAATCTACAGTTGGGCCAGGAATGCCAAGATGAGGATATCGATGACACCATGGACCCTGCAAACCACGAATTGGCACATTAAGATTCTCCAACAAACGAGGCACAGTATTTGGCCAGCAGTCTGCATGACCACTGATAACATAAACTGGTATTTTAATCTTAGAATAATTTACATCAACTGAGTTGTTTAACCAATACTCATCGTTATGTTGATGTTTAAGCCATCGCTCTAAATAGTGAGGAGTTTTTTTAAGTCGCTCAAGCCAAAGTGTTTTCCAATCATCTACTAATTCAGGATCTGGTGGTCGTGAATTATATCCGAACATAATCGCACCCCAACCAAGTGTTTGTCCTACCATACAGCCCATATAGTAGCCCGCATCATCATAATAACGCTGGTCAGTTGATCCAAGTGAGATGATTGTTTTAAGTGCCTCAGGGGATCGCTGAGCAAGTTGCAATCCTGTAATTCCTCCCCATGAAATTCCCATTGTTCCGACCTTACCATTACACCAAGACTGACGAGCAATCCAATCGATTACAGAGACACCGTCATCTATTTCCTGATTAGTATATTCATCGTAAAGAATACCATCAGAGCTGCCTGACCCTCGCATATCAACGCGGATAGAGGCATAACCATGCTTAGCAAAATGAGCGATTGTATTTGAATCCCGTTTTACTGTGTAATCATCTTTTCTATATGGAATATACTCAAGGATAGCTGGGTAGGATTCTTTGCTATCTGGTAACCACATTCGAGCACCAAGTCGAGCACCATCCGGCATTGGTATCCAAAAATGATTAATCTCAATAACTCCCATAATTAATTGCTATTTAGAGGGTAGTGACAGGTCAGAATTTGCTGACTTTTAAAAGTATGTATTGGTGGAAACTCATCATCACAATGTTCACTAGAAAAAGGACAGCGTGTATGAAATTCACATCCATTCGGGCGATCCATAAGGCTAGGAACCTCACCAGTAAGTTCGATTCTATTCTCAAAACTTACTTCTGGATAAGGTGTTAGATTTGCCGATAATAATGCTAGAGTATATGGATGCCTTGGGTTTGCAAAGATATCATCAGTTTGGCCTTGTTCAACAAATCGACCCAGATACATTACCGCAGTTTTATCAGAGATGTGTCGTACAATATTTAGATTATGAGTAATTACAAATAAACTGACTCCTAAGTCATCCCTAAGCTTGTTTAGTAAGTTCAATATTTCACCTTGCACTGAGACATCTAGACCTGCAGTCGGTTCATCAGCAATTATCAGTTTTGGATCTAGGGATATAGCTCTTGCGACGCCAACACGTCGAGCCTGCCCACCACTGAGTTGGTGAGGATATCTCTCACTAATTTGTGCGGGTAATCCAACTAGTTTTAGTAATCGATTTGCTTCCATTTTTAGATCTCGATCTTTAAGGTTGTGTATTTTATAAGCTTCAGTAATTAATGAACCTACACTCATCCTTGGACTAAGCGAACCAATCGAATCTTGCCAGATATATGAAATCTTTTTTCTATAAGCCATTATTTGTGATGATGTCATAGTGGTCACATCCTCATTCATAAATTTAATCTGGCCTTCTTCAGCATTTAGTAAGCCGGCAGTAGCTAGTGCTAAGGTAGACTTCCCCGAGCCACTTTCACCAACTAGGGTAAAGGTTTCACCCTGTTTAATCTCTAATGAAACCTTTCTGACTGCATCTATGAATGGATCTTCTATTTTTTTTATTATTGCCTGAAATGGTGACTTAGTTCGAAACCTAACACGCAGATTTTTTATTGAAAGTAAGTTACTCATGATTCAGTTAAGTGGCAACTTACAAAATGGTCCTTGCCAAATTCATTTAATATTGGAGAATCTTTATCACAGCGGTCAATAGATTGATCACATCGGTTTTTAAATATACATCCTCCAGATAAATTTATAAGGTCAGGTATTTCTCCAGGGATTGTTGGCAACAAGCGTTGCTTTTTAGAAATACTTGCAGGGTCGCATTCTAATAATTTAACTGTATATGGATGAGCTGGATTATTGAATATTTCGTGTGTACTTCCCTGCTCTACAACTTGGCCCGCGTACATTACTACTACATGATCACATAGTTCAGCTATAACTCCAAGGTGATGGGAAATGAATAAGATTGAGCAACCAAATTCCTCCTGAAGCTCTTTTAACAATTTAAGTATCTGAACCTCGAGAGTCGCATCAAGTGCAGTAGTGGGTTCGTCTGCAATCAGTAAAGATGGACCTCCTTGCAATGCCATGGCAATCGATACTCGTTGCTGCATCCCTCCTGATAACTCATGTGGATATTGGTTGAGCTGGATATCAGGATCTGGTATACCAACTTTAGTCAACATATCAATCGAACGTTGTTTTTTTATCTTCTTACTAGCCTTATCACGATACTGGATATCGATCATCTGACGCCCAATCGATATAACCGGATTAAGTGTTGACATAGGGTTCTGAAATACAGTCGATATCTTAGTACCAGAAATATTACGCATTTTATCCTTCGAAAGTTTAAGAAGATCCTGCTTTTCAAACTCAATCAAGCCATTAGGAATATCAGCATTAGCATCAAGTTGTCGAATAATTGAAGTAATCAAAGTGGACTTTCCACAACCACTTTCACCAACTACGCCAACAATTGAGCCCTTTGGTATATCAAGATTAACGTGACGTAACGCTTTCAATATACCCCGATTAGTTAGATAATTAACCGATAAATCACGAATTCTTAGAATGTTATTACTCATATTAACTTTCTAAGTTTGGGATCAAGCAAATCTCTTAATGATTCACCAAGGAAAGTAAAGCCAAGTGTGGCTATAACTAATGGAATTGAACCAGCAATAATTGGCCAAGGAGTATTACGTATTAAATTGAAGCCATCATTAAGGATACTACCCCAGGAAGGTGTTGGTGGTTTAACGCCCATCCCAAGAAAA
>JAOMCO010000012.1 GCA_028345055.1 Candidatus Thioglobus sp. | reverse complement strand
TTTTGGTTGGTTTTGGAACACGGCTTGGAGGCGGCTGCACCTCTGGTCATGGGATATGTGGCATAGGAAGACTATCAATAAACTCAATGATTGCAACTGCAATTTTTGTTGCAACAGGAATTATCACGGTATTTATCCTTCAACAACTAGGAATATACTTATGAATGATAAGCTTATCTCCCTTATCTCAGGCATAATTTTTGGCTTTGGGTTAGTGATTTCTGGAATGACTAATCCTGAAAAAGTGTTGGGCTTTCTCAGCATCACTCATAACTGGGATGCTTCGCTTATATTTGTAATGGGAGGAGCTATATTAGTATTTGCTCCATTCTTTTTTCTTTTAAAGAATAAAGAAGTATCAGCGCTAGGAACAAAGGTTGAATTACCTAAAAAACAAGATCTCGATAAAAAGTTGGTTATTGGATCTGCTCTTTTTGGAGTTGGCTGGGGGCTTGTTGGCTTATGTCCAGGGCCAGCTATTGCAGCTATTGCAACTTTTGATCCCATTGTCATTGTTTTCCTGGTTTCAATGTATGCTGGCGTCATAGTAAAGAAAAAATATAATTAAATAACTTCCATTTTAAATTTAAGTTGTACTTATGGTAAATCAAACTTTAGATATGTCCGGCTATGCGTGTCCAATGCCAATTTTAAAAACCAAACAAGCACTTGCTTCAATGGCAACAAAAGAGATAATCGAAGTGGTTTGTACAGATAAAAGTTCAAAAAAAGACTTTGCAGCTTTTTGTGATCAACTGGGACACAAACTAATCTCACAAAGAGATGATGGAAACAAAATCATCTTCAATATCGAAAAAAGATAGTCTACCTCCAATCAAGAACAGGCCATCCATTCTTATGGGCTGCAGAAGATAGAATCTCATCACTATTTACTGCAATAGGATTGTCAACTAACTCTAGAAGTGGCAGATCATTATGAGAGTCTGAATAAAAATAAGATCCAATTAAGCTCTCATTATTTTTTTCAAGCCAAGGCATTAAGTTATCAATCTTTCCAGACTGAAAACATGGAATTCCTGAGACTTTACCAGTAAATCGTCCCGATATAAATTCTGGCTCTGTTGCTAACAAATGATCAATTCCATACATTTCAATAATAGGCTTTGTAATGAAAGTATTGGATGCAGTGATTACAAGAACTGTATCCCCTTTCTCTTTATGATTATTAATACAGCTTTGTGCTTTCTCAAGCAAGATGGGCTTGATTTTTGTATCAACAAAATCTTTACGAAGCTTATTAAGCTCATCCAAAGAATGATCAGTTAAAACCTTAAAACTAAAATCAGCCCAAGCAAAAATATTGAGTTCACCTGTTTCATATTGATGATAAAAATAGTCGTTCATCTTCTGAAAAGATTCTCGATCAGAAATAATACCCTCATCGCATAAAAACTCTCCCCAGAGATAATCACTATCCCCACCAATGAGTGTGTTATCCAAATCATAAATCGCTAGAGGCATACTTCTGACTCAATTATGTTCATAATTTCTTCAACAGAATCAACAACTCTAATTAAATCAAATTGCTCCTGATTAACATAAGATTTATCAACAGTTTGTTTTATCCAAGAAAGAAGAGAACCCCAAAATTTTGAATCATATAAAACTATGGGAACTATCTTCATTTTTCGAGTTTGCATTAGGGTCAAAACCTCCATCAACTCATCTGCAGTTCCATATCCCCCAGGAAAATAAACACAGGCACTAGAAAACTTTACCAACATGACTTTTCTTGAAAAGAAATAGTTGAATGTTATATTTTCATCCAAATAAGGATTGCTTGACTGCTCCTGTGGCAATAAAATATTAAGCCCTATACTTTTAGAACTGCCCTCATAAGCCCCTTTATTTGCAGCGCTCATAATTCCTGGCCCACCTCCAGTAAAGACATTGTAACCAGCATTGGATAATTCTTTGCCAAGTTGATATGCATCAACATACAATGGATCTGACTCTGATATGCGCGCTGAGCCAAAAACGGTAACATTATTTTCAAAGCACTGAAGTTTTTCTTTTGCTGACAACAATTCAGCACCAACAGTCACTATGCTCATAGCGATGAAAATGCAGCAGAAGCCGCCTCAATAGTTCTATTTATATCTTTATCTGAATGAGCTATTGATAAAAAACCAGCCTCATATGCCGAAGGTGCAAGATATACTCCATTCATAAGCATCGCATTGTAGAATTTTTTAAATAGATCAATATTACAACTAGACGCTTGCAAGAAATTAGTAACCTTATCTTCAGAGCTAAAAAATAAGCCAAACATTCCTCCAACATAATTACTTGTCATGGGAATATCGTAAGATTTAGCTTCAGCAACAACTCCATTAACCAACTGAGATGCTCTAAGTCCAAGATTATGATAAAAAGATTTATCAGACTCAAGTGCAGTTAGCATAGCTATTCCAGAAGCCATTGAAAGTGGATTACCAGAAAGTGTGCCGGCTTGATAAACAGGTCCAAGAGGAGCTATTTGGTTCATGATTTCTCTCTTACCTCCAAATGCGGCTACTGGAAGCCCTCCCCCAATTACCTTTCCTAATGCAGTCAGGTCAGGGACAACGCCATATACCTGCTGCGCACCACCTAGAGCAACCCTGAAACCTGTCATCACTTCATCAAAAATGAGAACTGTTCCGTACTCATCACAAATCTTTCTGAGACCCTGCAAGAAACCTTCTCTGGGAGGGATACAATTCATATTACCAGCAATCGGCTCAACAATAATGCACCCAATTTCTTCACCCATCCTAGAAAATAGATCTTCAACAAGCTCCAAATTATTGAATTCAAGCGTTAAAGTATGCTGAGCAAGATCCTCTGGAACTCCTGGCGATGTTGGAACGCCTAAAGTGAGTGCCCCTGAACCCGCTTTCACCAGTAAAGAATCAGAATGTCCATGATAACAACCTTCAAATTTTAAAATTTTGTCCCGATTTGTATATCCTCTTGCCAATCGTATTGCACTCATAGTTGCCTCTGTGCCTGAACTCACCATTCTCACAAGCTCAATGGAAGGCATTATTTGGCAAACTTTCTTTGCTAGAGATGTCTCTATTTCAGTTGGCGCTCCAAAACCTAAGCCTTTATCCAAAACTGCCTTCACGGCCTCAATAATGACAGGATTGGAATGGCCTAAAATCATTGGCCCCCAAGAACCTACATAGTCAATATAAGAGTTTCCATCCACATCAAAAAGATAAGCGCCTTCACCTCGTTCAAAAAAAACAGGATCCCCACCAACTCCGTTAAAAGCCCTAACCGGTGAGTTAACACCTCCAGGAATATACTCTTTAGCCTCTTTAAATAAAATTGAAGATTGTTTCATTAATGCTCCTGAAAACTTGTGATAGCTGGATACTTCTTTAAATTTGTAATATGTGACCATACGACCATTACATTATCCAATAATAATTTGATATTAACAGTTGTTTGTGAGAGTGAAATTGCTCTATTGGTGTCATCTAAAAGATTAAATAAATGATTAAAAGAAGCTTTTTCAATAACTTTATTTAGATCAAGATTTGCACTATCATGCTTTAAAGTTTTAATTTTAATGCCTTCATTGATAAGATGCTGAAGACATTTCAATACATCAAGTTCATGATCTGTAAAAATTTCAGTTTCAGAAATTTTTGTCGGACTAAGGGCTATTTCAAGTAACAAATTTTGCCAGCTCTGATATTGCAAAAAATAATCTCCATTTAAATCTTCTAACGCTTTATGAGGTACGCCATGCGCACTTTCTAATAGTTGCATTGAATCTAAGTCTCCCCTGGTCCCTTCATCGATCTGACTTTCAAGCCACTGAGCACTCTCATCATCATAGGTGGGATTAATATGAATCTTTTGACATCTTGATAGGATGGTAGTTGGAAGCCTATCAATATGATGAGCAAGCAGAATTATTAGTGTATTTTCTCTGGGCTCCTCGAGTGTTTTTAAAAGACTATTTGCTGCATTATTGTTCATCTGATCTGCATAAAAAATGACTCCAATTTGAAGAGTGTCTGCGGTTTTACCTAATGATTCACAAAATGCTCGAATCTGATCTACTCTTATATCCTTGGACATTGATCCAGAGTCATTCAACTCAGCTCTACAATAGATTAGATTCGGATAATGAGAGCGTCGAATAGAAACACTCTGATCAAGATCACTCAAGAGATCATCATTTTTCAAAGCATTACATATTTCACAATGATCGCATGAAGAGTCCGAACAAAGAAGTTTTTGAATTAGGTTCTGAGTGAAATCAAATTTACCAATTTTTTCCACTCCAGAAATCAACAATGCATGCGGCAAAAGCTTTTGTTCAATCATCTTATCTAGCTTTTCAATTGCTTTCTTATGCCAAGGAAACATCATAGGGAGTCTATTAATACCCTAATTTTGGATTGAATATCATTTACTGAAGCAGTTGCATCGATTAATTTGATTCTCTCAGGAAAGGCTTCTGACCTCTGAATAAAGACTGACCTTACGCGCTCAAAAAAAGCCCTCTCTTCAAGCTCAATTCTATCTTTGGCTGCACGAGTCTCTATTCTTTGCATGCCAACTTCAACAGTTACATCTAAAAGAAAAGTCAAGTCTGGTTTAAAGTCACCTAAAACCCAATCTGCTAGTTTAGAAATGCGTTCTAAATTAAGCATTCTCCCCCCACCTTGATAGGCAAAAGAAGCATCAGTAAATCGATCACTCACTACCCAGCAACCCTCTTCTAATGCCGGTATGATTTTGTTTTGTATTAATTCATTTCGGGAACTAAACATCAATAGTAACTCTGTATCACTATGCATCTCTTGATTCTCAACATCGAGTAAGACAGAACGGATTTTCTCTCCAACTTCTGTACCGCCTGGTTCACGAGTCCGAACAACCTTTATACCTTTTTCAATCAGGTGTTCACAAACAAGATCGATTTGCGTACTTTTTCCAGCTCCCTCAACTCCATCTATTGTTATAAACTTTCCTCTATTCATAAGTAACAATTTTAAACTAGTTACTATTTAAGTACTTCTTGATATTCTCTTTATGCTTATCATAAGTTGAAGCAAATGCATGACTACCATCCTTCTTTGAAACAAAATATAATTCATTTCCTTTTGCTGGATTAAGCGCTGAATAAAGAGACTGATAGCCAACAGAAGATATAGCTCCTGGAGGTAGGCCTTTATTTCGATATGTATTATATGGATGGTCAAATTTTAAATCACTTCGTGTTAATGGCGCAGTGTACTCTTCACCCAATGCATATATGACAGTCGGGTCAGTTTGCAGTCGCATATTTAAATTTAACCTTCCAATGAATACACTTGATATTAATGGCTTTTCATAATCAAGTGCAGTTTCATTTTCGATCAGTGATGCTAGAATGATTGCCTCATATGGAGAATCAAGTGGAATACTTTTATCTCTTTTTTCCCATAAATCTGATAATTTAGACTCCATGGTTTCGTGAGACTTTTTTAAAACATTCTCAATACTTTCACCGTAATTGAAAATATATGTTTCAGGATAAAACCATCCCTCATAAGGTTTCTTAAGACCAATTGAACCCATAACTTTCTCGATGGATGCCTTGGATATAATTGATGGATCTTTACTTAATTGATCAAAATAATGCTGAATAGTTTTTCCTTCAATCAAAGTCACTTTGGTTTTTAGAACATTACCTTTTGTAATTTGTTCAATAAAAGCAAATACACTGGTATCTGGACTTACTTCGTAATAGCCAGACTTTAATTTTTTATTTGCATTAAGAAGCTTACTAAGTGCTATAAAGAATCTTTTTGATTTTATTATATTTCTATCACTCAGTTCCTGAGCTACTTCGCCCATTGTTGAGCCAGACTTGACCTGGAAAATTTGAGCTTGATTAACTAAAATATCCTTAGATGTGAATATCCAAGCGATTACCAATAGTAATAGCAATAAAGCTATAATTCTAGATAGGATTTTTCCCTTAGATCTTATAAGCATGTCCAAGAGTTTGCATCTAAAGTAGCAGACTCAAATGCTGCTTTAATTTTCCTAGTCATTGAGCTATTTGGCAACTGAAAACCTTTAATTGAACTGACTGACTGTATACCAATTAAGCTATTAGAAATAAACACTTCATCAGCCTTTTTAGCCTGAATCAATGAAATCTCCTCCTCCTTAACATCAAGACCGATTGATTTGGCAAGCTCTAAAATAAGAGATCTTCGACTTCCAATCACCCCACATCTATCTAATTTTGGTGTCAATAACCTCTTCCCAATAATGAAAAAAATATTCCCTTGAGTGACTGATATGATATTTTTATTTTCATCAAGCATAATCGCCTCATCCTCTTGCATAGTCGCTCTAGCCAAAATCTGCTCAATTCTATTGCAATGTTTAATACCTGCTAAATTAGGGTTTGAATGATAGCCACTTTGAGCATATTCAAGAGAAAAAGATTGCTTATGCTGGGGTTTTTTCATCTCTAAGACAATGACAACCCTTACTGGCATTATGTCATTGGGATAGCTATATCCTCTATGTGAATTTCCTCGAGAAAGAATTAATTTAATGATGCAGTTTTTTTTTGAAGTTAGGCTGAGAGCCTTTTTAATATCCTTTAGCCAAATAGATTCTTCTATTTTTTTTATTTTTAGCTTGTCACACCCGATATTTAGCCGAGAGAGATGTCTATTCCAAAATAAAATTTGATTTTCTTTTGCAATACAGGTTTCAAACAATCCATCACCATATTGCATGTTACGATTAAAAATTGTTATATTAGACTGTTCTTCACCATTAATGATTACAATTGAATCCATATAAAATTAGAGCATTTTTGAAAACATTTAGCCCTTATGCTTGATCCATAACATATTGAGTTAGGAGAGGAACAGGCCTTCCAGTTGCTCCTTTTTTTGATCCTCCAAGCCATGCAGTTCCAGCAATATCAATATGAGCCCAAGAATATTTTTTTGTATACCGGGCTAAAAAACATGCTGCTGTTACTGTACCAGCCTCTCTTCCACCAATATTTGCCATATCTGCAAAGTTAGATTTGAGAAGGTCATCATATTCTTCATCAAGCGGAAGTTGCCATACTGTATCTTGAGCTGACTCACCTGAAATCTTTAGGGCATCAGCAAGGCTTTGATCATTTGACATCACACCAGAGTGGTGTTTACCTAATGCAATAATAACTGCTCCAGTTAGAGTTGCAATATCTATGACCACTTTCGGCTTATATTTCTCACAATAAGTTAAAGCATCGCACAAAATAAGTCGTCCCTCTGCATCTGTATTGAGGATTTCGATAGTTTGACCAGACATACTTTTAACCACATCTCCAGGTCTAGAAGCATTGTGAGCAGGCATATTTTCTACAGCAGGAACTAGAACTACTAAATTTACTTTAAGATTCATTTCAGCAATCGCACTCATAGTTCCTAGAACTGAAGCTGCACCACACATGTCATATTTCATCTCATCCATTCCTGAACCTGGCTTTAAAGAAATTCCTCCACTATCAAAAGTCACCCCTTTACCTACGAGGACAATAGGGGCATCATTTCCAGCATTTGAATACCTTAAACTGATTAACTTGCCTGGCTGAGAGGAGCCCATGGAAACTGAGAGTAATGAATTCATTCCCAGTGATTGCATCTCAGACTCTTCTAGAATCTCACATTCTAAATCATAAGTTTTTGCGAGTGATTTTGCTGTGTCTGCGATGTAAGTTGGAGTGCAGATATTTGGAGGTAGGTCTCCTAACTCTCTTGTCAGCGCCATTCCATTTGCGATAGCCACACCCTTTTGTATTTCTGATGCACCATTATTTTCTGAATATAGATTGACCGCTTCAAGAACAACATCTCTTTTCTCTTTCTTTACACCAACTTTATTAACTTCGTAGTTCTCATTCTTTAAAACTCTTGCAGTCGTAGTTTGAATCCAAGATTCGTCAGAATCCTCAACATCTATGCTGGGGATTACAACATTTTTTACCTTTGATTCACTCATCGCAGATGAGAGTGATTTAAGTGCCTTGATAAAACTTTTTTTTGTAAGTGGTGATTCTCCCAAGCCAACAACTAAGACTCTTTTAGATTTATAACCTTCAACTTTTCCAAGCATCAAAGTGCTAGCTAATTTTGGTTCAAATCGATGAAGATCTAAATAAGTTTGAATAATTCTATTATCGTTAGATTTATCCTTTGAAGCAAAGGCAACTGAACAGTCCCCACTATAGTGATCAACTGCTTGATGAGTGACAAAAAACTCCATATCTACTTCCAAAAATTATAATCTCGGTATTCTACCAAAAAACTGTAAAATTTATTCCTTTTATAATGAGTTTCTAATATGAAAAAGTTTCTTGCTCTTATATTAATATTTTTAACGAATATTGCATTAGCTGACGTAAGCTTGATTGTTAATAAGCTGAAGCCATTCTTTCCAGAGATCAAAACTGAAAATATTAGTACTTCTCAACTAGATGGGTATTACGAGGTAGTTCTGACTAATCCAAGGATAGAAGTTATGTATATCTCAATGGATGGCAAGTACGTTATCCAGGGCGCAGTCACTGATCTTGAGTTGATGACAAATATATCTACTAATCGTATTAATTCAGTAAAGCTTGAGATTTTAGAAAGTATTAGTGATAACGATAAGATAGTTTTTAAAGCTAAAGATGAGCAATACGTGATTAATGTATTTACTGATGTTGATTGCCCTTATTGCGCAAAGTTGCATGCCAATATGGATCAAATGAATAATCTAGGTATTACTGTGAAGTATTTAGCCTCACCTCTTGAGCAGCTCCATCCTAATGCTCAAAGTGCTATGGAAAAAATTTGGTGCGCTGAAAATAAAGAGCTTGCAATGCATAATTATAAAACTAAAAGAGATCTTCCTGATAGTCCAGACTGTACAAACCCAGTTGCAACACAACTTGCAATTTCAAAGCAATTAGGAGTCAATGGAACTCCATCAATATTTTTTGAAAATGGTACAAATTTACCTGGCTATTTGCCCCCTAAAGATATATTAAATAGAATTTTGCAAACAGTTGCTCAATAAAAATAACGCCAGAGTTGTTGCACATAGAGCTATTTGTCAAGTAGCTTTAGAGAAGCGTTTTTTATCTGACTCTCTTTTTCCAGACGATACTTCTGACACATCATTTGCTAAGTCTTTGACATTTGGTTCAATTAGGTTTTATCATCATCTAAATGACATCATAACTCCTCGACTAAAAAAACCATTAGACAAAAAAAATCTTGATCTTCATTGCTTACTAATTCTCGGTGCTTTCCAAATTATCTACACAGATATTTCCAGACATGCAGCAATCAATGAGACGGTAGAAGTAGCAAAATGTATTGAAAAGTCCTGGGCAAAAGGCTTTATCAATGCCATACTGAGGAGTATAGATCGTGATCAAAAAGAAATTGATAAGTCCACTCATTATTCTCACCCAAGCTGGCTAGTAAAAAAAATAAAAAAAGATTATCCTGAAGATCATAAAAATATTTTTTTGGAAAATAATAAAAAAGCTCCAATGTCAATCCGAATTCATCCTTCACTTAATAAGGAGGAATATCAAAAGGAACTTGAGAAGCAAAATATTTTATGTCAGTCATCAGATATTTTTCCTCAGGCAATTATTATTGCAAATGCAGTGAATGTCAACAAGCTACCAAACTTCCAAAATGGCTCATGTTATGTGCAAGACCTTTCAGCTCAATTAGCTGCTCATTTGATTGCCCCTAAAAAAGGAGAATACATTCTTGATGCATGCTGTGCTCCTGGTGGGAAAACTACTCATCTTGCTGAACTTTGCCCAGAGTCGGAAGTAATTGCATTAGACAATGAGAAGTTAAGGGTTAAAAAAGTTTACGAAAATATTAGTCGACTTAAAATAACTAATGTCAAAATTATTGAGGGAGATGCCTCTTCTAAAGATTGGTGGAATAAAAAAACCTTCGATAAAATTTTAATTGATGCTCCTTGCTCAGGGACTGGTGTCATTAGAAGGCATCCTGATATAAAACTTTTAAGAAAATATAAAGATATTAGTCAA
Organism: Candidatus Thioglobus sp.; assembly: GCA_028345055.1. Taxonomy (GTDB): domain Bacteria; phylum Pseudomonadota; class Gammaproteobacteria; order PS1; family Pseudothioglobaceae; genus Pseudothioglobus. Next base: position 23,685 of record JAOMCO010000012.1, on the reverse strand, counting down.
GTTATTAAAACTCAAACTCAAATTCTTGAAAATCTTTGGATCATGCTAAAGCCCGGAGGTGAATTAGTTTATGCCACTTGTTCAATTTTGAAAGATGAAAATGAGAATCAAATAATAAATTTTTTAAATAAACATGAAGACGCAAGGAATATTAATATTGACATTCCTTGGGGGGCTGGAGAGATTGGAAAACAAAAGCTTCCAGAGTATAACTTTGATGGTTTTTATTACGCAAAACTCTCAAAAAATAAGAAAAAATAGTCTAATTTATAGTTACTTGTTTTAACGAGTATTATTGCATTGGAAAATTATTATTAAATTAGACTTTCGATACATAGTGTTAAAATCAGAATATTTAAGGAACTGGGCTTGACAATATCTAATGGGAAATTATGTAAGTACACACTGGGGGACTTATAAATTTTCAGTTGATGAAGATAAAAAAATAAAGTTGGATAATTGGGAATTAGATTCCTCACCAACAGAGTTTGGATTGGGATTAGCTGATGCTGCTAATGATGAGCTTAGAATAAAGCAACCTCATGTCAGAAAAGGGTGGTTAGAAAATAATTGCAAAAGTGATGGCAATAGGGGCCGCGATAGCTATATTCCTGTTAGCTGGGATGAGGCCTTTGAACTTGCATCAAAAGAGTTATTAGAAACAAAAAAGACCTTTGGTAATTCATCCATATATGCAGGATCCTACGGCTGGGCAAGTGCTGGAAGATTCCATCATGCAAAAAGTCAAGTTAATCGCTTTTTTAATCTATTTGGTGGTTTTAGTTCCTCATTTCAAAGCTATTCATATGCTGCAGCACAAACTCTTTTACCTCACATAATTGGATTAGACTTATATTCAACGTTAGATGAGCATACCTCTTGGGGGGCACTTTCAAAAGAGTGTGAACTCATCTTAATGTTTGGAGGGATGCCATTAAAAAACTCAAAAGTTTCAGCTGGTGGTGTAGGCAAACATATTACTGAGAAAGGTATTTCAGAGTGTTTTGAAAATGGAGTAGAGTTTATTAATATTAGTCCACTTATAGATGATGCTCCTGAATTTTTAAATGCCAAACAAGTTTCAATTAGGCCAAACACTGATACTGCACTAATGTTAGCACTTGCAAATATTCTGATTAAGAATGACTCTTATGATAAGGAGTTTATTGAAAAATACACTGTTGGGTTTGAGAGTTTTTCTGCATACGTGTTAGGCAAAAAAAATAATCAGGAGTGCACGCCTAGTTGGGCATCAGAGATTACTAAGATACCTGTTGATTTAATTAAAGAATTGGCAGATAAAATAATATCAAAAAAAACTATGATTTCCTTATCTTGGAGCCTTCAAAGAGCATCAAGAGGTGAGCAGCCATTATGGATGGGTATTACTCTTGCTGCTATGTTAGGACAAATAGGAACAGCAGGTGGAGGCTTTGGATTTGGGTATTCCAGTGTCAATAGCACTGGGGACTCATATGACAAAATTCCATGGCAGAGCTTGCCACAGGGACAAAATAAAATAAAAGATTTTATACCCGTTGCAAGAGTCACAGACATGCTAGAAAAACCTGGCCAGGAATTTATTTATGATGGTCAAAAATTAACTTATCCTGATATTAAATTAATTTACTGGGCAGGAGGAAATCCTTTCCATCACCATCAAGATCTTAATCGATTAGTAAAAGCCTGGCAGAAACCAAAAACAATAATTGTTAATGAAATTTGGTGGAATCCTCAGGCTCTTCATGCAGATATTGTTTTTCCTGCTAATACAGCTTTAGAGAGAAATGATTTGATGCTGAATCCAAGGGATCCTACAATTGTAGCCAATAAAAGTGCTATGAAAAGCTTTGAAAATTCAAAAACTGATTTTGAAATATTTTCTGGTTTAGCCAATAAACTTGGTTTTTTAGAGAAATTTACTGGAAATAAAAGTGAAATGGATTGGATTAAATTTATTTGGGATCGGAGCTCTAAAGCTTATAAAAAGGCTTATATCAATAATGATCTAAGTATGCCTAGTTTTGAGGAGTTTTGGGAAAAGGGATATTTTGAAGTTCCAGCTCCAAGGACTGAAAAGATTATGTTTGATAAGTTTAGAAAAGATCCAGCTCATTTTCCATTACAAACACCTTCAGGGAAAATAGAAATTTCCTCAGAAACGATTGCAAATTTTCAATTGCCAGATTGTTATTCGCATCCTTATTGGTTTGAGCCATATGAGTGGCTAGGAAATGTAGATGAATACCCTTTGCATTTAATTTCTAATCAGCCAACGCATCGGCTTCATGGTCAACTTGATAATGCGGATGAGAGTCAAAAAAGCAAGATAAATGGAAAAGAGCCTGTAATGATTAACTCTAAAGACGCCTTTAATAGAGATATTAAAAAAGGAGATATTGTTATGTTATATAATGCTCGAGGAAGAGTTTTGGCAGGGGCTAAGATTTCTGATAACGTAATGCCTGGTGTTATTGTTTTATCAACTGGGGCATGGTTTGATCCAGATTATGATTTAAACATTGAAAAACATGGTAATCCTAATGTACTAACTAAAGATATTGGAACTTCATCTTTAGGTCAAGGCCCCACTTGCCATACAACATTAGTAGAGCTGAAAAAAGCAAAAAAAGAAGATATTTTGGACGTCAGTATATTTGAAAATCCAAAAATTCATAATAGAGAAACTTAAACAAAATTTTTAATTAACTAAAATTTATTCGATGGAAAATATAATACAGTTTGAAAATGTTTCGAAATCATTTGGTGATTTACAAGTCTTAAATAAATTAAATTTAGAGGTGAAAGATGGTGAAAAATTAGCCCTCATAGGACCTAGTGGCTCAGGAAAGACTACAATTTTAAGAATTTTGATGACATTAGAAACTATAGATGATGGCTTTGTTTCAGTCAATGGTGAATATCTATGGCATGAAAAAAATGATGGAAAAATTATTCCTGCTTCAGAGAATCATCTACACAAAATGCGTGATCATATTGGAATGGTCTTTCAACAATTCAATCTATTTCCACATTTAACTGCAATTGAAAATGTTCAGCAGCCCCAGACTCTAATAAAGAAAAAAACAGATGCTGAAGCTAAGGAAAAAGCTGAGGAATTATTTCATTTAGTAGGATTAGGTGATAAAAAAGATCAATATCCGCACCAATTATCAGGTGGGCAACAACAGCGCGTTGCAATTGCTAGAGCACTAGCAATGGATCCAAAAATTATGTTATTTGATGAAGTGACATCGGCATTAGATCCAGAACTTGTTGATGAAGTATTAACCGTTCTGCGTAAATTAGCATCTGATTCTGATACAACGATGTTAACTGTTACTCACGAAATGAACTTTGCTCGAGAATTTGCTGATAGAGTTCTATTTTTTGATTCAGGTCAGATTGTAGAGTCTGGCAAACCAGAGAGTATTTTTTCAAATCCAACTAAGAAAAGGACTAAAGAGTTTCTTAAAAAGTTTATTAATAATGTTAACTAGTTTATTTAATTCTTTTATTTTGTAGTTCAGATCTAGCTATTCTTTTTTCATAATATAAAAAAAATTGCATAATTATGCATTTTTTTCAATAGAAATCATTTTCTAATATACGAGATAGTGTTAGAATAATTTTTCATAATAACAATTAAAAAGGAGAAAGTTATGAAAAAAATCATTTCGATTTTTACATGTTTTTTTCTTGTCTTAGGTTTGGCACAAACTGCGTCTGCTGAATCTGATACATTGAAAAGACTTAAGAAACAAGGCTATGCAACAGTTGCTGTAGCTAATGAACCACCATATAGTGATATTAAATCTGATGGTTATGTAACAGGAGCTGCACCAGATGTAGCAAGAGCTGTGCTTACAGTATTAGGTGTTCCAGAATTGAAGGCTGAAGTCATCATGTATGGTGCTATGATTCCTGCTCTTCAAGCAAGAAGAGTAGATATGGCAACTTCTGGGCTATATATTAAGCCTGGAAGATGTGAGTCTATTATTTATTCTGAGCCAGATCTTTGTGGAGCAGAAGCTTTTGCTGTTCCAGTAGGTAATCCAAATAACCTATTAACTTATGAAGATATAGCCGCTAATCCAGCTTTAAAAATGACTACTTGTGCTGGTTGTGCTGAAGAAAAATATGCTTTAGAGCGAGGTGTAAGTGCAGATCAAATTGTTTATTTTGACGCACCTCCAAGTGGCATTAAAATGCTTCAGCAAGGTAGAGTTGATGTTTTTGCTTTATCAGGCCTAGGTACAGCTGACCTTCTGAACAAAACTAATGATCCAAATCTTGAGTTGGTAATGCCTGTTACAGGGGTTCCTATGGGTTGTGCTGGTGCGGCATTTAATAAGGATGATCTTGAGTTTAGGTCAGAATATAATATGGCTTTAGCTATGTTAAAGGCAACTGGAGAGTTTGCAGCGATTATTGAACCTTATGGTTTCTCTGCAGAGGCAACTGCTAGTAAATCCTACTTGACTCAATGTCCTGATGGAATGTAAATTTTTTTTTAATTAAACCTGTCCTATAACGTCTATAGGAAAGTTTTTTAAAAAAATTTATTTTAAAACCTAATCTGCCCTGTAGTATTTACAGGGCAGTTTTTTTTAGTATTTTTTATGAATGAAGTAATAGAGTTTTACCCAATACTTATTAAAGGAACTATCACTACGATACAGTTGACGGTATTAGGAGCAATCTTAGCTCTTATTGTTTCATTTATTGTTGGGCTTGCAAGAATATCGTCATTTGCTGCAATAAGGGTAATAGCAATTGTTTATTTAGAATTCTTTAGAGGTAGTTCAGCGCTTGTTCAAATGTTTTTTATTTATTTTGTTTTGCCAATGTGGGGAATTTATTTTGATGCTTTAACTGCTGGCGTAGTTGCATGTGGCTTAAATGTTGGAGCATATGGATCAGAAGTAGTCAGAGGAGCAGTACTTGCAGTTGGTAAAGAACAGCATGAAGCATCAAAAGCTCTCAATTACTCGATTTATAAAAAATATAGATACGTCATAATACCCCAAGCTATTCCAATTATGATTCCTACATTTGGTAACTTACTAATTGAGCTTCTAAAATTAACAGCGGTTGCCTCACTTATTACTATTTCAGACCTTACTTTCATGGCGCAGATAATAAGAGTACAAACTGCGCTAACCCTAGAGCCTTTCTTATTAATACTCATTATTTATTTTATTATTGCAACAATATTAGTACAGATAGTAGATCTTATTGCGAAAAAGTTTTCTAAAGGTAGAAATATAATGACTGCAGGAGACAAATAATCATGGAGTGGAATTGGGATCATGCATACGCAGTTTTGCCTCAACTAGGTGACGGCCTTATAGTAACAATTCAGGCAACAATAGTTGCCTCATTACTTGCTTATATTTTAGGCTTAGGAATAGCAATTCTCAAAATGTCTAAAAGTAAGCTAACACGTGTTTTGTTGCATTGGGTTACTGAGTTTGTTAGAAGAACACCAATCCTTGTTCAGTTATATGTTGTATTTTATGTTTTACCTGACTTTGGAATTTTCCTAGAAGCCTTTACTTGTGGTGTAATTGTATTAGGTATTCACTTTAGTACCTATACATCTGAAGTTTTTAGGGCGGGTATTGAAAATGTTCCCAAGGGTCAGTGGGAGGCTGCGAAGTCACTAAATTACAATCCATTGCAAACCTGGAAAAATGTTATTCTTCCTCAAGCAATCCCTCCAATGATTCCGCCACTTGCAAATTATTTAATTACAATGTTTAAGGAGACGCCTTTACTGGCGGCAATTACAGTAGTTGAATTATTTAGAGCAGCTGACCAGTATAGTAACAGTCACTATACATATTTAGAGCCTATGACTTTAGTGGGGGTATTCTTTTTGATAGTATCAATTCCATCAGCCATGCTGGCGATGAAGCTTGAAAAGAAATTTAAGCAAGCAAAAACAGCATAAAACTCAGTTTTTCAACTTACTTTTCTTTAGTCGGTTTCAAGAGCAATTTCTAAAACTTGATCAATCCATTTAACTTTTATAATCTCAAGCTTGCTTTTGATTTTTTCAGGCACTTCAGATAACTCTCTTTCATTATCTTCAGGAATAATAACTGTTTTAATTCCTCCGCGCATAGCAGCAAGAAGTTTTTCTTTAAGTCCTCCAATAGGAGTAATTTCACCTCTAAGCGTAATCTCTCCAGTCATTGCAACGGCAGCTTTAACTTTTCTTCCAGTAAGAACAGAAACTAAGGCAGTACACATAGCGGCACCAGCACTGGGGCCATCTTTTGGTGTTGATCCGTCAGGAACATGAATATGTATATCCAGCTTTTCATGGAAGTCATCAGCTATCCCAAGAGAATCAGCGCGCAACCTAGTCACAGACATTGCAGCTTGAATTGACTCCTTCATAACATCACCCAGTTGGCCTGTATAGTTAAGCTTTCCTTTTCCTTTATATGAAGACGCCTCAATAGTTAGAAGATCTCCACCAACCGATGTCCAAGCTAAACCTGTAACCTCTCCAATTTGATTATGCTCTTCAGCAAGCCCAAACCTAAACTTCTTCATGCCTAAAAATTTTGGAAGACTTTTAGAGTTTATAATTGCTTTTGTTTTGCGTTTTTTAAGAGTGATATCTTTAATCACTTTTCTACAAATGCTTCCAATCTCGCGATCAAGGTTTCTAACTCCTGCCTCTCTAGTATAGTAACGAATAATGTCCATGATTGCAGAATCTTTAAAGACAATTTCTGAATTCTTAATGCCATTATTTTTCATTTGTTTAGCGATTAAATGTCTTTTTGCAATTTGAAGTTTCTCATCTTCAGTGTAGCCAGACAGCTGGATGATTTCCATCCTATCAATCAAGGCTTCTGGAAGATTTAATGAGTTAGCAGTTGCTACGAACATTACTTGAGATAAATCATAGTCGACCTCTAAGTAGTGATCATTAAATGTATGATTTTGCTCTGGATCCAATACCTCCAACATGGCTGAACTTGGGTCACCTCTGAAATCTGAGGCCATTTTATCTATCTCATCAAGTAAAAATAAAGGGTTCTTAACATTAACTTTTTGCATTTTTTGAACTATAGAGCCAGGCATTGCACCAATGTAAGTCCTTCTATGACCTCGTATTTCAGCCTCATCCCTAACTCCTCCAAGAGCCATTCGAACATACTTACGGTTAACTGATTTTGCTATAGACTCACCTAGAGAAGTTTTACCAACACCCGGTGGTCCAACTAAGCACAATATATTTGCCTTATTGTGAGTGACTCGGCTCTGGACAGCAAGATGCTCCATTATTCTTTCTTTAACCTTATCTAATCCATAATGATCTTCATCGAGAATCTTTTGTGCCCTAACCAAATCCTTATTAGTTTTTGTTTTTTTACTCCAAGGAACTGAGCACAAATTTTCGATATAAGTCCTAATAATTGATGCATCAGATGACTGAGAAGACATTCTTTGAAGTTTATTTAATTCACTTTGGGCCTTATTTTTTGCCTCTTTAGGCATCTTAGCCTTATTGATATTATTCTGTAACTCTTCTATTTCATTTTCATCATCAAGCGTACCGAGTTCTTTTTGAATGGACTTCATTTGCTCATTCAAATAATAATCTCTCTGATTAGACTCCATTTGCTTGCGGACCCTGTTCTGAATCTTTTGTTCAGCACCTAGAACATCTAACTCACCTTCAAGAATAGATAGAATAGATTCAAGCCTATCTTTTGCCCGACTACTTTCAAGAAGACTTTGTTTTTCCTCAACCTTAAGAGTTAAATTTGCAACAATTACATCACTGAATCGCTCTATATCAGTTATCTCTTTGAGAACCTTATAGACTTCTTCAGGAATTTTTTTGCTTAGCTTAATATATTTTTCAAAATTTTCTAAAGCAAGACGCATCATTGCTTTAATCTCAGTATCATCATCAATAGTCAAAGTACACTCACTTAGAGCAACCTCTGTATATTCTCCTAGATCAACAAACTCCTCAATCTTTCCTCTTTTAACACCCTCAACTAGAACTTTAATTGTTCCATCGGGGAGCTTTAACATCTGCAAAATTGTTGCAAGAGTGCCAACTTTGTGGAGCTCATCATTACTTGGCTCTTCAATGGTTTCGTCTTTTTGTGTTGCCAAGAAGACATTTTTGTCAGCTTCCATGGCTTGAGTAATAGCCTTTACTGAGGATTTCCTGCCAATAAATAAAGGAATTACAGTATGAGGAAATACTACTACATCTCTGAGCGGTAATAGAGGTATGGATTGTTTAACTAGGCTATTTGACTCTGTTGCGATTTCTGCTTCCATAATAACGAAACACCTTGCTTATCTAATAATCTTTCTAGATAGTGACTAGTAACGTTAATTTCAAGTAGCCATTGACCAAATTCGTTCATAATTTCTTTTTTAATAAATCCAACTTTATGGATTTCACTTCTTATGTAGGCTGACTGCACATCTAGTTTAATACTTGCAGAAGTCATCATTCCACTTAAACTTTGAGAAAGTGCCTCATAAAGTAACTCAACACCATCACCAGTTTGAGCTGAAAGCCAAACACGGTAAATTTTCCCCTCGTTATCTTTATCTATTCTTGGCTGAAAATCATTGATACCATCAATCTTATTCATGACAATAATTGTGGGAATTTCTTTAGCATCAATTTGCTCAATAATTTTCTCAACTTGTTCAATCTTATCTCTACTGTTTTGATCAGAGGCATCTACAACATGCAGAAGCACATTCGCTTGGCGTGTTTCCTCTAATGTTGATTTAAAAGCCTCAATTAGCTCATGAGGTAAGTCTTGTATAAAGCCTACTGTATCAGCAATTACTGCCTCTCCAGATGCAGGAAGCATTACTCTTCTTATGGTAGAATCTAAAGTAGCAAATAGCTTATCATCAGCATAAACCTGGGCCTTGGTTAATAAGTTAAAAAGAGTCGACTTTCCAGCATTTGTATAACCGGCGAGAGAGATCATAGGAAGTTGATTTTTAACTCTTGATTTTCGCCCTAAATCATGTTGCTTATGCACTTTTAAAAGACGCTTATTGATATTTTTAATTCTTATTGAAATTAATCTTTTATCAGTTTCTAGCTGAGTCTCTCCAGGTCCACGCAGTCCAATACCTCCTTTTTGCCTCTCTAAGTGAGTCCAACCCCTAACGAGTCGTGTCGAAAGATGCTTTAATTGGGCTAATTCAACTTGAAGCTTTCCCTCAAAGGAATTAGCTCTTAACGCAAAAATATCAAGTATCAGGCCAGTTCTATCCATTACTTGACACTTTAATGCTTTTTCTAAGTTACGCTCTTGGGATGGTGATAACTGTAATGAGAAGATAACAATCTCAATTTCATTTTCATCAACAAGCATTGCCAGCTCATCAACCTTGCCAGTTCCAATAAAGTACTGGGCTTTTGTAAAACTTATTTTGATTGTTAATGTTTTAACAATATTTAACCCAGAAGAATCTGCAAGTTGTTTAAACTCATCAATGCCTCCTGTTGATTGATTTCCTGACGTAAGCTCAACATTAACTAGAATCGTTCGTTCTCCTTGGCCAACTGCTTCCTTTTGGCGATCAAACAATTCCATTGTCATGTTTAAATTTTAATCATGTATGAATTAAAATCATTAACTAGCTTTACGAATGTTAGTTTTCTTGCTATTCGACTCATGAAGAATTATGGGTTGCTTTAAACCTTCAACTACAGCTTTATCAATAACAACTTCCTTCACAGTTGAGGAAGACGGTATTTCGTACATTGTCTCAAGAAGAAGGTCTTCCATAATTGCTCTGAGACCTCTTGCACCAGTCTTTCTTTTAAGAGCTAATTTAGCAATTGCAACTAGAGCATTTTTCCTTATTGAAAGTTTGACATCCTCAATTGCAAAAAATTGCTGGAACTGCTTAACAACTGAATTTTTTGGCTTTGTAAGAATTTCAATTAAGGCCTCTTCATCTAGCTCATCAAGCGAGGTATGAACAGCTAATCGGCCAACTAACTCTGGAATGAGTCCAAATTTAATTAAATCATCTGGTTCCAAAAATTTATAAAGCTCTGTTAAAGTCTTTTTGTCACCCTCATCTTTAACATTAGCTGAAAAGCCAATTCCAGTAGCTTTTTCAACACGTCTATCTATGACCTTTCCCAGTCCATCGAAAGCACCACCACAGATAAATAAAATTTTAGATGTATCCACATCAATAGTCTCCTGGTTGGGGTGTTTTCTTCCACCCTGAGGTGGAACAGATGCAATAGTTCCCTCAATCAATTTAAGCATTGCTTGTTGGACCCCCTCTCCAGATACATCTCTTGTAATTGATGGTGAGTCTGAGCGACGAGAGATTTTATCAATTTCATCGATAAAAATAATGCCTTGTTCAGCCCTTTCAGGGTCAAAATCACATTTGGAAAGCAGGCTTTTTATAACATTCTCTACATCATCTCCAACATACCCAGCCTCAGTAAGGGTTGTGGCATCAGCAACTGCAAAAGGGACATCTAAAAATCTTGCTAAAGATTGTGCTAAAAGCGTCTTCCCACTTCCCGTTGGACCTATTAGCAATATATTAGACTTATCAAGCTCAACATCATTAGATACATAATTAGATTTAAGTCTTTTGTAGTGATTATAAACAGCCACTGAAAGAACTTTTTTTGCATGAGACTGGCCTATAACATACTCGTTGAGTGAGTTAAATAAGTCTTTTGGCGTGTAGTTCCAATCCTGATGTTGATCTTTTTTGTCTTTGATTGTTTGCTCTTGAATTAGGTTGTAACAAGAATCAATACATTCATCACATATGTAAACACCAGGTCCAGCTATAAGTCGAGCAACTTCATCCTTATTTTTAGAACAAAATGAACAACTTAGGTCTTGTGTATTCTGGTCCATTATTAGGATTTATTAACGCTTATTAATAACTTTATCTATAAGGCCATATTTTGCTGACTCATTGGCAGACATAAAATTATCACGGTCAGTATCTTTCTGAATATTCTTCAAACTTTGGCCTGTATGCTCTTTCAGAATTGAATTTAAATTGTCCCTAACTTTAAGTATTTCTTGTGCATGAATGTCGATATCACTGGCCTGCCCAGAAAAACCTCCTAAGGGCTGATGAATCATGCATCTTGCATGAGGAAGAGCAAACCTTTTACCCTTAGTACCAGCAGTAAGCAATAAAGCGCCCATACTCGCAGCTTGTCCAATACACAAAGTGGATATATCAGGTTTAATAAATTGCATTGTATCGTAAATAGCCAAACCAGCAGTCACAGAGCCTCCTGGAGAATTAATATACAAATGAATATCTTTATCTGGATTTTCAGATTCCAAAAATAGCAACTGGGCAACAACAACATTTGCAGTATAGTCCTCAACGGGTCCAACCAAAAAAACCACTCTCTCTTTTAATAGTCTTGAATAGATATCATAAGCCCTCTCTCCTCTTCCAGAGCTCTCAATAACCATAGGGATTTGATTTAAGTTTTGAATTGTCATATTAATTTTGGGTATTCATTATTTCTAAAAAGTTTCTATCAGTCAATGTAACTTTTGCCTCATTTACAATGTGTTTAGCTACTAAATCTTCCACAACAATTGACTCAATGCTTGCCAAACGTGAAGGGTCAGTATTATACCAATCAACCATCTGCTGCGCGCTTTCTCCATATTGAAGAGACATTTCATTTAGTTTAGCATCAACTAAGTCTTTATCAGCCGTTATTTCTGAATCAGTTGCAATTTTATTAATCAGTAAGCCAAGCTTTACTCTTCTTGCAGCTTCTTCATTAAACATCTCAGTTGGAAGCTTACCCTTTGAAGGCATTCCTTGCTGCTCCATTCTTGACTCCATATCCTGTTGCAGTCTTGACGCCTCTGAGGAAATACTTCCTTCAGGAACCTCAAAATCGTTTGCCTCTAGAAGAGCAGAAAATGCAGTATCTTTATTTTGTTGAATAAGGCGTGAATCCAGCTCAATTTTCATTTGACTAGTCATTCTGGACTTCATCGTTTCGAAGTCATTTTCACCGAATTTCTTAGCAAAATCATCATCCCTTTTAAGCTCGATAGGGGAGCCAACTTCATTTACTTTCACTTTAAAAACAGCATCCCTCCCAGCTAAATTCTCAACATGATAATCTTCTGGAAATGTTGCATTTATCTCAACAGTTTTACCTGGAGAAATATCAATAAGGCCCTTCTCAAAGCCCTCTATCATTGTACCTCTTCCCAATATAATTTCAAAGCCTTCAGCAGCACCACCCTCAAAAGACTCTCCATCCATAAGTCCTTCAAAGTCAATAATTAAGCGATCACCTTCTTTAGATTTCCGCTTAACGCTTTTGTATTCAGTTGATCTGTCTTGAAGGTCTTTTAATGCCCGCTCTTCATCCTCTTTAGTGACTTTTGAAGTAACCTGATCAATTTTTAGTTTAGATAAAGAATTTAATTTAATCTCTGGATAAACCTCAAATTCTATTGTATAAACCAAGCTTTCAGAATTCTCCGTATCTACATTAGTGAGCGATGGTTGCGCTGCAGGAACTATATCCACATCCTTTAATGCATCTTCTAAGGTCTCACTGACCATTTCAGTTGCAGCATCTGATTTTGCACTTGCACCAAATCTTTGACGCAATATATTTGCAGGGATTTTGCCTTTTCTAAAGCCATCGATGCGAACCTTGGTTGCTAGACTCTTAATGATTTTTTCTGTTTTTTGATTAAATGTATCTACTGGCAATTCAACTGTAAGAGATCTCTTAAGCCCCTCAAGTGTGGTTAGTGATGTCTTCATCTATATTCTAAATCCGTAACATATTAAAAAAAGGGAAATTATACAGTATTTTGGGGCTTAAAAAAAAGTGCACTTAAGACGTAAGAATAACTTTGTATGGGATTTTAGAAGCGAGAACCAGCAAAGCTAACTTGATGTTTAGCGTAAGATAGCCAATCCTTATTAATTTCAATTCCCCAGCCAGGTTTATGAGACATAACAAGGTTCCCCTTAACAATCTTGAAATCTGGATTAAAAATGTTGTCTTGCCATGGGTAATAGTCAAGACCCTCAATAGAAAACTCGAGATACTTTCCTGGATTTTTAATAGAGCCCATAACATGGGCAGAAAAAAGCGTTACTAATGAGAGATTAGCAGCATGCAGAGTAACTGGAATATTCTTTTTTTCGGCCATTTTAGCAACCTCTAATGTTCTAGTTATTCCACCTAAATAGCAAATATCTGGCTGGACAATATCAACAACCCGAGTGTCAATCATATGTCTCCAAACCCTCATATCATTATCCTGCTCACCTCCACTAACATCAATCTCAAGTGCATCAGCGACTGAACGAGTCCAATCTGGCTTCCAATATGGACATGGTTCTTCAAAATGACTGACTCCATAATCCTCAAGCATGTGTCCTACTTCTATTGCTTTTTTTGGACTAAAAGCACTATTAGCATCAACAAGTAGAATAGCCTTATCACCTAAGACCTTTCTGACTTCCTTGACAACTGATTCAGTTCGACCAGGCCATTGATCTATGTCATGGCCACACTCTTTACCAATTCTAAATTTAAATGCATAATAACCATAATTTTCTTTTAACTCAAGAAGTCTCTGAGCTTCTGCCTCAGGGGAAATCTCGCGCTGCATACTAGAGGCGTATACTGGAATGGAGCTGGGGCTTCCACCAATAAATTGACATACACTTTGTTTTGCTCTTTTCGCCTTAATATCCCATAGTGCAGTATCAATGCCGCATAATGCCCTATAAAGATAAGTCCCAGGAAACTTATGTTCTCTTTCCAAAACCTCCCTGTTAATTTCTGGAATATCAATTCCACTCATTCCCAAAACATGGGGCGCAACTTGGAGGTGAACCACTTGAGCAGTTATTTCACTATTGTAGGTCGAAGTTTGCCCCCACCCTTCATCACCCTCATCAGTTCTTAAACGAACTAGGCCAACATATTCATTAGTGAATGTTTCAATACTAACAATCTTCATGTGGATTCACTTATCTTTTGATCCCTTAAAATTAGGTCAGATGCTTTTTCGCCCACCATAATAGTGGCAGCATTTATATTACCACAGATAAGCTGGGGGAAAATTGATGCATCTGCAACTCTCAATCCATCAATACCATGAACTCTGAGATTACTATCAACAACATTACTTTTAGGGTCAGGGCCCATTCTACAGGTGCTCGATGGGTGAAAGACAGTCCATACAGTGTCTTTAATGTGCTGAATCAGTTGTTCATCTGTTTGGCACTCAGGCCCTGGACGAAATTCCTCTCCAATAACAGGTTTAAAGCTATCAGTTTTTGCTAATTTACGCAATACTTTGACTCCCTCTAGCAAATCTTTTACATCCTCTTCATGAGAAAGGTAATTAGGCTCAATAATTGGATGTGATGTTGGGTCACTATTTTTAATTCTTAACTGGCCTCTTGAATTAGTATTACAATTTGAGACTCCTAAAAGCATTGCTGAAAATGGATCAGGACTCATCATTGCTCTTCTATCACGTGATTCAAGAGTGTAACTAACAGGTGAGAAGTAAAGTTGAATATTGGGTTTACTTAGCCCATCTCTAGTTCTAATGAATCCACCCGACTGGTTGACACTCAAACTTAGCGGACCGTTTCTCGTCAAAATATATTTTAAACCTTGATAAACCTTGCCTAATAATGGCCTTAGCTGGTCATTTAAAGTTGGCACCTTACTTTTATAAAAATAAGTTACTGACAGATGGTCTTGAAGATTTTGACCCACCGCAGGACTATCATGAATCAACTCAACTGATGCTTCCTGTAAAACCTTCTTAGGACCGACTCCTGAAAGTTGCAAAAGCTGAGGTGAATTAATTGAGCCGGTACTTAAGATTACTTCGCGTTTTGCATAAACCTTATGAGTCGATCCAGACTTAATATACTCAACTCCATATGCCTTTTTGTCTTTGATCAGAATTTTTGACGCTAAAGCATTTGTAATCACTGTTAAATTAGTCCGACTGATCACTGGCCAAAGATAAGCTCTAGAAGAGGACATTCTCTGGCCCTTGTGAGTTGTGATCTGATAATTTCCTACTCCATCTTGCCACTTACCATTCATATCTGAATTTAATTTGATACCAATTTCTTTAGCAGCAGATAAAAAATTATCACAAAGAGGGTGCAACTGGCTTGATACTTCTGAGATTTTTAATGGTCCATCACCACCTCTATAAGTATCTGCACCATTTTGCCAAGACTCCATTTTCCTGAAATAGGGCAGTACTTCATTATATGACCATCCAGTATTTCCTAACTCTGACCATTCATCAAAATCCCTTGGGTTACCCCTGACATAAACCATTGCATTGATTGAACTAGAACCTCCCAAAACCTTTCCTCTGGGCCAATAACTTGGTTTGTTATCTGCATCTGGACTAGGCTCAGTCACATACATCCAGTTGACCGCTTTTTGATGATAAGTCTTGCCATATCCAATAGGCATTTGGATAAAGAAACGACGATCTGTACCCCCAGCTTCCAACAATAAAACTCTATTCGAAGGATCCAAACTAAGTCTATTTGCAAGAACACATCCAGCTGAACCTGCACCCAAAATTATATAATCATAATCAGGCATAACCATATAAACGAAAAGTGGTCAATTAAATTAAAAATTTAATTGTAATGAAAAAGCTGAATCAGAAAAAATAAAGCAAAAAAAATAAATTAGAATATGGCGCTGATTTCATCAAACTACCCCCCCATTCTTTCAGTCTAATATTATTGGAAATTTAAAAATTAAGATCTAGAAAAGTTCAACCAAAATGATTTTTTATCATTTTTCAATTTAATAGTAGGATTTAATTTTGTTATCAGATATATTTTTATTAATTTAATATATTCTCATATAAATCTTTTTAAAACTTCAATCTTTCTTCTAATTTCAATAATATTTTGTTAAACTAACATTAATCCACTTTTTTTAGTGGATTTATTTTTCAAATCTAAGGAGAGAAAATGAAACTAATAAATAAATTATTAGCAGTTACTGCTATTTCAGTCAGCATGATACCTTCAGTGGTGAGTGCAGACTGTGGAAAAGCAAGACTTGCTGATTTTGATTGGAGTAGTGCTAATATTCATACGGCAATTGCTGGCTTCATCTTGGAGCATGGATATGGTTGTGATGTCTCAGTAACAAAGGGAAGTACTACACCTATTATGGCTGCTCATTATGATGGACAACTAGATGTTGTAACTGAGCTTTGGTATGACAACATTAAAGATACCTATGATAGTCATGAAGCCGCAGGAACAGTAAGAAACCTAGGAATTAATACGCCTGACTCACAGCAAGCATTCTATGTTGATAGAGCAACTGCTGACAAGTACAATCTTACTAATGTATTAGATATGAATAGTCCAGAAATTGCTGCTTTATTTAGTGATCCTGAAAACCCGTCAATGGGAAGAATGACAAGTTGTATTGGTGGCTGGACTTGCTACACGATTAACCTTGTTAAGCAAAAAGCTTATGGATTAGATAAATACTACACTAACTTTGATCCAGGTTCAGGTGGTGCGCTTGATGCAGCAATCGCCGGTGCGTTTGCTAAAAATCAGCCAATCTTTACATACTATTGGGCGCCAACTGGCCTAATGGGTAAAGTTGATCTTGTCAGACTAGCAGAGCCTCCATTTAACTCTGAGTGCTGGGCATCAATGCAAGTTGTTGTTGAAGATATCAAAGCTAATGGAACAGATGCATGGAAACCAACCTGTGGTGTTGAGTACAGAGACATGTCATTAGACAAGTCAGTTCTAGCCTCATGGGCTGATTCTCACCCTGCTGAGACAGCTTTTATTGAAGCATATAGCATACCAACTGCTCAAGTAAATAGACTACTTGCATTCTATGAAGATGAGTCTGATGGTGATATGGAGCTAACTGCAATTGAGTACTTAGCAAATGATGATACATGGAAATCTTGGGTGCCTGCAGACGTTGCTGCAAAGGTATCTGGAGCTCTATAAATTATTATTGATATAAAAAAAAGAGCTCACTCGTGAGCTCTTTTTTTCATAGAAAACCATCATGATAAAAAAATTTCTAACATACTTTACTTTCCCAATAATCTTTGTTTGGCTCTTAGTTGTAAGCTATAACTCATCCAAGAGAAAGCCAGACAGCGTCATGGAACTTATTACTGACCCTAGTTGGCTTTATGATTGGCCAAAATGGTTAGATATTCCATTAATGAAATGGATTAATGATGGCTTCAAGGTATTTAATGAAAAATATGGAATTTACTTTGAAGTAATCAATGACTTTCTTCTTGGAGCAATTCTGTCACTCAAAAAATTCTTAATTGTTTTACCTTGGCCAGTAGTTATTGCACTCGTAGTTGCAATTGTTTTCTTTTCCAGTGGAAGAAAACTAGGTACAACAGTTTTTGTAGGAATCTGTACATTTTTTATAGGTTTTCTTCATCCAAAGTTTTGGGATAAGGCAATTGAAACTACCTCTATCATGATTATTGGAATTCTCATTTGTATCATTATTGGTATTCCTTTAGGTATTGCGATGTCGCGAAATACTAAAGTTCGAAATGCAATATTACCAGTCCTAGATTTGATGCAAACAATCCCGAGCTTTTGTTATTTAATTCCAGGGATTATGCTGTTTGGCCTTGGTGCTGTTCCAGCGATTATTGCTACCGTTATTTATGCAGTTCCACCACTTGTTCGCCTAACTGATCTTGGAATTACATTGGTAGATACTGAAGTCATAGAGGCAGCTGAAGCATTTGGTGCAAGTAAAAAACAAAAATTACTAGGAGTCCAACTTCCACTAGCTCTTCCAAATATTATGCAGGGTATTAACCAGTGCACTATGATGGCACTAGCCATGGTGGTAATTGCATCTATGATTGGAACAAGAGGTCTTGGCGATGAAGTATTACTTGGACTTCAACAACTAAATGTTGGAAAAGCCACAGAGGCTGGTCTCGCAATTGTTCTTCTAGCAATAGTCCTAGATAGAATTACCCAGGCTTATGGTAAAAAAATTCAAGATAGAAATAGGCCGCCTAAATAATTTCATAATATGTCAAAAATCGAAGTAAGTAATATTTATAAAATATTTGGCCCTAGAGCTGAGCAAGTATTACCAATGGTAAAAGGTGGCGCCTCTAAAGAGAAAGTTATGGAGGAAACAGGACATACCGTTGGTCTTGATAATGTTTCTCTGTCCATTGAAGAGGGTGAAATATTTGTTTGTATGGGTCTTTCCGGCTCTGGAAAATCAACATTAATTAGGCACATTAATAGACTGATTGATCCTACTGCAGGAGAGGTTCTTGTCAACAATGTCGATGTATGCAGTCTAGATGAAAAAGAAATCTTGGACTTTAGAAAAAAAACTATGAGTATGGTTTTTCAGCGCTTTGGACTCTTCCCGCACAAGACCATTATTGAAAATGTCGCCTATGGCCTTGAGATTCAAGAGATGCCAGAGGACCAGAGACTTGAAATTGCACAAGGACAGATAAGCGCGGTTGGACTCGATGGATTTGAACATCAATATCCGGCTCAATTATCAGGTGGAATGCAGCAGAGAGTTGGTCTCGCTAGAGCACTTGCAACTGATCCCGAAATTCTTTTAATGGATGAAGCATTCAGTGCACTAGACCCTCTCATCAGAAGCGAAATGCAGAATCAATTAGTTGATCTTCAAGCTAAGCTCAAGAAAACAATTGTGTTTATTACCCATGACCTTGATGAATCCCTAAAATTGGGAGATCATATTGGAATCCTTAATGGAGGTAGATTGGTTCAGGTTGGAAAGCCAGAGGATATTATTCTTAATCCTGCCGATGATTACGTTAAAGCATTTGTTAAAGATGTTAACCGCTCTAAAGTTCTTCGTGCAAGAACTATCATGACTAAACTTGAAAAGTTTGACAAATCATCAGTCAACCCCTCCACATTATATAAGTATGACGAAGATACCTATATCGAGGATTTAGTTCCTAAAGTTTTAAAGGAAAGATCAACAATTGAGGTTATTGATAAAGAGGGTACAACTACTGGATTCATTACTTCTGAGGAACTTTCAGTAGCACTAACTAAAACAAAATAAACACTTCTTGAATCTGTGAGTAAAACTATAGTCATTTCAGCAGCAGCAGATGGAATAGGTTGGTGCATTACTAACTCATTCCTTGATAAAGGCTATACTGTCTTTGCATCAGATATAAATCAGAAGAAAATCGATGTTCTTAATGAGCATCCACTAATCAATAATAGATTGTTTATCCACAGGGTTGATGCTGGAGACCCAAACTTAGTAAAAAGCTACTTTGAATCTTTAAAATTATCTAGCATTGATGCCATAATTAATAATGTTGGTATTGCTGGACCCACTGGAACCATGGAGGATATATCAGTAGAAGATTGGAATCAAACTATAGAGACTAACTTAAATAGCCATTTTTATTTCACAAAATATGCGATACCACTTTTAAAGAATAACAAGGGTGGTTCAATTGTTAATCTTTCATCCACTGGAGGAATCTTTGGCTTCCCATTAAGAACGGCCTATGCAGCATCTAAATGGGCAATTATTGGAATCACTAAATCCTTGGCTATGGAGTTAGGTGAATTCAATATAAGAGTTAATGCAATATGTCCAGGCTCTGTATCTGGAGAAAGAATGGATCGAGTTATTAAAGCAAAAGCGAAATCTCTTGGGATAAATGAAAACGAACTAAGAGAAGATTTTGAAGATATGGTCTCTCTCAAAACTTTCGTTGATAAAGAGGATATTGCCAATATGGCAGTATTTTTATTATCTGAGCAAGCACATCGAATCTCAGGTCAGATAATGACCGTTGATGGAAATACTGAGAGAATGGATTAAATGATTTTTATCTAAAGAAGCTTGGTCTAATATAGTCCAGCTATGTATTCAGACAAAGCGTCTATCTCATCATTTGTCAGCCCCAAAGCAACATTATTCATCATATCATTAACCCTCTCAACTCCATCAGAGCCTGTCTGTTTGTTGATTGAATACTGACGGAAAGCTTTTAGCTGAGACGAGGTATACTCAGCATGTTGAGCCGCAACTGCTGGAAAGCCTGCTGAAGGAATTCCCTCACCCTTGGCGCCATGACATGCAATGCATGCAGTAGTTTGAGTTTCCATTTTACCACCGACATAAATTTTTCTACCAAGTTCAATTTTTTCCACTGAACCCTTAGCAGAGTTTTCACTGATAGTTTGGATTGAGTAATAAGCAGCAATATCTTCCATATCTTGGTCGGATAATAATGAGGCAACACCAGCCATCATGGCATTGTTTCTCTCACCAGATTTAAAATGCTGTAGTTGCTTGATAAGATAAGCTTCTCCTTGACCAGCGAGCTTTGGAAAGTTAGGAATCGTACTATTTCCAGCCAGCCCATGGCAACCCATACAAGTAGCAGATTTAACTTGGCCTGCTTCAGCATCTCCTGCAGCAAGTGAAGGGCTAACTAGTGAAGTAATTAGTATAGAAACTAAAATAAATAGCGTTTTTTTCATTCTCAATCTCCGAAAAATTCCATGAAATTATACGTGATAAATATGGGTTAAGAAACCCTCAAATTACTTAAAATTTTAAAAAGAAAAATTCTATCTTTGCGGGTCTTGCATAAAGAGATATTCTGCGATTGATCTCTCAAAACCCTCGGCCATTGGAGCCATAGCATTCATGTATGAATTTTGACGTTCGCCCGACTGAAAATATTCAAGTTGCTGAATAATCCATTCCACATCTTTGCCAGCAAGAGATGGAATTGACTCATCATTTGAGCGTCCATTTGCACCATGGCAACTGGCACATCCAAGAGCACTATAAATTGCCTCACCTTCGCTATTAGCTTGGGAGCTGAAAGAAAAAGCAGTCAAAACGAAAAAAATCAATGTATAAAAAGTTTTTGTAATCATTCTTGCCTCTAAACAGAATCAATTTAGATTATACCCATTTATGATTTAGTCATCTTGATTGAAAAAGAGTTATTGACCTTTCCATTTGGGAGATCTTTTTTCTGAAAAGGCAATTGGCCCTTCTTTTGCATCATCAGAATTTAGCATTTTATGATAAGCTTCAATTTTTCCTGATCGCATCAATTCATATGCCTCCTCTAAACCCATCATTTCCGTTGATCTTATGACAGACTTTATAGCTGCTAAAGATAGTGGAGCTGAACTGGAAATCTGGTGAGCCCACTCAAGGGCCTGATTAATTAAAGCATCTTGATCACAACTCATATTAACCAGGCCATAATGTTTTGCCTCCTCAACACCCATCCTTCGGCCAGTCATAAGCATATCCATTGCTACTACCTTTGGTAAGCGGCGTGGTAGTCTCAGAACACCACCACTATCTGGAATAAGCCCTAAAGTAGCCTCGGGTACAAAAAATTCTGCACTACTTGAAGCAATTATTAGGTCTGCAGCAAGTGCTAACTCAAACCCACCACCAACTGCCAATCCGTTCACTGCAGCAATTACAGGTTTATTTAGATTCCATAACTCTGTAAGGCCCGCAAAACCACCAGGACCAAAATCAGCATCAATCTCCTCCCCTTCAGAAGCAGCCTTTAAATCCCATCCTCCACAGAAAAAACGATCTCCAGCACCCGTAATTACCGCAGCTCTGAGGTTATTATCATCCCTAAATTGAATAAAGGCATCTCCAAGTTCACAGCTGGTTTTTACATCGATAGCATTAGCTTTTGGACGATCCAAAGTTATTAAAACAACCTCACCATGGACCTCATAATTTACTGCATCATTCATATTTACCTCAATCTATTATCCTGAGTATAGCTTGATAAGTGTATCAGCTGCAACAACACCGTCTGACTCTTTTAATACTAATAATGGATTAATATCCAACTCTTCAACTTCGTTTGTACTGATTAATTCAATTACTGACATTACAGAATCTATTACAGCTTCAATATCTCCCTTCACACCGCCCCTGAAGCCCTCAAGCAGCTTGAAGACTTTTAAATTTGATAAAGCCTTACGGATATCTTCTCTACTAACAGGCAAAATCAAAACAGTACTGTCTTTTAAAAGTTCAACAAATACACCGCCCCCTCCAACAATGATATGTTTTCCAAAAGTAGGGTCATAGTCCATGCCAATGATGAGTTCACAAATAGTTCTTTCAATCATTTTTTCAATTAAAAGCTCTGGACTGATTTTGAATAAATCATCACAAGCTTCTTTCAGGGCTTTTAAATTTTGGATATTCAGCCTAATACCATTCAATTCGGTCTTATGTGCTAATTCTGCACCCGACAATTTAAGCGTCACTGGAAAGGCGATCTCCTCAGCAGCTTTTATAGCTTCAGTCTCATTTTCAACTAGAAATCCGATAGGCACAGTCATCCCATATTTCTTTAATAACTCTTTACCTTCAAATTCTGTTAATTGCTGTTTGAATTTATTTTCTGAACTAATTCTCAAAACCTCTAAATCAGGACTTGGACTTCGTGAAAAAGCTTTCCCAATTTTATAAGAGTGATTAAGCGCTTTTAAACATACATCTAACCCAACCATAGGAGCAATACCCAAACTTAGACACTCCTCTATAATTCTTTTTGGCATACAGTCTGCCATCGATGCCAGTACGATTGCTTTTTCACTTGTCCCAGAAAGAGCATCTGAAAGTGCAAATAAAGTTGAGTCCCAGTCCTTTTGCTCTGATTCCTGGGTTTTAGGCCAGTCTAAAAGCAGCATTGTTGCTGCAAATTGGCCACTAATCATTGCACTAAAGCATTCTGATGTTCTTTTTCTATCACCCCAAATAAACGTATGATAATCAAGCGGGTTATCAACCTCGACATAATCGTTTAGCGTTTGCTTAACTTTGGCCTTGTGTGATATGGTGAGTGATGGAAAATTAATCTCTAAATCATCTATTAAATCAGCCATCATTCCTGCCTCTCCCCCTGAACAACTCATTGATGCAACGCCGCCATGTTCAATAACGCCCAATATGCTGATGAGTTTAAGTGTTTCAAGGAACTCTGGAACAGTCACTACTCTGGCTATACCAAGTCGCTCAAAAAGGGCATTATATAATGCGTCTGAACCCGTTAATGAGCTTGTGTGACTTAGAGCAATCTTTGCAGAGGCTTTTGTTTTTCCTGACTTAATAGTTATGATTGGAACTTTCATTTTAAGAGCCCTTTTAGCCGCAATATCAAACGCCTCAATGTTAGAAATACCTTCGATATGAAGGCCAATCGCATTTACTCTTGAATCATCCAACATCGCATGAATAATGTCTGCAATATTTGTATTTGTTTGATTTCCAAGAGTAAACATATAAGCAATTGGAAGGCCGGATGATTGCATAGTCATGTTCAGACCAATATTTCCGCTTTGTGTTATGATTGCAACCCCTTCAGATAGTCTTTCACAGCCATGAACATCTGGCCATAGAGCAATCCCATCAAGACTATTAATAAATCCATAACAATTAGGACCTATCAGTGGCATTCCATCAGCAGCTTTAACTAATTGTTGATTTCGTATCAAACCCTCATCGCCAACTTCACCAAATCCAGAAGCATACAAAACAGCACCTCCACC
>JAOMCO010000011.1 GCA_028345055.1 Candidatus Thioglobus sp. | reverse complement strand
GCGAACTGAAGGCTTGGAATTTTTCTGAACCAGTATCTGCCGCTGGTTGGATAGATAAAGAAAACCTAATCATAGCCAGTGCTTCATCGCTCATAAAACTATCGCTCACATCAGATAAAAGGACAGTTTTAGTTGATTTAGAGGCTGATTTGCCGCATACACGTTCAAATGATGGAAGAGCTGATCCTTGGGGTGGCTTCTGGATTGGAACAATGGGACTTAATGCGGAAAAAGAAGCAGGTTCAATTTATCGTTTTTATAAGGGTGAGTTAGAACAGCTGCATCAAGAGCTAACGATTCCAAATAGTATCTGCTTTTCACCGGATAAAAAATTTGTTTATTTTGCAGACACAAGACAAGAGAAAATCTGGAGACAAGATTTAGATCAGAAAAATGGTTGGCCAATCAATGAACCTATTATATTTATTGATTTGAAGGCGCAGGGCCTTCATCCAGATGGGTCAGTTTGCGATAGTGAGGGTTTTCTATGGAATGCTCAATATGGTGCATCTAGAATAGCTAGATATAGCCCGGAAGGATGGTTAGACAGGGTGGAGAACTTTCCTGCATCACAGGTGACTTGCCCAGCGT
Source organism: Candidatus Thioglobus sp. (assembly GCA_028345055.1). Taxonomy (GTDB): domain Bacteria; phylum Pseudomonadota; class Gammaproteobacteria; order PS1; family Pseudothioglobaceae; genus Pseudothioglobus. The sequence continues at coordinate 34,985 of JAOMCO010000011.1, read as the reverse complement.
TTGGAGGTAAATCATTTGATACTATTTTTGTAACGACTGCTAGCCAAACTTTGAGTGATGAGGATTTGAAAGCAGAGCCTTTGGCTGGTAAAGTGTTTCATTTTGAAGCTGACGCAGTCGGTTTGGCTGAGTATCAAGTTGAATTGTGAGATTACTATGACTCCAAAACTAGGAAGCTGTTATTACCCCGAACACTGGTCTGAAGAGCAGTGGCAGAAAGATGCTGATGATATGATTAACTATGGCTTGGCATGGGTAAGAATTGGAGAATTTGCTTGGAGTCGAATTGAGCCTGAAGAGGGTGTTTATAACTTCGAATGGCTTGATCGCGCAATTTCTATTTTGGGTTCTGCTGGATTAAATATAGTAATGAGCACGCCTACCGCAACACCGCCCCGATGGGTCATTGATAAATGGCCAGATATGCTTATCGTTGATGCTGATGGTAGGGCTCGTCAATCTGGATCGAGAAGGCACTATTGCTTTTCACATGAAGGGTACCTCGAGGAAGCAATAAGAATTTCAGAAATCGTTGCAAAACGATATGGGGATAATTCATTCATAAAAGCATGGCAGCTGGATAACGAATATGGCTGTCATGACACCACACTATCCTATAGTCGATCTGCTCTTAAAGCCTTTAGAAGATGGACTTTAAAAAAGTACAAAACGATTGAGCAGCTAAATGAATCCTGGAAAAATGTATTTTGGTCGATGGAATACAATGATTTTGAACAAATCCAGCTACCTAATCTAACCATAACTGATCCAAATCCAATTCATTCTCTTGACTTCAAACGGTTCAGCTCTGATCAAGTTATTAAGTTCAATCGAAGCCAATCGCAAGTCCTGAGAAAATATACTCAAGCACCATTAATTCATAACTATATGGGTCGAATTACTGACTTTAATCATTATGAGGTTGGCAAGGATTTAGATATAGCGAGCTGGGACAGTTATCCTCTGGGATTTTTGGAGGATCGATCGAATCAAAGTGATAGCTTTAAAAGTAAATTTATGCGCTTTGGAGATCCAGATTTTCAGTCATTTCATCATGATCTTTACCGTACGGTTGGAAATGGACGCTGGTGGGTAATGGAGCAGCAGCCCGGCCCAGTCAATTGGGCACCTTATAACCCAGAGCCTGCAAATGGAGCTGTAAGATTGTGGACTTGGGAGGCAATCGCACACGGTGCTGAAGTGGTCAGTTATTTTAGATGGAGGCAGGCTCCGTTTGCCCAAGAACAAATGCATGCAGGACTAAATAGGCCAGATGGAGTTAAGGCCCCAGGACTTAGTGAAGCATCTCAGGTCTTTTCAGAATTAAAAGAGTTTGATAGTATAGATCAAGTTCAATCAACAGTAGCACTGATTTTTGACTATGAGAGCTGCTGGGCATGGGAGGTCATGCCTCAAGGAAAAGACTTTACCTATTTTGAGTTGGTATATGACTATTACAGAGCTCTCAGATCGTTAGGTTTATCCATCGACATAATACCTCCCAATGAAATTGATTTGAGTGACTATAAAGTTGTATTATTGCCAGGCTTAATGCATATTGGAGATCAGCTTGAGAACGCCATTAAAGAATTTGATGGGGTTATCATTTCAGGCCCCAGAACTGGCTCAAAGACTTTAGATATGTCGATTCCAAAAAATCTTCCACCAGTGGTTCCAGGCATTAAAGGAACCGTTGCTCGCGTCGAAACACTAAGGCCTAAGGCAGAAATTCCCATCAAAGATCATGGCTATTTTAAAAAGTGGATGGAGACCTTAGTTGATTCTGATAATGTGATTAAGTTCTGTGATGATGGCAGGCCAGCAATTATTGGAAATGAAAAAAACCTTTATATCGCTGGTTGGGCCGATCAAGATACGTTAAGAAGTATTTTTACTGATATATGTGCTGATCAAGAGATCAGTATTACTTATCTGAATGATTGTGTCAGGATTAGAGAGACTTCAACTCATCGCTTTTGGTTTAATTTTAGCGAGGAGGAGTCAACGGTAGGCTCAATAAAAATCCCAGCCTCAGGGGTTTTTTGGGAAGCAATCTAGCTTATTTAACTCTAAGCTCTGTTTTAGGGTCAAAAAATAAAGCTTTTGAGGCTTTAGCTTTAATACCTACTAAAGCTCCCGTTGATGGTAATTTCTCTTCCCTCGACTCAACAACAATTCGTTCTCCATTTAAAGTCTTAAGGTAAACGTAGGATATATCTCCCAAGGCCTCAGTAAATTCAACCTCTAGATCGCCTGACTCAACAAGAGTTAAATGTTGAGGCCTGAGTCCAATGAGTAGTTCTGAGTGAGAAGAAGCAATAGATTGATCAATCTCAAGTTTGATAGTTTTTAGGTTAGGTATCGAAAGCTTAGAGCCATTAATATCACCCCTTACAAAATTGATGGTCGGTGAGCCAATAAATCCAGCTACAAAAACATTTTCTGGGTCATCATAGAGTGACAATGGTGTTCCAACTTGTTGAATTAACCCATCCTTTAGAACGACAATTTTATCTGCTAAGGTCATTGCCTCGACTTGATCATGAGTCACATAAATGATTGTGGTCCCCAGTTCACGGTGAAGGCGAGAAATCTCCACCCTCATCTCAACTCTGAGCTCTGCATCAAGATTAGATAAAGGCTCATCAAATAGAAAAACCTCTGGACCTCTAACAATCGACCTTCCAATTGCTACTCTCTGTCTTTGGCCTCCAGAAAGAGTCTTTGGTTTTCTATCTAGATACTCTTCTAAATGAAGGATTTCAGCCGCTTCATTAACTTTTTTATCAATTTCATTTGTAGGAACTTTTGACATTTTGAGTCCAAAGCCCATGTTCTCTCTCACAGTCATATGTGGGTATAGCGCATAGGACTGAAACACCATTGCAATTCCCCTGTCAGCAGGATGCATAGTAGTTACATCTCTTTCACCAATATGAATTTGTCCGCTGGTAACCTCTTCTAGTCCAGATATCATTCTTAGTAAAGTCGACTTTCCGCATCCCGATGGCCCAACAAAGACACAAAACTCTCCATCTTGAATCTCTAGGTCAATACCGTGAATGACCTCTAAATCGTCATATTTTTTAGTCGCGTTGGATATATTTAAGGATGCCATAACAAGTAATATTTAATTAGTAATTTTTTTCTGGAAAGCTCCAAGCCCCTGCCTCTTTTCCAATCAACTGAGAAGTTTCGAGCAATTTAGGTTTAAATTTTTCAAGACTTTTTAGGCTATGAATGTCAACAGAGCTTGTAATAGAAAGGCCACCAATCACCTTACCATTTGTTGTAAGAATAGGGGAGGAGATACAAATAATTTTTTCCTCATGCTCCTGTCGATCAAATGAAATTCCTTCTTTTTTTATTGTAGCGAGTTCCTTCTTTAATGCTTTTGCAGAAGTAATTGTGTGCTTAGTATATTTATGAAATGCTTGCTTAGATATAACCTTATTTAATTCTGATTCATTCAGGAAAGCCATCATTGCTTTTCCAACTCCTGTGCAGTAAGCCGGCCCAACTTTACCGGCTTGAGAATACATCTCTATGGGAGAGGCTGGATTTCGCTTATCAACATATAAGACCTGACCATTGTCGAGCTCTGCCAAGTGAACAGTTTCTCCAACTTTTGCAGACAAATCATCAATAAAGGGAACTGCTACTGGGGCTAATGAGCTTTGAAGCCATGCGGAATGAGCCATCCTAACAAGCTTGAGTCCTAGTTTGTAGGTTTGCTCTTCTTCATTATAGCTGAGCATATCTTGATTTAGAAGTGTTTGAAGAAGTCTATAAAGAGTAGCTTTTGGATACTTACTAGTTTTAAGTAGACTGGAGAATCTTACTGGAGAGCCGATATCTGCAACTTCACTGAGAACATCTAGTGCCTTTCCTACAGTACCGTCTCCTCTTTTTTCATTTGACATAACTTATTGGATCATATATTTATAGTTAGAATAGCTCTATATAATCAGACTTTTAAGCCTATTTTTGAATAAATTTTAACAGATAATGTATACTACATTTTATTAAGTTTTCAATAGTAGAACATAGTCTCATTATTTGGAATATCCTTTTGAAGTCTTAGATATTACTCAAATCAAAAAAGTAAAAAAATGTCAAAAATTACAAAATATATATTGTCGATTGATCAAGGAACGACCTCATCAAGAGGCGTCTTATTTGATGAAAACTATGAAATTATTTCAATAGGGCAAAGAGAGTTTACGCAATTTTTTCCTGATTCTGGTTGGGTTGAACATGATCCTGAGGAAATTTGGACTTCAACAGTTGAGAGCTGCCGGAGCGCAATTACAGAATCGAAAATTGAGCCTAATCAAATTGAAGCAATAGGCATCACCAATCAAAGAGAGACGACAGTTGTTTGGGACAAGGAGACTGGTAAGCCGATTTATAATGCCATTGTTTGGCAGGATCGAAGAACCTCTGATCAGTGCCAAAGTTTAAAAGATTTGGGTCACGAGTCTCAAGTGAACCAAAAAACAGGACTTCTTCTTGATCCTTATTTTTGTGCCACTAAAATTGCCTGGATTCTCGATAATGTTGAGGGTGCTCGTGAAAAAGCTAATAAAGGTCAACTTCTCTTTGGAACAATTGATTGCTTTCTTATGTGGCGATTAAGTGATAAGAAAGTTCACTCAACTGATGCCACTAATGCTTGTCGAACCCTTTTATATAATATTCATGATGGAAGCTGGGATGAAGATTTGCTGGACCTTTTCAATGTTCCTGCATCAATGCTTCCTCAGGTTTATGATAATGCTGCTGACTTTGGAAAAGTTGATGAGTCTGTCTTTGGCACAGAGATACCAATTGCAGCATCAATTGGTGATCAGCCGTCTGCTCTTGTTGGTCAGGCATGTTTTCATCCTGGCATGGTGAAATCGACTTATGGCACTGGTTGCTTTGTATTAATTAATACTGGCTTTGAGCCTATTAAGTCAAACAATAAATTACTTACTACCCTGGCTTTCCAAGTAAGTGGTAAAACTTGTTACGCTCTTGAAGGGTCAATTTTTATCGCTGGAGCTGCAGTTCAATGGCTGCGTGATAGTTTAAAATTCATTGATTCAGCTGAGCAATCTGAAACACTTGCAATGCAGGCTGATGTGTCTCAAGATGTTTATCTTGTTCCAGCATTTGTAGGGCTAGGTGCACCGTATTGGGATCCAGACTGTCGGGGTGCGCTTTTTGGAATGACTCGTAATACAGGTCCAGCTGAAATCACTAAGGCTACACTTGAGTCAGTCTGTTATCAAACTTCTGATTTATTAAATGCAATTTCAAAAGATTTGGGTGAAAGCAAACTTAGTGCTATTAGAGTGGATGGAGGTATGGCCGCTTCAAACTGGACAATGCAGATGCTTTCTGATCTGGTTGAACTTCCAGTTGATAGGCCAAAAAATCTTGAAACAACTGCATTAGGTGCGGCATATTTAGCTGGTATGCAAGTTGGCTTTTATCCATCAATGGATGAGTTTTCTGAGACTTGGCAGTCAGAAAGTCAATTTAATTCAAAGATGACAGATGAACATAGACAAAGGAAACTCTCTGGATGGAAAGACGCAGTTAAGAGAACACTCTCCAATAATTAACTCTCAAGAAAGTCAATCGTCTTTTCTGCAATGAATTGGCTAACTCTGACATTTGACTCAGATGTTACACCTGAGTTATGAGGGGTAAGAATACAGTTCATTGAGTTTGAGATTTGTTTGTAAAAATCCTCTTGAACTGGCTCAGAGCTATACACGTCAAGAGCAAAGCCACTAATTACATTTTGGCTATAAGCTTCGATCAAATCTAGCTCGTTGACAATTGAACCTCTTGAAGAATTAATAATAATTGGATTACGCTTCATCAATTTAAATGAATTTTCATTGATTAAGTCTTTTGTGTCATTGGTTAAGGGAAGGTGAATCGAAATTACATCAGAAAGACTAAAAAGGTTTTCTTGCTCCACAAGAGATATATCGAATTCAGAAACATCAGATTTCTGAAAAAAAGGGTCATATGCGATTACTTCTGCTCCAAACAACTGGGCCAACCGACAGACCTTTCTTCCAATGGTACCAAAACCAAGAAGTCCAAGAGTTTTTCCTCCTAACTCTCTCGACTCAATAGAGGTTCTTGGCCATTGCCCTGAAGCAGTTCCGGAGTGAGCAATTGGAATATTTTTTAATAATGATAATGCACAAGTAATGACATATTCAGCCACCGAGTCAGCATTCATACCTGTAGCTGGCTGAACAAAAATACCATTAGCTGAACAAAAATCAGTATCAATATTGTCCAAACCGACACCTAGTCTTCCAACAAAACTTAATTTATTCGCCTTCAATAGAAGCTCTTCAGTAAGCTGAGTCTTATTTCGAACTATGACAGCATCAGTTTCCATTATTAAAGAGCTCAAATTCTCGGGATTTTCATAAAGACTAGGGTCATAAGTTACTTCAAAACTTTTTGAAATTTTATCAACACTGTCTTGCTCCATGAATTCTGTTATTAGTACTTTTTTCATTGTCTATATTTGTTTAGATGGTTCTATTTGATTTAAAAATTCTTTTACTTCCGGATAGTCTGGGAGAGTTTTAATTCCTCCAGATCTAGTGCACTTGAGTGACGCAGTAGCAGTTGCTAACTCAATAGCCTCCTTTGAGGTTTTAGTCCTGATAAATTGAGCAAACGCTCCATGAAAGACATCTCCAGCTCCATTGGTTTCTTTGACGTTAATCTCTGGAGATTGGCAGTGGAAAATGTCTCCATTTTCAACCCAATAAACGCCTTTAGCTCCAAGAGTTACAGCATAAAACTTTTGATTTTTTTGGTAAAGACTTTTTAATGCATCAATAATAGGCATATTGTCTGTGTACTGGTTCAATCCAATTTCCGAAAAGACCGGATGTGAAGCAGAATTGACTACTTCATCAACTATTTTGCTGTTATTAAAATTATCAAGATCTACTACGCAATTAATCTTGTGTTTTTTTGACTGAATGGCAACAAAATGAGCCGCCTCAATCCAATTCGTATCTACAAGATATGATTGGTTACTGGAAAAGTCAAATGATGGTAAGATTTTTTCATTAGTAAGCTTTTCTTCGTTATATACTGCAAGCATTCTTTCGCCTTTTCGATCCTCAAAAATATGACTTTGAGATGTTTGCGCATCGACTACATCAATAGACTTTTGGATAGATATTCCAGAATTTAGTAATTCCGACTTTAAATAATCAGCAGCATCGTCGTCGCCAAAACGCCCTATAAATTCAGCTTCGCCACCTAATGATTTAATTGCAAAACTTGCAACTGGAGCAGGTCCACCTAGGCGTTTTTCAAGTCCACTTGCTACTAGTTTAATTGGCTTATCAGGAAAGCGATCAATCTTGATCACTCTATCCAGAAAAATAGGTCCAACGCATGTAATCATTTAGTCAATTTTAATGAAAATATGGAGTTATTGTTGCTAGAGGTTGAATTCACTCATTTGAACAACTCTCCCTTCTTTAATTGATTTTTCTGCAGCTTCACCAATTGCAACCGCAATTAAACCATCTCTAAGGGATACTTCCGACTCTGTGTTATTCCGAATTGCATTAATAAAAGAAGTATGCTCATAATATGTGGAGCCATGATGGTGACCAGCATCATGAATTTTAGGATCTACCTTTATATTTTCTTTTAATGCAGTTTGTTCAACTCTCATTCCAATTCTGATATCAGAATTAGTTATACCAGAGGCATTTGACGGAACTTCAGTCTCAATTTTTCCAATAGAGCCCACAGCACACAATTCCTCTTGATATTCAGAGTTTTCCGCAAACATACATAAATCCAAGATGGCTCTAACACCATTTTCAAAGTCAACAGTAACAAATGCATTGTCAATAATATCAGGCGTCATTCCATCATAGTTTTCATCAAGATGGTTTACATCTTGATTGCCACTGGCATAAACCTTGACGGGCTCACTTTGCGCAATCAATCTCATCAAATCAAAAAAATGGCAGCATTTTTCAACTAAAGTTCCACCAGTTTTAATGGAAAAGCGATTCCAATCATCTACTTTGTGAAGAAATGGAAAACGATGCTCTCGTATTGAAAGCATTTTTAAATCCCCAATTGTATTATTATGAATCTCCTTAATCATTCTTTGGACCGGTGGCATATAACGATACTCCATTGCAGTCCAGATGACTCCAGGATAGTTTTCTGCTAGTTTTTCAAATTCTTTGCAGTCTTTTACAGTCGTGCAGAGGGGTTTTTCAATTAAAAGATGAACCTCTGATTTCATGACATCTTTGAGAACATCGATATGAGTAAAGTTGGGAGTTGCAATGATGAATGCATTAGCAATATTTGCATCAATTAGATCATTGTAATCATTAAAAATAGCGACTTCATTATTAAGAAGTTCAAGGCTATCTTTAATTGATTGCTCGCTGGTATCACATAATGCAACAACCTCAGCATCATCAATTATTCCAATGTTTAAGATATGTTCTTGACCCATACATCCAGCACCAATAATGGCATATTTAATTTTTTCTATCATAGCGTATAAGTTGGTATGTTCATTTGCTGGCCAAAATGGATAAGTTTGTCAGAAATATCACCATAAGTAAATGCTACATGGTGCTCTAAACCGCCCTTAAACATTTGCTCTAATTTATGTGCGCTGTCATCGCCTAAATTAATTACTCCTGAGGTTCCTGAGAATGAATTCGGTCGATCGAGAACCTCACCATTCATTACAAAAAACTGAAGCTTTCCTTTTGCCTTAGAGACCCTAAATATCGTAATTTTTCCTTCCTTCAGGCTAAAGTCATGAAGGAGTGGTTTTTTTCTGTTTGAGTGAATTCCAGACTTTGCGGTACCTTCTTTTGCCATACTAATAGGTGCTAAGCCGCAATGCCAAAAAACTAGAGAATTATCTGATTTATCAACATCAACAATATCGACTAAAAGCGAAGGATCATTATTCATTTGATTGAGAATGTTACAACTGATACCTCCCAAAACATCTGCCTCGCAAGCACAACTAACCATCTTTTCATTCATCATTGCCATAGGGCCACATGAAGCGCATCCATATTCCGTAAAAGTTTCAGGCCAGCATCTAATGGCAAACGCATCTAAATTATGTTTATCTTTTAGGTTTTCAAGTCCGTGAAAAATAGAAAGGCTCTTGTCGAATTCTTCCTGAACCAATTCCTCTGTACCTGCCAAGTAGCTAGAGACAGTATTTTTAGTTTTAATAATTGTATCTTGTTCAATATCTCTAGCCTCATCAAATAAATCTTCAAGTTCGAGATCAATTAGAGAAACATTGAGTTTAGAAGTAACCTCGTTTGAGTCATAGTCACAGGTATCAAATCCTTCAGGCCTGGTTCCAATAATTCCAATTGTTTGTTTGTCAATAGAATAGTCAAAGTCAGCTGTATGATCTGAAATAGACGCTATATTCCATGATATTTTTTTGCTTTCATTTTGACTTTGAATAAAGTTAGAAAACGATATTTCATTAGTTTTGTCATCCTCTCCCATAATTACGAAATCAGGAGTAATATCATTTTTAATTAGAGAGTGCATTGCTAGATTAAGCCCACAAACTGAATTTAATCTCAATCTTCCACCAGTTCTAGGCTCTGGAAAAGAAACGATACATAATGGTCTTTGAATAGACTTGGCAAAGTTTAAGAGAAACTTGGCATCAGTAAACGTTGTTTGAAAGAGAAAAATTTTTTCACACATGTTGCTTTCAAAAAAAGACAAAGCTTCATCTGCCACTAAATCATTTGTAATTAATTTATCAAATCCTATTGCATCTGGCGAGAGAGATTGCAAAATAGTTTTTCCTTTGATAAATTTAGATTCAGCAAATTCAACATCAAAAGTCTCTCTTGCAAGCGCTAAATATCCAATCATTCAAAATCTCCAAAATCTTTAGTAAACTGTTCAGGGTTATCAATTTTAAATCCATTATCAAAATAAGTATCAAGAGATTGTGCATTTCTTGCGGTTAGCTCATTAAGTTTTCTGACATAGTTAACAGAATCATTTATAAGGCCTTCTTCAACTTCCATGATATTTGGATAGTTTTCAAATGCATCAAGCCAAATTGTTCTTCCTGCAAGATAGCCTGAAGCTCCATTTTTGTATGCAAGTTCCAAGCATTTATAAAAGGATTCTTTCCCCATTCCTGAAGATAAAACAACCCATGGCTTATCATTTGTCGCCTCAGAAAGCTCTCTGAATGCTAATTCAGTCTCTTCTGATATTTTATGCTCAAGTTCACTGCTATCGACAGGACTCTCAAGTTTGAAAATATCAACCTTATACCTATCTTTTGAAAATTCTTTAACGCTGTCAATGACGTGTTGAGTTTTTTTCTGTTTTTGTTCTTGGTACTCTTTAGTGTGATTTTCGTCATCTTGAAATGGGTATACAAGAAGCTCAAGTAAGAATGGAATGCTGTATTTTTCACACTCTTCTCCAATCTCTCTTACATATTTTTTTTGATGCTCTAGGGATTCATCTTCAGCGTCAGGTCTATACCAAGCAAGAACTTTGACTGCATCACCACCAGCTCTTTTAATTTTCTCGACACTCCAGTTATCAATATTACTTGAATAACGACCTTTTTCAGTTTCCACAAAACTATGCTCTTCGAGCGTAATTACAAGACCCTTTGATTGATTGTATTTAAGAATATTTGATAATGAATAGTGAGGGTCCATTAAAATTGCTGTAGCAAGTTTTGACAAATGTTCAGTAATTAACTTTTTACATTCAACGACTTGAGAATAGGTGTAATTCTTTCCTGTTGAAGAAGTTATGATATTAAAAATTGGTGGTCTTTGATCTACAGCCAGCATTTGAAAATGATTATTATCAGTACAAAGCTTTTTAAGGTGAATTAGTTTTCCTAAGTTATCAGTTTTCATTGTTAAGATAATTATTTAAAAATCGTGACTTCTGATATCTTGTTTTACATAGTGGAACACTGTACCAAAAATCTAAACTTAATTTTACTGTTATATATGAATTCATGTATACTTCAATTTGAATAATTTCATATATTTTTTTTGCTTTTCCTTTAAATCGTATGGAATTAGTCTTAAAACAAATTGCAGTTATTGTGATTTTTGTAATATAACAATTGGAGAGAAAAATGAAAAAAAGTATTTTATTGGCATCCGTTCTTGCCGCCTCCTCATTCAGCGTTAACGCAGCAGAAATTAAGTTTGTTTGCTATCAAGATTCGAATGAGTGTGACGTTTTGCAGCAGATGTCATCTGTTTGGGAGAACTCAACAGGTAATACAGTAAATTTTGAGGTGGTTGGTTATGATGTTGTTAGAGACCAGCTCGAAAACCAACTTGAAGCTGGTTCAGCACCAGACGTTGCTCGTATTACTAATCTAGGTGGTCTGAATCAGTACTACCTTGATTTAACTCCTTATGTTGATGCTGGAGCTTGGGAAGCTAACTATGGTGCTACATTGCCATGGTATAGAAAACCATCTGGTGACAATGGAATTTATGGCTGGCAAACTCAGTTAACAGTGACTGGTCCTTACGTTAACGTCACTATGTTTGAAGATGCTGGTGTAGATATGCCAGAAGAAGGAGCTTCTTGGGATGATTGGGCTGATGCTCTAAGAGTTGTTAAGTCTGAGCTTGGATTAACATCAGGCCTTGCAATGGACAGAACTGCTCATAGATGGGCTGGTCCTGCTTTTTCTTATGGAGCTAAGTTTCATGAGAATGGAGTCCCTATCCTAGTTGATGAAGGCTTTAGAGATTTTGCTGAAACATTTGTTGGATGGCATAAAGAAGGTTTAATGCCAGCTGAAGGCTGGCCTGCTGGTGGCGGTACTGCTTATAGAAATGCAGCACCTCTATTCCTTGACGGAACTGTAGCTATGCATATGTCTGGATCATGGATGCTAAACAACTATGACACAAATATCACCGACTTTGAGTGGAAAGTAGTTCCAATTCCTTGCGGAACTGGTGGTTGCGGTGCAATGCCTGGTGGCTCAGGAATTGTTGCATTTAATTCAACTAAACACCCAGATGTTGCAGCATCTTTCGTTGACTTTATGTCACAAGCTGGAAGAGCTGGTTACTTTGCAGCTAATACAAGGAATATTACTGCTCACCAAGGCCTTCAAAAGGCAGGAATTGACTATCCTGGTGTAAGTGCAAGAGTTTCTGAAGGACTTTCAACTTTTGCGGCGAACGCTGGTAAAGCAGCTGAATCAACACCACAAGCGTATTGGTTCCAAGGTTACAACAAGAACTTTGCGATTTATGGCATCGTTCCTGACTACATAACTAAAGCAATTACAGGTGAAATGAGCCTAGATGACGCTTTGATAGCAATTGATGCTGACGTAGCAGCTAAGATAGCTGAATAAACATAATTCAGTTATACTAAGGTCTAAACTTTAAGGCCGTCTCTTGAGGCGGCCTTAATTTTATTTAAAATTCAACCCTGATAATGTTTGAGTCTGTTATAAATCTTAATAGTTGGTTTGTGTTCTTTACTGTCTATCTTTTGATTGGCTTTGTGCTCTCAAAAGAGGTTTATGGTTTTGTGCCTAAACTAATGTCTAGTATAGGTTGGCCAATAGAATTTACTCAAAGATTATTCGGCACCAAGTCACTACCTTATTTATTTTTATTCCCAAATATTCTGATATTTGGTCTGTTTACATTCCTTCCGTTGTTTATGAATTTTGGTTTTTCGGTAACGGATGGAACAAGTATAAACTTTGAATCTCGAGACTTCTCTGGTCTTGATAACCTCGCAAGAATTACCCAAGAAGTTCAAATTGATACAGGTGGAATTAATGTTGAGAATGATAAATTTCAGGCTGCTCTTTATGACACTTTTATTTTTGTCATTCTCCAAGTTCCAATTATGATTCTCATTGCACTATTTACTGCAATAGTTCTTAATAGGGAGATTATTGGAAGAGGTTTTTGGAGGGCTGTTTTTTTCTATCCAGTGATGCTAAGCCCTGTTGTTGTTGCCTTTTTATGGACTCTTATTTTGAAGCGGCAGGGAATGCTATCTCAAACCTTAATAGATTGGAATTGGATTAGCGAGCCGATTCAGTGGCTGGTGGACCCTTCTTGGACTATGTTTTGGTCTATCTTTGTTTATACATGGGCTCATATGGGTTTTTATATGCTTATATTGTTGGCTGGTCTGCAATCAATCCCTAGAGATCTTTATGAGGCAGCACAAATGGATGGTACATCAGATGGAAGGGTATTTTGGCGCATTACATTACCACTATTAATGCCAATTCTGCTCGTCGTTACAGTGCTTTCACTAATTAAAGCTGTTCAGGCTTTTGAAGAGTTGTATGCACTTCAAGTGGGATGGATTTCTTTGGTCTCGTATATTGTTGAAAATGCTGGTATTAGGGGTCAAAAAACATTTTTTGGTCTTGGTATTGCCGCAATGGCGTCCTTAATTGTAGCACTCATATTGATTATTTTATCTTTGCTACAATTCTATTTAACTAGGAGACAAGTTAAGCTATGACAGACGTCATTAAATTTTTTACTAGAAGGCAAGGAAAAAAGAAAGCCAGCTTAACTGATTGGATATCTTATGGTTTCTTATTTCTTGGCTTTTTAATTATATTTTTGCCAGTTTTGTGGCTTGTAATGAATTCTGTGAAGTCGCAATTCCTGCTTCAAAAATATGATACAAATTTTCTACCAATGGATTATGAGCGTGTTGCAAGGGCAACTACTTATGGTCCAGATGGAAAAGATATTCTTATCATGAAAGATTTAGAGCCATGGGTCATGTTTTGGAAGAATTTAGATGATGAAGAGCGTGCTGAAAAAGATGTTGTTAATTACATTAAAAATTTCACTGGAAATGAGTATTACGCCTTAAGATCTCACTTTGGTTTGGTTTCAGTTTTTGCGAAAGAGTTAATCGCTGATCAGAATTTACCTGAATGGCTCATTAAATATCCAAGCATGTTTCCTAGTGCAAAAAAAGAGTATGATCCTCAATCCATAGTTGACACGCTGAATGAGGAAGATGTAAGATTATTGTCAGAATACCTTGGGCTTAAGCCATATAAAGGAAATGGATTTACTGCTCAAATCCTAGTTTCTATGCCAGACCCTGAGACTGGAGAAATAATTGAATATTCTGTAAGTCGAATCAATCCAACCAAGGATACCGTTAATGCAAGGCTTGTTTCTGATCCTAAAGGAGGAATAACCAAGCTTCCTCAGAATGAAATTATCATTAATAAGAGTTTAAAGCCGTCCTGGATTAACTATACAGATCCTCTCACCAAGAAAGCATTGGGAAGTTTTGATGCTGTTAGGTGTTTGAATAATTCAGTATTTGTTACCATTGTTGCAACTATCATCACTCTTCTCATTAACTCAATGGCTGCTTTCGCTTTGTCAAAGTATCGCTTCAATGGACAGATTGTATTTTTTGTGATTATTTTGGCAACTCTAATGGTTCCAGCCTCTGTTCTTATTGTTGGAATCTTTAAAATGGTAACCATGACAGGATTATCTGGCTCTCTGTGGGGGGTTATTATCCCGGGAGCTGCAACACCCACCGGGGTCTTTATGTTGCGGCAATACATGCTCACTATTCCAGACGAGCTGCTTGAGGCAGCAAGAATGGATGCGGCAAGTGAATGGACCATCTATTGGCGAATTATATTTCCACTAGCACTTCCAGCTATTGCAGTGCTCGGTATTCTCTCAATCATATGGCGTTGGAATGATTTGATTCTGCCAATGATAGCCGTTTCGACAACTAAAGCTGCCTATACTATTCAGCTTTGTTTACTAGATTTTAATGGTGAGTATCTTGCTAGAGAGCACTATGCATTAGCAATGACAGTGGTCAGCTTGATTCCAACAACACTAGTCTTTGTTTTCCTTCAAAAGTACATTACAACAGGTATTGCCTCAACAGGCATGAAATAAATTATGGCAAATCTTAAACTAATTGATATTAAAAAATCTTATGGCAAAACCGAAGTTATACATGGGCTTGATCTTGAAGTTCTTGATGGCGAGTTTTGCGTCTTGGTTGGCCCTTCTGGATGCGGTAAATCGACTCTCCTAAGAATGATAGCTGGATTAGAGGAAATTACGGAAGGTTCAATATTAATCAATGATGAGATAGTCAATAATATTTCTGCTGCGAAAAGAGGGCTTGCTATGGTTTTTCAGTCCTATGCTCTATACCCACATATGACAGTTCGTCAAAATCTTGCTTTTGGTCTTGAAAATCTTAAGTTAGACAAAGATGATATTGAAGAGAGAATTACCAAAGCTGCGAATCAGTTACGAATGGAGGACTACCTTAAAAGAAGACCAGGACAGCTTTCTGGCGGGCAAAGACAGCGCGTTGCAATTGGAAGAGCAATTGTTAGAGAGCCATCAATCTATCTATTTGACGAGCCCCTATCAAACTTAGATGCTGAGCTTCGTGTTGCAACCCGAGTTGAGCTTAAAGCGCTTCATGCAAGGCTTGGAAACACCATGATATATGTGACCCATGATCAGGTTGAAGCTATGACTATGGCTGATAAAATTGTGGTCATGCATGACGGCATTATCGAACAAACTGGTACCCCTTTGGATTTATATAATAAACCTGCTAATTTGTTTGTAGCTGGGTTTATTGGCTCACCAAAAATGAATTTTTTAGATAGCTCTTCTTTACCAGAAGATATTAAAAAGCATGCTCCAAAAGGTGCAGTAACTTTTGGTATTAGACCTGAGCACTTAAGAATTCAAGAGAAGAATGCTCTTCCTCTTGATGTGAGAAGTGTTGAACAATTGGGATCTGACAGCTACCTTTATGGAACAACCATAGATAATCAAGAGATATCAATCAAGCTAAATAATCAAACCATTATCAAAGGAGGAGAATCTGTCAAAGTTGGCTTTGATGAAGATAATACGCATTGGTTTAATGAAAAAGGAGTTTCTCTTTAATTTTTTGATTGTGTATCATCGTTTTTAATTAGTTTCAATCAAGTCTTTTATGTCTACAAAAGATCAATCAATAACCTGGATTAAAAGTCCTATGGCAATCTTAGCTGAAAATGCTGAAGAGGGTATCGTTACCCAAGGTCAAAAAATTATTGAACTGGTTCCAAAGGGTCAAAGTCCTAAAAGTCAATTCAATGAGACTTATGATGCAGGCAATAGTGTTTTATTGCCTGGACTCATAAATACACATCATCACTTCTATCAAACACTAACAAGAGCTTATCCAGAGGCCTTAAATAAGGAGCTATTTCCATGGCTAAAGAGTCTATATAAGGTATGGGCAAATATTCAGCCTGAGATGATATCAGTATCAACAGAGCTAGCGTTATCCGAGCTTTTGCTATCAGGCTGCACAACAGTAAGTGACCATCATTATCTTTTTCCAAGTCAGCTAGAGAGTGCTATCGACATTCAGGTTCAGGAGGCTAAAAAATTAGGTGTACGCGTTGTTTTAACTAGGGGCTCGATGAGTCTTGGAGATAAAGATGGAGGTTTGCCTCCTCAGTCTGTTGTTCAAACCAAAGAACAGATCTTATCCGATAGTGAGCGTCTCATTAAAACTTATCATGATAGAAGTGAAGGCGCAATGACTCAAATTGCACTTGCCCCATGCTCTCCTTTTTCTGTCAGTACTGATTTGATGATTGAAACTGCTCAGCTTGCGAAAGAGCATGATGTAAGGCTTCATACACACCTAGCGGAGACAATCGATGAAGAAAATTTCTGTTTAGAAAAATTTGGCTTAAGAACAGTTGACTATCTTGAGAGTGTAGGCTGGTTGTCTGATAGAACTTGGCTCGCTCACGGGATACATTTTAATAAAGAAGAGATACAAAAATTAGGCCAGTCTGGCGTTGGTATTTGTCACTGTCCAACCTCGAATATGATGCTAGCTTCTGGCATTTGTCATAGTCTTGAGCTTGAAGATGCAGGATCTATTATTGGTCTTGGTGTGGATGGCTCTGCCTCGAATGATGGCTCTAATATGATTGCTGAACTAAGACAGGCAATGTATTTACAGCGCCTTCGCTATGGCGCATCCAAGATTACTCACCAAAAAGCTTATCATTGGGCTACCAAAGGCTCTGCTGCGCTCCTAGGGAGAGATGATATTGGTGAGATTGCTGTTGGTAAGCAGGCAGATTTAGCATTTTTTAAGCTAGATGAAATGAGATTCTCTGGTAGCCATGATGCTTTAGCAGCATTGCTTCTTTGCGGTGCTCAAAAGGCTGACAGGGTTATGATTGCTGGAAACTGGAAGGTTATTGATGGTCAGATTACTGGTCAAGATGAATCTGAATTGATCAGTCGTCATAGTAATGCAGCCAAACAATTAAGCCGATTATCTAGTCTATAGTTTTTTCTTAAAACAGCCGTTGACTTGCCATATAGAGTTATCTATAATTAAACTTGAATATTGTTACATAAATCAAGTTAGGTATGAATACAGCAAATCATGGAGGCGCCAGAAAGGGCGCTGGTCGTAAAAAAAACTCAGGAAGTTTTAAGGAAGGAACAAAAGTTATTAGGGTTCCTGTTAGTCTTGTTAATGCCATTAATCCTGTCATTGAAATCTATAAATCTCAGGTCAAATCTGATGTTGAGGTGCTTTTGGCTAATGACAATCCAACTGAATTATCGATTCCAATTTTTACCTCTAGAGTTCAGGCAGGTTTTCCTTCTCCAGCAGATGATCATTTGGAGGATACGCTTGATCTGAATACACATTTAATTCACCATAAAGAGGCTACATTTTTTGTAAAGGCTCAGGGTGACTCGATGATAGGTGCAGGTATTCAGCAAGGAGATATTCTGATAGTTGATAAATCTTTAACTGCTAAAAGTGGAAAGATAGTCATCGCGGTTGTCGATGGCGAGTTTACTGTTAAGCGCCTACATAAATACAAAGGAAATATAACGCTTAAGGCTGAAAACCCTGATTTTAAAGATATTAAGATTGGGGGTGATGATGAGCTGATTATATGGGGCGTTGTGACGTCAGTGATTCATCAGTATGAATAATCGAACTAAGTTTGCATTAGTCGACTGCAATAATTTCTATGCCTCCTGTGAAAGGGTTTTTGAACCTAAGCTAGAAAGAAAACCAATAGTTGTACTTTCTAATAATGATGGCTGCATTATTGCCCGTTCTAATGAAGCCAAAGCACTAGGTATTAAAATGGGAGCACCTTTTTTTAAAGTTAAGGATTTAGTGGCTAAGAATGATGTTGTGGTTAAGTCCTCAAACTACCCTTTGTATGGAGATATGTCTTCTAGAGTCATGAAGATTATTGGAGAGTATTCACCTGTTCAGGAGGTTTATTCTATTGACGAAAGTTTTATCGATTTAGAAAGACTTCCATTTAACTTAATGAGCCATATGCAGTCCTTAAGACAGCGCGTCAAAAATTGGACAGGTATTCCGGTATGTGTTGGCGTTGGAAGTACTAAAGTTTTGGCAAAGCTCGCCAACCGTATTGCTAAAAAGTATTCAAGATTTGATGGTGTTTTTGATATAGATGACCTGCCTTATGATAGGTATTGCAAACTATTACGATCTGTTGAAGTGAGAGATTTATGGGGCGTAGGAAGACAAAGTGCTAAAAAATTAAATCGTATTGGCGTCCATACTAGCCATGACTTTTATCAGGCTGATGTTGGCGTTATTGAAACGCTTCTGGGGGTTAATGGTAAAAGGATTCATCAAGAGCTTTATGGTAACTCTTGTATTCCTATCGAGTCTATTCCTCCAACAAGAAAGCAGATTGTCTCTTCCCGCTCTTTTGGCTGTGATTTAAAAGACTTTGATGAGTTAAATCAGGCCCTCACTAACCTAACTAGAAAGGCCGTTAATAAGCTAAATAATCATAAGCTTTCAACGACAACTATCACTGTTTTTATTTATACAAATCCGCACAAGAAAGATAAGCCTTGTGTTCACTTATCCAAAACTATAGGGATGACAAGTGCTATTCAGGATCAGTCTCAAATTATTCCCTTAGTAGCACAAATATTAAGGCTAATTTATAAGCCTGGATACTCTTTTTATAAGGGAGGCTTGGTGCTTGGAAATCTAGCCAAAAACTATCAGCAACAAGATCTTTTTTCAATTAATCAAAATAGTCCATCTCAGATAATAGAGCGCAAAAAATCTAATACGATCAGAAGTGTAAATAGTAAGTTTAATGAGTCAATCAAATATGCCAGTGAATTGGGTAATAATAAATGGCTTCCAAGGGCTGACTTTAGATCAAATAGGTACACAACTAGCTGGGGGGAGTTGTTAGTTATTTAAGGTTTAAAAATATTTTTTAAAATGATAAGTGATATATAATAAATTCGAACTTAAATCCAACGTTGGTTTTAAGTTATAACAAAGACGTTTATTTGGGGAATTGCCTGGGTAAGCGTTTTTTTTGTCAATAAAATTATTTTTAATAGCAGGGAGAAGTTAAATGGTACGTATGTTGGTGACAATTAATATTTCTAAGGGCTGGAAAACTTGGTCAGAAATGGCAAAAGGTCTAGAACCTCAAATGAATGAACAAGGTGCAAAGATGATTTGGGCAGGAGCAAACCCAGATGAGACAGCTGTCTATGTATTGGCTGAAGCGAAGGATCCATCATTTGTTAAAACTTTTGGAGAGAGACCTGATATTGTTGAGATTAGAGAAGCAGGTGGTGCGGATGTTTCATCAACAAAGGTTATGACGCAAATAGATGAATATTTTTTAGGATAATACTTTCATATAGAGACAAATTAAAATGACCTCTCTGAGGTCATTTTTTTCAAAATTGCATAAATATTATCATTGTCTATAATAAATTCTTTTTAATAATTAATATTTAAAAATGAAACAACTCGCAATCATTGACGATGATCCAGAAATACGTAAATTATTGGATCAATATCTTACAAAAAATGGTTTTGAGGTTGACGCTTTTAATGATGGAGAGTCTTTTTTAGAGGCGAATGAGACAAAATTTAGTCTGGTTATTTTAGATATTGGTTTGCCAGGAATAGATGGTCTGGAAGTATGTAGAAGGATTCGTCAGAATTCAAATATACCAATTATTATGCTGACTGCTGCAAGTGATGATTTAGATCGCATACTGGGACTTGAGCTTGGGTCTGATGACTATATGGGTAAACCCTTTAACCCAAGAGAGCTTCTCGCAAGAATTAAAGCGCTTCTAAGAAGGGCAGAAGTGAAAGAAGAGAATGTAGACAACAATATTGTAATGAATTATGCAGCAAGGAGTGCATTTATAGCTGGTAATCAGCTCGATTTAACTGGAACAGAATTTGATCTACTTTTGGTCTTTCACAAGCAAATAGGTGTAGTTTTAAGTAGAGATGAAATTGGTGAACTTTTACATGGTAGAAGAGTTGATCCACTAGATCGTTCTATTGATACTATTGTTAGTCGACTTCGCCATAAGTTGAGCGATCATTTCGAGGGTGAAATTATTCAGAGTGTTCGAGGAAAGGGATACGTTCTCCTATTAAAAAATTGAAATCTACTCAAACTATTTTTAGCTTCATAGCGCCCAAGACTGTCATCGGCAGAATGACCTCGGTTCTTTTTATCGGCATTCTTGCAGCTCAGGTTTTGGGAACCTGGCTTTGGGTTGAGCAATTAAAGTCATCTGAAAAGGCACGTGTTACAAATATATCAAAAGAATTAGGATCTCATATTGCACAGGCAGTAGGATTTTTTGAAAAATTACCGAGCCAATATAGAGAGGAAACTCTCAGCCAGCTTCGTCAAAATGGAGGTACTTTTTTAGATTTTGGCGCTGAATTTTTTGTGACATCAAACAATCAGTATGTTGACTTATCTCAAATAGCAAACTCTGAGTTTTCAATACTATTTCGTGAGAATTTGGAGGATTCCTTAAATTCTCAAATTGGAAAAGTTGACGATCTCAATATTAGGTTTGTAAAGTTTAATGATACTAAAACAATGATTCCTAATGCTCCAAGTGAGGGGCTTACAAATAATCAAGTATTAGCCTCACTCTCTCCAATATGGAAAAGTCTGGGTTTAGGTGTTCCAAGTGCTGATAGCCCTATAGCAATTATTCAATTCAGATTAACAAATCAAAATGATTGGATGTATTTAGCATCAATCATTCCAAAAGGAGAGCTTTTGCTGAGTTTTGATTGGATTAATGGTGAGCGTATCTTTACCTCGATTCTTGTTTCAATAACAATGCTTCTTATAACATTCCTATTTGTACGTTGGCTGGTCTCTCCTCTTCAATTATTAGCAAAACAAGCAGACTTATTAGGAAAGGGGAGATTTCCTAGACAGCTTGAAGAAAAGGGCTCCAAAGAGATTATTGCAACAATTCGAGCCTTCAACTCAATGGCAAGGCGTATTAAAAAGTTTATAGCTGATAGAGAGAGCTCTTTTGCAGCTATCTCTCATGATTTAAGAACTCCCTTAACTAGAGCAAGACTGAGGGTAGAGGGAATTGAAGATGAAAGCATAAAAGAAGATCTAATAGAAGATCTTGAGTATCTTGAAACCATGGTAAAGGGAAGCCTCCAGACTATGACCGATGGTATTGAACATGAAAATACATCTGAAGTGGAGCTAACAGCAATGCTTAAGGCTATTCTAAAACAAGAAGAAATTTTGGGCTTACCTATTAAAATGAGCATTACTAAGGAAATAAAATTAAGAGGCAGGGCTATTGCACTTGAACGATTATTCTCAAATTTAATAAATAATGCTCTAATTTATGGAAAGGAAGTAGAAGTGAGTGGCTCAGAAAAAGCCAATGGAATATTTATTCAAATCAAAGATAGAGGTCCAGGTTTAAGTGATGCTGATAAGGAGAATGTTTTCAAACCTTACTACAGATTAGAGAATAAATTAAATGACTCCCATTCTGGCTTGGGCATGGGTATTGCTAGAAATATTGCAAATATTCATGGTGGTGAGTTAGAGCTTAAAGATCGAACTGGTGGTGGGTTAATTGTTGAAGTTTACTTTCCAGTTTAATGAATCCAATAAACGAGCCAAAATTTAAAGATAAGGATTTTTTAATTAATCATATTCAATCCGTTATGGATTTTTATCATCCAAGTTGTATAGATAGTAAGAATGGTGGTTTCTATCAACATTTTAAAGATGATGGAACAATTTACGATTCAAAAACTAAACATTTAGTAAGTAGCACCCGCTTTGTATTTAATTATTCAATGGCATCAATTCATCTCAAAAATGATGAATATTATGATTTTGTCAAGCATGGCGTAGACTTTCTAAGAGAATTTCATTTAAACAAAGAGACTGGGGCTTACTCATGGATTCTTGAAAATAATGAAGTTAAGGATTCAACAAACTATTGTTATGGATTTGCCTTTGTATTACTTGCATATTCTGTGGCCTTTAAAGCCGGTTTGCAAGAGGCTAAAGAATACATTGAAGAAACCTATCAATTGATGGAAGAGTATTTTTGGGAAGAGGACTTTAGTCTTTATTCAGATGAAATTAGTAATGACTGGAATGTTGTTTCAACATATCGAGGGCAGAATGCGAACATGCATTCTTGTGAAGCACTTATTGCAGCTTACGAGGTAACTAATGAAAAAAAATATATAGATCGGGCACTCTTAATTGCTGAGAGTATTTGTATTAGACAGGCAGAAAAAGCTGACGGACTAATTTGGGAGCACTATGACTCTAATTGGGAGGTTGATTGGACTTTCAATAAAGATAAACCGGATGACTTATTTAGACCTTGGGGTTTTCAAGTTGGACACCTAACTGAATGGTCAAAGCTCCTATTAATACTTGAACGACATGTAAATAAAGATTGGCTCCTTCCACGTGCTATAGAGCTTTTTGAAGATGCAGTCGAAATGGGTTGGGATGAAAAAAATCAAGGTTTATTTTATGGTTTTGCACCGAATGGAGATATTTGTGATCGAGATAAGTATTTTTGGGTTCAGGCTGAAACATTTGCAGCTGCAGCAATATTAGCTAATCGAACAAAAGTTGATAAATACTGGGACTGGTATGAAAGAATTTGGAAATTTAGCTGGGAAAATATGATTGATCACAAGTATGGGGCTTGGTTTAGAATTTTAGATTCAAAAAATAATAAATATGATAAGCTAAAAAGTCCAGCTGGCAAGACTGACTACCATACGATGGGTGCATGTTATGAGGCATTAAATACTATAAAATAGTAAGCTTGTCTCAATAATGCCAACTAGCTTATGACACCTGAATATGTAATAGAGCAATGGGCTCAATACTTCAATAATGGTGATTTAGATGGAATATCCAAACTATATCATTCAGATAGCACTTTATTGCCAACCTTTATGCCTGTTCTGATGAATTCAAGAGAGCAAATAATTGGATATTTTAGTTCTGCAATTGAGGGTAAGGCTTCTATAAATGTGAATGTTGAGACATCGATTAAAACTAAGTTATCTGCAAATACATATTTAATGACAGGTAGCTATGTGTTTTGTCTTCCGAGCAAAGGAGGAGAGCAATATGAGTCCTGGTATAGTTTTTTAATTGATGTATCAGATGAGTCGCCAATTAGGCACCATCATTCCTCTAGAGTGCCATTTGATTTCGACCTAAGCTAGTTAGCTGGTCAGAGCTAAATCTCCCTTCAAAATCGACCTCATAATCTTCAGCTGCAAAGTCTGGAGGGCTTTTCCCTAAAAGAAAATTTTCAGTTTGGCGCTTGGCATAATCTAAATTTTTTTGACACTGAGGTGATGAGCCAATAAACATAACATTTGAGTAATCTTTTCCTGTGTGCTTGTCAGCTACTGAGTGAGTAAGATCTGGATGCCACCAAACTGTATCACCAGGGTTAACATCTTGAATTGAGACTAGACCTTCTAACAAGTCTTTATGATAACTCTTCGATATAAGTAGAGGTCTTCCTGGAGTTGCATCACAGAGATTATCTGGAGCGATATCATCTTGAAGTGCCCTAAGAAGAAGATATCCCATACTATTTGCAATTGGAATAAGTGATAGAGTTCCATCTGATGGACCCTGTGCAGTGAGAGCTGTCCATCCTTGGAATGTTCTAAACATAGAGCAAACTGCGGGTGATTTAAATTCCTTGGTTTCAGTTCTATATTCTGCTTTCCAGGGATCATAAGAGTCTAAATTTCCATTAAATACAGACTGATATACTTTTTGAAAGGCAGTATCTGTCCATCGTTCAAAAGAACCCCCATCAATGTGTGGTGATAGACCTAATGTTTCATCACCTGGCTCTCGTCTCCGAATTCTATCTGCATACATGAAATCTTTATTGGGGTTAAAAACATTTCCATTGGAAGATGATATATCCCAAAGTGAATTGAGGAATTTTTTAGTATTTGCCATTGACTCAGATTGTCTTGCAAGCATTTGAGGTCTTGACCAATAAATTCCAAAAATTTGAGGGGCGCCAGACTTTAATTGAGAGAAATACTTATCCATTCCCTCTCGAGCTAAGGACTTTGTAAAATAGTCATTACTTGCAATATATTCACCAATCTCATCATTCCATTCATTTGCTTGATTTCGATCAAAAACATTTCTTATAATGACAGCACCTCTTCTTTTTAAATTGATAATTTCATCTTCTGAAATATCTCCATTTAAAATAGACCGATAGTGAATTTCTGGAATAACAGGTAATTCTTTATTTTGTATCTCAAGAATATTATCAACTTCTTTATTAATGTTAGATTTGGCCTTTTCAAAGGCTTTAGTAACATCAAAATGGTTTCTAAGAAGTTCTTTTGAAACAATAATTGACTTAGTAATTTGTTCTTGAGATTGCATATTGAACTGCAGTATAACTAAAAAAATAAGGATTACTTAAATTAAATTATTTCTCACTGTAACAAAGTATTACAAATTGTATCAATCGATTGACAGTTTAAAAAATCATATCTAAGATTCGACCTTAGTTCTAAAAATATTTAGTAACTATGGTCTATTTTTTAAGTCACTGTTGACTTACTAAGTAGTTTTTTTCTAAAGATGGAGAAACAAAAATGGTAAATAAATACTTTGTAAAAGGTGTAGCTGCCAGCTTGGTTCTTTCTTTCGGCGCAACTCAAGCAATTGCTGATGACGTTGAAGTTCTACATTGGTGGACTTCAGGCGGTGAAGCGGCTGCTGTTGGAGTCCTTAAGGATGACCTAGAGGGTAAAGGAATTGGTTGGAAAGATATGCCTATCGCAGGTGGTGGCGGTGACGCTGCAATGACTACGCTTAAAGCACGTGTTACTGCTGGTAATGCACCAACTGCAGTTCAAATGCTTGGATATGCTATTCAAGACTGGGGAGATCAAGGAAAACTAGCAAATCTAAACGATTTAGCTGCTTCTGAAGGTTGGGATGCTGTTGTGCCTTCTGCACTTCAGGCTTTTTCTAAGCACAATGGTGACTGGGTTGCTGCTCCTGTAAATGTTCACTCAACTAACTGGGTTTGGATAAGTAAATCTGCTCTAGACGCAACTGGTGGTAATGCTCCAAGCACATGGGAAGAATTAGTATCAGTTCTTGATTCAATGAAAGCAAATGGAATTACTCCACTAGCTCATGGTGGTCAAGCATGGCAAGATGCAACTATTTTTGATGGCGTAGCGCTTAGCCTTGGAAATGGCTTTTATAAGTCTGCTTTAATTGACTTAAATGAAGATGCACTTGGTGGCCCATTGATGGTAGAGGCTTTCAACAGAATGGAAACACTCCGTTCATATGTTGATGACAACTTCTCAGGCCGTGACTGGAACTTAGCTTCAGCTATGGTTATAAATGGTGAAGCTGGAATGCAAATGATGGGCGACTGGGCTAAAGGTGAATTCCTTAAAGCTGGTCAAAAGCCTGGTTCTGACTTCGTATGTATTCGCTTCCCAGGAACTCAAGGTTCTGTAACTTTCAACTCTGATCAGTTTGCTATGTTCAGCGGTTCTGGAAGTTCAGCTGCTCAAGAGGCTATGGCTTCTTCTGTAATGAATCCTGTTTTCCAATCAGCGTTTAACGTTGTTAAAGGTTCAGTACCTGCACGTACAGACGTTCCAGACATGATGTTTGATCATTGTGGTAAGAAAGGAATGGCTGATCTAGCAGCTGCTAACGCAGCTGGAAGCTTATTTGGATCAATGGCGCACGGACACACTGTTCGTCCAGCAATCCAATCAGCTATCGTAGATGTTGTATCAGCTCATTTCAATGGTGAGTTCTCAGCTGAAGAAGCTGCAGAAGAAATGGTTGCTGCAGTTGCAGCAGCAAGATAAATTAAATATCAGCTAAATTTACTTTAGTTTTTATTAAATTTACTTCTCTAATAGTTGGCGAATTAACAGTTCGCCAACTATTTTTTTGATTAGAATTATATTAAATGAAAAATTATTTCCAACACTTATTACCCAGAATTGTTTTAGCACCTAGCTTCTTCGTTATTCTGATATTTGTGTATGGATTCATTATCTATACTGGCTACCTCTCTCTGACTGATTCAAGAATGCTCCCAACATATGAGTATATGGGCTTTGGTAATTACACTAAACTTTTTGGTCTCAGGCACTGGAAAATTGCGGTTAACAACTTAGCAATTTTTGGAATTTTATATATTGTTATTTGCACAGTCATCGGTCTTCTTCTGGCAATTTTTTTAGATCAAAAAATAAGAGGAGAGGGCTTTTTGCGTCCTATTTTTTTATATCCAATGGCACTATCATTTATTGTCACTGGAACTGCATGGAAGTGGTTTTTAGATCCAGGTATAGGCCTTGAACATATTATGCATCAATGGGGATGGGAAAGCTTTGAATTTAGATGGATTAAAGATCGAACATTTGCAATTTATACTGTCGTTATTGCCGCTGTATGGCAAAGCTCAGGTTTTGTTATGGCAATGTTTTTAGCTGGACTCAGAGGTATTGATGGTGAAATTATGAAAGCTGCCCAGATTGATGGGGCTTCAGGCTTTAAAATTTACAGAAGAATCATTATTCCAATGTTAAGGCCAGCGTTTTTATCTGCTTTTGTCATATTAGCTCACCTATCAATTAAGGCCTATGATTTAGTTATTGCCTTAACCAATGGAGGTCCAGGAAGAGCAACAGAAGTTCCCGCAACATTTATGTATGCGTATACCTTTTCTAGGAATCAAATGGGAGTTGGTGCGACATCTGCAATCATTATGTTGATTATGATTTTTTCAATTATTATTCCTTATCTTTACAGCGAATTAAGAAGTGAGAATCAGTCATGAGTCAAAATTCAATGAATAGCCAAATTAAGCTTTCTAGAATACTTATTTATGTTGTATTAATTGTATTTGCATTTTATTATTTACTTCCTTTATATGTAATGCTCGTTAACTCTTTAAAGCCGCTTGATGAGATTCGTGGAGGTGGAATGTTGTATCTTCCATCAGTTTGGACTATAGATCCATGGAGAGCGGCTTGGTCTAGTGCCCAGATTGGTGTTGATCCTAGTGGTCTTAAGCCTTACTTTTGGAATTCTATAGCAATGGTTGTTCCAGCAGTTTTATTGTCAACTATTTTTGGTTCTCTGAATGGATATGTTCTAACAAAATGGCAGTTTAAAGGTCATGGTATTGTATTTGGATTATTATTATTATCATGTTTTATTCCATTTCAAATTGTGCTCATTCCGATGGCAAAACTATTAGGTGTTTTTGGTTTAGCCGGAACCACATCTGGCTTAGTTCTAGTTCATCTAGTTTATGGTATAGGTTTCACTACATTATTTTTTAGAAACTACTATGCAGCCTTTCCTACTGAGATAGTTAAAGCAGCTCAGATTGATGGTGCAGGATTTTTTAGAATCTTTTGGCGTGTTCTCCTCCCTAGCTCAGGCCCAATTATTGTTGTCAGCGTGATTTGGCAATTTACGAATATTTGGAATGATTTTTTATTTGGTGCATCATTTGCAGATTTTGATTCCACTCCAATCACGGTGGCTCTTAATAATCTTGTCAATTCATCAACTGGAGTAAAAGAATATAACGTGCATTTTGCAGGAGCTATACTCGCTGCATTACCAACGCTTATAGTTTATATTGTATCGGGACGTTATTTTGTAAGAGGTCTAATGGCTGGAGCAGTAAAAGGATAGTTTTAATTGATTAAGATTTTAAAGTTAAGGAAAAAAAATGGCTTCATTAACAATTAATGATCTACATAAAAGTTTTGGCTCTGTTGAGGTATTAAAAGGAATCAATCTTCATATTGAAAATGGTGGGTTTCTAGTTTTAGTTGGCCCCTCAGGTTGTGGAAAGTCAACTTTACTCAATACAATTGCCGGTCTTGAAGAAATTACTAGTGGTGAGATAAAAATTGGAGATAATTCAGTTGAAGGACTCCATCCTTCAAAACGAAATATTGCGATGGTTTTTCAGTCCTATGCACTCTACCCCAATATGACTGTTTTTCAAAATATTGGCTTTGGAATGGAGATGAAGGGTATTGAGAAAAGTGCCCGTCAAGAATCCATTAATAAAGTAGCTGAAACTCTTCAAATTAGTGAACTTTTAAATCGCAAGCCTGGCCAATTATCAGGTGGACAAAGACAAAGGGTTGCAATGGGTCGTGCGATTGTTAGAGAGCCAGAGGTATTTTTGTTTGATGAGCCTTTATCTAATTTAGATGCAAAACTTAGAATTGATATGCGAACTGAAATCAAGAGGCTCCATCAGCGCTTAGGTTCAACGATCATTTATGTAACTCATGATCAGATTGAGGCAATGACATTGGCTACTAAAATAGCCGTTCTAAAAGATGGATGCATCCAGCAGTTTGATACCCCTTATGAAATTTATAATAACCCTAATAATATGTTTGTTGCAAACTTTATGGGCGCTCCTGCGATGAACTTAATAGAAGGTAAAGTTTCTAAATTGAAGAAAAATTATGAATTTCAGATGAAAAATAATAAAGGAGATACCATCTCCTTGCCAGTTCATGGCGTTAATGGCCTAAAAAACTATGAAAATAAAACTGTTATTTGTGGAATAAGGCCTGAATCAATAAATGATCTCGATTTGGGGTCAAAGGCTGAATCTGAAGTAAGAGAGGTAATAATTGATGTTGTTGAGCCAGCAGGCTCAGATACATTCGCAGTTGTGGAATTAGGACAAAAACAAATTATTGCTAGACTTAATGGTAATTCTAGAGTCGCGGCAGGAGATGCCGTTGAATTGACTTTTGATCTGTCGCGAGCTGTTTTCTTTGATAGTAAATCTGAAGAGAGAATTAGATAAATTAATGAATCATACGTTCTCTAAAAATGGCCTTAAAATTCCTTCAATAGGTATTGGTACTTGGGATATTCAAGGATCCTCATGCATTAATATTGTGCAGGAAGCGCTAGAGATTGGATATCGCCATATTGATTGTGCTTCGATGTATGAGAATGAGAAAGAAGTAGGGAAAGGAATGTCTAATTCTAGAGTAGATAGAGAAGAGATTTTTATTACTACAAAAATTAATACAACTGGATGGACTCCCTCTAAAGGAAATGGACCCTACCTAAAAAACCAAGAAATCACTAGGTCATTTGATAAAAGTCTCCTAGATTTAGATTCAGATTATGTTGATCTTTTGCTGATTCATTGGCCAAGATTTGAAACTAATTTAGGTGATATGTTAGAAATTCTCTATAAACTTAAAGATGAAAAAAAGGTAAATGAAGTAGGAGTTGCTAACTTTAATTCTCACCTTCTAAAAGAATGCTTTGATCTTGGATTTAAAGATATCTTTTGTAATCAGATTGAATATCATCCTTTTTTATCACAGACTAAATTACTCGAGGTAATGCAAGATTTTGAAATACTACCTGTTGCGTATTGCCCAATCTGTAGAGGTGATGTTGCGAGGCATGACGTCCTTATTAGGTTATCTGAGAAGTACCTAAAAACACCAGCTCAAATAGCTCTCAGATGGATTTATCAGCAGAAAATTATATCGATTCCTAAAACAGCAAATTCATATAGACTTCAGGAAAATATTGATATTTATGATTTTGAGATTGAAGATAAAGATATGCTTGAGATATATGGTCTTGAGAGAAATCAACGGTTAGTTCCTAACCTTGAAATTAATGAATTAAAGTACCCTTTTGATTGAACTTAATATGAAAAATATCAACGCAGATATCGGCTTAATTGGCCTTGGAGTAATGGGATCAAGCTTAGCTTTGAATATGGAGAGTAATGGCTACATCGTGGCCGTTTATAATCGTACTGTCCCACAAATAGATAACATTGTCAATAATAGATCAAAGCACAAAAAGATTTTTGGATTTAAAAACCTTGAGGAGTTTGTTGATTCAATCAAAAAACCAAGAAAAATAATGCTTATGGTAGTTGCTGGCTCTGTTGTTGATGGGTACATACAAAAATTAATTCCACTTCTTGATAAAGGCGACATCATTATTGATGGAGGAAACTCTCATTATCCTGATACTTCAAGAAGAACTATTGAGCTAGAAGCCATAGGTTTGAGTTTTATTGGTGCTGGAGTCTCTGGAGGTGAAGAGGGTGCTCTTAAAGGTCCATCAATCATGCCTGGAGGTTCAGCTTCTGCATGGCCCGAAGTCAAAGATATCTTTCAAAACATATCTGCAAAGGTGGGTAATAATGAGCCATGTTGTGACTGGATAGGAGAAGGTGGCTCAGGCCACTTCGTTAAGATGGTTCATAATGGCATTGAGTATGGTGATATGCAGCTCATTTGTGAAGCCTATGAGATTATGAAGGACATTTTAGGCATGTCTAATGACGAGATGCACGAAGTTTTCAAAGAATGGAATAATGGAGAGCTCAACAGCTACCTCATCGAAATTACTGCTGACATACTTAAATTTAAAGAGAAAGATGGAAGCTATTTAATAGACAATATTCTTGATACTGCTGGAGAAAAGGGAACCGGTAAGTGGACCGCTGCAGTAGCACTAGAGCTGGGTGCGCCGCTTACGCTAATTGGCGAGGCTGTCTTTGCTAGATATCTTTCTTCAAGAAAAGATGAAAGAGTGGAGGCATCATCCATGTTTGATGGTCCATCCATTAAGTTTGATGGCGACAAAGGACAAATCCTTAAAGATATTCATGACGCGCTTTATGCCTCAAAAATGGTCTCTTATGCTCAAGGATATATTCTTCTATCAAGGGCCGCTAAAGAGTTCAAATGGAACCTCAATTATGGTGCAATTGCACTCATGTGGAGAGGTGGTTGTATTATTAGATCAGTATTCCTATCAAAGATAAAGGATGCTTATGATAGAAACCCAGACATTAAAAATTTACTGTTAGATCCCTTTTTCAAGGATAAGATTAATAAATCGCAAGAGGGATGGAGAAGAGTGGTATCTATTGCCATTTCAAATGGAGCAGCTATTCCAGCTATGACCTCTTCTCTTTCTTATTTTGATGGCTACAGAAATGCTCACCTACCAGCTAATCTGCTTCAAGCTCAGAGAGATTACTTTGGTGCGCACAGTTTTGAGCGAGTGGATGGAAATAGAGGTGAGTTTTTCCATAACGAATGGATTGAGGATAAAGATTAGAATATAGGAGTGGGCTGACTTGTCTGAATCATTAAAAAAAATTGATAGCTTTGTTCTTTTTGGAGTTCTAGGGGACCTTTCGATTCGTAAGCTTATTCCAGCATGGTATTACCTCGAAAGAGATAATATGCTTAGCGATGCCTTGAAAATTTTAGGTGTTGGAAGAAAGGATATTTCAGATAAAGATTTAAAAGATCAGGTCAAAGAGGTACTTAATAAATTTGTTTCTCCTGAGTATTTAAATCCTGAGGCGGTTTCTCGATTAGTAGAGCGCTTCAGTTACTGCACTTGTGATTTATCAAAAATAGAGAGCTATAAAGATCTCAGTCTAAAGCTTAGTGATTGGAAAAAGCCTGTGACTTATTATTTAGCTATCTCACCTAGCCTTTTTGAAATGGTTTGTGATGGTCTTAAAGGCTCAAATTTGATTACTCCTGATTGCAGAATCATAATCGAAAAACCGATTGGTTTTGACCTAGATACCTCTCAAGAGATCAATGAAAAACTCACCAGATATTTTGATGAATCTCAAATTTATCGTATTGATCACTATTTAGGTAAAGAAACAGTTCAAAACTTAATCACTCTTAGGTTTGCTAACTCTCTGTTTTCAAGTCAGTGGAATAGTAAGGGAATTGAGTACGTTGAGATAACAGCGGCAGAGTCGGTTGGAATTGAAGATCGCTGGGGTTATTTTGATGGAATGGGGCAGTTGAGAGATATGGTCCAAAGCCATCTTCTTCAGCTTTTATGCCTCATCGCAATGGAGCCACCTAACAGGCTTGATGATCAAAGCATAAGATCAGAGAAGGTAAAGGTATTAGAGGCATTGAAACCACTTGATGAAGAGAGTATTTCATCTAACTTTGTGTCAGCACAATATATTGATGGTGAAATTGATGGAAATCAAAAGTCTGGTTATGTGAATGAGGATGGAGGAAAAACAGAGAGCAAAACTGAAACTTTTGTTGCTGTCAAGGCAGAGATACAAAACTGGAGATGGCTTGGAGTTCCTTTTTACCTTAGGACTGGCAAAAGGATGGCCTCAAAAACAACGCAGATTGTGATTCACTTTAAGTCAGATGGGCACTATATTTTTAATGAAAGTAAAGAGAGTCTAAGGGGAAATACGCTGATTATTAGCTTGCATCCAAAAGAAGGAATATCCCTTAAGGTTTTTACAAAACCTCATGGTGTTGATAAGCACTCAACAGTGCGATCAGATCCTATGAGCCTAGATTTCATCAAAACTCAAAAACTACTGAACATCCCAAGTGGTTACCAGAGTCTTTTGATGGATATTCTCAATGGTAATCAAAGCCTATTCTTGTGCAGGGAAGAGGTTGAGCTAGCTTGGAAGTGGTGTGATGATGCTCTGGATGCATTTAATCAATCCAGTCAGGAGCTTTACTATTATGATGCTGGAAGTAATGGTCCAACACAGAGTGAAGAGTTAATTTCAAATTACGGTCATAGCTGGCATGAGGAGTAGTAAAAAATATTATCTTCCTGACCATGTTGGCTTTTTCAGTGCAAATAGCAGTGAGTCTTTGGCAATAGATCTTGGTCAAAACATTAATGAAGTTCTTAATGAGGCAATTAAGAAGAGAGGACGAGCCAGTATTGCAGTTTCTGGAGGAAGAACACCCAAACCTCTCTTTGAAGAATTATCTAACTTAAATCTAGACTGGTCTAAAGTCGATTTAACTCTGGTTGATGATCGATGGGTTGATTCTGATAGTGAGGATAGTAATGAGCTTTTGGTTAAAACTCACTTAATAAAAAACAAAGCAGCAGGTGTTAATTTTTTTCCTTTAAAGAATGATGCTAATACAGCCAAAGAAGGGACTATTTCAAGCGAAAAATCCCTTGAAAGCCTTTCAATGCCATTAGATATAGTTGTATTAGGAATGGGTCAAGATGGTCATACAGCATCACTTTTCCCATGCTCTGAAGAACTATCTATTGGAATGGATTTAAATACCAAGAATATTTTGATTTCTTCAAATCCTAAAACAGCACCATATGAGCGAATTAGCTTAACAGCAAAATCCATTATGAGCGCAAGAAAAGTTTTTCTTCATCTTAATGGATCAAGTAAGCTTCATACTCTTGAGGAGGCAATGAACTTAAGTGATTTTAACAAAATGCCAATTTATGCTTTTCTAATGCATGGTCTTGATATATTTTGGAGTCCTTAGGTTAATTAAGCATCATAATACTTAAAGACTTAATTGTTTATAAAAAAGCAAGGGATAATAATATTTTTGATATAAAAATTTTATACAAAACTTATGAAAATTAACAATATTGATGGTGAAGTTGTTAAAGATAACGAAACTTATCTACTTAAAGACAATACCTCTCTCAAAAATCTTGTTGTTAGCTCTACAACTCTTCATCCAGGGAAGTCAACTCGTGGCCATTCCCATCCAGGAAAAGAGGAGGTATATATGATAATGAGCGGAACTGGGAGAATGCAGGTTGATGATAAAGAGTTTGATATTTCTGGTGGCGAAATTGTTTTGATCGAAGATGGTGCGTTTCATCGAGTTCACAATACTGGCGATATTGATTTATATTTGGTGTGCATTTTTGATGGGGATAGAAATCATTAATACTCAAAGTTACAACTTAGTTGGGGATATTGGGGGAACAAATGCTAGATTTGCGCTTTTAGTTCCAGGCGAATCAGAGCTGATTAGCATTAAAGCACTTTCATGTAGTGAATTTGAAACTGTTCAAGAAGCAATACAGTCTTATCTTTCCTCAATTAATAAGTTAGAGATTAACTTATCCTGCATAGCATCAGCGGGAACAACTCATCTTGATGTTTTTAAACCTGCCAATAATGACTGGGTTATTAATAAAGAGGATGTTTCGTCAGCATTAAATAATATTAAAGTTGACTGGATTAACGACTTCTCAGCTCAGGCACTCGCAACTTCAACCCTTTCAAATAATGATCTTATAGAGGTTAACAAAGGTAATCCACAAGCTGATCGAGTCAGGCTAGTCATTGGGCCTGGAACTGGTCTTGGGACTTGTGGTCTGACTAAGGCATTGAATGGCTGGAAGACACTCCCTGCTCAGGGTGGACACTCCGATTTTGCACCAAATTCTAAGCTAGAAATTGAGATCTTATCATTACTTCAAAAACAATTTGGACATGTTGCTATTGAAAGAATTTTGTCTGGACCTGGAATTGTTAATTTGTACAAGGCTTTATGTCAAATTAATGCTAAAGATATAGTTTTTAAAACTCCATCTGAGATAAGTTCATCTGCAGTTTCAAAGAATCCAGACTTGCTGGCTG
>JAOMCO010000010.1 GCA_028345055.1 Candidatus Thioglobus sp. | reverse complement strand
CGACTTTAATCTTTTTTTGCAAGAGTTCATTAGCCGTTACAGGTCCAACGGCAAATACTTTCGGTCGAGAAATAATTAGTTCCTCAAAATACTCTTCAGCAAAATTGACCGCATTGACACTAATGAAGATAATTACA
The DNA here is from genome assembly GCA_028345055.1 of Candidatus Thioglobus sp. Taxonomy (GTDB): domain Bacteria; phylum Pseudomonadota; class Gammaproteobacteria; order PS1; family Pseudothioglobaceae; genus Pseudothioglobus. The sequence continues at coordinate 41,657 of JAOMCO010000010.1, read as the reverse complement.
TCGTATTTTTCAATTAAAGCTAAGGGCTTAGACTTTTTAATTTCAAAAGCAGGGAAAAGGGCAAAATCAATTTCGTTTTCAGCCAATAGTGACTCTAAATTTTTACTTTGTGCAACGGGTCTAGTAATCAGTAACATCTAAGTATTATAAATATATGATTTTAAAAACTATGATATTTATCATAAATGACTTTGCCAAATTAGAAATCCATAACACAGTGTTTGTTAAATTCAAACTCTGATGACTTTATAATAGTCTGTAAATTATTCTATTCACAAATATGTTTATTTCAATTTTATCTCTTTTAATTGGCTTTGCTCTGCTTATATGGAGTGCAGATTCCTTTACTGATAATGGCGCTAGAATAGCTAGAATTTTTAATATTTCACCACTTGTTATTGGTTTACTTATTTTTGGCTTTGGAACTTCTGCACCAGAAATGCTAGTATCAGGGCTAGCAGCCTATGATGGGCACCCTGAGCTAAGTATTGGAAATGCTTTTGGATCAAATATTTTTAATATTGGTCTTGTCCTTGCTATAACTGCGATTATTTATCCTGTAACAGTTGAAAAGTCTGTATTGAAGAAAGAATGGGTTTTTCTTTTTCTTTCATCCTTAGTTGCTGGTTTTTTAATAATGGACGGCTTTTTAAGCTTTTTAGATGGTCTAATTCTCTTGGCTCTATTGTTTCTATTTCTTTTTTATGTATTTAGTGAATCTAAAAAAAGTAACGTTAAAAACCTAGAGGCTTCAGAAGATTCAAGTGGTAATCAAAATAAAGGCAGAACATGGTTGCTGCTATTAGTTTCACTTATTATTTTGGTCTCTAGTGCAAAACTTGTCGTTTGGGGTGGAACTAATCTTGCCTTAGCTTTTGGTGTGAGTGATTTAATTATTGGATTAACTGTAGTTGCTCTTGGCACTAGCCTTCCAGAGCTTGCAGTAGCGATAAGTAGTGCATTAAAAAAACAACATCAAATGATTATCGGGAACATTATTGGATCGAATCTATTTAATACTTTAGGTGTTCTAGCAATCCCTGGATTAATTCTTCCCTTCCAAATCCCTGAAGAAGTAATGAGTAGGGATTTTATATATATGATAACTCTTACTATTTTGATACTATTTTTATCATTTAAACTAAAAATCAATCGATTTGGAGGCATAATTCTATTAGCAATTCTAGCTTCATATTTGTATCAACTAGTTTGGATTTAAAATTAAAAAATCTTAATGAAACAAAAGAATTAGGAGAAAAGCTTGCTCAATGCTGTTCTCGTATTGAATCCCCCTGCGTAATATACTTAAAAGGTGACCTTGGAGTTGGTAAAACAACTTTAGCTCAATTTTTTATTATGTATTTTGGTTTTGATAAAGTGAAAAGCCCGACCTACACTTTGGTTGAATCATATCAAGATGAAAAAGTTGATATTCATCACTTTGATTGCTATCGTCTAACTGACCCTGAAGAATTAGAATATATTGGAATTCGTGATTATCTTCGAGTAAACAGCCTACAAATAATAGAGTGGCCAGAACTAGGAAAAGGCGTTCTAGCAAAGGCAGATATTTCTATTAAACTTAGCGGCAATGGAGATACTAGAAATGCCAGTATAAGATTTGAATCCGAAATAGGAAAATCAATTATAGAATGCGCTATTGGATAAACCTTTTTTTTATTTTCTTAACAACTTTTGCTTATGGGGAAGATAAAACAACACTCTATGATTTTAGATATTGGTCAGCGCCAGACCATACTCGAATTGTTATTGATAAAGAGGAGGATACTCTCTTTAATATTAGGGGTTATGATAATCATGTAGTAATTAGCTTCGATGATGCAGAGGTTTTATCTGAAACTTTTTCCAATATTTTTTTCAAAGATAGTCGAATACAAAAGGTTCGGATAAAACGTGAAAAAAGTACCATTAAATTAATCGTCCACATTAGTAAAAAATTTAAACTAAAGCACTTTACTCTGGATCCTAACACTAAGTATAAACACCATAGATTGGTAGTGGATATAGTGGATTCAGAGGTCAAAGTTGCAAAAAAAATTACTAAACCTGACTCGCCTCCATCTATTAGAAATCAAAAAATTATTCTTATTGATGCAGGTCATGGAGGTGAAGATTCTGGAGCTATTGGAAAAAACAAATCACTAGAAAAGAATGTTAATCTCGCAATTGCAAGAAAACTCGTAGCGATTATTAATCAAAATAAAGATCTTAATGCAGTTTTAAGCCGAAGTGGAGATTATTATGTTCCTCTTACAAAGAGATTAACGATTGCTCAAAATCAAAAAGCGACAATGTTTATTTCTATTCATGCAGATTCAGTTGAAAGCATTAATGCAAAGGGAGCCTCAGTTTATACATTAAGTGAGAAAGGAAATAATAGTAAGCTTGCAAGGCAACTTGAAGAGTCACAAAATGTGGTGGACCAGTTTGGGGGAGTTGAGACAGTCATAGATAATGATCAATTTTTGAAAAATATATTGACTGACTATTCACGTAAGGATAGGGAAAAACAATCCTTTGAGCTTGCTCAAGAAATTATTTCACAACTTGAGAAAATTGGGCCTATTCATAAAAAAATACCTCAAAAAGCCAATTTTGTTGTTCTTAAGTCGCCCTCAATCCCTTCAGTTTTGGTAGAGACTGCGTTTATTTCAAATCCTACTCAAGAAAAACGTTTAACTAATAAGAGGCAGCAACAAAAAATTGCTCAGTCAATCTATCAAGGAATAGTAAATTATTATCAAGAGCTTGATTAATCTTATTGATCTAGTTTTTCTTTAAGAATTATTGCATCACTTACAAGCTGATGCACACTTACGACCATGTAAGGATCGAAATCATAATTAGCTAGGACTCTAGAAAACTGCGATTTACAGATAGCACAGATTGCTGCTAATGTATTTACACCGCTCTCTTGTTCACTTTGTTTCAAAGCATGCATTCTTGGCTTTGCACCTTTAATTCTAAGATCTATAAGATCATCTGTTAACAAACCGCCTCCCCCTCCACAGCAAAAAGTAGATGACTTGATTGAATCTTTATGCATATCAATAAAATTATTACAGGCAGCTCTTATTACCTCTCGTGGGAGAATAAATTGACCATTTTTAATATCACCCATATTACTCCCTCGAGCCACATTACATGAATCATGGAAAGTGACTACTCGATGATTATTTTTTGATTTATCAAATGATAATTTATTGTTTTGAATTAGATCATAGGTAAACTCAATCATATGTTGTGGCTGTGGATAGTTACTGTCAAGTTGATTTTGAAGCTTCAGCGCATAATCATCCTCTGCTCCCCCTCCAATCCCAGATAAAGTATTCCAAAAACTATAGGCAACACGCCAAGCATGTCCACACTCTCCAACTATTACACGCTTTACATTAAGGTCAAGTGCCGACTTACGGATTCGAAGCGCACCTTCTCTCATTACATCATAATTACCAATAAACATTCCAAAATTTGCCGCCTCTGAAGCATAAGAGCTCAAAGTCCAACTAACTCCACTCTCATGAAAAACTTTTGCATAACCAATGAGTCCATCGATATGAGGCTCGGCAAAAAAATCAGCTGAAGGTGAAACCATTAATACTTCTGAATTTTTAATGTCTATTGGTAATTTAACATCAACTCCAGTGTCATACTTTATCTCTTCCTCGAGATCAAGAAGAGTATCTCTCAAAGCAGGCTCAGGCATACCTAAATTGTTTCCAATTTTCTTAACTTTGCCTAAAATTTGATTAGTATATTTTTGACCAACACCAATAACATTCATGACCTCTCTAGCTGCCATTGAAATTTCAGAAGTATCAATCCCTGACGGACAGAAAACAGCGCATCTTCGACATTGTGAGCACTGATGAAAATAGTTATACCAATCATCTAACATATCTTCATCAAGATCCTTAGCTCCAACTAACTTTGGAAAATACTTTCCGGCAAACGTAAAATGTCTTCTATAAACACTTCTGAACAAATCTTGTCTTGCAACTGGCATATTCTTAGGGTCGGACGTCCCCAGGAAATAATGGCATTTATCAGTACAAGCTCCACATTTCATACAGCTATCTAAAAAAACCTGAACTGATCTATATTTAGACTTAGTTTCGGACATCTTATCAATAGCGACTTGATGCCAATTCTCAACCTTTTCACCAGGAAATCCAAGGTTATTTTGAATTTCTACTGTAGCCTTGAATGGACCCTCTCCAGCCATAGAGTCTTTATTAATCGAGGGTGTCTCAACATAAGTTGGAAGTTTGATTTGATTATTTTGCAAGACTAGTCATCCTTTTTATTATTTTCAAGTTCAATTTTTAAGTCATTATCCTTTTTAGATGCCCAATCTGAGATATGTCTTCTCTTCCTAGCATTATCCACCTGATTAAGAGTAGGTGAGAAAAATATACCCGGTGCATGTAACAATTTAGAAATTGGAAAAATAGCAATAAGGCAAAAAACTGGGAATATATGTGCCAAAAAAATAATTTCTCCAGGCAACTCTGACCACTGAAAAGTAATTAAACCCTCTGTAAAATTTTTAACCATAAGCAAATTTGGGTGGTTATGGCCAAATGTCATAAACATTCCTGTTAATGCAATAAAAATCAGAGCAAGTAGCATAAGATAGTCAGATGGAGATGAAATATATCGAATTCTATCGACAAATATTCGTCTTCCTAGTAACCCAGTTAAACCAAAAACGAGAGGGTAAGCAGCATACTTAAATGGCTCTATTTTATAGAGAATTAATGGAACATCTCCTGGCCAAAAATAGACTAAATGGCGAAAAAATAATAGGACCAAAGCTAGATGGAATGTCCACCCAAAGAGCCAAGTCCATTTACTTGCCTTAAAGAGACTAGAAAATAAAAAAATCTCTCTAAAAAATCTTAAAAATACCCCTTTTTTATCCAAAGAGGAGGGTGCTATGGGAATTTTAAGAGGCACAGGTGTATTCCAATACTGAACCAGTTTATATGACACGCCTAGTATAAAAATGAGAGATGCAATATAGAAAAAGATTATAAAAAAAATACTTATCGGCGACATATGACTTCATCTTATTTAATAAAAATGGCAGTTAGCACTAAATATAAAACCTAACAATGTTTATTCAAACACAGCCTGTTGGCTTTGGAAGACCAGCGAATCGACAACCTTGTTTTGCAGGACCATATGGGAAAAGAGAGTAGAGATAGCGTGAATTACCTTTATCATTACCAAGCTTTTTAGCAATAGCTTTAGTAAGAACTCTAACTGCTGGTGCAAACTCATACTCCTTATAATACTCCTGAAGAAAGTTGATAACCTCCCAGTGCTCTGGAGAGAGCTCAATACTATCTTCATCTGACATCACTTCAGCAATCTCAGGAGTCCAATCAGATACCTTTAACAAATAACCCTCTTCATCTACTTCAGCGCCTAATATTTCAGCCATAACTATCTTTATACCTTTAAGAATTCATTAGAAAACTATTTACGCTTGAAGCAACGCCTCGCCCCTCATTTATTGCCCAAACGACCAGGGATTGCCCCCTTCTGCAGTCTCCTGCAGAAAAAATTCCTACTTTTGATGTTTCATAATCCCCATACTCGGACTGATAATTACCTCTTTGATCGAGCTTAATATTTGCATCCTCACTCAAATAGTGTTCTGGAGAGACAAAGCCCATTGATAATAGAACTAATTCAGCATCCCAGGTTTTGTCAGTTCCCTCAATCTCAATTAATTTTCCATCAATAAAATCAACATTAATTGTTCTTATACCTTTTACATTTCCTTGACTATCCTTAATAAATGACTTTGTAAGAAGCTGATAATGTCTCGGATCTTGGCCAAAGACTTTGCTAGACTCTTCATGACCATAGTCCACTCTGTAGATAACTGGCCACTCTGGCCAAGGGTTTTTGTCTGAACGATCTTCAGGAGGACGACTCATTAACTCAAAATTAATGATTGATTTAGCACCCTGCCTAAGAGAAGTTCCAATACAATCGGTTCCAGTATCGCCACCGCCAATAACAATAACATTTTTTCCTTGAGCTGATAGATTACTTTGATCTGGATGCCCATTATCAAGAAGGCTTTTGGTATTAGAGGTTAAGAATTCCATTGCAGGATAGATACCTACAGCCTCTCTATTTTCAGCTGGCAAGTCTCTAGCTTGAGTTGCTCCAGTCGTAAGAATAACTGCATCAAAATTATCTTCAAGCTCCTGCATAGCGATGTCTTTTCCAATATCTACATTGGTAATAAATTTTATACCTTCCTTTTCCAACAAATTAATACGGCGGTCGACAACGTCTTTTCCAAGCTTCATGTTTGGGATACCATACATTAATAGGCCACCAATACGATCACTTCTCTCATAAACCTCAACCGAATGCCCCATTTGATTTAATTGGTCTGCAGCTGCTAGTCCTGCAGGCCCTGAGCCAACTATCGCAACGTTTTTTCCTGTGTTAAATTCAACATTTCTGGGCTTAATCCATCCTTCTTCAAAACCCTTGTCAACAATTGCTAATTCAATATTTTTAATTGTAACAGCTGGATTATTTAATCCAAGAACACAAGCACCCTCACATGGTGCAGGACATACTCTTCCAGTAAACTCAGGAAAGTTATTTGTTTTTTCTAGGCGCTCTAAGGCCTCTTGCCATTCATTGTTATAAACAAGGTCGTTCCACTCTGGTATTAGATTATCAATTGGACAACCTGTTGTTGATTGACAAAAAGGAACGCCACAATCCATGCATCTTGAACCTTGCTCTTGCAGTAAATCCAAGTTATGAACTCCAGAGAATATTTCGTCATAATCATTAATTCGGGTGCCTACTTCACGATATGACTCAACCTGTCTGTCTAGCTCTAAAAATCCTGTTACTTTACCCATTTTTTACTTTTATTTTATTGGAGAATCATTATCTCATATTATCATCAAAAACATTTAAATAATGATATTAATAATATCCGCTTAAAAGCCTATAGCTTCTTGTATAGGTCATAAAAGATATGTATAATTACCGCTTTTTTCAGAATCTCTAAATAGGTGTAATCGTGAATTTAATTGATCAAATCGAGAGTGAGCAACTTAGGACTGATATTCCTGACTTCTCGGCAGGTGATACGGTAGTTGTCCAGGTAAAGGTTCGTGAAGGAAATCGTCAGAGACTTCAAGCCTTTGAAGGAGTCGTAATTGCAAAGAAGAATAGAGGATTAAATTCTGCCTTTACAGTTCGTAAAATCTCTCATGGAGAAGGTGTTGAGAGGGTTTTTCAAACTCATTCCTCGATGATTGATAGTGTAAGTGTTAAGAGAAGCGGAAAAGTTAGAAAGGCAAAACTATATTATCTTCGTGGCTTGACTGGTAAGGCTGCAAGAATCAAAGAAAAACTCAATAAAAAATAATTACCAACTAAATTTAAATGCCAGCTTTAGCTGGCATTTTTTTTCTTCTTTAAAAGATTCTTCAGTAGAATAAATAGAGATGAACAAAAAGCTTATTGACCAATTTATTGATTTCTACTGGCTCACAACTGGAGCAAGTCAAAACACATTAAGCGCTTATCGCTCTGATCTTAAAATTTTTAGTCAATGGCTAAAGGATATTCCATTTTCTAGTGTTGATAAAAATCTAGTTCATGAATATTTTTCTTCTAGAAAAAAGTCTAATCTCAGTGCTTCATCTCAATCACGAATCCTTACATGTCTTCATTCCTTCTTTCAGTATTTGATTGACAATCAATTAATCAGTCATGATCCTACTGATCATATGAATTACCCAAAGTTAGAAAAAAAATTACCTACTTTTTTAAATATATTAGAGGTTGAAAAATTGATGGATACTCCAAATATAAACTCAACATTTGGTCAAAGAGATCGAGCAATGATTGAACTTCTTTATTCTTGTGGACTAAGAGTAACTGAGCTCATTAATCTAAGTTTTCATAATATTAATCTTAAAGATGAGTTTGTGCGTATTCATGGAAAGGGAAATAAAGAAAGAATGTTGCCATTAGGTGAAATAGCGATTAATTATCTGGATGGATATGAAAAAAAAGCTAGGCCAATTCTATTAAAGAATGGTCAGTGTGATAGTTATTTTTTATCAAACCGAGGTAGTGCTATGTCGAGGCAAAATTTCTTTTATATTATTAAAAGCTACGCCTCTCTAGCTGGAATTGACAAGCCTATTTCACCTCACTCTCTTAGACATGCTTTTGCAACCCATCTTGTACAAAAAGGAGCTGACTTGCGCTCAGTTCAGTTAATGCTGGGTCATAGTGACATTTCAAGCACTCAGCTCTATACTCATATACAGAATGCTCAACTCAAAACTCAACATCAAAAACATCATCCTAGAGGGTAGAAATTTTCAAGTTGAATCTAAGTTATCAACCCTGTAGATTAATGGCTTTGTAAGGGCCCTTAAAGACTTTTTAGACCTTCCATTGTGATTAAAATTCTTCTCAGATAAAAATTCATTGAAACAGCTTTCAAGTTTTTTCCACTCCTTATCAATCATCGCAAACCAAGCGGTATCACGATTCCTCCCCTTAACTATAGTCATCTGTCTAAATACTCCTTCATAAGAAAAGCCGAGTCTTTGAGCTGCACTTCGAGATCTTGAATTTAGAGCATTACATTTCCATTCATAGCGTCTATAGCCATTATCAAAGGCCCACTTCATCATAAGAAACATGGCTTCAGTGGCCTCAGTTGTTCTTTGCAAAAGGGGAGAATAATTGATGTGACCGACCTCGATTGACCCGTCAATAGGATTAATTCTTAAATAGCTAGCTACGCCTATTGCTTTTTTGAGTTTTTTACTAATTATTGCAAAAAAAACTGGGTCATCTTTTCCTTCAAATGATTTGATCCATTGAGAATATGTTTTAATATTTTCAAATGGTCCATAGGGTAGATACGCCCAGTTAACACCCTCTGTATCGATTGAGTTTGAATGAAAAAGTTCATTTGCAAACTGATTTGCAACTAGAGGCTTTAAGCTGACTAAACTCCCTTCAATAGAAATACCTTTAGGATGAGGGGGAACTCGAAAATCACTTATTAGCTCGCCTTGTTTCATTTTATAAGACCTAGAAAAAAATTAAAGATGTGTTAATTCTAAATAAAAATTAGTGGAAATATTTACTAATTTAGAACCAATCGCTGGATAATTTGTATGCCAGAATTAATTCGTTTAAAGAAGAATCAATTTATTTGCATCTGGTAAGTTACAAAATCAATTGGAACTGAAATCTGGTCATACACTTTTCGAGCTCTTAAGTTATTGGTAGCTGTTATCCAACGAACATAAGGCCAATCATTTTTTTCTGCTTGTAATTTAAGCTCTTTAAATAACAGTTGAACTGCTCCAGTTCCCCTATAGTCAGGATGCACAAAGAGATCATCTAGGAAGCCAACAAGTTTACCTCTCAGTGGTGAGGGCATTTCTCTGTAGTGCATAAATCCAATTAACTCATTTTCGCTAGACTTAACTCCTATTGAATAAAATTTTACTTCGGGGCTATTTATCCACGACCAAACATTATCAAGAATATCTTGATTCATTTTCATTTCATAGAAATCTGCATAGCCATGATAAAGCTCCATCCATTTGACTTTGTCGTTTTGATTTAATGCTTCAACCTTCATCTGAGCTGCTATGTTAATTGATTAAATACATCTTCTAGTTTCTTAACTGCAGAATCAACGTCCTTTAGTTTATCTAAGCCAAAAAGCCCAAGACGGAATGTTTGGTAGTCATCTCCTTCATCACACTGAAGTGGGACGCCTGCAGCAATTTGCATACCTAAATTTTTAAATTTTAAGCCAGTATGTAAATTCTTATCAGATGTATAGCTCACAACAACGCCTGGAGCAAGAAATCCCTCAGCAGCAACACTTATAAAACCATGTTTTTTCAATAAATTCCTTACTCTATCTCCTAGCTCTTGCTGTTTATCACGGGCTTTATTGAAGCCAAAGACGGCCGTTTCATTGATCGTATCTCTAAAATGTTTGATGGCATCTGTTGGCATTGTAGCATGATATGCATGCCCACCATTTTCATAGGCCTGCATTATTTGAAGCCACTTAAGTAAATCACATGAGAAACTAGTACTCTGTGTTTTGTGAATCTTCTCAGATGCATTTTGAGATAACATGACCATTCCAAATGCTGGTGAAGCGCTCCAGCCCTTTTGCGGAGCACTGACTAAAATATCTACACCGCATTTCTGCATATCAACCCATATTGCACCTGATGCAATACAATCCAATACAAACATACCTCCAACAGAATGGACAGCCTCAGATACAGCTTTTATATATTCATCAGGAAGAATAATTCCCGCTGATGTCTCAACATGAGGTGCAAAGACTATTGCTGGTTTTTCAGATTTAATTTTTTGAATGACCTCATCAGTATCTACTGGAGAAAATGGCTCTTGATGACCAGGACTTTTACGAGCTGCTTTTAAAACAGTAAGTTTTGATGGAATCTTACCTATTTCTAGAATTTGTGACCATCGATAACTAAACCATCCATTTCTTATGACTAAACAATCTTTGTTATTAGCAAATTGCCTAGCAACTGCTTCCATACCATATGTTCCACCTCCAGGAACCAGAACTACTGACTCAGCATTGTAAACTTTTTTAAGTGATGATGACACATCATTCATTGCTTTCTGAAACGAGCTAGACATGTGATTTAGAGATCTGTCTGTATAGACAACAGAGTATTCTAAAAGTCCATCAGGATCAATATTTGGTAATAAACCAGGCATTATTAAATTCCATTATAAAAAATTATAATTCTACAGAGAATTAAAAAATACGAATAAAGAAAAAAATTAAAAAAATAGTTTAAGTTAACTTTGTCTATAAATACTGAACTTCAAGAATTTCATAGACAATGTCTCCTTTTGGAGCATTCACAGTAACCTCATCCCCTTCTTCATTACCCATTAAGGCTCTAGCTATAGGAGAATGGCAAGAAATTTTTCCTTTATCAATGTCAGCCTCATCTTCCCCAACAATTTGATAACTAATTTCACTGTCATCCGATAAATTCAATAAACTAACAGTCGTTCCAAAGACGCAACGACCATCTTTATTTAGATTTTTAACATCGATTATTTGCAATCGTGATAATTTTGACTCAATCTCCTGAATTCTGCCCTCTACAAATGCTTGCTCTTCTTTTGCAGCGTGGTATTCAGCATTTTCTTTGAGGTCTCCATGCTCTCTTGCAGTCGCAATATCATTCACTATTCTAGGGCGCTCTCCATCTTTAAGTCTTAGTAACTCACCTTCAAGATTCTTAGCTCCATTGATTGTAATCGGTATTGTTTCCATAGATTATTTGTGTATTGATTGTAATGACCTCACAATTAGCCTGTCTGGAGTTTTTAACCCATCAAGCATTGCAAATGCTCCAGCAACTGTCGTCAAACATGGAATCTTATGGATTAATGCTTGACACCTAATTACTGTTGCATCTTCGAGACCTTGTGCATCATCTGTAGAATTTATTATCAGACTTATTTCATCATTTTTAATAGCATCTTCTATATTAGGTGATACTTGTGATACTTTATTTATTATTGTACAGTTAAGGCCAGCCTTTGAGAGAATATCTTGATTTGTTCGAGTTGCAACTATCTCAAAACCTTGACTAATAAGTCTTTGACCAAGTTCAACTAACCTTCCACGATCTAGAGTTCTAAGACTTACAAGTACTTTTCCACTGGTTGGGACCACATCACCTGCTGCAAGAAAAGCCTTATCAAAAGCGGCAGGGAAATCCTTACCAACACCCATCACTTCTCCAGTTGATCTCATCTCTGGACCCAAAAAAGGATCTACTCCTAAAAACTTATTAAATGGGAACACAGATTCCTTGACTGAATAATACTTTGGAATAATTTCACTAATATAATTTTGATCTTTTAGAGAATGACCAATCATTACCCTTGCTGCGATATTAGCGAGAGGAAAACCAGTTGCTTTTGAAACAAAAGGAACCGTTCTTGAAGCTCTTGGATTTACCTCAATAACAAAAATTTCTTTATCCTGATAAGCAAGTTGAGTGTTCATTAAACCCACAACTTTGAGCTCTTTTGCCATTAACTTAACCTGTCTTCTCATTTCATCAAGAACATTTGAAGGTAACGAATGAGGTGGTAGTGAGCAAGCAGAATCTCCAGAATGAATTCCTGCCTGTTCGATATGCTCCATAATCCCACAAATAACAATGTCTTTACCGTCACTAATGACGTCAATATCCACCTCAATCGCATGATCTAAAAATGAATCTAGGAGGACAGGTGAATCATTTGATACCTTAACAGCAGTTGTCATATACTGCTCAAGACTCTCATTATCATAAACAATTTCCATTGCTCGACCTCCTAGAACGTATGATGGTCTAACAACTAATGGAAAACCTATGGAATTAGCAACTTTGATGGCACCTTCTTGAGACCGTGCTGTTCCATTAACTGGCTGCTTAAGATTTAACTTTTGAATCATCTTCTGAAAACGCTCTCTATCTTCAGCCAAATCAATTGAGTCAGGACTAGTTCCTATAATGTTTGCGCCACTCTTTTCAAGAGCTCTAGCTAGCTTAAGTGGCGTCTGCCCGCCATAATGCACAATGATTCCTTCAGGTTTTTCAATATCAATAACCTCTAGAACATCCTCGAGTGTAAGTGGCTCAAAATAGAGCCTATCAGAGACGTCATAGTCAGTAGATACAGTCTCTGGATTACAGTTAACCATGATCGTTTCATAGCCAACTTTTTGAAGAGCTAGTGATGCATGAACACAACAATAATCGAACTCAATACCTTGACCAATTCTATTAGGCCCACCGCCCAGAATCATAATTTTTTTATTGTCTGTAGGGTTAGCCTCACATTCAGACTGATAAGTTGAATAAAGATAAGCAGTCTGAGTATCAAATTCTGCTGCACAGCTATCCACCCTTTTAAAAACAGGACTGATATTAAAAGCTAGTCTTTTATTTCGAAATACCTCTTCAGAACAATTTAATATTTCTGATAGTCTTTTATCTGAAAAACCTTTTTTCTTAAGCTCTAAAACAGTTTCAGATTTTATACCCTCAATATCTTTACCTTCGATTGATTTTTCTGTGAAAACGATATCTTCGACTTGACTCAAAAACCATGGATCAATTTTTGAAAGTTCAAATGCACTTTGAAGACTCATTCCCATTCTGAATGCATCAGCCAAGTAAAATATTCTTTCAGCTCCAGCAGTGAGAAGCTCACTTCTTATTATTGATTTAGAGTCCTTATCCTTAATATCTAAAATTGGGTCTAAACCAGACTTGTCAGTCTCAAGTCCTCTCAAAGCCTTTTGAAGAGACTCTTGGAACGTCGATCCGATAGCCATAACTTCACCAACTGATTTCATTTGAGTCGTTAAACGATCATCAGCCTGTGGGAATTTTTCAAAAGCAAACCTTGGAATCTTTGTTACAACATAATCAATTGAAGGTTCAAATGATGCAGGAGTTTTACCACCAGTAATATCGTTAGCAAGTTCATCAAGAGTGAATCCCACAGCAAGCTTTGCTGCTACTTTTGCAATTGGAAATCCAGTTGCCTTAGAGGCCAAAGCGGAAGACCTAGAGACTCTTGGATTCATTTCAATAATTGTCAATCTGCCATTATCTGGATTTACAGCAAACTGCACGTTTGATCCACCAGTATCAACACCAATCTCTCTAAGCACCATGATTGAAGCATTACGCATAATTTGGTACTCTTTATCTGTAAGTGTTTGAGCTGGTGCAACTGTAATAGAGTCTCCAGTATGAATACCCATTGGGTCAAAGTTCTCTATTGAGCAGATGATAATGCAATTATCTTTATTATCCCTAACGACCTCCATCTCAAACTCTTTCCAGCCAAGGATAGATTCTTCAATTAATAGCTCATTAGTCGGAGATAGGTCTAGACCACGCTGACATATTTCTACAAATTGCTCTTTGTTAAAAGCAACTCCACCACCAGATCCACCCATTGTAAAGGATGGTCGAATAATAGTTGGAAAACCAACCTCTTCTTGAACTTTTAAAGCGTCTTTCAGAGAATGTGCAATTGCTGCTTTAGGCATGTCAAGGCCAATTTTGAGCATGGCTTGTCGAAATAACTCTCTATCCTCAGCTTTGTCAATTGCCTGTTTATTTGCACCAATCATCTCAACGCTATATTTTTCAAGAACTCCGTGACGATCGAGATCTAAAGCGCAGTTGAGAGCTGTTTGCCCTCCCATAGTTGGAAGAAGTGCATCAGGCTTTTCTTTTTTTATGATTTTTTCAACAGTTTTCCATTCAATAGGTTCGATGTAGGTTGCATCAGCCATTTTAGGGTCAGTCATAATGGTAGCTGGATTTGAATTAACCAATATAACCCTATATCCCTCTTGACGAAGAGCCTTACATGCCTGAGCACCTGAATAATCGAACTCACAGGCCTGTCCAATAATAATTGGACCAGCTCCAATGATTAAAACACTATTAATGTCCAGTCTCTTAGGCATAATTTAATAAAATAAAGTGGAAGATTAAATTCATTTTTTCATAAGATCAATAAATTCATCAAATAAGTAACTAACATCATGTGGCCCAGGTGACGCTTCTGGGTGGCCTTGAAAACTATACGCTGGTTTATTCTTAATTCTAATGCCCTGAATACTCTGATCAAATAATGAGCGATGGCTAATCTCAATATCTTCAGGCAAGTCTTTTTCAGAAACTGCGAAGCCATGATTTTGAGAGGTAATCATTACCCTTTTAGACTTCAAATCTTGTACAGGATGATTTGCACCATGATGACCAAACTTCATTTTTTCAGTTTTAGCTCCGGATGCGAGAGATAAAAGCTGATGTCCTAAACATATTCCAAAGATAGGAATCTCTTTATTTAATAATCCTTTAATATTTTGAATTGCATAATCACATGGCTCAGGATCGCCAGGACCATTAGATAGAAAAACACCATCAGGATTAATAGCTAATAAATCATCAAGTGAAGTTTGAGCATTAAAGACAGTTAGTTCGCAACCTCTATCCACCAGAATCCTTAATATATTTTTCTTAACACCATAGTCATAAACAGCTACTTTAAATTTAGAGGGTTTTTTATTAAAAGTAGAACTCTCTATATCAAATGTTCCTTGATTAAATGAATAGGTTTTAGAGGTTGAAACTACTTTGGCTAAATCCATATTTTTTAAACCAGCAAAATTTTTTGCTTTCTGAATTACTCTATCAGAGTCAATTGAATCACCAGTCATTATGCAACCTTTGAGAGCCCCATTAATTCTTAGGTGCCTTGTAAGAGCTCGTGTATCGATATTTGCAATAGCCACTATGTTATTGGTAAAGAGGTAATTATCTAGACTCATCTCCGTGCGCCAATTACTTTGTGAAAGGGGAAGATCTCTGATGATCAGTCCTGACATATAAACTTTAGATGACTCCTCATCAACAACGTTTGTTCCTGTGTTACCAATATGAGGATAGGTCAGCGCTACTATCTGCTGACTATATGAGGGATCAGTCAGTATTTCTTGATAACCTGTCATAGCTGTATTGAAGACTACTTCTCCAACTGTATGACCAATTAAACCGATTGATTTCCCCCAAAAAACTTTGCCATCTTCTAGTGCTAATAAGGCATTATGAGGCAAAATATTACTCCTTTTTGAGCTTTTAAAACACCCGAAATTTTACCATGTGTTTATTATCAAATCATCTTGAATTTTACAATCCAATGTTATAATTAAATTGTATTAATAAACTCAATTCATTTGTGAAAATAATAGTTAATGGCAAAGAAATGTCACTTCCAGAAGATTCAAACATCCAGGATCTTGTTGCTCAATTAGGATGTATAAATAAACGCATTGCTATCGAAATAAATAAAGAAATAATCCCAAAATCAAAATATCAATCACATCTTTTAGAGTATTTAGATAAGGTTGAAGTAATAAATGCCGTTGGGGGAGGATAATTATCAACTTAATTCTTAATTATTTCTCATAGCACTAATTCTAAACCACTCTTCTTTATTTTTAATCTTAATATTATTGAAATTTTTGGAATAACAATCTATTACTTTTTCAACTTGCTCTTCAAGGATTCCAGATAGCAGAATACTGCCATTAGGTTTTACTAATTCCGAAAATTGAGATTCTAATTCAATGAGAGGGTTAGTAAGAATATTTGCCATTAAAAGATCACAATACTTTAATTCCATTTTTTCAATTGAGTTAAGAATTTTAATAAAACTTTCAGAGTTATTTTTAGCGACATTTTCCCTGCTGGCAATAACCGCTTGAGGATCATTATCTATAGCTATAACTCTTTTGGCACCTAATTTTGCAGCAGCAATTGCTAAAATACTAGTGCCACATCCAAAATCTATTACAGTTAAGGCTTTTGGCGGATTTTCATCTAAATACTCTAAACATAGTCTTGTAGTTTGATGTGTGCCTGTGCCAAATGCCAAACCAGGGTCGATCTTAATAGTTATTGCGTCACTTGGAATAACAAGTTTTGAATCCCATGAAGGACACACCCAAAGTTTTTTCCCAAATTGCATCGAAGGAAAATCTTTTTGACATTCGTCCTCCCAAATCTTATTCTTTAGTTTAATAATATCATTTACTTTAATATTACAGATCTCAATTAATGAATCAATAATTAGTTTTGAATTAACTTCTGATTGAAAAAGAGCTGTAATTCTAATGAATTCCCAAAGAGGAGTCTCGCCTACTGGAGGTTCAAAAATAGCATTATCCTGAGCATCCGAATAGGTAATTGAGATACTACCAAGACCTATTAAAACCTCTGAAGCTAAATCAGCTTCAAGTTTATTAACTTCAAAAGATATTTGATTCCAGTGCATTTAGAAAAATTATACTGGACAAAACAGAAGGACTTTTTTATCAAATCAAATCTTTAACTGAATTTAATGCATCTGATAATTTCTCAGGCTCAGTTCCCCCACCCTGAGCCATGTCGGCTCTTCCACCACCTTTGCCACCGATTTGAGATGCTACATGATTCAAGATAGCTCCGGCTTGATATTTATCAGTGAGGTTTTTAGTTACCGCAGAGATTAGCGAAACCTTTTTGCCTGATACCACCGCCAAGACAATGACAGCAGTACCTAACTTGTCTTTTAATTTGTCCGCCAAATTCCTTAAATCTTTTGCAGAGACACCTGAAACTTCTGTTGCAAGAATCTTTATACCATTTACATTTTCAGCTTTCGAGGCTAAGTCACTGCCTTGATCACTGGCCAATTGTTTTTGGAAACTTGCAATCTGTTTCTCGAGATTTTTTTGATTAGAGATTAAATGCTTTACCTTTTCAAGTACATTTACTGAGTTAGATTTTGTTAGATTAGCAATTATTTCCAAACTATCCTCATTGCTCTTGTCTAGCCTATAAGCTTCTTGGCCAGTAACTGCCTCTATCCTCCTGACTCCAGAGGCTACACCACTTTCAGAAATAATTTTAAATCTTCCTATATCACCCAATCTTTCAACATGGGTACCACCGCAGAGCTCAACAGAAAAATCATCATCTCCCATACTAAGAACTCTAACAGTTTCTCCATATTTTTCACCAAAAAGAGCCATTGCCCCCTTGCTCTTAGCTGTTTCAATATCAGTTTCTTCTGTATTTACCTCAAAGTTTCCTAATATTTGTCTGTTAACTAGAGCTTCTACTTCATCTAGATTTGATTTAGATAGAGCATCGTCATGAGAGAAATCAAATCTAAGCTTATCAGATTCTACTAGAGAACCTTTTTGATTAACTTTATCACCAAGAACAAGCCTCAAAGACTCATGAAGAAGATGTGTAGCAGAATGATTACTCATAATCTTTTTTCTTCTCTCAATATCAATGATGGCATTGACTTTATCTCCAACTTTAAGAAAGCCAAAATCTAAGATACCAAAGTGCTCAAAGGCATTTGATGGTTGCTTTTGAGTATCTGAGACGTTAAATTTTGAACTCTTATTAGATAGAGTTCCCTGATCACCAATCTGGCCTCCAGATTCCCCATAAAAACTACTTTGATCTAGAATAACAATTGCTTCTTGACCTTGACTAAGATCATTAACCGACTCATTATTTTTAATAATGGCAGTAATAGTAGCGTCATTATCAAAGTGTTCATAACCAACAAATTCAGTCGGATTTTCAATGAGTACTGATGATTTTTTAGATTCAAAGTCTCCAGCCTTTCTGGCACGATCCTTTTGAATAGTCATTTCAGAATCAAAGGCTGACATGTCTATACTTAGGCCATGCTCTCTTGCAACGTCAGCTGTCAGATCAACGGGAAATCCATAAGTATCATAAAGCTTAAAGGCCACTTCACCAGGAATTTGATTTCCAGAGATCTCTTCAATTGTACTCTCAAGAATGCTCATTCCAGTATCAAGGGTTTCTATAAAACGCTCCTCTTCTTTTTTAAGTGTCTGCTCAACAATTGATTGGTTAGAAATAAGCTCAGGATAGGCTAACTTATTCTGGCTCGAGAGCACTGATACCAGCTTATAGAAAAATATTTCACTTATTCCTAACTTGTGTCCATGTCTAATGGCTCTTCGAATAATTCTTCTGAGCACATAACCTCTTCCCTCATTTGAAGGGCTAATTCCATCAACAACCATAAATGCAGTTGACCTTATATGGTCAGCAATAACCCTAACTGAGGCATTATTAGACTTAATGCCACAGTCTTTTGGGACTAAATCTACAACTGCATTCGTCAATTCTTTAAAGCTATCAATATCATAATTATTATTTTCATGTTGAATGACAGCTGCAAGTCTCTCAAGACCCATTCCTGTATCAACTCCAGTGGATTTTAAAGGAACCAATTCACCATCTTGCTGACGATCGAATTGCATGAAAACTAAATTCCAAATTTCAATGAATCTGTCACCATCTTCTTCTGGAGTTCCAGGTGGACCACCCTCAATATGATCTCCATGATCATAAAAAACTTCACTACAAGGGCCGCATGGACCGGTATCCCCCATTTGCCAAAAATTATCTTTCGGGCCACAGCGTGAAATTCTTTCTAAAGGAAATCCTATCTCGTTGACCCATATATCAGCAGCCTCATTATCATCATCAAAAACACTAACCCAGAGTTTTTCTTTTGGAAGTTCAAGCTCAACCGTTAAGAAATCCCAGCAGAAACGTATAGCTTCACTTTTAAAGTAGTCTCCAAAACTAAAGTTACCAAGCATTTCAAAAAAAGTATGATGGCGAGCAGTATAACCAACATTATCTAGGTCGTTATGCTTGCCACCTGCTCTGACACATCTTTGACAGGATACAGCTCTTTTAAAGGGTTTTTTTGCTGCGCCTGTAAAAAAATCTTTGAATGGAACCATTCCAGAATTGACAAATAATAGAGTATTGTCATTATGGGGAATTAAAGATGCACTCTGCTGAATTGAATGACCATGGCTCTCAAAGTAAGATAAAAATTTCTGACGGATTTCAGCAGTTTTCATTTAAAAATTGAATAGTTAGTAAATGAGATGATTATACTCACAGCCCCAATCAGTAAGCAAAAAACTCTTGAAGGCGGTCGCATAAATTTATTTGAACATCATTTTCTAGTTCACCTAACTTTTTGATAAAGCATAATTTTTCTATTGTTCTGATTTGATCTATCATAATAAAGCCTTTTGCGCTTTCAAAAATGCACTCAACTCTACTAGGTATTGATTCAAATGATGTAGTCATTGGAGCCACTAATAAATTAGGTAAATTGTTTAATTCATTAGGAGTAACAATGGTGCATAAGCCAAGATTATCAACTACACGGCCATATTCAGGATTTTTCATAATGAGCCAGACTTCAAAGCGCCTCATGAATTTTTACTCCACTCCCACTCAGCTGTTAGATTAGTATCTTCAATTTCCCAGCCAACTCTAACCTCTTTTTCTGGTGTAATTAGAAGTCCACTATCCATTACAACAAATTCAAGCTCTTTATCATCAAGCTTAGCAAGTGCAATAATTGGTTTAGGTATTCTGATACCCTGAGAATTGCCTATTTGAATTATTTTAGCCATAAAGTAATTATAATGTAATTACATTATAGTTACAAGTAACTTAAATAATAGATTTAAGACTTCCTGCCCCCCTTCTCAATATTGTTATTTCATTTTCTGAAATATCTATTACTGAGGTTGGCTCTGGAGGACAATGCCCTGAGTCTATTATAAGATCAATTGAGTTACTCAAAACTGTTCTTACATCATTACCATTATAAAATTCATATCCATGCATTATGAGAGATACGCTCATCATAGGGTCAACCAAATCCCCTAAAATTTCCTGAACTATAATATTACTTGAAACTCTCACTCCAATTGTTTTTCTATTGCCATTAAGAAGACGATTTGGAATATCTTTTGTACCTTCAAGAATAAATGTATAAGGGCCAGGAAGTATTTTTTTTAACAATCTAAAACCTGAGTTATTCAGTTTTGCATATTCTCCAACATGGGACAAATCTTTGAGCATTAGTGTAAAGTGGTGATGTCTTTTCAACTTTCTAATCTTTAAAATTCTGTCCATTGCATTTTTATTTCCTAGCTCACACCCTAGTGCATATCCAGAATCAGTTGGATAAGCTATAACTCCCCCTTTTTGTATTGTTTCTGTAACTTTATTAATAAGTCTTAATTGAGGATTTTTTGGATGAATATCAAGAATTAATGCCATTATAAATAATTCCAAATTGCCCTGCTAGAATTGGGTAAATCAGCCAAATTACCAATTTGAACTCTTTGATTTGGCCATCCATGAAAATCTGAGCCACTTGATGCAAGGAAATCATAATCTTCTAACAACTGATTTCCAAGAGAAATTTCATCTTCAGAACTATTTGCATTTACTACTTCAAAACCATCTCCTGATGCTTCTTTAAAATCAAGAAGTAATTGTTTTATTTTAGAAATAGTCATGCGATATCGAAAAGGGTGAGCTATCAATGCCTTTCCACCTGCATAATGAATCCATTTTATGACTTGATCAAAATTCTTCCATTCAACTCTAACACCTCCAGGTTTTTTTCCAGACAAATATCTTCTAAAAACAGACTTCATATCTTTACAATAGCCCTCTTTAATAAGCATTTGGGCAAAATGTGTTCGAGTCAGCATATGCCCACCACTTATTTTTTGAGCCTTTTCCAATGGATCTCTAATACCTGACCTCAAAAGGTCGAGAGCTATTTTTTCTGCTCTTACTTTCCGTAATTCTTGATTAAAACTCAATCCATTTTGAAGAATATCACTATTAATATCGATTCCAAGCCCAATAATATGTATGGCACTATTATTCCAAAATGCAGAAATCTCTACTCCATTGATAAGTCTAAGACCTAATTTATCTGATTCTAATTGAGCTTCAGGCAAACCTAATGTTGAATCGTGATCTGTCAATGAGAATAAATCACAACCTACATCATTTGCAATAATCACTAATTCTTTTGGGGATAAAACGCCATCCGAATAGTAAGAGTGATTATGAAGATCAGCTTTCATTTAATATTTATTATAATCTAAAAGCTAACTCAACTCTAAAATGGAAGTATTTCATTTATATTTAATATTGTTCATTAATTGAACACTTTATAAATATAGCTTATAATGACATTCATGAAAAGCTGGTATCTCCTCAAAATTAAGCCAAATCAAGAAGCTATTGCTTTACAAAATCTCCAAAATCAGGATTATGATACTTATTGCCCTAATGCTTTTATTAATAATAAGAAGATAACTTTATTTCCAGGATATTTATTTATCAATCTTGATAATGAAAAACAAAATTGGCTACCAATTAGATCTACTAAAGGAGTTTTAAACTTTGTAAAATTTGGATTAAATTTTGCAAAAGTGCCAAATAACATTATTCAACTAATTAAAAAGAATGAGCAAAATTCATTAAATAAACTTATTAATCTAGATAACTTTAAGCCAGGTGATAAGGTTCAAATCACTGAAGGAATATTTAAAAACTGTAATGCTATATTTAAATCATTTAAATCTTCAGATCGTGTTATTTTGCTGATAAATCTACTTGGTCAAGAACATATGTTAAATACAGAGAAAAAATCTGTAATTGGACTATAATTTTTAACCTCAGTACTCAATAAAATAGTAATTAAACTAGAAGATTATGTGTGGAATAGTAGGGGGAGTCTCTAAGAAAAATATAGTGCCAGTTCTATTAGATGGTTTAAATCGCCTTGAATATAGAGGCTATGACTCTGCTGGAATTATTGTTTTATCAGAAGATAAAAAATTTGATCTTATTAGAAGTGTTGGTAAAGTTGAAGTATTAGAAAATAAATTAAAAGCAAGAAAAAATAAAATCAAAGGAAATATAGGTATAGCTCATACTAGATGGGCTACTCACGGAGAACCTGCAAGTCATAACGCACACCCCCATGTATCAAAGAATTCAGTTAGTGTAGTTCATAATGGGATAATTGAAAATTATCTTGACCTAAAAGAAAATCAATTGGATCAGGGTTACAAATTCCTGTCTGAAACTGATACAGAAGTTATAGCTCATGAAATTGATTTGTCAATGAGATCAAACAATAATTTAATATCATCAGTGCAAAATGCAGTTAAATCTTTAAAAGGATCTTACGGCCTGGGAGTTATTTCATCTAAATATCCTGATCAAATTATTGCTACAAGAAAAGGCTCTCCCTTATTAATTGGAATTTCTAAAAATGGAAATTATATTGCTTCTGATCAAATTGCACTTTTATCATTAACAAAAAAATTTATTTTTCTAGAAGAGGGAGATATTGCAATAGTATTGATTGATAAAGTCACTATTTATGATTCAAATGGCAATGAAGTGGTTCGTCCAATTAAATCCTCTAAATTAAAAGCTGGCCAAGTTGATATTGGGTCATATAAGCACTTTATGCAGAAAGAAATTTTTGAACAACCTCAAGCAATAAGGGATACACTAGAATCACGTATTTCATTCAATTCAGTTAATATTTCAGCATTTGGAGATCAAGCAAAGAAAAAGTTTAAGGATATCTTTAGAGTTCAAATTATAGCTTGTGGTACAAGTTATAATGCTGGCCTAGTTGCAAAATATTGGATCGAAGATATAGCAAAAATACCTTGTAATATTGAAGTTGCTAGTGAATACCGTTATCGACGTCCAATTCTCTTAGATAAAACCCTATTTTTAACTATTTCTCAAAGTGGTGAGACAGCTGATACATTAGAGGCACTTAAAACAGCTATAAAAATTAATAAAAATATTTTAACTCTTAGCATAACAAATACTGCAGAATCAAGCATTACTAGACTCTCTGAGCTAAACTTTTTAACAAATGCTGGGCCAGAAATTGGGGTTGCAAGTACTAAAGCTTTTACTACTCAATTAGTCGCCCTAGCATTGTTAACTATAGCTCTTGGAAAAAGTAAGGGTAATATAAATGAAACTCAGGAAAAAGATATAGTGAATGGGTTAAAAAGACTCCCTGGCTTAATTACTGAGACACTTCAACAAGCTAAGCAAATAAAAAGACTTGCTTTTCGTTTCAAAAATAAAAATAGTGCATTATTCCTGGGTCGAGGAACAATGCATGCAATAGCCCTTGAAGGAGCACTAAAATTAAAAGAAATAAGCTATATACATGCTGAAGCATATGCTGCTGGAGAATTAAAACATGGCCCTATTGCACTGATAGATGAAAATATACCTGTAGTTGCAATTGCTCCAAATGATGAACTCCTTGAGAAATTGAAATCAAATATACAAGAAGTTAAGTCTAGAGGCTCTTACATGATTGTTTTCGAAGATTTTGGCTCAAAAGTTGAGTCAATGCCCACAATGGAGATAGTTCCTATTACTTCAAACCTTGGAAGAATCACTGCTCCAATTATTTTTACAATACCACTTCAGCTCCTAAGTTACTTTGTGGCTATTGAAAAAGGTACAAATGTTGATAAGCCAAGAAACCTAGCAAAATCTGTAACAGTGGAATAGATTTGAGAGTACCCCTTTAGCAAATCAAGATAGTTCCTCAGCCGCAACAGAAAGTGTCGTTCTTTCTGGAACAATACCTCATTTAGAATTCACTCTTGAAATGCAGTCAAACAATTTGACTTATCAAGGTAATCCATACACAGAGTATCAACAGTTTCTTTATACATTGATTAAATCATTGCACGATAAAGGTTATGGTTACAGACGAATAGCACATAAGTTAAACAAGTGGGAAGTGGCAACGCCACGAGGTAAGAAGTGGTTCAACACTTCTGTTAGTTCTGTATTAAAGAGAAAGCACGAGAGAGATACTAGAATTCAAGAGATACGAAATAAAGAGTTCCCAATCAAAATAGGCAAGTTCGCAATCAAATACTACACTTACTAATGGGGAAGAAATACAACAAAGAAGATACAATCATCAAGGATGATGGTGTTCGCATTATCTTTAAGAATGACATAGTTCATTCGGTCATCTACACAAAATGCACACCAGCGCCTCTTACGAACTACCAACGCAAGAAACTCAATAAGAGAGAACAGAAACATATTAAGTTCTTTTGTCAGTCTTGGTTTGATAGCGAGTGTGATTACTAAAATCACTCAAAAATATACTGGCAAAAAATCCATATACAAAACGAACTAAATTGACCTAGTTAGTAGTTATGTATTTCAAAAGAGATACCCTTGTTTAAGTAAACGAATACTGTTCAGTTCCGAGGGGGGTGTTTCTGTGTGTCTAATTCCAACAAGAGAGGTAATCTATGAAAAACATCATAGTGATATGTCTATTTTTGATAAATCTACTAATTTGGGGAAATGTGATTGCAGCCTAAATGACAAGTGTCGTTTAATTGAAGGTAGAATACATTCTATGTTTGAAGGATGGTTTGGCGAAAAGAAAACACAATTTAAATTATGGTTAAGTTTAAACAACGAACTTTACCGAAGATTTAATGATGTCATTATTCCATCTTCTAATGGCACTACTCAAATAGACCATATTCTAGTATCACCATTTGGACTGTTCATAGTTGAAACAAAGAATTTGAAGGGATGGATTTATGGTTCTGAAACTCAATCTAAATGGACACAAGTAGTTTACAAAAACAAGTATTCATTTCAAAACCCACTTAAACAAACCTTTAGACAAAAGAAAGTCTTATCAAAGTATCTTGATGTAGAAGAAACGCATATTCAAACTGTTGTTTGTTTTGTTGGTGACTCAAAATTCAAAACTGAACTACCCTCAAATGTTCTATCTTCTGGTCTTGGTCGTTACATCAAACAATTTCAAGACACAGTTTTATCTAATGATGAAATTGGAAGAATATGTAGTTTACTGATTGATACTGATGGCAAGATTACTAAAAGAGAACATATTCAATCATTACATAATCGTCATTCATCTGAAACAGTCTGCCCAAGATGTGGTTCTGCATTAGTAGAAAGAACTGTTAAACAAGGAATAAGAACAGGCACTCAATTTATAGGATGTAGTGGTTATCCTAAATGTAGGTTTACTTTGAATTAAGTGTTCAGAGCCTCAAGGACAATTGTCGTTTAACTGGGGTGTATTAGAACCCCCCTAAATTACGAATATTGAAACCCTATTAGAATAGTATCTGTAAGACATCAAAAATTGAGTGTATTACGCAAGGTTTAATACACTACGATATTTCAGACAAAAGTCTTATCATTTGCAATATAAGGTCTTGCCTCTTACTTGAACTAGATTCCCTTTCTGCCTCTTTTAAGAGTTGTTCTATTTTGATTTGTTGTTTACTTTTTTGCATTTGCATCAAGATAGGCAAGATACTGTTGCCAATCATCTATCATTCGTTTAATTGTTAATACTTGTTTTTTAATTTTGGATTGTTTAGTTGCAGCCATAATTTAATTTGTCGTTTGATTAGGTGTCTTGGGGTTGTAATTTTGATATCCCATTTTCGGTGGCGTTGTCTAACAACCCACAAGACGGTTCTTACTTATTAGATTGCCCTTAGTTGTTTGTCCATCATTCTTGTCAATACACGAGAAACTGGTGCATCTCGTCTTTCACATACATTTTGGAAGTCTTTGTATATATCTTTATCAAAATAAAGACAAACCTTCTTCTTGTTACTTACTTTCTTACTGGTGATATTCTGCATATTGGTGATAATTAAGTGGAAGTTAAATGTCTTACACTACTATTTATATTAGTTCATAGGTCTCATATTGGTCGTTCTTGGGAACTTTCATATCATCCTTATTCACTATGTATTCTCTAACTGAATAACCTAAGTATCTTTTGACATCGCCATCAACTAGATGTTTGCACCAAGTTGAATAAGTCTTATTCGTCAATTGATACTCTTTAATAAACCATTCTTTTAAGATTGCATTCTTACCTATTACTGTTTGGTTCATATCTAACATTTTTTGAACACGAGGATCCAATTTAATCCATTCTTCTCTAATGACTTTAATTACATTTTCAATACTATGTTTAGGCGGAATAACTAGGTAATAGTGGCAATGATTATTACCTAGACACTTTTGAAAATAACAATAGAACGAAACTCGGTTCAAGCCCCCAAGAGAATTGTCGTTAGAATTCCATCTATCAAAGTTTTTATCTAATCTGTAATTAACCCGTAGAGAGAGTTTCTTCATTTGAATGAGAAGATGGTGAATTGATTTATTCATATATGTATTGGCAGTCAATGGGTAATTCAAACGAACTCTCTTATCTTGAAGAAGTGCATCTCTCTGTTTTATCTGGTCGGATGTTAGTGTTCGTTCTAGTGCGTGGTCTAGGTGCGTATTCACTTCACCTCGTGAATGAACTGCGTTCATAATCTCTTTTGTTTTATTCTTTATTTGGTCTATATTCATAATCTTTTATTTGGTTTTTATTCGGGTGTTATCTGGCATACCATTCTTCTGGCATCTATATTATTTTTCAATGACATATCAAATATAACTCGTTGATTTACAGTGGGAAACCACTTGTTATACCGATATGGTGCAGACTTTATAGAGACCGAAACTCATTAAAACCGTGCATTTGTTTAATTTGTTAAAACCTTATAGAACTTTCTATACATAATATTTATAAGGGTTCGCCGAAAAACAGGTAGTAAATTTTTGTTTTATTTAACTCTTTTTAGAATATTTTTCTACGCACTTGAATACGCAGAATGAGGGCAGAGCCTCAACGATTAATGTCGTTAAGCAGCGTTCTTCAATTCTTCTTTAATAAACTTAGGAACTCTATGATGAAACTCTTGTTCGTTGTAATAATGTTTAGAATTACTTTTGCCTTTTCGTTTTAGACAGTTCTTAACTCTTATCATTTTTTTAACAGTCTTTTTACTACCTGTCATTTTCATTTGTCTTGCCATTATGCAGCCTCCTTCAAAATTGTCGCAGAACACATTTCTTCTCGTAACCTAAGTTTTAAGTCGTAAGTAAAAACTATGTCGTATGCATCTTTAAGCAGAGATTTCTTCTCATCAACAGACATCTTTTTGTCACCTAATATCTCAATCACTCTTCCTCGTAACATTGATGGAAGTTCTTTTATTTCAATTTCTTTGTTTAACACTATTACTTTTTTATCTTTTTTCTTCATTTCAATTTGTCTCCTTGACATTCATTATTATTAGTTTTGTAAATCGTAAGTTTTTGTATGTTGTTGCCTCCTAGCCGTAGCAGTTGTTGTCGTTATTGATTAGTTGAACACTCGTTCAATCTTTGTGTTCTTAAAGTGTTTAGCGTAGTCATCATAATCTTCATACGCACTCTTTCTAAACTGTGGTTGACTAAGCATTCCAGTTTTGTCGAACTCACCATCTTCGTTAGTAAAGAATTCATAATTTGCAAGTGCAACTGGAACATCAAACTCATCTACACTATTGACAATTATTTCTCTCTCACTACGACCATTACAGTATGCAAATATGTCTTCTTTCTTGACTACATACTTTGCAACACAGGCACGAAGTTTGATGTCGTGTGGCGCCAGAAAACGCATTTCATTCATAGTTCTAAACGCAAAAGTCAATGCGATGTTCTTATCAAAAGTGTATGAAACACCACGACCAGCATATTGACTTTGGTTATAAAAGTCTTTGACTTCATTAGACATTTCATCAAGAATGTTTTCATTCTTTGGACTTTGTTCAATTGCCGCCAACTTTCTTATACATTCACCTTCGTGAACTGCAAAACCACGATAGACAACAACATAAGGTTTATCGTCATAATAGGCATCAAAGTCGTCTTCATTATCAAAACTACTTTCAAGATTAGAACTTTTAATTTTTGCAACTACTTTCTTCTGTTCATTCATTCTTTCTATGTAACTCAATGAAGGAGGAAGATTTTGAAGTTCTTTGTTTTGTATAAACGCCTTGTATAGTTCTTCTCTTTCATAGAACTCATCTTCATCATAATCTTTACGACTTAAAACTTCTTTTTTGATTTTGTCTAACATTTCTACTTGATTAGGTTTTAGAAAGTCAAACATAACTAGAGAATGAACAACAAAAACTCTTGCAGAGATGGGATCCAATTTATTTGCGAATATTGAAACAATTTGAAGTATTTGTTCAAAAGACAATCTGTTGCGAAACTTTTGTAATTCAAGATAGAAATGAAGACAGTTGTAAATATTCTCATCTAACCAATGTTCATCATAAGAACAATTGTGTTTCAGCATCATTTTGTTGCCGTTCTGTAAGAACTTGTGAATATCAAACTTGTATTCTTTTAATAATCTCTTGAACTTTAATGCAGGAATTTGTCTATTTTTTGGAATGTCTTTCCACTCAAGGTCTAATTGTTCAAGATTGTGGTCATAGTCAAACAATCTAATCTTTTGAACTCTCTTTTTCAATCTTCTTCTTTGTTCTCTATTCATAATATTTTCTCGGTTAGTTAATAAATCTTTCTTTCTTCAGCCTCAACGACAATTGTCGTTCTATTTCTTTCTTTTTTCTCTACTTACTTTCTCACTCTCTATATGTAATATTATACTCTGATTGACAAATATTCTCTTTTCTGGGTAAAATGTATATCTAAAATGCGATATAATTAAAATATGTCATTACAAACCTTAAAACCAGTAAAACTCACTTATAGCAAGGCAATTAAGAAAGGCATATCTAATAAAAATAGAGATGTTTTGAGTGAAGAATTGAAAAAACAGAAGGAAAAAGGTAAAGAATATCGTTTTTTAGACGAAGGAAGAATTAAGAACAATGAAGTATTAGAAAAAACTATTCACGCATATCGTATTTTCTTTCTTTTTTTGAAATTAGCATTGGAATTAGAAGAACAAGATGCAGTTCTAATATTGAAACAAGAAAGACATAGATATTATGAAAGTCTTGTTGATTTCCAAAGAAGAATTGTTAAAGAGAAAGTGAAAGATAGAGTTACTAAAAAGATAAAAGTCAAGAGAAGTAAATACAAGGGATGGGATTTAGATGAAGTCTTAACTAAATCATTTGATGAATGGTGGAAAACACACTCTCATTTGTTTAGTCAAGAACTCTGCAAAGTATTAGAAGAAAATGATACGATTTCAACAGACAGAAAACATATCACTCTGCAAATTGATACTACTTTGAAATTGACTGATATATTAAAAGTTGTTTCTTCAATAATCAAGGACAGGCGGAAGTCTAATAAGAATGAAATTCTTACAAAGAAAAAGACTTACTCAATAACTGGAAGCATTCATAAGGACGCACTTTTATCAAAATATAATGCATTGATACTTCGTTTAGATAATTCCCTCTCAAATGAAGAAATCCTTACTCATAAAGACGGATATATACGATTTGATTACAAAACTTCATTCAATTTGAATGGAAATGAAGATTTTAGTAAACCAATGCACTCATTGATAAATGGAAGTTCTACTTCATTAGGTGCAAAAGGCATCTTATTAGATGTTTGTGATGGGAAGTTTCTTAGCGGTGCAGCCTAAATCTATCTTGTCGTTTTTGGATAACCCTTTTTACGATATTGTGCAATTAGATGTTCATCTGTAACTATTGATGATGCGTTTGTCCAATCTTTAACACTTTGTCTTTGCCAACTGACTTCGGGAAGAAAGTAATAGTTCAAATGTTTATATTGAAATTGAATAGAACTTGTGCGAAGAATTAACTTGTAGTCATTTGGTAGCAATCTTAATTTCTCTCTCGCAATAACATAACGAAACTTACGACTTGATTTGCCGTGTTCTATTATTTCTTTGTTGCCATCATCAAACCACCAAGACTTCTCGTGATTTTGGTATCTAAAAATGCATTTCTTATTCGCACCCATAATGTTTAAGTGTTTATATTTCTTCAATCGTTGATTGGTTTGAAGGTCATCAAATGTAAAGTCAATCTCTTGAACTATTTCAGACATAAAACTATCTTCATCATCTTTTGAGTGAATGACCATTGATGATACATCTACTGTGTTTTTTTCACTGTCCACAGCCGTAGCAGAAGATGTCGTTAAGAACTTCTTCAAATCATTCACAGGATAGTCAAACCCGATTGGTTCTGACAAATTAAAAGCAACAAGTAAGTCTTTCTTGGGGGTGATGTAGGTCTGTTCTGTGCCTTTCTTGAAATAGAATTGAATAATCTTGGCAGATTTCTCTGCAACAAAAACAATGTGTTCTAGTATCAATAAATCCTTGTCAGTAAGATAATGTTTCATTGTTCTTTCTTAAAAATGAATATTGGTTCTGCCTTATAGTCATTTGCCTGACTTGATAATCGTAAATCAAATGTATCTACTAATTTGAAACCAACTTCACTTGCAATTTGTTTAGTATCTTTCTCAAATGTTTCATATGATTTAACATCTGCAACATTGAAGGCACAGAATTTATTAGGTTTAAGTCCATAATGGACATTCTCTAATGTCTTTCTTAAAAAGTTCTCTTTCCAAGTATTGATATTTGAATATTTGAGATACGATTGAGTTGTTTCAGTTTCAGAATACTTTTCAGTATCAAAGTATGGTGGCGATGTAAATGCAAAATCAAGACTGTTCTTATCTGGTCGGTATTCTTCACTTCCCATTGTGAGTAAATCATAACCACAAGCCTTATTGCCGAATGTCGTTACCATTTCTTTAAGTCCTTTTTGTGTTTGAGTGTTGGGATCCGTTCCAATGTAGTTTATTTCTGCCTTGATTGATGCAAGAAGTCTACCGCCCCACCCACAACTCATATCCCAAACTGTATCGTTCTTATCACAGAATAACTTGTAAAGTGCAGATGCAGTTACAGGTCTAAAATTTGAAACCATTTGAGCACCCGATACTCGTCTTAATACTGTTCGTATCATTTCATTCGTTTGTTCGTTCTTTGTCATCAGTTCTTCAAATGACCTTTTCTTGAAGAAACTGCCCTTCAATGTTTTCTTAATGCCTTTTGAGAAAGTATCGTAATCATTGAATACATCCATTGGTGATTTTTGATTATTGCATTGAACTTCAAATGCGTGAGGATGATAAGACCAGGCAAGGGCAAGACCTGCATTATTGAACTTGAATGACCTGTTGTTAAAGTCTAATGAATTCATATCATCAACTTTTAGAAATGCATCAAACTTATCTTGTCTGAATTTTTCATCAGTATCAATATAGGGAAAACCTACTTTCTGCCAATACTTAACAATCTTATGTGTTCTCTTATCAATCAATACTTCATTAGTTATAGTTTGACTTTTAAGATTGCCTTGAGATGTGAGTAATGACATTTGCAGCCTAATTCAAAAGTGTCGTATTAAATATCAATCTTCGTTGATGACTGATACTGTTTCTTAAATATTGATTTACTCTCGCCTTCTGCCTCTGCCATAGTTGTGTCATCTTCTACTTCATCGTGAGTAAGAAAGTATTCAGTCTTGTCATAATAGTTTTTCTTGTTCAATTTGATGAACGAATACTTTTTAGTAAGTTCTTTTACTTCTTTTGAAAATTCTTGAAACTCTTTTAAGTGTCTTTTAGTTCCCACTTCTGTATTGAATTGCAGACCGAATAGTTCTTTATGATGTGGTTTATCATTTGAAGCAAATATCTCTCTATATGATGATGATTTCTCATCTAGCAATGGTGCAACATCACTCCACTTCATATCTTTACTGATTAGATGTTGAATTTTGTCAAAATCTTCTTGGTCTAGTTTTGCGAGTTTCAACCAAGTAGTCCATTGTTCGGGTAACTTTGCATAGTTAAGTTCTATGTTTGGGTTTCTTGCAATTGCCATATATCGTTCTTGTGTCTTGATATGCAACCCACCTTCGTGAATTTTCTTTCTTAACTTACCCCAATCGCCCTTTCCAAGTTCATCATTTGCCTTTGCAAGTAATTTACCGACCTTGTAGAAACCCAAGTTTGCAAAGTTTTGAAGTTGTTCTGACTTTTGATTGATTACACTTATTGCATCATAGAAACTCTCAACAGTCATTGGTTTGCCTCTCATATCAGTTGAATACAGACCTTTTGTTGATATTTCTTTTAAGAATTCATTGTCTTTAATCATTTGCAGCCTCAATAGAAAGTGTCGTTAAAGAATACCATACAGCCATAGCGACAAATGTCGTTTAAGATATGGAATAAAACAGGAACTTTCTTTTAATTCACCTCGGATATGTTATACTGAATTGAAATTATGTTCTACTTTACAGGAGGTCTTATGAGAGTTGTCAAATATCAGAGAGTATCCACTTCAAAACAGGACTACGAAAACCAAACAAAAGCACTAGACAAACAGATTGAACTGTTAGGTTGGGATTGTGTCGGTGAATATAAAGAGGTAGTGAGTGGCGTCAAAGACACTCGCCCTCAATTACAAAAGATGATTGAAGATGCACGATTACGAAAGTTTGATAGAGTAATCGTTTTCGCATTAGATAGATTAGGAAGGAAGATTGTCCAAGTTGTGAATACTATTCATTCTCTTGAAGAATGTGGTGTACATCTGTTCGTAGTCAAGGAAAGTGTAGACACTAGTAATTCACAAGGCAAAATCTTTGCGAACTTCATATCAATTTTTTCTCAATTAGAGCGAGATATGATGATTTCAAGGCAGAAAGAAGCAATTGATAGAATTAGAACTAACGGAGGCAAATGGGGGAAAGGCAAACTCATCTCACAAGAACAGAGAGATAGAATTGTCGCATTAAGAACTCAAGGATTGTCTTACAGAGGCATTTGCAAGGAAGTAGATGTATCACTTGGTTCAGTTCAACACACACTTAAAATGCAATCTATAAGAGTTTAGAATGGCAAACGCAAAACGAAACACAGCCCCAGTTAATAATGTCGCAGAAGTTGAAAGTCTATTCTGTTATTTGAGGGTTTCAACACAAGGGCAAGTTGATGAAGGTCATTCAATTGAAAATCAAAGACATCTTGGTCAAAAGGTAGCAGACAAACTTGGTCTGAAATATGTTGAGATGAATGAAGGTGGTCTTTCATCTGTCAGTTCAGTTAGACCAGTTTATGAAGAATTGAAAGAGGGAATACGAATTGGTCGTATCAAAAATATTTGGTACTACTCACGCAGTCGTTGGACAAGAAACACAATTGAAGATTTATTGGTGAAGAAGAATTACTTCATCCCAAAGAAAACGAAAGTGTATGAAGGTGAAAACGGATCCCTCAGAAACTTTAATGATGCGAAAGATGAGATGTTGGACACTATTCTTACATCAGTTCAACAATTTGATAGACAACAAAGACGAGAAGTGTCTGTTAGTGGCAAAAGACATCTATCACGACAGAATGGCGAAAGTGGTGTCTTTATGGGAGGCACGATTAACTTCGGTTATGCAAATGTAGATAAGAAATGGACTATTGATAAAGAAGAAGCAGCAATAGTTAAAAAAGTATTCTCTATGTATGCACAAGGCAAAGCAATAAAGGAACTTAAATCACATCTTGATAGTTTAGGAGTTAAACCACGAAGGGCAAAGTTATGGAGTATTGGCACACTTCATACAATGTTGAAGAACAGAGTATATCTCGGTGAATATAAATGGACTGACAAAGAGAGTGGTGAGGAATTTGATATTCGTTTTGATGCAATCATTTCTCACTCAATGTTTAATAGAGTTCAGAAAATGTTAGCAAAGAATATGAAAAATACTGGAAACAATAGAAGGCAATTCACATCTTTGTTGAGTGATTTTCTTGTATGTTATTGTGGTGAGAAACTTACTGGTAATGTAAAAATGACAGTCAATAAAAAAGTCTATCTTTGTTCTTCAAAACACAATTACTGGAAAGGTAAGAATGTAGCGGAGTGTAATAATAGAAGAAGTATGAATATGGATATGACTGATGATTTCGTAGTCAGTCAAGTGAAGTCAGTAATGACAAATTCTTCTATTCTTAAAGAGAGATTTAAACAAGATGTGATGTCAAAGAAAGATATTGATAGTTCGCAGATTGATATAGAAAAGAAGATGCGAGAGAGAACTATTAAATCAGTAGATAATCAGATAGAACTCACTGTGAAGTCTATATCAACGAATGAAGTCAATCATATGTTGAAGAAAACAGATGATGCAATATACAAACAAATTAAAAAGACATTAGATGAGGAAAAAGGCAGTCTTGAAGATAAGAAGTCAACTCTGGTGGAAGAGATTTATGAGTTAGACAATAAAAAGGATTGGATAGATTGGATTACAAAATATGGTGATGATATTAGCAAGAGATTTGAAAAACCTACAACTGAACTATTAGAAGGAATGATTGATACTATTGTTGTATCACCAACTTTTGCATTTAATAGAGATGAAGTAGAGAAACAAGTTGGTCATAAAATAGTAGTTCATTTCAAGCAACCAATTGTTGGTGATAGTGTTGTTTATGAAGATGATAAGAATAAATCAAAAGGATATAATGTCATCAAAGGAAACAAGGAACTTGATGTTGGTGAACTTGCAAAACTCAAAGGTGGTCGTGGTAACACCGCAAAAAAAAACCATCGGAATTGAGGTGGTCAAAAAGAGGTACTCTCAAATCAATTCCGTCACTGTTGAGTGACTCCTTATGGCACCCTATTAGTTGGTTAATCAGTTATGAATTCAATAATCTTTTTTCATGCAATTTTTGCAATACTAGCATTACCTCTTGGTTTATTAATTTTCTTAAAAAAGAAAGGTACTTTTTTACATAAACGTTTAGGATGGTTTTGGATACTTTTCTTAGTAATTGTTTCAATATCAGCAGTTTTTATTCAATCATTAAATCCTGGTCAATTTTCAACAATTCATTTGCTGATACCGTTTACTTTAATTTCATTAATATATGCTATATGGAGTATAAGAAAATTTAAAGAAACAAAAAAAATAAAATACCGTTATTCTCACATGTACACGATGATTGGAGTTTATTTAGGAGCATTAATAACTGCTGGAACATTTACATTAATGCCAGGAAGAATAATTCATAGTTTATTATTTCTTTAGTAGAATCAATCAAAAATATAGTAATTCACTTCAAACTTAGAAACCTTACTTGGAAAGTGTTGATTTCTAATCTGTTCATTCACTAGATCTCTCTCGTGTTTTCTCTTTAAGACTGAGATAACTGATGAAGAGAACCATTTCTTTCCTGTATGGGTCAATATGGAACTCTTATTCAACCAATTGGATATCTTTTGATATCCCCACTCTTCTCTATCGTGAAGATGATGGATATGAAGATAAATGATCTGTTGTCGTTTAGTGTATTCTTTTTGATAAATGAGTTTATTGGATTGAAATTCGATTGAGAAATCTAGACATGGGATAACGTTTTCTTGCAGGGTACAATCCAAATTCATTCGGTCACGGTAAAGTAGTATTAAAGAAATTTCATTAGACTCTGAAATAGAAAATTATAATAATTTCTTTAATAACACTCGATTACAGTGGAATAGTTTTCAGGACATTCTATCAGTCCTTACTATAGTAACAAATTCTAGTAGAATATAACATATGAAAAAAGTAATCATATTTCTTTTCTCAATATTAATACTTATCACTAACATAAGTTTTGCAGATAAAGAAATTCAACCTTATTCAAAAGAAACTTGTCTAGAAATTTACAATGCGATTGGAACTTTTCTTATTCTTGCAGATATAAATTGGAAAGAAAAAAAGGAAGAAAAAGCATTATTTTATTCTTCAGCATCTGCAAATTATGCAACTATCTACAGAACGGTTTGCAAAGAAGACTAACTTGAAGAAAATGTCCTGAAATCTACTCCATTACTGTAGAGTAGTTTTGGTTTACTATTAGATTATCTAGAATTCTTCGATAGTATTTGGTTTTTCTTTTATAGAATTTGGATGGTTTATTGCTATTTTTACTTTTGTTTTAGAAAGGCTAAATAAACTTTTTTTGCCTTTAGATATTTCTACTGTAGCAATTCTCTCATCATTATTAAAAACTAACAATACCATTTCAGATATTGTCGAAGACCCTAGTGTCCAGCCAGAAGATTGAGCAGATTCAGTAAAAAATTTAATTAACTCAACTGGAGAAGTGTCACTTAATAGAATTATTTGACCTGCCCACAAATCACCACTTCCCAAAATGACTGTATTGTCCATTTGGATTTCAGAATCACTTGGAAGTGGAAAATCATATAATGCATATTCAATTAAAATTTGAGTTTGATTCTGACTTTTTTCAGCAATATTTGAGCAACTAATTAAGAAGCCAAGACTAAATAGTAAAACAAAAAATAATTTGCTTTTTTGAACTATACTATTATTCAACATTTTCTATAAGGTTATAAAGTTGAGTTGTTCAATAATGTTACACCATAAACTTTAACCCATAATTAATTTAACTCAATTATTGATTTATTGTGAATGAAGTGATTAACTTAAATTTCTAGATTCTAGTGAGTAAATCTTTAATTTTTTAACCTCTTATTTCTAAATCTTACACTAAATGAAATATGTATAATCAAACTATAAAAACATTATATTGCAAAATCATAATGTAAGTTTTACTTGATAATTTATAGAAATTATAATGATAAAACGCATATTACTAATCTGGCCTTATTATGTCAAAAAAATAACAGATAATAATATAGCATCGTATAAATTTATCATCCTCCGAATTCCCTTAGGTATTTCTTATAGTGCAGCATATCTTGAAAAAAATAAATAATCTCTCTATTTGATGAATGAAAATGCCGTTGAGTGAATATTAGCAAAAAACATAAAATAAAAAAAATGAAAAAAAATTTAATACAATCTTTTTATGAAAACCATCATTTAACTGGTAATAGATTAAATCAAAGTTTTTTAGAAAAAGAAAGAGGTTCGTTATTTTCTAAATGGATTGGCAAAAATAAAAAAGTCCTAGATTTGGGAGGTAGAGATGGAACTTTATCAAGATATTTTTGTAAAAACAATAAAGTGACTATTGGTGATATTGATGAAAAAGCACTATCTTATGCAAAAGATAATTATGATCTAGAAACTCAAATAATAAACTTAAATGAAACACTCCCTTTTCCAGATGATAGTTTTGATATTGTTGTTTTGGCAGAAGTATTAGAGCATTTGCCCTATCCTATGATTACCTTAGAAGAAATTAAGCGAGTTCTTAAAAAGGATGGCCGATTTATTGGGAATCTTCCTTTGGCATACCATCTTAAGGATCGCATTCAAATTCTAAGAGGAAGAAAATTATTGATTTCTGGAGACCCAACTCATCTACAATTTTTTTCTTATCAAGATGTTATGAAGTTGTTATCAGTTTTTTTTATAATTAAAAAAATAGAAATTCTCAAGGGTGGAAAAAAGAAATCAGAAATTTTTCCTAAATTATTTGCACGAAATATTGCGTTTGATTGCTCTTTAGATCAATAAAAAAGAAAAGATACTAATGTCTTTAAATATATAGAATAGCAAATTTGATTTCTATCTTCCATTACTAAGATCTCTTCATTATCTTCTTTTTGAAGTTAATATTACAGGAAATACAAACATTATAATAAGTTGATATATTTAGCGAGTCAGTTCCAGTTGTAAAATTTATCTTATATAAATATCAATCATATTCCTTTGTACTTTACTGGTACAAAGCCACCGCGATGATGCGGCTGATATCCCTTATTAGATTTAAGAGGGAGAATACCACTAAGTATTTGCTTTCTCTCTGAAGTAAGATCTTTATAATTCGTTGTGCCCGCTAAAAGACTATAAATACCTTCTGGAGAAGTCATGATATTAGGACCAGAAGTAAATTCAAATTTTAGCCAACATCTCGAGTTAAGAGGCTCTGCATTAAGATGATGATAAACATTACCACAATGAAATTGTATAGATCCTTTTTTACCAACACAGGGCAATACTTTTGAAGCCCAATGACTTTTCTCAACATATTCATGTGACAGGGTCATGGGACTACATGGCATTCTATTCGTGCCTGAAATAACCTCCATATGACTCCCATCAGGAACAACATCATCGAAGAACACTGCTGCTTGAATTAAGCAAGAATGGTCAACATGCCATTCTTCTGCAAGAAGGCGATTGCCATTACAGTTTGGGCGAGAGAAATCACGGCTTGTAGTTTTACGACGAGGTCGTATTTCACAAACCTCAGCATATCGTCGGGCATAAGGTAGACGACCTATATATTTTTGAATCACTTTCACAATAAACTCATTCATCCATAAATCCTGAATATCTAGAGACATTGTCCCACCTTCAAAGATTTCTGGCACATTACTAGAATCAGTCATTGAAGAAGGAAAAAAGCTAGAATGTTTATTCCTAAATTCTTTTATATATTTTTCAGAAAAGAATCCATCTACAACTGCTGCACCATGCCGACTTATCGTAGCTGCAGTAAGCTCAACGAGATCGTCAAATGATAAATCACCTGGTTTAACGACAAGAGAATTATCTAGAACAGGTACTTTTGGCTTGGAAACTGGAAAACGTTTATATCGAATTCTATTTAGAATCCTTCCTGGTGCAAATATATTATATATAGCTAGTCGAAAGAAGTCTAAAGAACCATAATATGGCTTATAGAATATATCCTTATCTCGAAAAAGCAACAATCTTCCAAGAGAATTAATTTTAGACTTCAAAAATACATTCAACTTAAAACTCCTCAAAAATGTAGCAAACAATAATACAATTAGTACGCATATTATAATTTAATAGGTATTGATGCAATAAATTGTTTTTTCATCATTTGGCCTTACTTAATCTATAATTCAGTGCTATTAAGAAAAGCAAAAACATCACAATCAACATCAAACTTATAGATTTTAAGGCTAAAAGTTAATTCTCAGGGTAATGATTGAAAAGATAAGGAATATAGTCTTGATGTAAGTCAATTATTTACACAGATTATCAAAATTAGAAACTACTTTAATACGTTGCTACTTTTAATCATAGAAAATATTATTTTATACATTGAAACCTTATTAATTCATTATCCTCACTAATTACTACTCTTACCAAAATTAGCTCCATATAGAAAATTTTCTACTTTGGGACGTTTATTAATCACATCTTTTCCATTTAAATTTAAAGTTGAATTAAGATCTACTAAATGAACAAAGTCAACATTTGTCATTTCTAGCTCAGCAACTTTAGCTTTACTTGGGCCATACTCTGCTTTTTTCTGAAAAACAGCAAAACCCAATCTTGTATCCTTGATCTTCACATTGATAAGATCGACTTCAGAAAGGTCTTTACTTGTTATCCCTATTTCAGCATTTAAAATATCAATATGTTTGCCTGAAATCTTACTCTTTTCGCCAGCACTTAAAACCTTATCTCCAACTCCATCAATTCTAATTTCAGATAGTTCAGATATGCTTCCAGAAAAATCCATAGCATCATTTCCGATATCAGTGAAAATGCTATTAATTATTATACCGTTTGAATAATCGCTATCAAAAGCATCACTTTTCACAGATTTGAAATCTAAATTACTTAGTTCATATTTTGAATTTATCAAATTTAAAAAATCCTCAGATTCATTCATTGCAAGAATACAGTCATGAAAAGAAGCATCGGTATCATAGATTGTTATACTAGCAGTTAAACCTGAACTTCCAAGATTGGGTGAGGTTAGATGTTCAAAAATAGTATTTATAAATATGCTTTCTGTTTTTGGAGAGATAATAACCAGACCTCCTCCTTTGCGATCTGATGACGTAAATTTAATAGGGTCAATTATTGAACCATTAAAATTGAATGCAGATTTTGAATAAATAGAAGCACCATTTAAAAGATTTAATATTAAACCAGGTTTTCCTTTCACAATAAAATTTTCAGGAATGAATATGTCTTTTTCTATGTCATGAACTTTATTATCAAAGAAAATTATGTTATTGGAGTAATCTACTTTTATATCACTATTATTAAATAAATATTCATTCGACGTATTCCATAACTTAGATAATGTAAGCTCCCTAATAAATGATTTTGGAACCACGATCGAATCTCTGGGTAGGTTCTGAATACCATGAATTTGATAACTGTAATTAAGTTCATTTATATTTATATTTTGCTCTGACTCAATTGAAAGGGATATTTCACTTCGTGGAAGAACTATATTATCTAAAAACAATTCGAAACTTTGATTAGTTGAAAAAATTTTAATCAATTCAATAGGAAATGGCGAATCGTTTTTAACCCGAACGCTCAATAAAGAATCATTATCTTCATTAACATTAGCAACAATCATTAAATCTTTATTTAGCCATGCTTTGATTTGTCCCTGCCTTTCATACAGATATTCTTTGGGAAATTTATAAAAAGGATCTTCTCTATAAATTATGTTTATTTGTTGACTCAAATCTTCATCTATTTCTTCAAAAAATTCATCAAGGTATTGTTTATTTGATAATCTTGAAAGTTTTATCAAATATTTTTCAGTAAACTCATTATTTTTAAAAAGCTTATTTGCAAAAGCCCAGCTTTCTCCCTCCCCCTGATAAAGGTCGATCATCAACTTTTCAACATTTGGCTGCCCATCAGAATAGCGTAAGGAATTATATTCACGAGTAATAGGCTCTATTAAGTTTGTTACAGGATTTAAATAATAGATAGAGTTATCGCCAACTGCATGATAACCGTCCATCAAATCTATAATTGCAAAATGTGATGCAAATTTTTCTAAATCAAAAATTCTTTCGATTTCTAATTCATTATTTTTTACACTTTGTAATGCAGATTGTAAAAATCTAATTTGATTTTTTTTATTGAGATCCTTGCTTATTTTCTTTTCATTAAATATTTTTATTTGGTTGGGTTTTGCTGAAAATATAATGCCTTCACGAGACCTTCTATTTTCTAGTAATTCCTTATTAAAGTGCTCTTCAATAGCATACACACCTAAATTTTCTCCATTTAAAGCAAGCTCAATAAAAAAATATCTTAAAGCAATCAAACCTTCTTTTTCTTCTAATGCATGCCCTATCCACTCAACAACATTATTTCTTGAGGTTGGTGGAAG
>JAOMCO010000001.1 GCA_028345055.1 Candidatus Thioglobus sp. | reverse complement strand
TGCAAATGAATTTTTCATCCATATTTACGCCTATATATGGGCTTTTGAGGAGAGGATGAAAGGAAAAAAATGTATAATTCAAATTCAATAATTTTTCATAGGTTTTAATGATGGCTACACAACTTGAATTAGCAAATGCGATTCGTGCTCTCAGCATGGATGCTGTGCAAAAAGCAAACTCTGGGCACCCAGGTGCCCCCATGGGGATGGCTGATATTGCTGAAGTTTTATGGAACAAGCATCTTAAGTTTAATCCCACTAATTCTAATTGGGCTGATAGAGATCGCTTTGTATTGTCTAATGGCCATGGCTCAATGCTTATCTATTCATTATTGCACTTGACAGGTTTTGACTTGAGTATTGAGGAACTTAAAAATTTTCGTCAACTACACTCTAAAACACCGGGCCATCCAGAATATGGATATGCTGATGGTGTAGAAACTACCACTGGACCCTTAGGCCAAGGAATATCCAACGCAGTTGGCATGGCAATAGCAGAGAGAACATTAGCGGCTCAGTTCAATAAACCTGGACATTCAATTGTTGATCACAATACGTATGTTTTCATGGGAGATGGTTGTCTGATGGAGGGCTTGTCGCATGAGTCTTGCGCACTAGCTGGAACATTAGGACTTGGAAAATTAATAGCATTTTGGGACGACAATGATATTTCAATTGATGGACACATTGGTGACTGGATGGAAAAAGGGGTTCCTGGTCGTTTCAAATCCTATAAATGGCACGTTATTGCTGATGTTGATGGACATGATCCTGAAGCCATA
This sequence comes from Candidatus Thioglobus sp., assembly GCA_028345055.1. Taxonomy (GTDB): domain Bacteria; phylum Pseudomonadota; class Gammaproteobacteria; order PS1; family Pseudothioglobaceae; genus Pseudothioglobus. Next base: position 162,654 of record JAOMCO010000001.1, on the reverse strand, counting down.
AATGCTGCAATTATTGAGGCAAAGGCTATTAATGATAGGCCGACGTTAATTTGTACAAGGACTGTTATTGGCTATGGCTCTCCTAATTTGGCAGGCTCTCATAACTGTCATGGAGCTCCTCTAGGTGACGAAGAAATAGCAAATACTAGAAAAAATATTGGATGGGATTATGAGCCTTTTGTAATTCCTCAAGAGATTTACAATGGTTGGAATCATAAGGATGCTGGAGAGGCTGTTGAGGATAATTGGAATGAGAAATTTAGGGCTTATAGTGCTTCTTTTCCTCAAGAGGCTGATGAATTTGAGCGTCGGATGGCTGGTAAATTGCCTGAAAATTTTTCTACTAAGATGGATGATTATATTGCCAAAACTCAAACCGATATGCCTAATATAGCCTCAAGAAAAGCATCACAGAATGCTATTGAAGCTATGGGCCCTGTAGTCCCCGAATTGTTTGGTGGTTCAGCAGATTTAACTGGTTCAAATTTAACAAATTGGTCTGGAAGCGTTTTAGTTAATGCTGAAAATGCTAACGGAAATTATATTTCTTGGGGTGTTAGAGAGTTTGGAATGGCTGTCATGATGAACGGAATGGTTTTGCATGGTGGCTTCAAAGTTTATGGTGCAACCTTTCTAATGTTTATGGAATATATGCGAAATGCGTTGCGCATGGCGGCAATGATGAAAATTGGAACTATTTTTGTCTACTCACATGATTCGATAGGACTTGGCGAGGATGGGCCAACGCACCAGGCAGTAGAACAAATCGCAACCATGAGGGTTATTCCAAACTTCCAAACTTGGCGTGCCTGTGATGCAATAGAGTCAGCAGTATCTTGGAAAATTGCTATGTTAAGAGATGATGCGCCAACGGCACTTATTTTCTCAAGACAGAATCTAACACCAATGGAAAGAACAAATGCTCAGTTGAAAGAGATTGAAAAAGGTGGTTATGTCCTTTCAGATTGTAATGGAGTCGCTGATATTATCCTAATTGCCTCTGGTTCAGAGGTTTCACTTGCAATGGAATCAGCAAAAGCAATGACAGACAGAAAGGTTCGAGTCGTATCAATGCCATCAACTAATGCGTTTGATGAGCAAGATCAAGATTATAAAGACTCTGTATTGATTCCGGGAATCAAGAGAGTTGCAATTGAGGCAGGTGTAGCTGAGTCTTGGTATAAATATGTTGGCCTAGATGGAGGCATTGTGGCGATGAGTTCTTATGGAGAGTCAGCCCCCGCTGGTGAGCTTTTTAAACATTTTGGTTTTACTGTAGACAATGTTGTATCTGCAGTTGATAGAGTTTTAAGTTAATTAATTTTTTTAGGAGTTTGAAATGACAATTAAGGTTGGTATTAATGGTTTTGGTAGAATCGGAAGAATGGTATTTCGCGCAATCGATAAGGATTTTGAAAATCTAGAAGTGGTAGGTGTAAATGACCTTCTTGATAATGATTACCTTTCTTATATGCTCAAATATGATTCGGTTCATGGGCGCTTTGGTAAAGACGTTTTAGTTGAAGGCAATAATTTTGTTATAGATGGAAAAAAAATTCGTCTCACTGCCGAGCGTAATCCAGCAGATCTTAAGTGGGACGAAATTGGTGCAAACCTTGTTATCGACTGTACTGGTTTTTTCTTAACGGAAGAAGGTTGTCAGGCTCACATTGATGCTGGCGCAAAAAAAGTAATACAGTCTGCCCCATCTCAAGATAGTACGCCGATGTTTGTTTATGGAGTTAATCATGATGCTTATGATAGCCAGTCAATAATTTCAGCTGCATCATGTACAACCAATTGTTTGGCTCCAATCGCAAAGGTTCTTAATGATGAATGGGGAATTAAACGTGGGTTAATGACAACAGTTCATGCAGCAACAGCATCACAAAAACCTGTAGATGGTCCATCAATGAAAGATTGGCGTGGTGGAAGAGGCATTTTGGAAAACATCATTCCCTCTTCAACTGGAGCAGCTAAAGCAGTTGGTAAAGTTTTGCCAGAGTTAAATGGAAAGTTGACTGGAATGGCGTTTAGAATTCCGACATCTGATGTCTCTGTAGTTGATCTAACTGCGGAGCTCAATAGTGCATCAGATTATGACGCAATTTGTGAGGCTATGAAGTCAGCCTCTGAGGGTTCAATGAAGGGTGTCTTAGGGTATACAGATGATAAGGTTGTATCAACAGATTTTGTCGGTAGCACTTGTGCTTCAACTTTTGATGCAGAGGCAGGAATGTCAATGGATGATACCTTTGTTAAGATAGTTTCATGGTATGACAATGAGTACAGTTACACCTGTAATTTACTTCGTTTAGCTGGACATATTTCACAATAGTATTGTTACTAATTAGTTGGAGCATTTGATGAATTTACTCAAGATGACTGATTTAGATCTTAACGGTAAGAGAGTCTTAATTAGACAAGATTTAAATGTTCCAATAAAAAACACTGAAGTAACAAGTGATAAAAGAATTGTTGCCTCATTACCCACAATTCTCTTTGCATCAAAAGCTGGAGCTAAAGTGATGATTACATCACATCTTGGAAGGCCTAATGCAGGCGAGTTTGAAGAAAAATTCTCGCTCCAACCAGTTGCCGATCATCTTTCAAAGCTGTTAGGACAAAAGGTGAGATTCGAGTCAAATTGGCTTGATGGCATTGAAATGAAGAGTGGGGATGTCGTTCTTTGTGAAAATGTAAGGTTTAATGAGGGTGAAAAAGAAAATGACGAAGCGTTATCAAAAAAAATGGCCTCTCTTTGTGATATTTGTGTTCAAGATGCTTTTGGAACTGCACATAGGGCCCATGCTTCAACCTATGGGGTGACTGAGTTTGCACCAGTATCCTGTGCGGGGCCACTTTTGGTGGGAGAGCTAGAAGCTCTTGGTAAGGCGCTTGATAACCCTAAGAGGCCAATGGTTGCGGTTGTTGGAGGTTCAAAAGTCTCAACAAAACTAACAGTATTAGATGCACTTTCAAAAGTTGTTGATCAACTTGTTGTAGGGGGCGGTATTGCAAATACATTTATTGCCGCTCAAGGTAATAGTGTTGGCCAATCTCTATGTGAGCATGATCTTATTCCAACAGCACAGTCATTAATGGAGCATTGTCAAATACCTATTCCTGGGGATGTTGTTTGTGGCAAAGAGTTCTCAGAATTTGCAACTGCTGAAACTAAAAATTCGGGTTCAGTGTCAGCAGATGACATGATTTTTGACATTGGTCCAAATTCAACTTCTGAGCTTTGTGAGATTATGCGTAATGCAGGAACAATTGTATGGAATGGTCCTGTCGGTGTTTTTGAATTCGATCAGTTTTCAAGGGGGACTGAGAATATGGCACGAGCAATTGCAGACTCTGATGCCTTTTCAATTGCAGGTGGAGGCGATACCTTAGCTGCAGTAGATAAATTTAATATTGAAGATAAGATATCTTATATTTCAACTGGGGGTGGAGCATTCTTGGAGTTCCTTGAGGGAAAAAAACTTCCAGTTGTTGAGATTCTAGAGAGCAGAATGCAATCATCCGATGATTAGAAGAACTAAAATTTTGGCCACTCTTGGCCCATCAACTGACGAACCAGATACTTTAAAAGGTATTTTGGATGCAGGAGTCAATGTTGTGCGTATAAATTTCTCGCATAACAATGAGAAAGAGCATCTTGCACGAATTGCTCAGATAAGGCAATACGAAGAAGAGAACGATGTTTTTATTGGGTTAATGATGGACTTGCAAGGTCCAAAGATTAGAATTGCTTCGTTTAAATCAGAAAAGATTGAACTTAAAAAAGGTGATCAATTTACTCTCGATGCTGGCCTAGCTGAGGATGCTGGAGACCAAGAGTCTGTTGGGCTTGCCTATAAGCAGCTTCCAAATGATTTGGTCATTGGAAATACACTTCTTCTTGATGATGGAAAGATAATTCTTCAGGTTGAACAAATATCTGGAAAAAAAATAAAAACTCAGATTATTCAGGGTGGATTTCTCTCAAATAACAAAGGAATTAATCTACGTGGTGGGGGTTTGAGTGCAAGTGCATTAACTGCAAAAGACAAAAAAGATATTATTACAGCGGCTAAAGCAGAAGCTGATTATGTGGCAATTTCTTTCCCAGTAAATGCAGATGACGTTAGAGAAACTAAAAGACTTTTAGCGGAAGCCGGCTCAAATGCAAGCGTTATTGCAAAAATTGAAAGAGCTGAGTCATTAGAGGATGATGTCATTACTGAAATCATTCAAGAATCTGCTGGAATTATGGTGGCACGCGGTGATTTAGGTGTTGAAATTGGAGATCCACAATTACCTGCTCAACAAAAAAGACTCATATTGTTAGCAAGAGCAAACGATAGATTTGTAATTACTGCTACACAAATGCTTGAATCAATGATTGTTAATCCTATCCCAACAAGGGCAGAGGTTTTTGATGTTGCAAACGCAGTACTTGACGGGACAGATGCAGTCATGCTCTCTGCTGAGACTGCAGTTGGTGCATATCCTGTTAAGGCAGTAAAGACAATGAGTGATGTATGTCTAGAAGCTGAGAAGAGTCCTAAAGCAAAAGTTTCACACCATAGGCTTCATGAAGATTTTGAGGGTATTGATGAGACTATAGCCATGAGTTCAATGTATGCAGCTAATCATTTAGGCGCTAAAGTGGTTGCCACACTCACTCAAACTGGAAAAACAGCACTTTGGATGTCAAGAATAAGTTCGAACATTTCAATTTTTGCAATGTCAGATAACTATAAAACTTTAAAAAAAGTGACGATTTACAGAGGAGTCTATCCTTGTTATATAGAAAAAAATAGTGCTGATGATTGGAATGATGTAAATAGTAAGGTTATAGAAAACCTTCTCAGTAAGACAGTGGTGGTTGATAAAGACATTGTTATTGTAACAAAAGGGATGCATAAAGATAAATCAGGGGGTACAAATCTGATGAAAATTTTGCGTGTCGGTGATGGAAATTATTAATAGAAATTAAAAAGGTGAACAATATGGTAAATAATCAAGAAGAGTTAAGGCAAGCAGCAAATCAACTTACTGCTAGAGGCAAAGGTTTGCTAGCTGTCGACGAATCTACTCCAACAATTGGAAAGCGACTTGCTGGAATTAATGTAGAAAATAATGAAGAAAACCGTCAGGCATATCGTGGCATGCTTTTTACAACAGAAGGGCTTGGGAAGTATATTAGTGGTGCTATTTTGTTTGAGGAGACACTTTATCAAAAGCACTTAGACGGTGAGACAATGGTTTCGAAAATAAACAAGTTGGGAATTATTCCTGGAATCAAGGTAGATAAAGGTCTTAGTCCTCTGGCTGGAGGACATGAGGTCGAAACTTGGTGTAAAGGTTTGGAAGGACTAGCCGAGAGAACGGCTGAATATTATAAGCAGGGAGCTAGATTTGCTAAATGGCGTGCAGTTCTTCAAATTACTGCTGATGGCTGCCCAACTGATCTTGCAATTAGAGAGAACGCTTGGGGCCTTGCAAGGTATGCAAAGATTTGTCAAGAATCTGGACTTGTACCAATCATTGAGCCTGAAATTCTAATGGATGGTGATCATACAATTGAAACGACTGCAGAGGTTCAGGAAAAAGTCCTTGTTGAGGTTTATAAGGCTTGTTCAGAAAATAAAGTATTTTTAGAAGGAACATTATTAAAGCCTTCTATGACAGTTTCTGGAGCTGACAATAAAAATAAAGCTGGTTCTGAAGAAGTTGCCAAGATGACAGTAAGGACAATGAATCGATGTGTCCCAGCTGCAGTGCCTGGAATCATGTTCCTATCAGGAGGCCTAACTGAGGAAGATGCCTCTGTTTATTTAAATACTATGAATAGCATAGAGCATAAGAGCGCTACTAGTTTGACATTCTCTTATGGAAGAGCACTGCAACAATCGTGTTTAAAAGCCTGGAAAGGAGAGAATATTGCAGCTGGTCAGCAAGCTTTATTGGCAAGATGCCAAGCTAATTCAGAAGCCTCAACAGGAGACTACGTTGCAGGCTCTCAGCCTTCATCTCAAGAGACTTTATTTGAGGCGGGTTATAAGTATTAATATTGCTTAGAACTCTTGCGATGACTTAATTTATCAAGTCTTAGCCTTAAGGCGTATAATTGAGTGTCCGATTTATCGGGCCCTTTTTTATTGAGATTTGTATTGAGAATGAAACAAAGTAAATATTATCCAGTAATTGTTGTTGGAGGCGGTCATGCTGGCACTGAAGCAGCGCTTGCTTCAGCGAGAATGGGCGTAGATACATTACTAATTACTCACAATATAGAGACTATTGGTCAGATGAGTTGTAATCCAGCTATTGGTGGAATAGGCAAAGGACATCTTGTAAAAGAGATTGATGCCATGGGCGGTTCAATGGCGCATGCAATCGATTTATCAGGTATTCAGTTTAGAACTCTAAATGCATCAAAAGGACCTGCAGTTAGGGCCACTAGAGCTCAAGCAGACAGACTACTTTATAAAGCTTGCATCAGGGAGATAGTTGAAAATCAAGAAAATTTAACAATATTTCAGCAACCTGTTGATGATTTAATTCTAGAAAATAACAGAGTAAAAGGTGTAATCACTCAAATGGGACTTGAGTTTTTTGCAGATAAAGTGATTCTTACCTCTGGTACATTTTTAGGCGGAATAATTCATATTGGTCAACAAAACTATCAAGGCGGCAGAGCCGGAGATGCACCAGCTAATATCTTATCTAAAAGATTAAGATCCTATGATTTAGGTGTTGGAAGGCTTAAAACAGGAACTCCACCAAGACTCGATGGAAGAACTATTAATTTCAATGTTCTTCAAAAACAAGAGAGCGATACTCCATTACCTAGTTTTTCTTTTTTAGGAAAAGCAACCGATCATCCTGAACAGATATCTTGTTTTATTACCCATACAAACTCAAAAACCCACGAATTCATTAGTAATGGCTTGAAAGACTCACCACTTTTTAGTGGAAAAATTGAAGGTGTTGGTCCAAGATATTGCCCATCAATAGAGGATAAAGTTGTTAGGTTCGCTGAACGGGATTCTCATCAAATATTTGTTGAGCCCGAGGGTTTAACTACTCATGAGGTTTATCCAAATGGCATCTCGACTTCATTGCCTTACGAGGTTCAAGAAGAGTTTGTGAACTCAATTAAGGGTTTTGAAAATGCCAAGATAATCCGTCCAGGATACGCAATTGAATACGATTTTTTTGATCCAAGGGGTTTAAAACAGACATTAGAAGTCAAGAAAATATCTGGTTTATTCTTTGCAGGACAAATTAATGGAACAACGGGATATGAAGAGGCCGCAGCCCAAGGATTGCTTGCAGGTATAAACGCTGCTCTCCAAGTTCAAGAAAAGAATGCATGGATTCCTAAGAGAGATGAGTCATATATTGGAGTCATGGTTGATGACTTAACAACCAAAGGAGCAACAGAACCATATAGAATGTTTACCTCGAGGGCAGAATACAGACTATTGCTTAGAGAAGACAATGCAGATGAGAGATTAACACCCCAAGCTAGAGAGTTAGGGCTCATTGATGAACTTCGCTGGCAGGCTTTTAATGGGAAGTATGAGCAAGTTGCCAATGAAAAGAAACGGTTGAAGTCTTTTTGGATTCAATCTGATGACATTCAGGCGGAAGAGGTACTTGGAATAAAATTAAATCATGAATATAGCCTTGAAGCTTTACTTAAAAGACCAAATATCAACTACAAATTGCTAAGTAAGATTGAAAAGGCTAAGCCATTTTTAGAAGATAAATTAATTATTGAGCAAGTAGAGAACCAAATTAAGTACGAAGGCTATATCAAAAGACAGTTAGACGAAATTGAAAAATATCGTAAAAATGAAAATACAAAGCTCTCTTCAAATATTGAATATAACGAAATTAAAGCACTATCAAATGAAGTGAGACAAAAGCTGAATCAGTTTAAGCCAGAAACAATAGGTCAGGCAAGCAGAATTCAAGGCATAACTCCTGCATCAATTTCGATATTACTTGTATTTCTTAAAACTTATAAAACGCATTCGTGAGTGAACTTGAAAGGTTGCTTTGTGAGGGTGCAGAGCTTATGGATATATCTCTTTCAGATTATCAAGTTGATCAACTCCTTGCATATCATAAGCTTATTGAAAAATGGAATCAGGTTTATAATCTAAGTGCAATACGTGACCCCATTGAATCAATTAAAAAACATTTTTTAGATAGTCTCTCAATAGTTAATTTTATTCAGCCTGGACTGCTCCTAGATGTTGGCTCTGGTGCTGGTTTACCTGGAATTATTATCGCAATTATGAAGCCAAAAACTCAAGTATTTACGATCGATAGTGTTGGAAAAAAATGCCGCTTTATGCAGACAGTAAAAACAGAATTATCATTGGAAAACTTAACCATAGTCAATAACAGAGTTGAAAACTTTAACTTTGAAGAGCCATTTCAGCAAATAGTATCAAGGGCTTTTTCTTCTGGGGTTGATACAATTGAAAAAACTCGTCACCTGATTTCTAGTAATGGACGTTATTTGCTTATGAAGGGTGATAATATAGAACAAGAAAATCTTCAGAATTTCAGCTCTATAATTCATTCCTTAAAGGTTCCATTTGTCTCAGATAAGAGATCACTTTTAGAAATTAATATATAATTTTGTTATGCAAATAGTTGATTCTCATTGCCATATTGATCGTCTAGACCTTAACGCATTTGGTGGGAGTATTGAGTCAATGCTGAAGCACGCTGGTGACCTTTCAGTGACTAAGTTTCTTTGTGTTTGTATTGATTTAGAGCATTTTGATGAAGTTCATAACCTATCAAAATCTTACCCAAATATCTACTGTTCAGTTGGCGTTCATCCAACAGAGGTAAATGGCAAGGATCCATCTGTAGAAGAACTCCTAGAGTTTGCTAATAGTGACACTGTAATTGCTATTGGTGAGACAGGTTTAGATTATTTTCACGTGAGAAAGAATGAAGCTGATTGGCAAAGAGATAGATTTAGAAGACATATTGCCGCATCTAATAAGTCAGGGAAGCCAATGATTATTCATATGAGAGATTCAAAAGATGACACAATAGATATTCTATCTAGTGAGAAAGCAGAAAAAGGGATTATGCATTGTTTCGCTGAGGACTTGGAGACAGCTAAAGCGGCTCTAGATTTAGGGTTCTATATTTCTTTTTCTGGCATTTTGACCTTTAAAAGTGCACAAGACTTAAGGGAAGTGGCGCGACAAATTCCCGATGATCGAATTTTGATAGAAACAGATTCTCCCTACCTAACACCTGTCCCATATAGGGGCAAGCCAAATAGTCCGGCTTATACTTATTATGTAGCCGAAAAGCTTGCTGAGATTCGTAATACAACTATTGGAGAGATTGCAAAATTAACAACTCAAAATTTCAATCAGTTGTTTTTCTCTTGAGTTTATGACTATCCATGATGCTCCTAGGTTTGTATGTGTTGATGACTTTTCTGTGGGTCAAAGACTTGATAATTATTTAATTAAGCAACTGAAGGGCGTTCCCAGATCCAGAATTTATCGCATCATTAGAAAGGGCGAGGTTAGAGTAAATAAAGGCAGAAAGAAAGCTGATTATAAGCTTAAAGCTGAGGATTTAATTCGAATACCACCAATAAGAACTTCAACTGAAAAAGAGATTAAACCTTCACAAGGCCTATTAAAGACACTTGAGAATTCAGTTCTGTATGAGGACAAGGGATTGCTAATAATCAATAAGATCCATGGGATGGCAGTTCATGGTGGAAGTGGGATTAGTGTTGGAATTATCGAGGCACTTAAATTACAATATAAAGAGCCAATAGAGCTTGTTCACCGCCTCGATCGTGCAACTTCTGGATGTTTGCTTCTTGCAAAAAAAAGATCAGTCCTGAAGTCATTGCAAGAACAGTTAGTTAATCATCAGTTAAAAAAAAGATATACAGCACTGGTCAAAGATACATGGAGCAAGAAAAGGCATACTATTGATGCGCCCATTTATCAAAATTCCAGATACAGCGTTATCGATTCAAAAGGAAAGGATTCCCTAAGTCACTTTCATCCCATCAAAAACTTTGAATTAGGTGAGTTCAATGCATCACTCGTTGAGGTGTCAATAGAAACGGGCAGAACCCATCAAATTCGCGTCCATGCAAAGTTTTCTGGCCATCCAGTTGCACAAGATGATAAGTATGGTGATGCAGCTTTTGATCAATTTATGAAAAAGAAAGGTCTAAATCGTCTATTTTTGCATGCGAAGACACTCACTTTTACAAACCCTTTAACAAATGAAATTCAGAAAGTAAGCGCACCATTGCCAACTGATTTAGAGAAATTTCTTAAAAAACTATGAATCCATATATACGACTGATGAGACTAGATAAGCCTATTGGCTCATTATTGCTCTTATGGCCAACCTATTGGGCGCTATTCCTTAGTGCAACTGGATGGCCAGACTTGGATTTGTTGATTATTTTTACAATTGGTGTTGTGGTAATGAGAAGTGCGGGGTGCGTAATTAATGATTATGCAGATCGATATATTGATAAACATGTCAAAAGAACACGAAACAGGCCAATTACATCAGGTGAGGTTTCATCAAGATCAGCCCTGACTTTGTTTGTAATACTGATACTCTTTGCTCTAATTTTAGTACTTCAAACAAATATATTAACTATCCTGCTCTCATTTATTGCAGCTGGACTAGCAATAATTTATCCATTTACTAAAAGATGGACTAATTTACCACAACTAGTTTTGGGGGCAGCATTTGGTATGAGTATACCAATGGCATACGCTGCTCAAACTGCAAATGTGCCGATCGAAGCAGGCCTTATTTTTCTTGCATCTATAGTTTGGACTCTTATCTATGACACTCTATATGCTATGGCTGATAGAGATGAAGATTTAAAAATTGGTTTAAAGTCAACTGCAATTTTGTTTAAAAAATATGATCAAATAGTAATTACATGTCTTCAACTGTTATTAATTTTGATTTTTATAGTCATGGGAAATACCTTTAATTTGGGACAAATTTACTATTTTTCATTATTTATAATTGGTATTTTTATGATTTACCATCAGTTTTTAATGAAAAAACGCCAAAATGAGATGTATTTTAAGGCATTCATTAACAATAATTACATTGGTATAACTGTGTTTGCAGGTATTTTCTTATCTGTGACAAACTAGATCATAAATCTGTTGTTTTTTTGCAACTTTTAGGTGATTTTTAACCAATTTTGGTTTATTTTTAGTTTTTTTTCATCAATAAAACTTGACACTCAGTTTTCGATACTATAAAAAGTGCACCAATCGGCAAATATGTCGGTTATCTTTATAATTAATGGAGAGAAAATATGTTAAGTAATGTAACTGGTTGGATAAAAAAATTAACGGAAGCAGGTGTAGGTCTTGTAGGACTTGCAATTGTTGTACAAGTAATCTTTGGTTCAAGCGTAGCATTCCTTCCTGGTGATGTTGTTGCTACTCTTATGGGTTTAATTGGCTCACTTGGTGCTGCTGGCTTAGTTGGATTGGTCACAGCTGGATTGTTGTACCAAATCCTTAAGTAAACATTCCATATTAACTCAATAAAAACCCGCCAGTAGGCGGGTTTTTTTATGTATGAAGAAATATTTATATTTTTCTCTTAAGTCCTATTAATGCAACAGATTAAGGCTTTTTTCTCAAAAATGCAATCTATAAAACTTGACATAGTTATATTGATACTATAAAAAGTCCATCAATCGGTAGAGATGCTGGTTATCTTTTTAACAAATGGAGAGAAGATATGTTAGACAATGTAATTGGTTGGGCAAAAAAATTAACTGAAGCAGGCGTAGCAGTAATTGCACTTGCAGTAGTTGTTCAAATAATCTTTGGCGCTGACGCTGCATTCCTTCCTGGCGATGTAACTGGCCACTTGCTTGCTATTATTAATGCAATGGGCTCTGCTAACTTGGTAGGACTAATTGCTGCGGGGTTAATATACAAAATCTATACCAGGTAACAATAGCATATTAACTCGATAAAAAACCCGCTCTTGTGCGGGTTTTTTATTGTTTGAATAAGTTAAAAAGTTATATTCCTCGTAGTAGCTCGTTAATTCCAACTTTTGATCTTGTTTTAGCGTCGACCTGTTTAACTATAACTGCGCAATAAAGCGAGTAACTGCCATCTGATGAAGGAAGGTTACCTGAAACAACTACTGAACCAGCTGGGATTCGACCGTAACTAATTTCTCCAGTTATTCTATTAAAAATTTTGGTTGATTGGCCAATATAAACGCCCATTGATATAACCGCTCCTTCTTCAACAATGACACCTTCAACGACTTCAGATCTCGCTCCAATAAAACAATCGTCTTCAATTATTGTTGGACTAGCTTGCAATGGCTCTAAAACTCCACCAATACCAACACCTCCTGAAAGGTGGACATTTTTACCAATTTGAGCACATGAGCCAACAGTTGCCCATGTATCAACCATAGTGCCGGAGTCAACATAAGCACCTATATTAATGTAGGAAGGCATTAAAACAGTATTAGGGGCAATATATGAGCCTCTTCTTGCCGTTGCTGGAGGAACTACCCTTACACCAGATGCTTGAAATTCTTTTTCAGTGGTATCAGCATATTTAGGAGGCACTTTATCAAAGTATTGTGTAAAGCCAGAGGGCATAGGGACATTATCAGTAAGTCTAAATGAAAGAAGAACAGCCTTCTTGAGCCACTCATTAACTTGCCAGTCACCTACTCCTTTTTGTTCAGCAACTCTAGCTTTTCCAGAGTCTAGAAGATGTATGGCCTCATTAACAGCTTCTTTGACTTCAGAGCTTGCTGTATCTGGCGTTATGTGACTTCTGTCCTCAAATGCTGATTCAATAATATCTTTCATGTTGTTAACTTAAAAAAAGGGACGATTATATCATTTACAAGAGTTTTGAGATTATCTAATGTTCATGATGATGGTTATGATGATGCTCATAAGTAGCCATTAACTCATTAATTTGATCTGCAAATAAATCATTAAATTTTGCATCCTTTAAAATTGATTCTGGAAGGCCTTCACAACAGATATGATGGTATAAACATATAACCTGTGATGACTCTTTCATAACGCGATGTAAATCATGAGATACCATTAAAACTGCGCAGTTTTGTTGTTGATGGATATCTTGGATGAGTTTATAAAGCTGCATTTGACTATCAACATCAAGATTTTGTGCAGGTTCATCAAGTATTAAGACATTTGGCTTATTAAGTAATGCTCGAGTTAATAAAACTTTCTGTAATTCGCCACCTGATAAATTTTTAAGCGGCAATCTAAGTAATTCGTTAATACCTGTCAAATCAAAAGTCTGCTGCATAAAAAGATTATCTAACTTTTGATTCAAAGTAAGAAAGTCTTTGACAGATATTGGTATATAGGGGTTAGCTGTAAATATTTGAGGCGTATAGCCAAGTCTAATATCGGCGTTAGAAGTGATATTCCCAGAGTCTTGTTTAATGACACCTAGTAAAATTTTAATTAATGAACTTTTCCCAGCTCCATTTGGCCCAATGAGTGTAATAAATTCACCTTGATGCAGTTTAAAACTTACATCATCAAGAATATTTTTACCATTGTGACTAAGGCTTATATTGCTGATTGTCATGAGAGCATCTTGCATCCATGTATTTTATCTAACAATTATTACTATCAAGCCTAAAATAAAGAGTTAGAAATATTAAAGTCATAATCTAGTTTCTAAGAATCAAATCTTTGTTTAGATGTAAAATTTAAGTATGAATCAACCTCTCATTTTAGTAGATGGAACTGCGTTTTTATTCCGCTCATACTTTTCAACAATCTCTCAAAACCTTACTAATGATAGTGGGTTTCCTACAGGGGCAATGTTTGGAGTTGTGAATGCAATTAAACATCTACAAAGAAAATATCAAGGCGCAAAACTCATTATGGTTTTTGATGCAAAAGGCACAAACTTTCGCCATGATATTTTTCCTGAGTACAAGGCAAATAGAAGTCCAGCCCACGATGATTTAATTGTGCAGATTGAGCCTTTGTACAAAATTGTACGTGCAATGGGGTTTCATTTTTTATGTGAAGATGGTGTTGAGGCTGACGATGTAATTGCTACCTTATCAAGATTTGCAAATGAAAAAGGAATTGAAACTATCATCGCCAGTGGTGATAAAGACCTATTTCAGCTCGTTGGAGACAATATAAAACAATTGGATATGAAAGGAAAACTATTCTCCGAGGAGGATGTTAAGGAAAAAATGGGGGTAAAGCCTAATCAAATTTTAGATTTATTGGCCTTGACTGGTGACTCTTCAGACAATATTCCTGGTGTTCCAAGTGTTGGGCCTAAGACTGCATCAAAGTGGCTTGATCTATACAATGATATAGATGGAGTTAAAGCAAATGCTGAAAAGATTGGAGGAAAGGTTGGTGAAAAACTCAGAGAGTCTTTTGATTTGCTGGATCTTTCTTATGAATTAGTTAAGCTTAAATTTGACGTGACTCTGCCCTTTGATATTCTTGAAGATGAGCCTGGAGAAAATACTGAAGAATTGATAGCACTGTACAAAGAATACGGTTTTTCAATGTGGCTAAAGCAATTAGGTGATACTAAACCTTCTAAAATTGAAGAGTCAAAAGAGATTGTGCCGCAGGTAGATGAGGTTAAGACTAATGTTCCAGAAATATCTTTAGATAACTATACAAAAAAACTTATTTTGATTGAAGATGAATTTGAAAAATTACTATCAAAGCTCTCCTCATGTGAATCTTTTGTTTTTGACTTAGAGACTAATAGCCTTGATTATATGGAGGCACAAATTGTTGGATTCGTATTTTTAGTTGATCAAAATAGTTTTTATTTGCCGGTTGCTCATGACTATTTAGATGCACCCGTTCAATTGCTTAGATCTAATGTTTTATCAGCTTTAAAGCCCATACTAGAGAGTCCAGAAATTGGAAAAGTTGGACAAAATTTAAAGTATGATGCTCATGTTTTAGCCAATGTAGATATCAATTTGAATGGTATTAAAGATGACACAATGCTTAAATCGTATTGTATAGATTCGGTAGCAACACGGCACAATATGGATGACTTAGCACTTCATTACTTAAACTATGAAACTATTCATTACTCTGATGTTGCTGGAAGTGGAAAAAAACAACTTACATTTAATCAGGTTAATATTGATGAAGCCATGCCTTATGCATGTGAAGATGTCATTATTACTAATGAGCTTAATAAATTATTTGAGTCAAAATTGCAGGCGTACCCAAAATTAATAGCTCTATATAAGAATATTGAGCTTCCCTTAATTAAAGTTATGTTAAAGCTGGAGAGGAATGGAGCTAAGTTGGATGAGTTATCTCTTTTTAATCAGCAAAATGAGATTAAAACAGAAATGATTCAGATTCAATCAAAGGCTTATGAGATTGCTGGAGACGAATTCAATCTTGAATCACCTAAACAAATACAACAAATTTTATTCAGTGAGGAAGGTTTTGGACTTGAGCCTAAAAAAGAAAACAGCCAAAGGTCAGCCATCTACAAATGAAGAGGCATTAAAGTTATTAGACCATCCTTTGGTTGATCTTATAATGTCCTATAGAACTTTAACAAAGTTAAATTCTACATATTTAGAGGCACTTCCAAGACAAATAAACAGAAGAACTGGTCGTCTTCATACCTCTTATCATCAAGCAGTCACTGCAACTGGAAGACTTTCATCTTCAAAGCCTAATTTTCAAAATATTCCAATCAGAACAGAGCAGGGAGCACAAATAAGGTCGGCTTTTATTGCGGATAAAGGAAATGTGATTCTTGCAGCAGACTATTCTCAAATTGAATTAAGAATAATGGCACATATTTCAGGTGACCAAAACTTAATTGAGGCTTTCAATAATAATGAGGATGTTCATCGCTCCACAGCTTCACAGGTTTTTGAAACAGAGATATCAATGGTTACTAAAGATCAGCGCCGAAAGGCTAAAGCTATTAATTTTGGTTTGATTTATGGAATGAGTGCATTTGGATTGGCTAAACAGATTGATGTTTCCAGGACTGAGGCCAAGCAATACATAGATGGTTATTTTGCAAATTATCCTGGTGTCTTAAAATTCATGGAAGAAACAAAAGAGAAGGCAAAGTCTCAGGGATATGTAGAAACAGTTTTAGGAAGGAGGCTTTACCTCCCTCAAATTAACTCTAAAAATAAAATGCTTCAACAACATGCATTAAGAACGGCAATAAATGCTCCAATGCAGGGTTCTTCAGCTGATATTATCAAAAAAGCAATGCTAGATATTCAAGCTTGGATTAACAAAGAAGATTATGAGATAAAGATGTTTATGCAGGTCCATGATGAGCTTGTCTTTGAGCTTGAGGAAAAAATGGCTGAGGAGTATGCAAAAAACTTAAAAGCTTTAATGTCAAATGCACTAAAACTGAGCATACCTCTAGAAGTAGACGTTGGTATAGGGTCAAACTGGCAAGAAGCCCATTAGGGCGAATGTTGATGCAATCAATTGGATGCTGGACGTATAATTTGGTTCTGAGCTTATATCCAGATAAATTAAAATGACATCCTGCAACATAAAAGAAATCAATCTTTAGCCCATATGAAAGATCAATTAAAAGATTTACTTATCAAGTGCATTAAGGAATTAATTTCTAAAGGCATACTCAATGAAATGCCTTCCAGGGTTAGAATTGATCATACAAAAGACAAAAGTCATGGAGAATACGCTACCAACATAGCATTAATGCTTTCCAAACAGGCAAAAAAAAGCCCAACTGAATTAGCAAAAATAATAATTGATCAATTAGAAGATACAAGTTTTATTAAAAAGATTGAAGTTGCAGGCCCAGGCTTCATTAATTTTTTCATATCTGAGGAGTCAAGCACTTCAATTGTAAATGATATTCTTGATCAAGGCTCATTGTATGGGAGGTCAAAAATTGGTCAGGGTCAAAAAGTGCTCTTAGAGTATGTTTCTGCAAACCCCACAGGGCCTCTGCATGTTGGCCATGGAAGAGGGGCAGCCTATGGCGCTACTCTATCAAATTTATTAAGAAGTGTTGGATTCAAGGTCGACAATGAGTACTATGTAAATGATGCTGGTAGGCAAATGGATATTTTAACTGTGAGTATCTACTTGAGATATTTGACTCATTGTGGTGAGAATTTAAGGTTTCCTGATAATGGTTATCAAGGCCAATATATTAATGATATTGCTCAGGTCATTTATGAAAATAGTGGCCATGAATTTTTTCAGAATTCAGATTTACTTTTTGAGAGTGTTTCTAAAGATGGCCTAGAAGGTGGCGATAAAGAGATACATATTGATCAGTTAATTGAGCAATCAAAATCAATATTAGGTGAAAGCTTTAAGGTAATTTTTAAAGTTGGAATCGAAAGTATCCTGAGTGGAATAAAAAATGATTTAGCTGAATTTGGAGTAGTTTTTGAAAAATGGTTTTCAGAGCAGTCATTGATTGACAATGGTCATTCAGAGTTATGCATCTCAAAGCTTAAGGATAGTAAAAACTTATATAAGAAAGATGGCGCATTATGGTTTAAGACGACAAAATTTGGAGATGAAAAAGATCGCGTTGTTGTTCGTGAAAATGGTAATCATACATACTTTGCATCTGATATTGCCTACCATAATGAAAAGTTAGATAGAGGGTATGACAAAATCATAAATGTATGGGGAGCAGATCATCATGGATATATTCCAAGAGTTAAAGCTTCAATAGATGCACTGGGCCATAACTCAAATAAATTAGAGATTTTGTTAGTTCAATTTGCTAACTTATATCGAGGTGGGAGTAAGGTTCAAATGTCTACTCGCAGTGGCTCTTTTGTGACATTAGAGGATTTGAGAATGGAAGTAGGAAATGATGCTGCGCGTTTTTTTTATATTCTTAGAAAATCTGAGCAACATATGGATTTTGATTTAGATTTGGCTAAATCTAAAACCAATGAGAACCCTGTCTATTATATTCAATATGCCCATGCTCGAATTTGCTCAGTGTTTAGGCAAGCTAATGAAAAAGAGTTAGAACTAGATAAAAGTCAGGCTAATTTATCCTTATTAACAGAAGATATTGAAAAAAGCATTTTAAGAGAACTTAGTCGATATAAAAGCGTTCTAGAATCATCGGCAGTTCAATATGAGCCCCATCAGCTTGCTTACTACTTAAAAGATTTGGCAACCCATTTTCATAGTTACTACAATGCCTGTAAGTTCATTGTTGATGATAAAGAGCTTACTCAGGCAAGGCTATCACTCATTCATGCTACAAGGCAAATACTCATAAATGGACTTTCTATTCTTGGAGTCAGTGCCCCAGAGTCAATGTGAATGACCACAAACAAAGGGATGAAGCCTTAAATTTAAGTGACTCATTTATTGTTCAAGCTCCTGCAGGATCTGGAAAAACTGAACTCATAACCCAACGATACTTGAAGTTACTTGGCTCTGCTGAAGTGCCTGAAAATATACTTGTTATGACTTTCACGAATAGAGCAGTGGATGAGCTAAAGCATCGAATCATTGGTTCACTAAATCGAGCAACAAAAAAACTACCTGATGAAGAATACAAAAGAACAACCCACTATCTTGCTAATGAAGTTTTAAAACAATCTCAAAAGAAAGGATGGGATCTTATCAATCACTCCTCACGTCTAAAAATTATTACAATCGACTCATTATCTAATTTGATTGTATCGAGGTTTCCATCTGTTGATCAGCTAATACCTCCAAGAACGATTATTGATTCATTTGAATATGAAAATATATATCGTCAGGCTGCAAAAGAGACACTTCTGTTGATAGAAGACGATGAATATCAAGAAATCATCTCATCAGTTTTGCTTTATCTTGATAATGATGTAGATAGGTTTTATCGTCTTATTGAGCAAATGCTTGGAAAAAGAGAGCAATGGCTTCCAAAAATATATGCTAAGGGTGTCATAGACATTAGTTATCTAGAAGATTTTGCTAGAGTATTGATTGAAGACCATCTCGAATTACTCAGGGATCAAGCCAAAAAAATACTCAGCACTTCATTTTTTAATTTACTGAAAAATAATAAAAGAGAAGACATATCAAAAATAACCAAGCTTCCAGGAATTAAAATCTCAGATTTAAAGGAGTGGAAAATTATTTCTGAACTTTTAGTAACAAAAAATAATGGTAATTGGAGAAAGAGGGTTGACGTAAAAATTGGATTTTCGACAGAATTAAATGAAGAAAAGGTAAAGTTTAAGGAATTCTTAGAAGGGCTCGATTCACAAATAAAGTTTAAAGATCTTCTTGTCCACTTAGATTATTTGCCAAGCGCTAATCTTAACGAGGTAATTAAAAAATCTATTTCAGATATTGTTCAAGTCTTAAAGTTAAGTGTTGCAAAGCTCAAAATAATTTTTGATGAGCAGAGTTTACAAGACTTTTCAGAGGTTAATATTAAGGCCATAAATGCTTTAGATAGTCGTCAAGAGGTAAGCGATATTGCTTTATTAATGGACTATCAAATTCAGCATATTCTAATTGATGAATTTCAGGACACATCCTACTCGCAATTAAATTTAATTGAAGGTTTGATTGAAGGATGGCAACAAAATGAAGAGAGAACTATGTTCATTGTTGGAGATCCAATGCAGTCAATCTATAAATTTCGAGAGTCTCAGGTCGGAATATTTATTAGTGTTGCTAGAAATGGAATTGGAAGACTTAATATAAAATCCTTAACTTTGAGCTCAAACTTTAGATCTAATAAAAATATTGTTGAGTCCAATAATGAAATTTTTTCTAAAATTTTCCCTCAAAATGATGATTTACTAAAAGGGGCAATTCAATATGCAAGTTCCGTTTCATTTTCAGATGTGGAGGAAACTGATGCAATCTCTTTTTACGCATTTGGACCTAATAATGACCTAGAAGAGGCCGAGAAGGTATATAAAATTATTAATGAATCTCTTTTAGAGGACTCTGAGGGAGAAATTGCTGTGCTAGTTAGATCAAGATCCCACCTTAAAGAAATTTCTTTAGTACTAAGAAAAAATAAAATAAATTTTGAGTCTTTAAAAACTGAATCTTTAAGGTCTAACCCATTTACAAGAGATTTGTTGAGTTTGGTAAGAGCACTTTTAAGCTTGAGCGACAAGCTTGCCTGGCTAGCTATTCTCAGATCTCCTTGGTGTGGAATTAGGCTCAATGATTTGTTAATTTTAAGTCAATCAAATGACCAAACTATTTATAGTCAGTTAATGGATTTAGACTCTATTAAGGGAATTAGTTCAGATTGTATTAAAAGAAGTCAGCATATCTACTTTGCAACAAGAGATGCTATTTCTGCTGAAGGAAAGTTTTCTTTTGTAGAGCGATTCTCTTTTACTATGAACCAGTTATTTAATGAAAATGAACTCACTCGTATTGAAAAATCAATCAAGACCCAATTTCTTGAATTATTGAATCATTGTGAGCTGAACCAGACCCTTAATGCTAAGACCATAGAGTCAATGCTTCAAGATCTCTATGCCCCATCTTATTCTTCAAATGTTAAGTTAATGACTGTTCATCAGTCGAAGGGTCTTGAGTTTGATACAGTTATCATTCCAGGTCTTGGGAAAAGAGGAAGGAGTGATAATCTACCTTTAATTCAAATTCAAGAATTCCCAGGTAACAAGGTTTTATTGTCTCCAATAAAGCCTTCTTATGAGGGTAAAGAAAACAAAACCTACCTTTACTTGCAATATTTAAAAAAACAGCAATCCCATTTTGAGTTAATGAGGCTTCTTTATGTTGCTATGAGTCGTGCCAAGAACAAGATTCACTTATTGGGCTCAGTGTCAAAAAATGGTAAGGTTGCAAATGGCTCTTTTTTATCTTTATTGAGTAGCCATTATGAGGAAAATTTAGACTTTGATATTGCTCAAGGCCATACAGTTTCAAAAGAGCTGAGTGCGCCAAAACTTTTAAGAGTTAAGAAAATAATCCCTTTTAAAAATCATAGTATTCATAATAGTGATGAGCAAAAAAATAATCCAAAAACTTTAGATTTAATTTATCAAGGTGCTTTAGGGACAATTGTTCATCATTATTTGGAGCTTGAAAAATTTGATCCTCCCTTATCATCAATTGAAACCAGACTCAGGGAAATGGGACTACCATCAAAACTGCTAAAAACATTTAGAACTTCAATTTCAGAAATACTCTCTAAAACAAAGCATGACGATAATTTTGAGTGGATTTTCAAATACAGAGAATCAACTCAAGTAGAGGCAGAGTTCAGAAGTGCCCAACAAACAGTTATTGTTGATCGATTATTTATTGATGATGGAATTTTATGGATTATAGATTTTAAAACATCCTCAGTTAATGAAGGTGAAACTTTAGATAAGTTTATAGAGCGACAAAAAATATCACATCAATCACAGATTGAAAAATATAAAGAAGTTTTAGATGATTTCTTTGACTTCCCTATTAAGGCTGCGATTTATTGTCCTGCAGTAAGTCAATTAATTTTCTCGTAATATATTACTGGACAAAGCATTAAATTCCTCCTATGATGTCAGCCAATTCTGTAAACATTTATTTATATGACTAAGCAAAATAATAATGTTGGTTGGACTGACTATACTCAGAAGTATGGTGGTCGCAAAATAAAAACGATTAATCCAGATATTCAAAGTGGCTCAACCGTTTTATTTCAAAACTTTGAGGATATGCAGCTCGCCCTAGAAGGGAAGTATCCTGGCGTAGATTATGGGACACATGGCCTCTCAACACAGAAAGCATTTGAGGAGGCAATTTGTAATTTGGAGAACGGCCATAGAAGTTATGCATTTCCATCAGGAATTAATGCCATAACTAATACTCTTATGGCATTCACTCAAAGCGGCGATGAGATTTTGCTTTGTGATAATGCTTATGGACCAACTAAAAGATTTTGTCATAATATTCTTGCTAAATATAATGTTAGTACAACATATGTAGAGTCAAATATTGGTGCTGAAATCAGCAATTATTTTTGTGATAAAACGAAACTAATTTTCTTGGAGTCGCCAGGCTCAAATACATTTGAGATTCAAGATATTGTGGAGATAGTTAAGGCTGCTAAAAAGGCTGGAATAATGATAATTATTGATAGTACTTGGGCTACGCCGTTATATCTTAAGTCCCTAGATCTTGGTGCTGATATCGCAATTCAGTCAGTCACTAAGTATATATGTGGGCATTCTGATGTTTTGATGGGCTGCGCAACAGTCAATGAAAAATATGCTGATGAGTTTGCAAACTATTTCCAAACTGTTGAGAATTACACTAGCCCTCAAGATTGTTCTCTCGCTCTGAGAGGATTAAGAACGCTCAAGGTCAGATTAGAAGAACATGAGAGGTCAGCTTTTGAGATTGCTCATTGGCTTGAAAAACAGGATATTGTGGATTGTGTTATTCATCCTGGTCTAGAGTCACATCCTCAGCATTCTTTGTGGAAGAGAGATTTTTTGGGTGCATCTGGGCTATTTTCTTTTGCATTTAAGCAGTCATATTCAGCTGAGCAAATTGCTAAATTTATAAACTCTCTAAATATGTTTGCTCTTGGGTTTAGTTGGGGTGGTTATAAGAGTCTTTTAACTGCGAGGCCATATAAGCGAGATGGTAAATGGCTTCATGACGGTAAGCATGTAATTCGCCTAAGCATTGGACTTGAGGAAACAAAAGACTTAATTGAAGATTTAGAGCAGGGCTTTAAAATCTTTAGTTAATTTTGAGCCAGTTCCCTTTTATCATTTTTAACTGTTATGCGCTGCATGTGCCTGAAATCAGGCAAATAATCGCATACAGCATAGTGCTGAGTAATTCGATTATCCCAAATGGCAACCGAGTTATCTTCCCAATGAAATCGAACTTGAAACTCAGGTTTATTCATATGTTGATACAAGAATTGTAATATATGGTCACTAGGACCTTGATTTTCATTCACTATGTTTCGTGTAAAGGATTGATTGACATTAATATATTTAAGGCCAGATACTGGGTGCGTCTCAATAACCTTATGGACTGCTGAGCCAACTTTTTGTAGGGCCTCGTTTACAGATTCAACACCACCCTCTTTAAGGTAGTCGTTTCTGAATGTTCCCATGTCATGTATGGCCTCAAGGCCTTCTAAAGAGTTTTTCCAGCCTTCTGGGAGTTGATCATAAGCTGCACTCATACTAGCCCAAAGAGTGTCACCCCCAAATTTAGGAACTTTAACTCCATGCAGAATACTTGCAAAAGGGGGGTTTGACTTAAAGGTTAAGTCTTTATGCCAATCAGCTGTATCTGGCTTATTATTGGCATCATTTTTAAGAAGAACAATGCTTTGATAGCCCTCAACATGGGGATAGACTGGATGTCCAGGATCAATTTCTCCTAAGCTTTCTGCTAGATGCATGTGAGACTCTGGTGAGAGCTCTTGATCCCGAAAAAATACCACCTGATATTTGATCAGCGCTTCATAGATTTGCTCAACAGTTTTAGCATCTAAATTATTAAGAGATACTCCAGAAATCTCGGCTCCAATTGAGCGTGTTAGAGGCTCTGCTTTAAACATTCTTGTCTCCATATTTTTTTGAATTTTATACAAAAAAACTTTCTAGTTAGTTTTTTTAAAAAACCACCATATTAACATAAAGAGTTGTAACAATAGCAATGGAAGAACAGATAAGAGAACAACTTCCCAGCCAAAATTAAAAACAAACCAGCCAGCAGAGAGGGCAGCAAAAGCCTGAAACCCAAAAATCAAGAAGTCATTAATGGACTGCACCTTAAACTTTTCATTCTCATTGTATGCCTTAGGTAGTAGATTTGTTCCACCAATAAAAAGGAAGTTCCATCCCAGCCCAAGAAGAATAAGTGACCACCAGTAATTTATAAGTGCGTGACTTACAAAGGCTATGAATACTGAAATAAATAATAACAAAATACCGAGCAGCATCATCCTTGTAAGCCCTATATATTTGACTATATAGGCTGTAAAGAGTGAGGGGAGAAACATTGCAATGACGTGACTTTGAAGAACAAGTTTGGTGTGATGAAGAGAGTGCCCGTCCATAACGTGCATACTTACAGGCGTTGCAGTCATGATAAAACTCATTACAACATATCCAGTCGTTGCAGCAGAGACAGCAACAATAAATGAGCCTTGTTGAATGATGTCAGTTAGGGGGCGTTTTGACTTGTTAACTTCTTTATTAAATTTTACAGCTGGCTTAAAAAAAATCATCAATATAAAAGCAAATATGAAAAGCAATACCAGCAGCAGAAATGATCCGACAAAGTCAGTCTCAAAGAAATCTTTTCCAATAGCTGCAATTTCTGTTCCAAGAAAAGCAGAAATTAAGCCACCAAGAAGAACTACAGCAGTTGCTGAAGGTCTTTGTTCTAGAGTGACACTCTCGATTGCTGCAAAGCGAAACTGCATCATTGTTGCAACTGTTGCACCCAGGCAAAAACTAGCAAAACTAAATAGAAAAAATATTTCTTTTGAGATGGAAAAAATACAAAGACCAATTAGCAAGATTGAATATATGCATGAACTCAAAAACACTTTTTTTCGACCAAAAATCGACATAAGGCGGATAACAGGAATGACGCTAAGAGCAGTTCCAACAACGATAGTTGCAACAGGCAGTGTTGATAAACTTTTTGTTGGAGCGAGCTCACTTCCAATTATTCCAGCGACGAAAACCATAAAAACGCTGAGTGACATAAATAAGGATTGACAGGCAGTCAAAATCCATACATTTTTAGGGAGATTTAACATTATGACCTAGATGCTTATTTCTTTTTTCGTCGTTTCCACTTTTCTATGGTCGACTGCTTATTTCTGCTTAGAGTAAGTTTATTATCTGGAGCATTTTGAGTTATAGTCGATCCCGCTCCAATCGTCGCATTTTTGCCAATAGTCACAGGGGCAACTAATTGACTATTTGACCCAATAAATGCTCCATCTTTAATCTCAGTTTGATGTTTATTAGAGCCATCATAATTGCAGGTTATGACTCCAGCACCAACATTAACATCATTTCCAATTTTGCTATCACCTATATAGCTTAAATGTGATACTTTAGAATTATTAAGGATTGAAGATTTTTTGACCTCAACAAAGTTGCCAATCTTAGAGTGATTTCCTATATGGGTATCAGGTCGAATTCTTGCAAAAGGTCCAATACTAGAATTGGATCCAATACTAGAGTTTTCAATGATTGAATTGGCCAGGATTTGGGTGTTATCTCCAATCTTTGCATTTTTTATAATACAGTTAGGTGAAATGACAACATTATTGCCTAAATCATTATCACCCTCAAACACTACATTGATATCAATTATGCAGTCATTTCCAAAGTTTAAATTTCCTCTACAATCAAAACGACTTTGATCCATAATAGTTAGGCCTTTTGACATGAAGCCTTGAGCTAGATTAAGTTGATAGTCTCTTTCAGCTTGGGATAGTTGTTTTTTGTCATTTATACCCATGACCTCAGATTTATTCTCACATTTAAATGAAGCAATACTAACATTATCTTTGACTGCTTTTTCGATAATATCAGTGAGATAAAACTCACCTTGAGAATTATTGGGCTTTAATTCACTCAAATACTTCTTCAATAGTGAGCCCTTAACTGCCATAATTCCAGTATTAATTTCTTTAATTTTGAGCTCAGCTTTGCTAGCATCTTTTTGCTCAACTATCGATTGAATTAATCCGTTTGAGTCTCTAATTATTCTTCCATATCCAAAAGGATCCTCTAGCACAACACTTAAAAGAGAAAACCCAGTGGAATGAGCTTTGTTGATTAATTCTTCTATTGTTTGACTTTCAATAAGCGGAACATCAGCATAAAGAATTAAACATATGGACTTATCTTCAATGAAAGGTATAGCTTGCTGAACAGCATGGCCAGTCCCGAGTTGTTTTTTTTGAAGTACCCAATTAATTTTACTATCTTTTACTGCTGCTTTAACTGACTGAGAGTTGTCACCAATAATAACATTTAATGTTTCTACGTGATTATGAGAGGCGTCAATAACGTGCTGAAGTAGATACTTATTGCCAACTTTATGAAGTACTTTAGAAGTTTGAGACTTCATTCTTGTGCCTTGACCAGCAGCTAAAATAATTGCAGTATTCATCTTAATAATTGACTAAAGTCGCTTTTGAAAGAAATAATAATTAAGTTAATTTATTTATTTTATATAATGTTACCCTTTGTGACTTTTAAAGGCTAAATTAAAAAGTTTTTGTAATGCGCCTGTAATATTTCAACTTTATAATACTTAGCTATCTAATTTTATCAAATGATTCAAAAATTTAATGTATAAAAAACTAACTGCTGAGTTACTTGGGACTTTTATTCTTGTATTTGCAGGAACTGGAGCTATCATGATTAATGATATCGCTCAGGCAATAGGACACGTTGGCATAGCGCTCACCTTTGGTTTTGTAATTGTTGCGTTGATTTACAGTTTTGCTCATGTTTCTGGAGCCCACTTCAATCCTGCAGTGACTATAGCATTTTGGTCGATGGGTGAGTTTAATAGAAAAAATGTAGTCCCCTACATCACTGCACAAATAATTGGAGCAGTTTTAGCAAGTTTATGTCTTTTTTATCTCTTGTCTGAAAATTTTACCAATGTATCTGAAGTGAGCTATTTAGGCGCAACTATTCCTAGTGGCTCTGTGTCACAATCTTTTGGCTTTGAATTTATTTTGACCTTTATCTTGATGATTGTCATTTGTTCATCAGCTGTTCATGGTAAAGCTACGAAAGATTTTGCTGGTTTGGCAATTGGACTAACAGTCGGCCTTGAATCAATGTTTGCAGGCCCAATAACAGGGGCAAGTATGAATCCAGCAAGGAGTATCGGCCCTGCAATTGTGAGTGGAAATCTTGAGCACTTATGGATTTATATTGTTGCTACTATTCTTGGTGCTGTATTTGCTTCCATGGTTTTTTTAAGAGTTTTTAAATCAGACACTTAGGTTTTTAAAATGATTAAAAAAGTTTTAGTCCTCTGTACTGGAAATAGTTGTCGGAGTATTATTGCAGAAGCATTAATCAATAGTGAGTTTGAAGGAAAAATAAAGGCATATTCGAGTGGAGTGGCAGTGAGTGGAAGAGTAAATCCAAATGCAAAAAAGATTCTTCAATCAAAGCATATTTGGAAAGATGAATATCACTCCAAGGCAATAGATACTGTTATGCATATCCCATTTGATTTAGTGATTACGGTCTGTGAGAATGCAAGTCAAACCTGTCCAGTCTTCCCTGGAAATACTCCTATCATTCATTTGGGCTTTAATGATCCTGATGGAAAAGACTATGGTGCATTTGAGCTTTGTTTTGAGGAAATACAGAACAGATTATTATCATCACTATCATCATATTCCTTTGATAAGTAGAATATACTAGTTGAAAAAAATTCAACTGTTTTTACAAATTTTTATTTCATAAAACAAGTGGTAATAAGTTTTTTCATTTTTTTTTTTTTATAAAATTTAGTTTAATTAATGATTAAATTTTTTTTAAATAAAAAATTTATTTTTAAATAAAAAATTTATTATAATGCGCATTTTTGAGAGTTAAATTTCAGAAAAAATTTGTGATTTTTTAAAATATTTTTAACCAATTACCTTAGGGAGAAGTTTAGAGATATGAAAGGAAAAGACAATATAACAAGTTTGTTCGGTAAGTCACCAATAAGTCCACTACAAAAGCACATGAAACAAGCGCACTCTTGCGTTAAGGAGTTTGGCGTGTTTGCTAAAGCTGCTAATTCTGAAGATTGGGAAAAAGCTAAACTATCTCATATTTCAATTGGCAAAAAAGAGCAAAAAGCAGATGTCCTGAAGAAAAAATTAAGAATGAATCTTCCCAGTACATTTATGATGCCTTTTTCTAGAAGGGACCTATTGGATGTGCTTCTAATTCAGGACTCAATCGCTAATATTACAAAGGATCTTGCAGGATTAATGATGTCTCGAAAGATGACATTACCAAAAGAAATTGCTGAAGACTTTATAAATTTATCTAATCTATGCATCAAAACTTCAGCTGCAGCATTGTTAGCCATTAATGAGTTAGATGAGCTCTTAGAAACCGCATTTAGTTCTCGAGAACGCAAAATTGTTGACAAGATGATTAAGAAGGTTAATGAATTAGAACATGAAACGGATGTTGCTCAAGAAATAATAAGAAATAAGCTTTATCTTCTTGAATCTTCACTACCCCCCATCGATGTAATGTTTTATTATCGAGCCATTGAGTGGCTTGGTGAAACTGCAGATGCTGCTCAAAAGGTAGGATCGCGGTTTGAAGTAATGTTGACAAAATAGGGGGGGCATTATGGAAATCATTGTACAAAATAGTGAAATTCTCATTATGTTGGCCATTGGATTTGGTCTTTTTATGGCATGGGGTATTGGCGCTAATGACGTAGCTAATGCTATGGGCACTTCAGTTGGCTCTGGTGCTATAACTTTTAGGCAGGCAGTTATTATTGCAGTTATTTTTGAGTTTGCTGGTGCTGTTCTAGCTGGGGGTGAGGTTACCGCAACAGTTCGAAAAGGTATCTTGGATGCTGGAGCGTTTTCATCCAATCCAGAATTATTAGTTTATGGAATGCTTGCATCACTCTTGGCTGCTGCAACATGGCTTTTAATTGCATCATCACTCGGTTGGCCAGTATCTACGACACATTCAATTGTTGGAGCAATTGTTGGTTTTGGAGCAGTTGGTATCGGCTTAGAGGCTGTCTCATGGAATAAAGTATATGCCATTATTGCCAGTTGGGTAGTCTCACCCCTGATTGCAGGAACAATGGCTATTATTATATTTAAAAGTCTTCAACGTCTTGTAATTGATACAGACAAACCTTTAGAAAACGCAAAAAAATACCTACCTTTTTATGTCTTTTTTGTTGGATTCGTGCTCTCTTTGGTAACTCTTTTAAAAGGTCTAAAACATGTTGATTCGTTGAAACACCTTGGTAAAGATTTACCTACAAGTATGATGATTGCGACCTTAGTTGGAATATTGGCGGCTATTATCGCTGCAATCATTATTAGGCGTATTAAAACAAATCCTGAAGATGATAATGAGTTCTCCTATGCAAATATGGAAAAATTATTTGGTGGACTAATGGTGATCACTGCATGTTCAATGGCATTTGCTCATGGGTCAAATGATGTTGCTAACGCTATTGGACCGTTAGCTGCGGTCTATAGTATAGTTGAGTCTGGAGGACAAATTGTTTCAAAAAGTGCATTGCCTTCATGGATATTGCTAGTAGGTGGTGGGGGTATCGTATTTGGACTTGCAACCTTTGGCTTTAGAGTTATGAAAACTATTGGTAAAAATATAACTGAGTTAACTCCAAGTAGAGGTTTTTCTGCTGAGCTTGCAGCAGCAACAACGGTTGTATTTGCTTCTTATACTGGTCTTCCAGTTTCAACAACTCAAGTGCTTGTGGGTGCTGTTCTTGGAGTAGGTATTGCAAGAGGTGTAGCATCACTTAACTTAAGAGTTGTTAATAGAATATTTCTTTCTTGGCTCATAACTCTGCCAGCTGGTGCAATAATGTCGATTTTATTTTTCTTTGCCCTTAAAGGTATGTTTAGTGCATAGAGCGTATAATTTATACATTACTACTTTAAAAGCTTGAGATGACATTAGAAGAGGTTCAATCAAAACTAGAAGAAGGAATAGAGCACTCTGAGGTTAATATGGAAGGGGATGGATGTAATTGCTCAGCGGTGATTGTGTCACCTATATTTGAGGGCTTATCTTTGCTTCAAAGACAAAGGCTCGTTTTGGGTCTGGTTAAGGAAGAAATCAAGAGTGGAGAGCTTCACGCTCTGAGCGTTAAAACATTTACCCCAGAAGAGAGATAGTATATAATTCACCTTTTTTTAGAAACTTGAAGATACAAAGCTATGCAAACAGATATTCATCCTTCATACAGAACTATTAAAGTTGTGTGCAGCTGCGGTAACTCATTTGAGACGCGCTCTACTTCAAGTAAAGACGAAATTCATCTTGATGTTTGTTCAAGCTGCCATCCTTTCTATACTGGAAAGCAAAAAATTATGGATACTGCTGGCCGCGTTGAAAAGTTCAAGTCTCGTTACGGCACATACAAGCGTTAATTATAAATTCAGATGCAACTAAAGCCACAAATGTGGCTTTTTTTGTGTCAGAAGCAAACTTTAGAAAAGCTTTAAAATTGATATAATCAACTATTTTTGAGATAACAATAATGGCATTTGACTACATTAATGCACTATTAAAAAGAGAAGTAACGCGAACCCCTATTTGGGTCATGAGGCAGGCTGGTAGATATTTGCCTGAATATCGAGCTACTCGAAAAAAGGCAGGTGATTTTTTAACACTTTGTAAGTCAAGTGACCTAGCCTGTGAGGTAACCCTACAGCCACTTGATCGTTTTGATTTAGATGCTGCGATTCTTTTTTCAGATATATTAACTATTCCAGATGCAATGGGACTAGGACTTCATTTTGTTGAGGGTGAGGGTCCAAAGTTTACTCATCCACTTAAAACACTAAAAGAAATCGAGCTATTAAAAAAACCAGATGTCTCCAAAGAACTCTCTTATGTCAGTGAAGCAGTCTCTGTTATCAAAAAAAATCTAAGGGATAGAGTCCCTCTTATTGGATTTACTGGGAGTCCATGGACCCTTGCCACCTACATGGTGGAAGGAGGTTCTAGCAAGGCCTTTTCAAAGGTAAAAGGACTTATGTATGAGAATCCAAAACATATGCACCAGCTTCTCGATGTTTTAGCAGATACTGTCATTGATTATTTAAATTCTCAAATTGAATCTGGGGCAGATTCTGTAATGATATTTGATACTTGGGGCGGGCTTTTAAATAAAGAGAGTTATGAAAATTTTTCACTAAGATATATGTCAAAAATTGTTGATGGGATAAAGCGAGATTATGATGGCAAAATAATTCCAGTAACACTTTTTACAAAAGGTGGAGGAGCTTGGTTAGAGCAAATCGCAGCAACTGGTTGCGATGCAGTTGGAATTGACTGGACAGTTCAGATTGGAGAGGCAGAGAGTAGAGTTGGCAGCAAGGTTGCATTACAAGGCAATCTAGATCCATCAGTACTTTTAGCTTCACCTGAGGTTATAAAAACTGAAGCTTATAAAATTCTAGATCAATTTAAGGGCTCAACTGGCCATGTTTTTAATCTAGGACATGGGATCACACCAGAGGTTAATCCTGAGAATATGAAAGTCCTGGTTGATGCGGTCCACTCCTATTCAAAATAAAAAATCAGTTAAATAGAGAGTAAGTTACACTATGTTAAAATTTAATTAATTAGAAATAATACTATGTCACGAATTATTAACATTTTTAGAAAACTAGATGAATCTCATCAAACAGCATTCATACCATTTATCACAGCTGGAGATGGAGGTTTAGATGGTTGTGAATCTCTTGTTTTTACTTTGGCAGATAGTGGTGCAGATATTATTGAATTAGGTATGCCATTTTCTGATCCTATGGCGGATGGTCCTGTTATTGCAAAATCACATGAAAGAGCAGTTGCTGATGGCATTAACTTAAATGATGTATTTGCTATTGTTGAAAGGTTTCGAGAGCATAATCAGACCACTGGCATAGTTTTAATGGGTTATACAAATCCAATTGAAGTTTATGGTTTTAAAGACTTTGCAATGAAAGCTGATGAGGCTGGAGTTGATGGAATTCTGGTAGTTGATATGCCCCCTGAAGAGGCCTCAGATCTTAAGAAGGAGCTTGATAAATTTAATATTGATTTAATCTTTTTAGTTGCTCCAACAACCACAGATGAGCGTTTAGAAAATATTTCAAAGATAGCGAGTGGTTATATTTATTATGTTTCTCTTAAAGGGGTAACAGGTGCAGGCAACCTAGATGTTGATTCTGTCAATTACCACCTTGAGAGAATGAGAAATTACATAAACATTCCTGTTGGCGTTGGTTTTGGAATTAAAGATGCACAAACAGCAAAGCAGGTTGCTGAAAATGCTGATGCTGTTATTGTCGGTAGTGCTCTTGTTTCTATAGTTGAGGAGCTCTCATCTGATAAGGACAAAATGGTCACGAAAGTTGGGAATCTAGCTAAAGAAATCTCTAGCGCAATTACTTAACTAAGGCAAAGTATATGAGTTGGTTAGAAAAAATAATGCCATCTATTGGCAAAAATGCTAAAAAGAACATTCCTGAAGGTCTTTGGAGTAAATGTCCTGAATGTAATAAAGTTCTTTATCAGGAGGAGCTAGAGCGTCTTCTTTATGTTTGTTCAAACTGTAATCATCATCTAAGAATTTCTGCTAGAAGAAGATTAGAGAACTTTCTTGATATGGAAAATCAAGTCGAGATAGCTGCAAATATTCAGTCAGCAGATCCTTTAAAATTCAAGGATCAAAAAAAATATAAAGATCGTTATCAAGATGCTCAAAAATCTACTAAAGAAAAAGATGCATTAGTTGTCAAAAGTGGTTTTTTAAAGGGGATGCCAATTGTTTCTGCAGCCTTTGATTTTAGTTTTATGGGAGGATCAATGGGCTCAGTTGTTGGCGAAAAATTTTTCAGAGCTACTAACTCTGCCATTAAAAACAATCAACCATTTGTATGTTTTTCTGCAAGTGGAGGTGCTCGAATGCAAGAGGGGTTATTTTCTTTGATGCAAATGTCAAAAACTTCCCTCGCAGTGAAACTATTGTCAGATAAAAAAATCCCATTTATTTCAGTCTTAACAGATCCTACAATGGGAGGAGTTTCTGCAAGTCTTGCTATGCTAGGTGATATTCAAATTGCTGAACCAAATGCCCGCATAGGGTTTGCAGGAGCAAGGGTAGTTGAGCAAACAGTAAGAGAGGAACTACCAGAAGGATTTCAGAGGAGTGAATTTTTGCTGGAAAAGGGAGCTATTGACATGATTGTTCATCGCTCCGAATTACGAAATAAAATTTTTCAATTGCTATCAGCACTTCATTCTTGATTATAAGATTTTGTATATTAAATATTAATTTTGAAAATATATTTAGCTAATCCTAGGGGTTTTTGTGCTGGCGTAGACAGGGCCATAGAGATAGTTGAGCGTGCTATTGAAAAGCATGGCCCTCCCATTTACGTTAGACATGAGGTTGTCCATAATAAATACGTAGTAAATAGCCTAAAAAATAAAGGCGCTATTTTTGTAGATGAAATCGCTCAAGTTCCAGAAGGAAGTGTTATTATCTATAGCGCACATGGTGTTTCGCAAGAGGTTCGAAAAAAGGCGAACGAAATCTCAGCAGTTATTTATGATGCTACCTGCCCATTAGTTACGAAGGTACATAAAGAGGTTATTCGTCGTCAAAAAAATAATCACCAGGTAATACTTATTGGCCATGCAGGACACCCTGAGGTAGAAGGCACTCTTGGCCAGTCTTCCAATTCGAATAAGATCACTTTAGTTGAATCAGTAAAAGATATAAAAAGTTTAAATCTTTCAGAAGGAAGGGATATTTCATATACTACGCAGACAACTCTATCAGTAGATGATACGGCTGAAGTGATTGATGCTTTGAAAGATAAATTTCCTAATATTCAGTCCCCAAAGAAAAGTGATATTTGCTATGCAACACAAAATCGTCAAGACTCAGTTAAAGAGGTAATTAAATTATCAGAAATACTTATTGTAATTGGCTCAAAAAACTCTTCTAACTCCAATCGTTTAAAGGAAATTGCTGATAATCAAGGTAAGCCTGCCTATTTAATTGATGAGTCTCATGATATTGATAACCAATGGCTTAGTAATGTTTCTTCAGTTGGAATAACAGCAGGTGCCTCAGCACCTGAAATTTTGGTTCAAGATGTGGTGAGTTATCTTATGGAAAAGGGTGGTCAAGAAATTATTGAGGTTGATGGTAAAAAAGAATCTGTAAACTTTCCAGTTCCATCCTCATTAAAAAATTAATATTTAGATAAATTTAAAAATGAAAAAATATAATATTTATGGAATGGGTGCTGCTATCGTCGATACAGAAGTCATAGTCAGTGAGTCTTTTATTAAGGAAAATGAAATTGGCAAAGGCCTTATGACTCTAGTTGATGCTGATCGGCAAAAATATCTTATAGACTCTCTAACGACTCAGCGAATCCCTGTAAAGATGAGCTGTGGAGGATCAGCATGCAATTCAGTCGTCGCAGCAAGTATGTTTGGCTCTAATGCCTTTTTTTCTGGGAAGGTTGCTAATGATGAAGTGGGTGATTTTTTTATCAAAGACCTCAATAGATCTGGAGTTGATTTTCATCAGGTAGATCCTTCTATTGGAGTAACTGGGAAGTGCCTTGTAATGGTAACGCCAGATGCTGAAAGAACAATGAATACAAATTTGGGCGCAAGCCTTGAGCTTACTTACCGTGAAGTTGATGAAAAGGCGTTATCTAATTCTGAATGGTTATATATTGAAGGATATGTTGTTACTGATGATCAAAGAACAGCAGTTGCAAGAGACGCAATGGAGTTTGCAAAACAAAATGGTGTTAAGACTTCTTTGAGCCTATCTGATCCTTTTGTAGTTGAAGTTTTTTCAGATAATATCAAAACTATCATTGGTGATGATGGGCTTGATCTGATTTTTTGTAATGGAGATGAGGCAAGAAGTTTTACCGGAACTCATACTATTGAGGCTGCAGCAGAAGGATTAAAAAAACATGCAAAGACTTTTGTGATTACCAGAGGTCCTGGAGGATCATTGGTATTTGATGGCTATAATCTAATTCATACAGATGGGGTTCTAGCAAGTGCGGTAGACACAAATGGTGCAGGCGATATGTTTGCTGGTGCATTTTTACATGCACTCAGCCAAGATAAAGACTTTGCTTGGGCTGCTGGCTTTGCAAATGCAGCCTCTTCAAGAGTAGTCAGTCAGTTTGGCCCAAGGATTAAGCCTATAGAGTACATTAGCCTCAAGCAGCAATTCAAATTGCAATAATTGTTTTTGATTGGCATTTATAATCCTTGTATAATGGCTCTTTTTGAGATTGAAAATCTAATTAGAATACAAAGGATTAAATTAATTTAAATATTTCGAGGTAAATTATGAGCAAAGCATTGAGTAAGTTGTTTAAACTTAGAAAGGCCTTAGATGAGTATGAGAAAGAATTTGGTTTAAGTGATTATTCAGAGGTAGAGAAAGCAGTTTTCTCTTATATAAGTTCTAATGCAAATGTAACAATAACCTCGATTAAAAATGATCCTTATTTCTCAAAGTATTCCCTTTCAACAATAAAGCGAGCAGTATTATTCCTGACTTCGAATGGGACTATAAATGCTGTTCAATCTAATGTTGATAAAAGAGAGATGTTGCTGAGTCCTCAGCAGTAATTTTTTAATTCCTATAAAAACTTAACCAAAATTTTATAATTACAGTAGAATTGTAGTGATACTTGGGTGCTTTTCTAGGTAGCAGAAAATTAAAGTCAAACTCCAAGAATCTCTTAAAAATTACGACCGAATATGATTCAAAAAAATGCTTCTCTTTCTAATTTTTACTCTTTTATTCAGCCGCAATTTCTAACATTTTTTATTATTGTTTTTGTTACTTTTCTTAATGGACAAGCATATATTGATGGAAACTTGATATGGCTCCCAATTGGGGCAGTTTCTTTGTGTTATTTGTTATTTGGTTTTAGAGTTTTTGCAGCTGTTTTTTTTGCAATCACTGCATCATCACTTTGGTTTCATGATTCAACATTTAGTGGAATAAATCTGCTGCATTTTGTAGGTACATTTGCACCGCTTCTAGCCATTGCTAGTATGAAGTTTTTTAAATTATCAAATTTTTTTGATGGAGAAAAGCTAGTATTCCAACATCTACTTTTTTTAGCAATACTAACTGCGCTTTACAATACTTTAATGAAGTTTTTTGTTTACTCCTATTTCTCAGATAATCCTTCATCAATTAATGCATTACAATTTATACAAAACTACTTGATTGGAGATATTCTTGGATGTTTAACTGTTTTATTTTTTGCAGCATTGGTTATTGTTCCAGTTATTCGGTATTTTTTTCCAAAGAGCGCACCTCTAGAATAATTTAAGCTGGAATCATTTTCCCATTTTCAATAATTTGACTTATCTAAACTAATGTTTTTAGAATAGTGCCAATTTTTTTAATACGAGATTGATCAGCTTCCATATTCTCTTTAATGACAAAGATTTTCTGATCTTTTAATTGAAACTGTTGGGGTTTTGTTTGAATTAAATTAATAATTTTTGAAGTATCAATAATGTTCTTTTCATTTAAGGTTATTTCCGTCTTATCATCATATATATTAATTTTAAGAACTCCTATCTCTTTTGAGTAGTGTTTTAGATTGCAGGATTCAAACAAATTATTTGTTGGCTCAGGAAGAGCACCAAATCGATCAATCATTTCAACCTTAAGCTCTTTTAATGAATCTTCATTCTCTGCACTTGAAATTCTTTTGTAAAGAATTAAGCGTTCATGCACGTCAGGTAAATAGGACTCTGGGATAATGCAAGCTATTCCTGGATTAATTTCTACTTCTTCTTGTGATACATCTTTTATGTTGAGTTTATAGTTATTTTTTATAGCATGAATTGTTCTCCTAAGTAAATCATGATAGAGATTAAAGCCTATTTCAGAAATCTTTCCACTTTGATTTTCACCTAATAAGTCTCCAGCACCTCTTATTTCAAGATCATGATTAGCTAACATAAAGCCAGCCCCTAACTCCTCTAAAGAAGCTATTGCATCAAGTCTTTTTCGAGCATTAGCTGTAATCGATTGATGTGATTTAATCACAAGATATGCATAAGCTTTGTGATGAGAGCGACCAACTCTCCCACGAAGCTGATGAAGCTGTGCAAGGCCAAAATTTTGTGCATTATTAATAATAATTGTATTGGCACTTGGGATATCAATACCGGTTTCAATAATTGTAGTACATACTAGGAGCTGAAAACGCTGGTGATAAAAATCAGTCATGATTTGCTCAAGTTCCTTACTTGGCATTTGACCATGAGCAATTCTAATTGTTGTTCTAGGCAAAAGATCTTTCAATGATTCAGCCATATTATCAATAGTATCTATATCATTATGGACAACAAAAATTTGACCACCCCTATGAAGCTCTCTTGCGCAAGCTTCAATAATAGTATTGTTATCCCATTCATCAACAAAGGTTTGTATTGCCATTCTCTTAGCTGGAGGTGAGGCAATAATTGATAACTCTCTCAATGAACCAAGCGCCATATTTAGTGAGCGTGGAATAGGAGTTGCTGTCATTGTTAATATATCACTTTGACCACGAATTTTTTTTAATGACTCTTTTTGTTTTACTCCAAATCGATGCTCCTCATCAATAATGATTAGCCCAAGATTTTGATAGCTGATTCCACTTTGGATGAGCTTATGCGTTCCAACTATAATATCAATTTTTCCTTGTGTAAGATCTGACTTGATTTGACTCTGCTCTTTTGCATTTTGAAACCGAGACAGAGATTTAATAACAATTGGAAATTTAGAAAATCGATCAGTAAATGTTTGATAGTGTTGGTTGGCTAGAAGCGTCGTTGGAACAAGAATCACTACTTGCTTTCCAGAATCAACTGCTAGAAAAGCAGCTCTCATTGCAATTTCAGTCTTACCGAATCCTACATCTCCACAGACTAGCCGATCCATAGGTTTTTCAGATTGCATATCCAATAAAACATCATCCATAGTTTTAAGTTGATCTGGAGTTTCTTCAAATGCAAAACTTGATACAAATGAAATATATGAATCACTAGGACTTGGATATGAAAAGCCCTTTTGAGATTCTCTTTTAGCATAAATTTCTAATAGCTCAGCAGCTACATCATAAAGTGACTCAGCTGCCTTTCTTTTTGCTTTTGTCCATTGCTGACTTCCTAATTTATGCAAAGGGGCATTATCTGGACTCACTCCTGTATATCTTGAAATAAGGTTTAAGCTTGTAATCGGAACCATAAGCTTAGAGCCATTGGCGTATTCAACAGATAGAAAATCTTGTTGATTCTCATCAAAGATTCGACTAATGAGACCAAGATAACGACCTACTCCATAATGTTCATGAACCACAGGATCACCCAATTGAATCTCAACTAAACTTTTTATGGCCTCATCAAAATCTTTGTGCTTTGCACGACGTCTCCGCTGCTGCTTTACCGCATCTTGTCCAAATAAATTATTTTCAGTAATGATTGCTATTTGATCAAAAATAACGCCTTCACTTAAGCTTGAGTTAGTAATACTGAGTTTTGAGTCTTGTTTAAGGAAGTCTGACCAGTTTATGCAATCAACTACATTGAATTCATAGGAAGATAACAAATCTTTAAGAATGCTTTGCCTACCTTCTGATTCACAAACAATTAAAGTACGACCATTAAAGTTATCAATAAAGCTGAATAATTTGCTCAGTGGTTTTTTAGCTTCTGACTCAATTTTAACTGGAGGTAGAATTGAAGATTTAAAGTCCAAACCTTCTCGTTTGAGTGTCTTCGATTTTTGAATTTGTATTTGCTTTTTTTTATTAAGGGCAGCAAAAAAATCATTAGTATTTAGGAAGACCTTATTAATCTCAAGAGGAAGTCTATCTAGAGAACTCTGGCAATATTCAAAACGTTCTAACAATTCCTTACTTTGGATGTCAATTGACTCAGAAAGCCCTTTCTGATAAACAATTACTGAATCATCTGGAATGTAGTCAAACAATGTATCGGTTGTTTCAAAAAATAATGGCAAAAAGAATTCTATTCCTCCTGGATAGCGACCTTCAGTAACTTCTGTGAAAATAAAGCCATCAGAATTACCAAATTCAGATAAATAATTTTCTTTAAAGATATTAATACTATCTTTATCAGAAGCAAACTCCCTAGCAGGTAAAAGTTGAATTTGCTCTATAACTTTAATTGACCTTTGTGAAGAAGGGTCAAATGAACGAATTGACTCGATTTCATTATCAAAAAGATCAATTCTGTATGGGTTTTTTGCACCCATTGGATACATATCAATTAACGAACCTTTTAATGAAAATTCGCCTTGTTCTATCACAGTTGTTACTCTTCGGTATCCAATTCTAATAAGGCTTTCAATAAATGAATCAATCTCAAGATTCTGATTCTTTTTAAGGACAAGTCTATACTTTTCTATAAAGTTTTTTGGACATATTCTTTGAGAAAGTGCTTCAATCGTAGTAACGACTATTGCTGATTTTATGGAAGAGAGTTTTGCAAGCGTATTGAGCCTTGAAGAGACAATATCAGGATGTGGAGAAAAATGATCAAATGCTAAAACTTCCCAACTAGCAAAACTCAGAATTTCAATAGAATTTTTAAAAAAAGTCAGTGATTTATTGATTTCATCATAATGCTTTATATCTCTTGCAATATATAAAACAATGCCATCGTTAGATTCAGCAAATTCCAATAGCGCAAGTGATTCTGAAGGGCCAAATAAAGAGCCCCAATAATTCTTTTTAAAGCCAGAAGAGATTGACTTAGATTCTTGAGGATAAACTATGCTCATAGGATGTGAACATCTTCCTTTGCAAGCATATCAATTAATTGAATAGTGGGGAGACCAATAAGACTATTGGGATCATTACCTTCCATTTGATTAAATAATGCAATTCCTAAACTTTCTGATTTGAAGCTACCGGCACAGTTAAGGACATCTTCTTTAGATAAGTAATTTAAAATTTGATTGTCTGTTAGTGTCCTAAATGTAACTTTGAAATGTTCGACATGAATCTGAGTATTGAGGGTCTTTGTATTCATCAAAACTAACCCAGATATAAAATTTACAGTTTTTCCAGAACTTTTCTTTAATTGATTGAAAGCATTTTTCTCATTCTGTGGCTTAGTTAGGATGACATCATCAGAGCTAACTCCAGCATCAAAAGTCGCAACTTGGTCAGAGGCGATAATTAGACCGGAGCGAGATTTAGATACAGCCAAAGCTTTTTCTTTTGATAAGCGAGTCACCAAATCAATGGGTGATTCATTTACTTTTCTAGATTCATTGATATTAGGGGCAATTACTTCAAAGTCAAGTCCTAGCTTATCAAGAATAGCTTTTCTAAATGGCGAAGATGAGGCTAGAATGAGTGACACTAAGAGATTAAAAATTGTAAAATAATCTAAT
This sequence comes from Candidatus Thioglobus sp., assembly GCA_028345055.1. Lineage (GTDB taxonomy): Bacteria > Pseudomonadota > Gammaproteobacteria > PS1 > Pseudothioglobaceae > Pseudothioglobus. The sequence continues at coordinate 122,381 of JAOMCO010000001.1, read as the reverse complement.
ATTTTACTTCAATCAGGCAGAATTAATGCGCTTATCAATAGTAGTGGCAATGGATGATAACCGTCTGATTGGTAATAATAATCAGCTTCCGTGGCATCTCCCAGCAGACCTGGATTATTTCAAAAAACTTACCACAGGAAAGTCAATATTAATGGGAAGAAAGACTCATGATTCTATAGGAAGGCCACTTCCAAATCGAAGGAACATAGTGATTACTCGAAATATAGAAATTTCAATACCTGGATGTGAAGTTGTTTCGAGTATAGAGAGTGCTTTGGAGATTACAAAAGGTGATGAGGAGGTTATGGTTATTGGGGGTGCAAGTTTATGTAATCAGCTTCTCCCAAAAATTAATAGGCTTTACATAACAAAGATTGATGGCCAGTTTGAGGGAGATGTTTTTTTTCCTAATTATGATCATATAAAATGGCACCAAGTGAGCTGTGAATCTCATCCAAAAGATGATTCAAATGCTTACTCATATCACTTTATTGTTTTAGATAGAATCCAATGAAAAGGTTAATTGCATTAAGCTTATCGATTTTATTATTATCTAGCTGTGTATTCACTAAAGTAGTTACTGTTCCTATTAGAGTAACTGGAGCAGTTATCTCTGTTATACCTATTGTTGGAGACGGCGTTAATGGCGTGTTGGGAGTTAGCGCTGATGTAATAGATGCAATATCAATTTAAATAGCTTTAAGATGTTTTTTATCTTTAGCAGCAAGCACTTCTTTTAATGCTTTTGGCATTACTTTTACAAAATGATTAACTTCTACATTCCAGTTATCTAAAATTCTACCAGCAATTTTTGATCCAGTATATTGAAAATGTTTTTTTGTAAATTTATGAAGTTCAGAGAGTGATTCGTTATCCATTGGATCAAAGTCAATCATAGCCGAATTTGCTCTTTCCTCTAGTTTTTTACTTTGGTCATAAACGTAAGCAATGCCTCCACTCATACCTGCACCAAAATTTCGTCCAACTTCACCTAAAATCACAGCTCTTCCACCTGTCATATATTCACAGCCATGGTCGCCAATTCCTTCTACAATAGCAATTAGCCCAGAGTTACGAACACAGAAGCGCTCAGCGACCTGTCCCGAAAGATATAATTCACCACCCGTTGCGCCATAGCCACAAACATTTCCTGCAATAATTTCATTTTCTGGAGAGTAAGTTGAATCTTTTGGTGGATAGACAATAACACGACCACCTGAGAGACCTTTACCAACATAATCATTTGCATCTCCTTCTACAGATAAAGTAATACCTTGAGCAAGGAAAGCTCCAAAAGATTGACCTGCCGAACCTTGGAAATTGATCTGAATTGAGCCGTCTTTAAGATTATTTCCATTTCTTGATTTTACAATATGTGATGATAACATCGCTCCAACTGCTCTATCAACATTAGAAATGTTAGAATTAAATTTAATTATTGTATTATTTTCAATGGCTTCTTTAGACTTTTCAATTAAATCAAGGTCTAACTGTTCCTCTAGCTGATGGTCTTGTTTAATACTTTGATAAGTTCCAGCATCTCTGAATAGGTTTTCAGCTGGCGTTAATATTGAACTCAAATCTATAGAATCTTGCTTCCAGTGGTTTATCGCTTTATTCATCTCCAGCATATCAACTCTTCCAACCATGTCAGTCAATTGAGAAAAACCTAGTTGAGCCATAATAGTTCGTAATTCTTCAGCAACCATAAACAAATAATTAACAACATGTTCAGGCTTTCCAGTAAATTTTTTACGTAGTACCTTGTCTTGCGTTGCAATACCAACTGGGCAGGTATTTAAGTGACATTTGCGCATCATAATGCAACCAAGTGTTATTAATGGAGCAGTAGAAAAACCAAATTCCTCAGCGCCTAATAAGGCAGCAATTGCAACATCTCTTCCTGTTTTAAGCTGCCCATCAGTTTGTATTACTACTCTTGATCTTAGATCATTCATGACTAGAGTTTGATGAGTTTCGGCAACACCTAATTCCCAAGGCAGTCCAGCGTGTTTGATAGAGGTTAAAGGAGAGGCACCAGTTCCTCCATCATGTCCAGCAATAACGATATGGTCAGATTTTGCTTTAGTTACTCCAGCAGCAACGGTACCGACACCAACTTCCGATACTAGTTTGACACTAATACGAGCATCTGGATTTGATCTTTTAAGATCAAAGATGAGTTGAGAAAGGTCCTCAATTGAATAAATATCATGATGAGGTGGAGGACTAATCAATCCTACTCCAGCGGTGGAGCACCGAATTTTTGCAATTCCTTCATCAACTTTGCCGCCTGGAAGCTCCCCCCCTTCTCCTGGTTTAGCTCCTTGAGAAACTTTAATTTGAAGTTCATCAGCATTATTCAGATAATCAATAGTAACTCCAAATCGGCCTGAGGCTACTTGTTTAATGGCACTTCGTCTTGAATCACCATTAGCATCTGGAGTCCAGCGTTTAGAGTCTTCCCCTCCTTCGCCAGTATTAGACTTGCCACCAATACGATTCATTGCTATTGCTAGGGACTCATGCGATTCAGCAGATATTGATCCAAAACTCATTGCTCCAGTAACAAATCTTTTAACTATTTCTTTTGCAGGTTCAACTTTTTCAATATCAATTGACTTTCCATCTTTGAACGACATAAGGCCACGAAGAGTACAGTTTCTGGTTCCTTCTTCATTAGATTTTTTAGAAAATTCCCAATATGCATTCCGATCATTGCCTCTAGCAGCTTGCTGCAAAGAAGTAATTGTCTGTGGTTCCCACATATGTTTTTCTCCACCACTTCTCCAATGGTAGTGGCCAAGATTATCAAGTGATTTTGTTAAAAATGCTTTTTTATGTTGCGCTTCAGATTCTTGCTGAATTACATCAAAACCTACACCACTGATTCGACTTGCGGTTTCAAAAAAGCACTTATTCATAACTTCATTTGAAAGACCAACTGCTTCAAAAATTTGAGCCCCTTTGTATGATGCAAGAGTTGAAATACCCATTTTTGCCATAACTTTCAACATGCCTTTGGCAATTGCTTTACGATATGATTTAACGACCGCATCATCATCAGTTAAATTAATTAATTTATCTCTTCTAGCCTGCCATAATGCTTCAAAAGCCAGATATGGATTGACAGCATCTGCACCAAATCCGGTTAAAAGGCAAAAGTGATGAACTTCTCTTGCTTCTCCAGTTTCAACTATGATTCCTACTTGAGTTCGCTTATGATTAGCAACTAAATGTCTATGAACTGCAGAGGATGCAAGAAGAGAGCTAACAGCATTTCGAGTAGAATTGATATTCCTGTCTGACAAGATAACTAAGCTATGGCCATCTTCGATTGCTTGCGTACTTTTTTCACATATAGAGTCAAGCATATCATTTAAATTATGATTACTATTAGTCTCATAAGTAATATCAATTGTCTTGCTTGTCCATCCTCTATGGTTACAATGATGAAGTGACGTCATTTCTTCATTAGTTAAGATAGGATGGTCAACTACCAATCGATGTGCATTTGCCTCTTTGTTAGACAATAAATTACCCTCAGGTCCTATAGAACAGCTCAAAGACATAACGACTTCTTCTCTAATTGAATCAATCGCAGGGTTCGTAACTTGAGCAAAGAGCTGCTTAAAGTAGTCATATATAATTCTTGAATGATCAGATAAGCAGGCTAGAGCAGAGTCGTTTCCCATTGAGCCAACTGGATCTCTAAGTTCACTGACCAGAGGCAGCAACATAAATTGAAGAGTTTCTGTGCTGTAACCAAATGCTTTAAGTCGATTGACCAGTGAGTCTGGATAGAAACCTTTGGAGTCATACTTTGAGCTAAGATCTTTAAGTACAATCTTTTGATTATTTAACCAGTCAGCATAAGGATTCTTTTTAGCAAAGCTATTCTTAATCTCATCATCATCAATTAGCTGACCTTTATTAAAGTCAACAAGAAACATTTTTCCAGGTCTGAGCCTACCTTTTGTTTTTACATTATTTGTTGCAACATCCACAACACCAACTTCTGAAGCCATGATTACTCGATCGTCATGAGTTATGTAATAGCGAGATGGTCTGAGTCCATTTCTATCAAGAACAGCTCCAATATAGCGTCCATCAGTAAATGCAATAGATGCTGGTCCATCCCATGGCTCCATAACATTTGAAAAGTATTCATAAAATGCTTTTTTCTCAGAACTCATTTCTGTATCATTTTGCCAAGCTTCTGGAACCATCATTAATACAGCTTCTTGAAGTGATCTTCCATTCATCAATAAAAACTCTAGGACATTATCAAAGCTTCCAGAGTCAGAAACTTCTGTTTCAATGACAGGTAGAGTTTTGGATAGATTATCACCAAAAATATCACTTTCTAGAACTCCTTCTCTTGCTCTCATCCAATTATAATTACCTTGGCGAGTATTGATTTCACCGTTATGTGCCATAAATCTACATGGCTGAGCTCTGTCCCATGAGGGGAAAGTATTTGTAGAGAAGCGTGAGTGTACCATTGCTAAATAAGTGCTGAATTTCTCATTATCAAGGTCAGTATAAAAGTCTAATAATTGAGATCCCATCAACATTCCTTTATAGATGATTACTCTAGTAGACAAACTGCATACATAGAACATCAAAGCCTGTGAAATGGATTTATCTGTTCGGATTATTTTTGATATATTTTTACGAATGACATAGAGGATTGCCTCAAAAGCATCTTGATCCAAATTATTATTATTTTCAATAATTAGTTGCTTTATTTCAGGTTGAGACTCACGAGCTGTATCACCTATATTGGCTAATTTTGAGTCAATAGGAACATCTCTCCAGCCAATTAAAGATTGACCTTCATCTATAATTATTTTTTCAACTAAAGAAATGCAATAGTCTCTTTCTTTTTGATCTTGGGGTAAGAAAATATTACCAACACCATAATTGCCAGGTGTCACACTTGCTCCAAAAAGCTTTTTAATTTCTAATGAGAAAAATTCATGAGGTATATCAGTAAGAATGCCAGCTCCATCGCCGGTATTTGCTTCACATCCGCAAGCACCACGATGATCCATTCTTGTTAACATCTCAAGTGCATCTTGCGTAATTTGATGCGATGAGTTGCTTTTAAGATTGGCGATAAATCCAACCCCACAGTTTTCCTTTTCATTGCTGGGGTCATAGAGCCCACGCGCTTTTGGCAAATGTAATTGCTTCTTCTTCATAAACATTGAGTCTAAAACGAATTCCGACGGACCTGTAATAATACCTTATTTCTGTAGTTATTTAAAGTTCAAATTTACCGACATATATTGCTATGATAAGGATTATAAGGTAGAATTATTCTATTTTCCTACTAATATGTTAGCTGTTATTTCACCCTCAAAAACACAAGATTTTTCTCAGTGTAATATTGATTTTTTTACTCAAACTAGGCAAATAGACAGTTCAGATGAGTTAATTGGAATTCTTAAAAACAAAAGTAAATCCCAAATTTCAAAACTGATGTCATTGAGTGAAAAATTATCAGCATTGAATTTTGATCGATTCCAAAAGTTTAAATTACCATTTACACTTGATAATGCAAAACAGGCAATCCTTGCCTTTAAAGGCGATGTCTATAATGGAATAAATGCACCTGAATTATCTAGTGAAGATTTAGAATTTGCTCAAGGCAAAGTTAGGATGCTTTCTGGACTATATGGAGTTGTTAGGCCACTTGATTTGATACAACCCTATCGGCTAGAAATGGGAACAAAACTCAGCAATGCTAAAGGGGGAGACCTATATGACTACTGGGGGTCAGAAATAAGCAGTGTTCTTAATGATGATGAACCAGATTTAATTATTAATCTTGCATCTAATGAATACATTAAAGCGATTGATAAAAAAACTCTCAATGCTAATATCTTGGATATTGTATTCAAAGAAAAAAAAGGAGATAGCTATAAAGTTATTGGGATTTATGCAAAAAGAGCCAGAGGATTAATGGTTAATTACATCATAAGAAATAGGCTAGAGAGCCCAGAGGCCTTAAAAGATTTTTCAGATGAAGGTTATCGTTTTGATAAAGAACTTTCAACTGATTCATCCTGGGTGTTCTTAAGAGGTTGATGTTTTAAACATTTTTCATATTTTCACTAGTGATATAAAATTGATATGCTGGTATCATTTTGGCCAAATACGTGATGTTCAGTCAAATATATGATTAAAGTATATACTTCTCACTCCTGTTTTTACTGCACTAGGGCTAAGAACTATCTTGATAATCTAGATATAGAGTATGAAACTCTTAACATTCAAGAAGATAGTGATGCGCGAGATTTTTTTGTTAAATCAGGTTTTAGAACAGTCCCACAGATTTTCGTAAATGACACTCTGCTTTGCAGAGGTGGTTCTGATGGTCTAGTAGAAATGAGTAAAGAGGATATTCAAGAGAAATTTCTTGAGATTACTGGATCCCCACTTTAAATTTCTCTGATACCTGCAATGCCTTGTGCACCAATACTTAATGCATGATTCATAGAGTATTGATCCATACCTCCGAGTAGATAAATTGGAATTTTGCATTGATTAATAATCTCAGATGCTTTATTCCATCCAAGAGCCTTAGTATTTGGGTGAGAGAGAGTTTCATTAATTGGTGAGAGGCTAATATAATCTAGTGAGTTTTTTTCAGCGTGCATTGCTTCCTCCAGATTATGAGTTGAAGCTCCAAAAAGTTTCTCACTAGGAAGTTCCCTTGATGAGAGTGCCATTAACTCTTTAGTGTTTAAGTGCCATCCATCACAGGGTTCTTCAAAAGCCATTTTGGGCATATTAAGAATAAGTTTCGCTTGATTTAATTCACACAGTCTATTAAATTTTTCTATGTAGTTTTTATTTAGTTTCACTTTACTTCTTAGTTGTATCATCTTAATTCCCTGGGAAAGATGCAGACTGCATTGTTCCAGAATAGAGCTAGAATCATGATTATTGGGAGTAATCCAATAGCTAGATGGAAGCGAGATCCGCTTTATAATTTTCAACATCGTTGGTAAAAGTTTATACTCTGAAAACTTTTCTATACTGCACCACGAAAACTCTTGACCTTCTTTGCCAACTGGTATTCCAGAGTATTGATCAATAAGATAGACTGATAGATTGACCATCTTTTCAGGATATTGCTGTTGAATAGTCTGAATCAGGCTACACTTCTCAATCTTAATCCCTGTCTCCTCAAATATTTCCCGAATTAGAGCAGAGGAGTGATCCTCATTATTTTCTACTTTACCTCCAGGAAGCTCCCAAAAGCCAGGCATAAATTGATTTTTCTGACGTTTGGTAATGAATATATCTTCAGATAGATTACGAATTACTCCAACTACCACTTCAACCATATTTTTTTGCTGCATCAATATTAATGTTATTTTATAGATGTCTTTCTATTATCTCCGCTCTCATGAGACCGAGGTAAAATAAGTACTTTATTTTTTGAGATAAGCAAGTGAGTCTTCAAGAGAAAATTAATTCACTCGATTCCTTTAAAGATACCCTAGGTGAAAATTTAATTGGATTAGAAAAGGAAGGCCTTCGAGTTTCTGAGGATGGGAGTATTGCTCAAACACCACATCCAAAAAGTTTTGGTTCGGCATTGACTCATCCTAAAATTACAACAGACTTCAGTGAAGCCTTAGTTGAAATAGTTACCCAACCAACTACAGGTGCCAAAAACGCAATAGGTGAGTTATCTAAAATAAATCATTATGTTAATAATCATTTGCCACCCACTGAGCGCTTCTGGCCTGCAAGTATGCCCTGCATCTTAAGAGGTAAAACTAATATTCCTATAGCTTATTATGGAGAATCTAATCTCGGACAAATGAAGACAGTCTACCGACGTGGCCTTGCTAATCGATATGGAAGCGTTATGCAAGCCATCGCTGGAATTCACTTTAATTATTCATTCTCATTAGATTTTTGGAGCTCCTATCAAAAAACCTTAGCTCCAACAAGTAAACTAGACTCTACAAGATTTATAAGTCAGCACTATATGGGGCTGACCCGAAATATTTTGAGATTTGGCTGGATAATTACTTATTTGTTTGGTGCTTCAGCTACGGTCTGTAAATCTTTTATGCAAGATTATCATGAGCATGACCTGGAAGAATTTGATGATAATACTTTGTATCTTCCATATGCTACTTCTTTAAGAATGGGCGATATTGGATATCAAAACACCCAGGAGGATAAAAAAGGTATCAAGGCCAATTATAATAGTTTACGTCAATATATTTATAGTCTCAGAGCAGCTATGCAAAGCAATTGTGAGGACTTTGAAGCAATTGGAATTAAAAAAAATGGTGAGTATCTTCAATTAAATACCAATATCCTTCAAATTGCAAATGAATATTATTCTTCAGTCAGGCCCAAACCAATAATAAATGGAAATGATAGGCCTTTAAATGCCCTTTTAAATTCTGGTGTTGGCTATGTTGAACTTAGATCACTCGATGTAAATCCTCTTATGAAGGATGGCATTGATACAGAACAGATAGAATTCCTCGAGGCTTTTATGTTGTATTGCCTATTAGAGGACTCACCAGCTATTTCTTCTTCTGAGATTAATGAAATAGATATTAATGCGAATTTAGTTGCCCACAGAGGAAGAGAGCCAGGGATTAAACTAAAACAAAATAGTAAAGAGTTGAAGTTAAATAGTTGGGGTGAAGTAATCCTGAGTAATATTAATGATTGCTCGGCTCTTTTAAGTAAAAGCCATAAGACTTCGGTCAATAAAATCTCAGCTAGGATTAATAATCCAGACCTAACACCATCAGCTCAAATGCTTAATGAAATGAAAATCGAGGAAAAAGGTTTTTTTGAATATACAGATCAGTTCAGCCACAAATACCAAAAATTATATAAAGATACCAAAATAAGTGATGGTTACTTTTCAGAGTTAGAAAAACTCAAAATACTCTCAACTGAAAAGCAACATGAAATAGAATCTGATAAAAAAATAAGTTTTGATCAATTTTTAGAAGAATATTTTTCAAGTGACTCCTAAAGTTCATACAATCTGTGCTCTCGCTTCAGCATTGGGGCAAAGTGGTATTGGTATTATTAGGGTCTCAGGCCCTCTTGCTCTGAATGTTTCTAAAAAGATTCTAAAAAATGATTTAAAACCAAGATATGTATATTACGGGGCATTTTATTGCAGTGATAATAATATTATTGATAAAGGTGTAGCTATATTTTTTCCAGGTCCAAACTCTTATACTGGTGAGGATGTTGTTGAATTTCAAGGACATGGAGGTCCAGGTGTAATAAAGAAGACTCTAGAGACAATAATAGCCTTAGATATTCGACTTGCTGAGCCTGGAGAGTTCTCTAAAAGGGCCTTCTTGAATGGAAAAATGGATTTAGTTCAAGCTGAGGCTGTTCAAGATTTGATTCAATCAAACTCTGAGGAGTCTGCCTTAAGTGCGGTTAGATCATTGACTGGAGAGTTTTCAGAAAAAATAAATCAAATACTCTCAGAATTAATTTCATTGAGGGTTTTTGTAGAGGCCACTATTGATTTTTCTGATGAAGAAATTGATTTTTTAGAATCCCATGAAGTATCAAATAAACTTCAAATTCTTAAGGAGACACTTACCGATATTCTTAGAACTGCTAACCAAGGCACAATCTTAAGAGATGGTATTCATGTGGCAATTGCAGGTAAACCCAATGCTGGTAAATCTAGTTTGCTGAACACCTTAACAAAACAATCTAGTGCAATAGTCACAGATATTGCAGGAACAACAAGAGATATCCTGAAAGAAACTATTTATGTTGATGGAATGCCTATTCATATAATTGATACTGCTGGTCTTCATAATAGCGACAATGTTATTGAACAAGAAGGAATTCGAAGAGCGCATAATGAAATCAATAATGCCGATATTATTTTGCTGGTTTTTGACTCACGTGATTCAGATGTTGATTTAACAATATTGCCTGATTCAGTTAAAAATAAACCAAAAATATTAGTTAGAAATAAAATTGATCTTGTTGACCATAAGCCATCTGTTAAAAAAATTGTACAACTTAACAGAAATAGCAATCTCCGCAAAAAACGGTGAAGGTATTGATTTGGTTCAACAGGCTCTTTCTGAGTTTGCAGGATTGAATGTAAGTATCGAGAGCGTTTTTTTAGCAAGAAAAAGACATATTAATGCAATAGATGAAACTCTTAAGTTTATTCATAATGCTTCAAGTCAGTTAAATGCAGGTTCAAGTGAGTTAGTCGCAGAGGATCTTCGACAAGCAAGTATGAAACTTGGTCAAATAACTGGTGAATTTTCTTCTGATAATCTTTTGGGTGAAATCTTCTCTTCTTTTTGTATTGGTAAATAGAGTAAAATTAGACTTCTAGAGAGAAAAAAAAATACGAAGATTTTTGGCTTTTATTCTCTCTATATATTGTTGATTTAAATCACTATTTTGTGTCAGAGTTAAACAATGTTTTTTGTGCTTTAAACTTTATTTGAGAAAAAATAGCAATATAGCTTGACGCCGGGATTTGAGCATGTATAATTTCCCGCTTTCACCGCGCAAATCAATCTTTTTTTGAGTGGTAGTTCTTTAACAATTTATCAAGCAACTTGTGTGGGCACTCGTGCAAGAAATTGTGCAGTGCACATAAAAAACAAAAGCAGATAAGCTTTTTAAAAAATTGAACTATTGGTTATAAAATGCCAAGTGTTCTAAAAAGTCAAAGATTGAACTGAAGAGTTTGATCCTGGCTCAGATTGAACGCTGGCGGTATGCTTAACACATGCAAGTCGAACGGAAACGATACTAGCTTGCTAGTAGTCGTCGAGTGGCGGACGGGTGAGTAACGCGTAGGAATCTGCCTGATAGTGGGGGATAGCCCGGAGAAATTCGGATTAATACCGCATAATCTATTCGTAGTAAAGTGGGGGACTTTCGAGCCTCACGCTATCAGATGAGCCTGCGTAAGATTAGCTAGTTGGTAGGGTAAAAGCCTACCAAGGCTACGATCTTTAGCTGGTCTGAGAGGATGATCAGCCACATCGGGACTGAGACACGGCCCGAACTCCTACGGGAGGCAGCAGTGGGGAATATTGGACAATGGGGGCAACCCTGATCCAGCAATACCGCGTGTGTGAAGAAGGCCTGAGGGTTGTAAAGCACTTTCAATTGTGAAGAAAAGTTAACGGTTAATAGCCGTTAGCCTTGACGTTAACTTTAGAAGAAGCACCGGCTAACTCCGTGCCAGCAGCCGCGGTAATACGGAGGGTGCAAGCGTTAATCGGAATTACTGGGCGTAAAGCGTGCGTAGGTGGTTTATTAAGTCAGATGTGAAAGCCCCGGGCTTAACCTGGGAACTGCATTTGAAACTGGTAAACTAGAGTATGGTAGAGGAAAGTGGAATTTCTGGTGTAGCGGTGAAATGCGTAGATATCAGAAGGAACATCAATGGCGAAGGCAGCTTTCTGGACCAATACTGACACTGAGGTACGAAAGCGTGGGTAGCAAACAGGATTAGATACCCTGGTAGTCCACGCCGTAAACGATGATAACTAGCCGTTGGGGGGATTTACCCTTTAGTGGCGAAGCTAACGCGTTAAGTTATCCGCCTGGGGAGTACGGCCGCAAGGTTAAAACTCAAAGGAATTGACGGGGACCCGCACAAGCGGTGGAGCATGTGGTTTAATTCGATGCAACGCGAAGAACCTTACCTGGTCTTGACATCCTGCGAACTTTCTAGAAATAGATTGGTGCCTTCGGGAACGCAGTGACAGGTGCTGCATGGCTGTCGTCAGCTCGTGTCGTGAGATGTTGGGTTAAGTCCCGTAACGAGCGCAACCCCTATCCTTATTTGCCAGCACATCATGGTGGGAACTATAAGGAGACTGCCGGTGATAAACCGGAGGAAGGCGGGGACGACGTCAAGTCATCATGGCCCTTACGACCAGGGCTACACACGTGCTACAATGGGAAGGACAAAGAGCCGCGAAGCCGCGAGGTGTAGCTAATCTCATAAACCTTTTCGTAGTCCGGATTGGAGTCTGCAACTCGACTCCATGAAGTCGGAATCGCTAGTAATCGTAGATCAGAATGCTACGGTGAATACGTTCCCGGGTCTTGTACACACCGCCCGTCATACCATGGGAGTGGGTTGCACCAGAAGTGGCTAGTCTAACTTAGTGAGGACGGTCACCACGGTGTGATTCATGACTGGGGTAAAGTCGTAACAAGGTAGCCCTACCGGAAGGTGGGGCTGGATCACCTCCTTAAGAAAAGCATGAGTGTTCACACAAGTTGTTTGATAATATTAAAGTAAGAGAAAAAGACCAATAACCCAATTTCAATTTATTTGATATTAAGGGTCTGTAGCTCAGTTGGTTAGAGCGCACCCCTGATAAGGGTGAGGTCGGTGGTTCAAATCCACCCAGACCCACCATTTTCTGGGTTATTAGTTTTAATTGGGGCTATAGCTCAGCTGGGAGAGCGCCTGGTTTGCATCCAGGAGGTCAGCAGTTCGATCCTGCTTAGCTCCACCATTTTTCTCAAATGAAAACTTAAATAAGATTTAGTTATAAATTTTATTTAAGTTTTTATACCATTTCTAGTTCAACTAGATATGGAGCTCTTTAACAATTTGGATATGAAGTAAAGTTTGTTAAATACAATACAACGTAAGGTGTATTGCATTGACACAACAATTTCAAAAAATATGGATTCTCATTGATAGATTAATTTCTATCATTGATAAATAGAATTCACTGATTGTATCGAAAGATATAACTAGTGACTTCACAAGGTGAAATACGAAACCATTTAGCCCAGATACTTTGGGGTTATATGGTCAAGTGAATAAGTGCATACGACGGATGCCTTGGCAGTAGAAGGCGATGAAGGACGTGATAATCTGCGATAAGCTTCGGTTAGCTGATAATAAGCTTTAACCCGGAGATCTCCGAATGGGAAAACCCAGTGATCATAAGATCATTATCCTTAACTGAATACATAGGTTAAGGAGGCAAACCTAGGGAACTGAAACATCTAAGTACCTAGAGGAAAAGAAATCAACCGAGATTCCCTTAGTAGCGGCGAGCGAACGGGGACCAGCCCTTAAGCAATTTTTTGATTAGTAGAATGTTCTGGAAAGTTCAACGACACAGGGTGATAGTCCCGTATACGAAAATCTTTTAATTGTGAAATCGAGTAAGGCGGCGCACGTGAAACGCTGTTTGAAAATGGGGGGACCACCCTCCAAGGCTAAATACTCTCTACTGACCGATAGTGAACAAGTACCGTGAGGGAAAGGCGAAAAGAACCCCGGGAGGGGAGTGAAATAGAACCTGAAATCGTATGCATACAAGCAGTGGGAGCAGACTTGTTCTGTGACTGCGTACCTTTTGTATAATGGGTCAGCGACTTACTTCTCAGTAGCAAGGTTAACCATTAGGGGAGCCGTAGGGAAACCGAGTCTTAAATGGGCGTTTAGTTGCTGGGAGTAGACCCGAAACCGGGGTGATCTATCCATGGCCAGGGTGAAGGTTAGGTAAAACTAACTGGAGGCCCGAACCCACTTATGTTGAAAAATGAGGGGATGAGCTGTGGATAGGGGTGAAAGGCCAAACAAACCCGGAGATAGCTGGTTCTCTCCGAAATCTATTTAGGTAGAGCGTCATGTATTACTTCTGGGGGTAGAGCACTGTTATGGCTAGCGGGTTGTCAAGACTTAGTAAACCATTGCAAACTCCGAATACCAGAAAGTATGAGCATGGCAGACACACTGCGGGTGCTAACGTCCGTAGTGGAAAGGGAAACAACCCAGACCGTCAGCTAAGGTCCCAAAATTATAGTTAAGTGGGAAACGATGTGAAAAGGCATAGACAGCCAGGAGGTTGGCTTAGAAGCAGCCATTCCTTTAAAGAGTGCGTAATAGCTCACTGGTCGAGTCGGTTTGCGCGGAAGATTTAACGGGGCTAAACTATATACCGAAGCTGCGGATCGCAATTTATTGCGATGGTAGGAGAGCGTTCTGTAAGCCGTTGAAGGCAAACTGTGAGGTTTGCTGGAGGTATCAGAAGTGCGAATGCTGACATGAGTAACGATAAAGGGGGTGAAAAACCCCCTCGCCAGAAGTCCAAGGTTTCCTACGCAACGTTAATCGGCGTAGGGTTAGTCGGCCCCTAAGGCGAGGCAGAAATGCGTAGTCGATGGGAAACGGGTTAATATTCCCGTACTTCATATAACTGCGATGGGAAGACGGAGAAGGTTAGCTCAGCAAGGCGATGGTTGTCCTTGTTCAAGCGTGTAGAAATGGTTCTTAGGAAAATCCGGGAACCTCTATTTCAAGGCGTGATAACGATCCCTCTTTTGGGAGAAGTGAGTAATACCATGCTTCCAGGAAAATCCTCTAAGCTCTAGGTTATATGAAACCGTACCCCAAACCGACACAGGTGGACGAGATGAGAATTCTAAGGCGCTTGAGAGAACTCGGGTGAAGGAACTAGGCAAAATGACACCGTAACTTCGGGAGAAGGTGTACTCTTGTTATGTAAAATCACTCGCTGATAGAGCAGAAAAGAGTTGAAAATACTAGGTGGCTGCGACTGTTTATTAAAAACACAGCACTCTGCAAACACGTAAGTGGACGTATAGGGTGTGACTCCTGCCCGGTGCTTGAAGGTTAATTGATGAGGTTAGCGCTTGCGCGAAGCTTTTGATCGAAGCCCAAGTAAACGGCGGCCGTAACTATAACGGTCCTAAGGTAGCGAAATTCCTTGTCGGGTAAGTTCCGACCTGCACGAATGGAGTAACGACGGCCACACTGTCTCCACCCGAGACTCAGTGAAATTGAAATTGCTGTTAAGATGCAGTATACCCGCGGCCAGACGGAAAGACCCCGTGCACCTTTACTACAGCTTTGCATTGAACTCTGATCCTACTTGTGTAGGATAGGTGGGAGGCTTTGAAGCTTTAACGCTAGTTAGAGTGGAGCCATCCTTGAAATACCACCCTGGTATGGTTGGGGTTCTAACCTAGGTCCGTAATCCGGATCGGGAACAATGCATGGTGGGTAGTTTGACTGGGGCGGTCTCCTCCCAAAGAGTAACGGAGGAGCGCAAAGGTATCCTCAGCACGGTCGGACATCGTGCAATGAGCGCAAAGGTAAAAGGATGCTTGACTGCGAGACTGACACGTCGAGCAGGTAGGAAACTAGGTCTTAGTGATCCGGTGGTTCTGAGTGGAAGGACCATCGCTCAACGGATAAAAGGTACGCCGGGGATAACAGGCTGATACCCCCCAAGAGTTCACATCGACGGGGGTGTTTGGCACCTCGATGTCGGCTCATCACATCCTGGGGCTGAAGCAGGTCCCAAGGGTATGGCTGTTCGCCATTTAAAGTGGTACGCGAGCTGGGTTTAGAACGTCGTGAGACAGTTCGGTCCCTATCTACCGTGGGCGTTGGAGACTTGAGGGAAGCTATTCTTAGTACGAGAGGACCGGAATGGACACACCTCTGGTGTTTCGGTTGTGACGCCAGTCGCATTGCCGAGTAGCTATGTGTGGAAAGGATAACCGCTGAAAGCATCTAAGCGGGAAGCCCCTCCCAAGATTAGGTCTCCCTGATTATTTAATAATCCTAAAGATCCCTCGAAGACTACGAGGTTGATAGGCTAGGTGTGGAAGTGCAGCAATGTATGAAGCTAACTAGTACTAATTGATCGTGAGGCTTGACCATATAACACCCAAGATATTTGGAGATGTTGTTGTGTCAACAGGCAATATGCCTTATAAACTTTACTTTATCCAATTTGTTATGCCTCCTTGGTATAAAAACTTTTTAATTCATTTGATTTGGGTTCCGACCTAGTTCAAGTAAGCAGTTTGCTTAGTGATAATAGCAAGTGTGACCCACCTGATCCCATCCCGAACTCAGAAGTGAAACCACTTAGCGCCGATGGTAGTGTGGGGTCTCCCCATGTGAGAGTAGGACATTGCTAGGCTTTTATTCAAAATACCCCGACCTTTTCATAGGCGGGGTATTTTTTTATCCAAATTTAATCAAGTAAAATTAAGATTTTTCAAGAAATTCAATCTTCAAAATAATTTATGATTAATAAACTAGAAGTAATCAATGTTGCAATAGGAATTGATGTTGTAGATTCTGGATACTATAGTAAAGATTTTGCATCAATATATCTTCTGAGTCAGAACAACAAGGTTGCCATTATTGAAACAGGCACTAATTATAGTGTTCCTGTTGTTGAAAATGCTCTAATCCAGAAAGGCCTCAGTTTTTTGGATGTGTGTTATGTTATTCCAACTCATGTTCATCTAGATCATGCAGGTGGTGCTGGTGAACTGATGATGCAATGTCAAAATGCAAGTTTGATAGTCCATCCAAGGGGTGCTCGTCACATGATTGATCCAAGTAAACTAATTGAAGGAGCTATGGCAGTCTATGGAGAAGAGAAATTTAAAGAATATTATGGTGAAATTATTCCGATAGATGCTAATAGAGTGATTGAGGCAGAAGATAACTTTATTTTAGATTTTGAAGGAAGAGAGCTCAGGTTTATTGATACTCCAGGGCATGCTAAACATCATTTTTGTTTATGGGACAAGTCTACAAAGTCAATGTTTACTGGTGACACCTTTGGAGTTTCCTATCGCGATCTTGATTGTGGAGGCAAAATCTATATTTTGCCAAGTACTAGTCCTGTCCAGTTCGATCCTGAAGCCCTCATTAAAAGCATTAATCGAATAATGGAGTTTAAGCCTCAGCGAGTCTGCTTAACTCATTTTTCAGCTATAAAGCCAACCAAAAAAATTGTAAATGACTTAACAGAAAGTATCCATTTTGTGAGTGATTTAGCAATCAAGTATGCGGGTAAAAATGATGCAGAATCAATCATTTATAGAAAAATGATGAATTATTTTCTTAAGGGACTCAATGAGATTGGTGTGAGTGATACAAATTTTGTAGAAGAGAGGCTAAGTCTTGATGTAAAAATTAATGCTCAGGGTCTAATTTATTGGCATAAAAATAGATCAAGTTAACTCTTGAATTTAATCTTTTTAGCAACAAATAGTTATAATATAAGCCGGCCTTCCAAAGTTAATTATGAAGAATCTATTACTTTATCTTAATAAGTATTTTGCGAAAGTGCCCTCGCAGCTTATTCCATATCGAAAAGCAGTTCTATTAGTCGCCCTATTGTCAACAATTTTCATGGGTTATGGTGCTTCTCGTTTTGTCCTTGACACTTCCTTTGATGTTTGGTTTAGTGAGTCTGATCCAGCAATTGAGGCTTTAGACGAGTTTCGTGATCAATTTGGAAGTGATGATGGTCTTTTCATTGTTTATGAAGCAAAAGATGGAGATGTCTTCTCAAATAAATCGCTCACTTTAATCTCAGAGATAACACAGACCCTAGATAATTATGAGCAGATAAGTGACGATGTTTGGCTTGAAAAGTATGGCTTAACTCCAGATATTGTTGAATCACTTTCACACATTAAGAGAGTTCAGTCCTTATCAAATATCAGAATTCAGAAAAATGAAGATGATGTTTTAAGTTCACCTCGTTTAGTACCTAAAATAATTCCAAGTGACATTAATCAGCTAAATGAAATTAGTTCTGAGGCTGATGAACAGCCGAGTCTTGAGCTATTTATGTTTTCAAAGGATCACCGTTATGGGGCAATCTCAATAAAAACTGATTTTGGTGCTATTCCAGTAGTTCAAGAGTCTGATGACGAACTCTCTCTTTTTTCTGATGATGACTGGAGTGATGATTTTGATGCTAGTATTGATGAGAGCGCTGTGATTCAAAAAATCGAATACCAGCCTGATGAGGCTGCTCTCTATATTCCGTTTATGAAGGCTATAACAGCAATCACTGAGCAGTCAAAGATGACTGATCACTTCAACTTTTATCCGATTGGCAACTCTGCAATGATCTCTTTAGCTATGGACACTCTGATCCAAGCTGCATTCTTGTTGGTAGGAATGGTAGTCATCATAAACCTTTTGCTTTGGACTTTGTTTCGCTCTGCCAGCGCCGTTGTTCTGCCTCAACTTGCAATAGGACTCAGTATTCTTTTTGTGATCGGCGGTCTGAGCTGGCTTAATTTAGCATCGACAACTCTCATTGCGTTAACTGTAATGCTTGTCATTGCTGTTGGTGTGGCTGATTGTGTTCATGTCATGAGCTCATATTTATTTTTTAGGCGGGATGGCAAGGAGCATGATGAAGCATTATCAAAAGCTTATGGCAAGACTGGAGTACCTATTCTCTTAACAACCATCACTACGATGGCTGGCATGTCTTCATTGGCAGCAACAGGTATGCCTATGTTTGTTCAATTTGGCCTATCTTCTGCAGCTGGAGTTTTCTTTGCATTTGCTTACACAATCTATTTGCTACCTGTCTTATTAAATTATTGGCATCCAATGCAAACTAAAAAAGCTGGAAATCAAGAAAATAACAAAAATGGAATAAAGGTTCTAGCTTTAAACCTCAAATTAAAGTCATTAAGATTTTTATGTTTTTTTACAAAACCTTTATTAAGTTTATCAAAAAAAATTGGTTTTACTTGGTTAGTGAGCGCAGACTGGTTACAGCCATTACTAGACAGAATCCCAGCTTTTGTAGAGCGTTTCCGATACTTAATTGCCATTGTCTTTTTTGGAGTATTTATAGTGTGTTTGTATGGCGCAACACAAGTAAAAATAGACTCAAACCTAGTTGAGCTTTATTCTGATGATGTTCCAATTGGTCAAGCATACGATATTGTTGATGACAATATGATGGGAACTGGAAACATGGTCATTGTGGTTGATACAGCCAGTTCTGAAGGAATCATGGATCCTGCTGTCTTAAGCTCAATGGACAGACTTCAGAATAAAATTGAAGACAGCTATAGTGACTATATTATCCGTACAAATTCTCTGGCTGACCTTGTAAAAGATACTCATGCGATTATGCAAAGTTCAGAAGAGTACAGAACTATCCCAAATAGTCAGATTGCGGTCTCTCAACTCCTTTATCTTTTTAATAGTTCGAATCCAGAGGAACGAAGAGCTTTGGTTAGTGATGATTTCAGTAAAAGTCATATCAGTGTTCAGCTTAGAAATGCTGGTTCTGAAGAATACAAAGAATTTTTTGATGAGATTCAAAAAGATATTAATTACGAGTTTAATAAACTTACAGAAATCTATCCAGAACTCAAGGTTCAAATTACTGGCTCTTTTGCATTAATGATGAGGCTTGCAGATGATATTAGTAAGAATCAATTTAAGAGTTTGGCGATAGCAGCAGTTGTCATCAGTCTACTTATGATGCTGACTCTTGGTTCATTTCAGGCAGGTGTGATGTCAATTGTGCCGAATCTAATTCCTGCAACATTAGCGTTTGGACTGATGGGCCTTCTTGGAATTTCGCTTGATACAGATACACTCATGATTGCGCCTTTAATTATTGGTATTGCGGTCGATGATACAATTCACTTTATTAGTCATTACAGAATGTCACTCGCTCAAAACCACAACATGAAAATCGCCCTGGTTGAAACCATAAAAGAGGTTGGACAGGCGGTTACTTTTACAACGCTCATATTGGGTTGCGGGTTTTTTATGCTAACCTTTAGTGACTATTTAGGATTAGCTAAAATAGGAGGCTTTGGCTCCTTAGCTATTTTTGTAGCACTGCTATGTGACTTGTTGTTTTTCCCAGCACTGATAATGATATTTAAGCCAAAATTTGGCCAGAAAGATGTTGATGATAATTTAAACTTTATAGAGGTTTCAAAATGAATAAACCAGTAACAAATGATTTGAACTTAAAACTGCTCTTAGTAACTTTCTGTGTTGCAATGTTTAGTCTAAATGCCTTAGCTGAAACTGATCTAAGCGCAAGAGAAATTATGGAAAGAGTTGACGAAGAGTCTAGAAAATCAACAGACTCTGCGTTTACGAGAATGAAACTAACGACTTGTAAATATGGCAAAAAAGATGGCAAGATTAAGTGTGCTGAAAAGCCTCGCATTAAATTGGTTGAGAATGCACAAATTAATACCGGTATAGATGATAAAGATACTAAGAGTGTTGCAATCATTCTTGAGCCAGCAAGTGAGAGGGGAATTGGTATGCTCTCTTATAGCTATGATGATAGTGATAGAGATAACGAAACCTGGCTATATTTGTCTGCTCTTGGAAAAGTGAAGAGAATCAGTGTCAGAAACAGTGACGATGAGGAGACTGAGTCTGCTAGTATTTTTGGTACTGAAATGACAACTGAAGATCAGGAGTCTGGAAAGCTTGATGACTATACCTATAAACTATTGGAGCAGGGCAAGTTTAGGGGTCGTGATGTTGCGGTTGTTGAGTCGTCACCAAAACCTCATCGACTCAGTAAAAGTAGTTATGGAAAAACTCAGAGCTGGGTAGATACCGAGAGATTTATTACCTTGAAGGTTCAAATGTTTGACAAGAACTCCAATCCTATCAAAAAGCTTGAGGTTGGTAAAGTTGAAAAAATTAATGATGTGTGGATGGGTAGAAGTCTAACATTTTTTAATACTGTCAGTAATAGGCTAACTAATATGAGGCTCGAAGCTATCAATTTTGGTGTGGATATCAAGGAGGATTTTTTAACTCAGAGAGCCCTTACTGACCAGGCCTTCAGAGAGAAGTATCTTAAAGATCTTCGCAAACAAGCTCAATAAACAATTAGATGTTTAATAGTTTTCTAAGACAATTTATTTTTGTAATATTTGGTTTTGTCTTCTTACTGAATGTTAATGCAGAGAACTCATTTTTTGATGATGATACTGTTTTTGATGAATCTGAAGGGGAGTTTGATGAGTGGTCTGATGATAGTGATATCTTTGGTGAAGATAGCTCTGTATCAGATAAGCCATTATTCTGGTTAGACCTTGGGGTGACTCAAAAGTGGGGCGTTAACCCTGCAAGTGATTACAGTACTTCTAAAGAAAGAACGGAGATTACGCTTGGAACTAATGGGTCTGTATCGGATTCAGGTTATGGAGAGGTTGAGCTTAAAGCGACTCAATATTGGCCAAGTGATAGCAATTATTCAACTGAAAAAAATGATTTAGAAGTCGAAAAGGCCTTTTTACAGTTTAGTTTTGATGACTGGAGTACCAAAATAGGGAAATATACTATTGGGTGGGGTGAGCTCGAAGGCGGTGCACTTGATGTTGTTAATCCCTCTGGCGGATTAACTGATCCATCCATGTTGCCTCAGTGGTTTTTGAGTGCAACGCGCTATTTTGATAATAGGGATTTAAGTTTTTTCTATAATACCAATCCAACAATTTCCAAGAGTAAGCTTCTTGTTTTGAAAAATGACACCTATGATGAGTTTGGAATGCGCTATGGGATAAGTAGTGAGGGAAGTGATATGGCATTTTATTTGGGTCAGCTCGTACCCAATAATGCCTTAATCAATCTTACTGATGGACTGGTATATGCAACTCCATATCAACTTATGGGTTTTGGAGTCAATAAGGCTTTTAATGACTATTTGCTTAAGTTTGATGTTGCCTATAAAAATAATATTCAACATAATCAAACAGGACAATTTGTTAAAGTAGATCGCCTTGATTGGGATTTGGCATTTGATATTCAGAATGATGATCGACAGTGGTTAATATCTATTAATTCTCAGTATCTTTTGGATTTTTCCGGTGATTATTTAACACCTTCAATTTTAGGTGTTGGTGTTAGCACAAAAAAAAACAACATGAGCTATATGGCGAGCGTCAGTGATAAGTTTGGAGACTCTGACTGGAAGTGGGGGTTGTCAAACGTTATATCCTCTAATAATGACCTAAATCTTAGTTCGGCAACTCTTGATTGGGATATTAATGATCAGTGGCAAGCTTCTTTTAGTGGAACTTATATGAATGCTAATGATAATCGTGCTTTTGCTACATTAGATGATTATCAGAGAGTTAATTTAGAAATTAAGTACCAGTATTAGGGTGTTAAAAATGAAAGTCAACCAGGAAACTTTGATACAAGGCTAACAATGACTCTATCAAACCAGTACATAGTATAATTTATGGATAATAATTTAACTGAGTATCATGCTAGAGAGTAAGCTTTTAAGAGGAAATATCGATTTTGTTGTTGAGCAACTCAACAGGCGGAATTTTTCCTTTAATGCTGGTGAGTTTAATGAACTTGAAGACCAAAGAAAAATTCTTCAAGTTAAAACTCAAGAATTACAAAATTCGCGAAACACTAGGTCTAAATCAATTGGTCAAGCCAAGGCTAATGGAGAGAGTATTGAGCAACTTCTAAAGGAGGTATCTGAACTAGGTGAAAAGCTTGATAATGCTAAAATTCAGCTCCAAGAAATCCAGTCAAAAATTAGTGATATTACTTTATCGATGCCTAATATTCCTCATCCCTCAGTACCACAAGGAAGTACTGAAGATGAAAATGAAGAGGTCCTAAGCTGGCCAACAAAAGGTCCAAGTGAATTTGATTTTGAACCCAAAGACCACGTTGATTTGGGTGAAATGTATGGCATTGATTTTGCAGCAGCAGCCAAAATATCTGGCTCCAGATTTGTAGTCATGACTGGAAAACTAGCAAAGCTTCAGCGCGCTTTAACTCAGTTTATGTTGGATCACCACACTGAAAAAAATAATTACCAAGAAACTTATGCCCCTTATTTGGTGAATTCAGATTCTTTAATGGGTACAGGCCAATTGCCTAAATTTGAAGCAGATTTATTTAAAACTCATCTCCATGGTGAAGAGGGTGAGGCAAGAGCTCTTTATTTGATTCCAACTGCTGAAGTTCCTTTAACCAATTTAGTCCGCGACTCAATAATCGATGAATCTGACTTACCCCTTAAATATGTTGCACATACGCCATGTTTTAGATCAGAAGCTGGATCTTATGGAAAAGATACCCGAGGACTAATTCGTCAACACCAGTTTGAGAAGGTTGAGCTGGTTCAAATTTCAAAGCCTTCTGAGTCATATAAAGTTCTTGAAGAGTTAACAAATGATGCTGAAGGTATATTGCAGTTGTTAGAACTACCTTATCGAAAAGTTACCCTATGCACAGGAGATCTTGGCTTTTCATCAGCTAAGACTTATGACCTTGAGGTTTGGCTACCAGGCCAAAATGCTTATCGTGAGATCTCATCTTGCTCATGCTTTGAGTCTTTCCAGGCCAGAAGGATGCAACTCCGCTGGAAAAATCCTGAAACCAATAAATCTGAGTTTTTACATACCTTAAATGGATCAGGATTGGCAGTTGGAAGAACTCTTGTGGCAGTTATTGAGAATTATCAAAATGTTGATGGAAGTATAACTATTCCAAAAGTCCTACAGAGTTACATGGGCGGCCTAACTAAGATAAAATAACCCCTTTATTATTTTTTGGAGTGAAAGATGAATCTACCACCAGAAATTTTTCTGATTGCAATGTTTGTGCTGATGTACTTTTTATTAATCAGGCCACAACAAAAAAGAGCTAAAGATCACAAAAACTTATTAAAAGAATTGAAAAAAGGTGATGAGGTTGTTACCAATGGTGGTGTTATTGGAAAAATTACAGCTGTAGATGAATCTTTCGCAGAAATAGAATTATCTTCAGGGGTTTCTATGAAGGTACAAAAACAGGGCATCAATCAAAAAATGCCAAAAGGAAGTGTCAAGCCTATGACAAAGTCAAGCTCTAAGTCAAAAGCTAAGCCAAAACAATTAGATAAAGCTGAATAAAAGGCAATAACGAGTTATGAACCATTACGCAGCCTGGAAAAATACCTTAATTGTATTATTTCTATTTATTTTAGGCCTTTATGCCCTGCCAAATCTATATGGTTCAGATTTGGCAATTCAGATTTCTGGTTCAGGTAATTATGAAGTCAATAAAAGGGATTTAGATAAAATAAATGATGCACTCTCAGATAATAAAGTTGACTTCAAATCTGTATCACTAGAAGACAAAAATATATTAGTAAGATTTAATGATTCCCAATCTCAGTTATCCTCTAAAGTACTTCTAAAAGATTCACTCACTAGAAATTATGTTATTGCTTTAAACTTAGCACCATCGATACCTCAATGGCTCTCTGGTCTTGGTGGTAAAGCCATGTCTTTAGGGCTTGATCTAAGAGGAGGTGTTCATTTTCTGCTTGAGGTAGACATGAAAGCAGTCACTACGATGGCTGTAGATCGTTATTACAATGAGTTACGGGCAGCTCTTCGTAAAGATAAGCTTTATAAGAAAATCCGTAAAGATGATGGCTTACTAATTGTTAGTTTTAAAAGTGAAGAGCTCAAAAATGAGGCAAAAAAAGTCATAAAAAAAGATTTACCTGATTTAGTAATTGCAGAAGGAAGTGAGCAAGAACTTGAACTAGGTCTTGAAATTTCTGCTTCTGCTCAATCTGCAGCAAAACTAGGTGCACTTAAACAAAATATTACTACACTCAGAAATCGTGTGAATGAGTTGGGTGTTGCTGAACCTATTATTCAACAGCAAGGAACTGAAAGAATTGTTGTTCAATTACCAGGAGTTCAGGATACTGCAAGAGCAAAAGAAATCCTAGGGGCTGTTGCGACAATTGAATTTAGAATGGTTGATGAAAAAAATGATGTGCAAACAGCAATTCAGTCAGGAAAAACTCCCTCAGGATCAAAAATTTATAAGTTTAAAGATGGACGACCTTTACTTTTAAAGACTAACGTTATAACTACTGGAGAAAATATAGTTGATGCTTCTTCAAGTATGGATGAAAACAATCAGCCTAGTGTTAGCATTGTTCTTGATAGTTCAGGTGGACGATCGATGCTCGATACGACCAAAGAATTTTTAGGGTATAGAATGGCAGTGGTCTTTATCGAAAACCAAGTTGAAACAGTTATGGAGGATGGTGTTGCTTTTAAGAAGAGAAGTAAGACTCAAGATATTATTAATGCGGCTACAATTCAAGGAACATTTTCTAATCGTTTCCAAATAACGGGTCTAGACAGTGCTAGAGAAGCAACAAATTTGGCTCTTCTTTTAAGAGCAGGCTCTCTATCAGCACCTGTTGAGATTATTGAAGAGCGAACAATTGGCCCAAGTCTTGGTGCGGATAATATTCAAAAAGGACTGATTTCAGTGCTTGTAGGATTTGCTTTGGTACTAATCTTTATGGCATGGCGCTATCGTGTTTTTGGTTTGGTAGCTAATTTAGCCTTAACCCTTAACTTAGTCACAATTATTTCTATTTTGTCATTGATTCAGGCCACACTTACTCTTCCAGGTATAGCAGGGATTGTTTTAACAGTAGGTATGGCGGTTGATGCCAATGTATTGATTTTCGAACGAATTAAAGAGGAGATGCGCACGAGTAAAAATATTCAAAAAGCAATATCATCAGGCTATGAAAAAGCGTTGCTAACAATTGCAGATGCAAACATTACAACTCTTATTGCCTCGATTGTATTATTTAGCTTTGGTACCGGGCCAATAAAGGGTTTTGCAGTAACCTTAACCATTGGGATTATTACATCAATGTTTACTGCAATAATTGTCTCTAGAGCAATTATCAATTTAATCTATGGTGGTAAAAAAGTTGAGGAGTTAGCTATATGAGTCTCAGATCTTTAAATCTTCCAGTCATTGATTTTGTTGGTAAGCGTAAGATTGCACTTATTTTCTCTGCAGTTTTACTGATAGTTTCTATAGCTTCTTTAGGCTTACAAGGCTTAAAGTTTGGTATCGACTTTACAGGTGGAACTTTAATTGAATTGGGTTATGAAAAAACTGCCGATCTTGAAAGTATAAGGTCAAAGCTTGCTGCTGCTGAATATGATGGTGCTAATGTACAATATTTTGGTTCAGATACTGAAGTGCTTATTCAGCTTGAGCCTCAAGCGACATCTAGTGCTAAGCTAAGCTCTTCAATTATTAGAATGCTTGGTGAGGGAATTGATGTAAGAAGAGTAGAATTTGTGGGTCCTAAGGTAGGTGAAGAATTAACTAATGATGGTGGTCTTGCGTTGCTATATGCCCTAATAGGAATATTAATTTATGTCGCCTTCAGGTTTGAATATCGATTTGCCTTAGGGTCAATTGCAGCTATAGTTCATGATGTCATTATTACGCTAGGTGTTTTTTCGATTCTTCAGATTGAATTTGATTTGACTGTTTTGGCAGCTATCCTTGCTGTTATTGGTTATTCTTTAAATGATACAATCGTTGTTTTTGATAGGATTCGTGAAAATTTTCTAGCAACTCGTCATATAGAGCCTGAACCTATTGTTAATGAAGCTCTTAACCAGACATTGTCAAGGACATTGATGACATCACTGACAACATTGCTTGTACTTTTTGCACTGTTTTACCTAGGCGGAGAAGTGATCAATAGTTTTGCTGGTGCTTTAATTATTGGAGTTATTATTGGAACATATTCCTCAATCTATGTTGCTAGTTCTATGATCCTTGCACTCGGGATTTCCAAAGAAGATATGTTGCCATCTGAAAAAGAGAAAAAAGAGATTGATGCTAGACCTTAATTGGTTTATTTATTAAATTTTTCAAAAACTAGGCAGGCATTAGTACCACCAAAACCAAAACTATTTGAAAGTACTCGGTTTAATTCTATATCTTTAGTTTCTCTCACAATAGGCATTCCAGAAGCTTCATCATCTAGATTGTCAATATTGATAGATTCAGCCACAAAGTTATTTTTAAGCATTAATAGTGAATAGATTGACTCATTAACTCCTGCAGCACCAAGAGCATGTCCTGACAAAGATTTAGTTGAGCCAATAAGTGGAATTGAGCTATCTCCAAAAACCTCTTTAATTGCACCAAGCTCTTTGATATCTCCAACTGGGGTTGATGTCCCATGAGCGTTGATATAATCTATTTGCCCATTGACACCAGCAATAGCTATCTCCATGCATCTTTTGGCTCCTTCACCAGACGGTGCAACCATATCGTAACCATCTGAGGTCGCTCCATAGCCAACAAGTTCGGCAATAATTGTTGCTCCTCGAGCTTTTGCATGATCTAAAGATTCCAGGACAAGAGCACCTCCACCTCCTGAAATTACAAATCCATCCCTATCAGAATCAAAAGCGCGTGAGGCTTTCTCAGGTGTTTTATTAAATTTTGAGGAAAGCGCTCCCATGGAGTCAAATAGCATTGATGTTGACCAATCTAGTTCTTCACCTCCACCAGCAAAGACAACATCCTGTTTTCCAAGTTGAATCTGCTCCATTGCGTTACCGATGCAGTGAGCACTAGTTGAACAGGCAGAGCTTATTGAATAATTAATACCTTTTATTTTAAACAGAGTTGAGAGACAAGCAGAAGTAGTGGAGCCCATCGTTCTCGGAACACGATAGGGTCCAACACGTTTTATGCCTTTTTCTTTAAGTATATCGGCAGCCTCAATAACATTTACATTTGAGGCTCCACCAGAACCCATAATTAAACCTGTTCTATCGTGAGAAATCATTTCATCACTTAGACCAGATTCTTTAATAGCCTCATCTAATGCAATAGCGTTATATATTGCTGCATCTGCCATGAATCTTAAAGTTTTTCGATCAATGACCTCACCCGTATCAATTTCTGAAATAGAACCATGGACATTTGATCTTAAGCCCATTTCTTGATATTTCTCACTAAACTCAATACCAGACTTTGCCGACTTAAGAGACTCGAGCACTTCAAGTTTATTAGTACCTAAACTGCTAACAATTCCCATACCAGTTATAACTACTCTATTCATCAGAATGCTGAGGTATCAGTAAACAAGCCAACTTTTAAGTTGGTAGCTTCATATATAGTTTTTCCGTCTACTTCCATTGTTGCATCCGCAATACCCATATAAAGCTTTCTAGCGATTACTCTTGAAAGGCTAATGTTGTAGGTAACTTTTTTGTTTGTAGGCAAAACTTGACCTGTAAATTTAACCTGCCCAGACCCAAGCGCACGTCCTCTTCCGGGCCCACCTAACCAGCCCAAATAAAATCCAACTAATTGCCACATAGCATCAACACCGAGGCATCCAGGCATTACAGGGTCTTCATTAAAGTGACAATCAAAAAACCATAAGTCATTGTTAATATCAAGCTCAGCAGTTATTCCACCCTTTCCATAATCTCCAGCACTTTCACTAATATTTGTTATGCGATCAAGCATAAGCATTGGTGGCTGAGGAAGCTGTGCATTTCCAGGACCAAATAACTTCCCTTTACCGCATAGGATTAGTTCTTCATAAGAATAGCTGTTTTGATTCATAGGGTAAGTCAAATCTAGTTTTAGATAAATTTTAACATAGTTGAATTGGGCTTAAAATTCAACTTAAAGTCTTAGATCACCAATAATATCTTCAATATTTTCTAATCCAACAGAAATACGAATGAGGTTTTCTGAAATGCTTGTCTGCTTTTTTTCTTCCTCAGAAAGTCTGACATGAGTAGTTGTCGATGGATGTGTAATGGTGGTTTTAGCATCTCCCAAGTTTGCAGTTATTGAGATCATCTTTGTATTATTTATCAGTTTGAACGCTTTCTTCTTTCCACCTTTCACTTCGAATGAGACAATACCACCGAATCCTGTTTGTTGTTTTTTAGCAATCTCATGATGTGGATGATTTTCAAGTCCAACATAGTGTACTTTTTCTACAAAGGCTTGAGTTTTAAGCCATAAAGCTAGCTCTAGGGCACTTTCACTATGCGCATTCATTCTGAGGCTAAGAGTTTCAAGTCCTTTAAGAACAATCCAGGCATTGAAGGCACTTAAGGTTGGTCCAGTGCTTCGAGTAAACGAACTAATTTCATCAATAATTGATTCTTTTCCAGCAACTGCACCAGCGAGACATCTTCCTTGACCATCTATATATTTCGTAGCTGAGTGAAGAACAAGATCAGCCCCAAATGATAATGGTTTTTGAAGTGCAGGAGACATAATGCAATTATCTACCGCTAGAATAATATTATTTTCTTTTGAAATAGTAGCTAATTTCTGAATTTCAACGACTTCTCCCAGAGGATTAGAGGGCGTCTCTAATAGAAATAGCTTAGTATTGTCATTAATACTCTTTTTCCATGCATCTAAGTCAGGTAAATTTACAAAAGTAACTTTTATTTCTAATTTTTCAATAATACTATTGAGAAGAACAATAGTTGTTCCAAACATGCATCGGGAAGCAACCATATGATCACCTGGTTTTAGAATAGTCATAATAGTCGCAAAAATCGCAGACATTCCACTTGCGGTTGCCTGACATTTCTCTGCTCCCTCTAGCGCAGCTAATTTATTTTGAAAGGCGCTAACAGTTGGATTAGTAAACCTTGAGTAGATATTACCTTGATTTTTATCAAAGCGTTCAGCAGCTTGCTCAGCACTATCAAACTGATAGCTTGAGGTTAAAAAAATTGCAGCCGAGTGTTCTTGTTCATTGGAAGGTTGTTGACCTTCACGTACTGACTTGGTTTTAAAGCTGCTATCTTTCATGATTTTGCTCGCTAATCAGCATCATTGTAGATCAATTCAGAGCTTTCATTGGAGATATTACTCTCTTTTGCGTCATCAGATCTCTCTGCCTCTAGGTTATCTAGGTATGGTTTATCAATATCATTGGTAAGATAGTTTCCATCAAAGCATGAGCAATCAAAGACATTAATTTCAGGATTTCCTTGCTTTACTGACCAAATTAAGTCATCAAGGTTTTGATAAATTAATTTATCAGATCCTATAGCTTTACAAACCTGATCAGTATTTTTTTTATGAGCAATGAATTCATTTTTACTGGCCATATCAATGCCGTAAACGTTAGGGAATCTAACTGGCGGAGCTGCTGAGGCAAAGTAGACCTTCTTTGCTCCCGCGGACCTTGCCATCTGGACAATTTCTTTGCTGGTCGTGCCGCGCACAATTGAGTCGTCCACAAGTAGAACATTTTTGTCTTTGAATTCAAGGTCAATAGTACTCAACTTTTGACGAACAGATTTTTTTCTTTGTTTCTGTCCAGGCATGATGAATGTTCTTGCAATGTAACGATTTTTAATAAGTCCCTCTCGATACTTCACATCGAGTTCATTTGCTAATTGCAGGGCAGCAGTTCTTGAGGTATCAGGGACAGGCATCACAACGTCTATTTTTTCATCTGGCCACTCAGACTTAATTTTATTTGCTAGCTTTTCACCCATTCTTAAGCGAGATTTGTAAACTGAAATATTATCAATAATAGAGTCAGGCCTTGCAAAATAAACAAACTCAAAAATACAGGGTGATAGTCTAGAGTTTTCTGAGCACTGATGTGAGTGAACTTTACCATTGCGATCTATCGCAATAGTTTCTCCTGGTTCAACATCTCGAGTGATTTTATATCCAAGAGCGGTAAGGGCAACACTCTCTGAGGCCAGCATATATTTTGTACCTTCATGAGTCGTTCTCTCTCCAAGTATTAGAGGACGAATTCCATTAGGGTCCCTAAATCCAAAAATTCCATACCCTGGAATCATTCCTAAGGCTGAATATGCTCCCTTAACCCTCTTATGAAGTTTGGTTACTGCTTTAAAGATATCATTCTCATTAATTCTGTGCTTTTGTTCTTCAGCGATCTCACTGGCTAAAATATTAAGTAGGATTTCTGAATCTGAATTCGTATTAATGTGGCGAAGGTCCTGCTCAAAGATTTCTTGAGCTAAAGTATTTGCATTGGTCAGGTTTCCATTATGTGCAAATGCAATTCCATAAGGAGAATTGACATAAAAGGGTTGAGCTTCAGCTTCTGATGAGCTTCCTGCAGTAGGATATCTGACATGACCAATGCCCATATCACCAATAAGTTTTTCCATATGCTTCGTTCTAAATACATTTCGAACAAGTCCATTCCCTTTCCGCATATAGAATCGATCTTTATTAGCGGTCATTATTCCAGCAGCATCTTGCCCTCGATGTTGAATAATGTTTAGTGCATCATAGATGTATAGACCAACATCTTTTTTGGTCGTAGATAAGATTCCAATAATTCCGCACATTTTTTAGTCCTTTAAAATTTCGCTTTCTATAAACTCTACAACAACATCACCTGGCTCTAACTCAACAAATAGTAGGTGCTTTGACAAGACTGGTTTTATGTCAACAGACCAGTCCTGAAATGTTCTTAAAGCACCAGTGGTCTCAACCCATGCATGATTTTGCGTAATCCAAGACATGCTCTGAAGAATAAGAACCGCAATTAAGACAAACGTGCCTCCTTTAAATAGCCCTAATATTGCGCCAAAAAACTTATTTTTCAGTCCAACAATATTTCTTGCATTAATCAGAACATCTAAAGCACTCAGTAATCTTAATATACGCTCATAAGCTGGAACCATTAAAGAAGGATTTTCTGAATCAACCTTTATGTTAAGAAGCTTTGATAGCGAAATAAGAGCAATAATTAAAATTGCAAAAAGCACTATGAAAGAGACAAAATTTCTAAGTGATTCGTTTGAAATTAATGACTCTAATGAGCTAAGATTTGAAATCATTCCTATGTAGTTATAACTAATTACTGCAATCAGCAGAGTGATGACAAGGTTTGCAAAAGGCCGATTAAGTGCATTGGGGTTTTGATTGATTGATGATGCAATAGCAATTCTGTATAAGCCCTTTTTTATAAGCCAAATGCTCAGAAATATTCCACCAAAAGATAGGGCATAGATCGATTGATTATCAGAGTTAATCAAGCTACTTAGAAACGTTTTAGCAAAAGTTTCATAATAAAACCAGGCTATGATTATTGCAATGATAACGAAAATAAAGCTGATGACTTCCTTTGCAAGGCCCTGAATGAAGCCACGAACAACAAATATAATGAGAATAATAAGGGTAAGCCAATCTGACCAAGCCAGTAAACTGATAGCACTCCAAACATTGTTAAAAAAATTGCCCATGAGCTCCCTGAAAGATAGGTTCAATTTTACAACACTTTCTTAGGGTTTGTCTTAATCTACCAAACCTAATAGTAATTAGATTTCATCAAGAATAAGAGTTGCATCGGCAATGGTATAAAAAGAGCCAAAAATCACTACTCTCTCGATTTCTTTATGCTTCAATGCTGCTTTGATAGCAGCATTCATGTCATTACAAATTGAAGTTGCACTTGGTTTGGAAAATTTATTCCTGAGTTCTTTGGATTCAATTGCCCTCTCAGATGAAAGGGGGACTAAATACCAATGTTTGATAGATTCAGATGCAAGGCTCACCATATCAATAATATTTTTATCAATGAGCGCTGAAAAAATAGCAACTGTATTCATGGGTGATTCTCGCAGGGTGTCAACCAGTGATTCAACTGCTGCAGGGTTGTGCGCTACATCCAAAATGATTGTTTTGTCAGCAATATATTTCTTTTCAAAGCGTCCCTTAATACTTGCTTTTTTAATGCCATCAGTAGTCATTTGGTCTAAAACTGGAAACCTATCCATTAAGCATTCAACAGCCTTGATTGCAACTGCTGCATTGATTCTCTGATGAGCACCCTCAAGTCCTATCTCTCCTGGGTAGCCTTCGGAAACGAAAGTAATAGGGGTATTTATTTCATTAGCATAAGAGATTAGAGTGTCTGGTGGGTCTTGATCACCACAAATGCAAGGCCTAGAAGTTCTCATAATGCCCGCCTTTTCTCTACCAATGGCCTCTCTTGTATCTCCGAGATAATCAGTATGATCAATAGCAATATTTGTAATAACGCTTACATCACTGTCGACTACATTGACAGAGTCTAGCCTCCCTCCAAGACCAACCTCTAAAAGTGCAAGGTCAATATCTGCCTCTGCAAATATAATGAGAGCTGCAAGAGTTGAAAATTCAAAATAGGTTAAGGTAATATTTTTTCTTTTAGTCTCAATGAGCTCAAACGCTTTGATAATTGTCTCGTCAGATGCCTCCACTCCATTAATAGCAAAACGTTCATTGTATTTAATAAGGTGAGGTGATGTTGAGCGACCAATTTTGTATTTAGATTGTCTGTAAATACTATCTAAAAAAGAAACAGTGGAGCCTTTACCATTAGTTCCTGCGATAGTGATTACGCCAAATGGTACACCATTCGGGAAAAGACGCTCATAGACGATCTCAACTCTATCTAGACCCAAAACAATGGTCTCTTCCATTAAGGTTTCTTGCCAATTTAGCCAATAATCGAGAGTTCTTTTATTTTGCATGCTATGGACTAAATTATCTGTGGGTCATACTAGGTTTATTTATCTTCCCAAAATTCGCCTTCGATGGTTTCATCTTTTTTATTTTTTGTTTCAGTTGATTCTGACTTTTGAATAAATACTGAATTTCTTGATTTAAAGACTCGCTCTGCATTTTTTTCAAGAAAGTGGTTGATGAAGTAGGTTCTACTCCAAGGCATCAGACCCAATAAACCAAGGGTATCTGTCAGAAAGCCTGGCGTTAGAAGTAAAATTCCGGAAACTACTATTACAACACCCTCTAACATCTCCATTGCAGGCGCTCTACCCTCAGCTATGCTTTGTTGGGCTTTAGCCATTGTAGACCAGCCCTGTGACCTCAATAGGCTTGACCCTATAAAGGCAGTAATGATCACAAGTAAAACAGTAGAGAGTCCTCCAATAGCCTGTCCAACGCTAACCAATACATAGATTTCAGCAAGTGTAACTACAACAAATATAGGAAATAACATTTAACCTCCCTTTATCTTTGTAAAAATGATATCCCAAACACCATGACCTAATTTTTGACCTCTATTTTCAAATTTTGTTAGTGGTCTATTTTTTGGTCTTTCAGAATATCTATGGGCTCCAGAGCAGTTTTTAAAGTGTTTATGAGACTCGAGTGTTTCCAAAATATGTTCTGCATAGTCTTCCCAGTCAGTTGCAATATGAACTATTCCATTAACTTTTAACTTACTAGATAGCAAATCTAAAAAACCCACTTGTATAATTCTACGCTTATGATGTCTCTTTTTGTGCCAAGGATCAGGAAAAAATAATTGACAGTAAGAAATACTTTTGTCTGGAATATTGTTCTCAATAACTTCTACTGCATCCTCTTTGATAACTCTAAGATTGCCAATATTTTTTTTGCTTGCTTCATTCACAAGTCTTCCCACTCCAGCTTCATATACCTCGATGCCTAAAAAATTCACATTAGGTTGTTTAATAGCCATTTCAAGTAGACTGTCACCATTTCCAAAGCCTATCTCTAGAGTAATATCATTCTGATTAGAAAAGATACCTTCAAGGTCAAGCATTTTCTTGTCAATATCAATTCCATAGTCCCTCCAAAGCTCAGTAAGTCCTAAAGACTGTCCTTTAGAGAGTCTTCCTGATCGTTTAACAAAGCTTTGAATTTTGCGCAGATTTTTTGCTTGGCTCATAGCTCGTAATCGATAATCAATGGAGAGTGGTCTGAAAAGCGCTCATCTTTATAAATCTCGCATGAGAGTGCAAGTCCAGCGAGATTAGCGCTGACAACCTGGTAGTCTAATCTCCAACCCGTATTATTCTCCCAAGCCTGGCCCCTGTTTGACCACCAAGTATATTGGAATTCTTCTTGATTAATTTCTCTGAAAGAGTCTATAAAGCCGACCTCGTTATAAAGAGTATCGAGCCAGGCACGCTCCTCTGGAAGGAAGCCAGAATTCTTTTGATTCGATCGCCAGTTTTTAAGATCTATTTTTTTGTGAGCAATATTCCAGTCACCACAAAGTATGTATTTTCGTCCATCTCTTTGTAACTCCTTTAAATGAGGTAAGAATCTATCATAGATAAACTCAATTTTCAGGGCTTGCCTCTCCTCTTTCGAGGAACCAGAAGGAAGATAGATAGATACTACACTTAAGTCACCAAAGTCAGCCTGCATGATTCTGCCTTCAGCATTCATATCCTCCCAAGGACTATAAGAAATCAGATCTGGCTTTGATTTGCAGTATAAGCCAGTACCACTGTATCCTTTGCGCTCTGCTGGATGATAAAAGGTGTGCATATCATCTGGATAAAAGCGCTCATCGAGTTGATGTTCTTGCGCTTTAATTTCTTGTAAGCATACAACATCAGCATTTTGTTTATTGAGCCAATTAAAGAAGCCTTTTCTTTCGGCGGCTCTTATTCCATTGACATTAATTGTTATAATTCTCATTGCTCTCATTTTAATTGTTTAGGAATATTTGATGGAACAGTATCAGAAGGATTTTGTTGACTTCACCTTGGAAACTGGCGTTCTTAAGTTTGGCGAGTTTACTCTCAAGTCTGGAAGGGTGAGTCCGTATTTTTTTAATGCAGGACTTTTCAATAAGGGTAGCCATCTATCTGAGCTTGGAAAATTCTATGCCCAGACTATAGAAGCGAGTGGCCTCAAGTTTGATGTTTTGTTTGGCCCTGCCTATAAGGGGATTCCTTTAGCATCTGCTACCTCTATTGCATTAAATGATAGATTCAACCAGAACGTACCTTACAGTTTTAATCGCAAAGAGGCAAAAGATCATGGCGAGGGTGGAAGCATCGTTGGGCACGCCTTAGAAGGAGACATTCTGATCATCGATGATGTCATTACAGCGGGTACTGCAATTCGAGAGGCTCAAGATATTATCAATAATTTTGGAGCAAATGCTAAAGGGGTTATTGTAGCCCTTGACCGTCAAGAAAAAGGGCAGGGAGAGCTCTCTGCTATTCAAGAGGTCGAGAAGATTTTTGGAATTAAAGTATTGAGTATCATCAATCTGTCTCACATCATTGACTATTTGAGGTCGAGCAATGACTCAAAGATTCTAACTGATATAGAAAGCTACAGGTCGCAGTTCGGGATAAGTTAACTTAGTTAAGAGTCGACTGGATCGACTATGAAGGTCGAAGACTCGACATCAATTATTTTAACGGTCTGCCCAACGCTCAGTTCTGGGCCTTTCGCGAACCAGAGTGAGCTTCCTATCTGGACCTTGACGGCCCCATCCTCAATGGAGCTAACCTTGCACTCTTTTCCGATGTAGGTTTTGGCTTTCTCGTGCAGTTCATCGTCAACCGTTTTGACCGGGTAGTATCGTTTTGCAAGGAAGGTTGTAGCTAAAGAGAGTGCAACGAAGATGAGAAGCTGTATTGGCCATGCAGTCTCTGGCATAAGGTAGAAAAAGATACTGACTGTAATGGCTGATGCCCCAATCCAGAGCAGAAAGACGGTCCACAAAAAAAGCTCAAGGATGATAAGCGAAAGCCCGAGAACTAGCCAATGCATAAAGTTTAAATTTTCAAATAGCATTTCCATGGCGATAATTTTATATTCTTTCTAATCAACCATTAAATTTTTCTTTATTTTTTCTTGAGTTTGGTTCATAATGCGATTTGGAGGCTTAATATGCAAGACAATAAAGGTTTGATTGAACAGTTTCATAGGGATGGCTACCTGTTCTTTGAAGATGCTATTTCTAGTGAACAACTCGCATCATTGAATTCTGAGCTGTCCAAGTGGGTTGAGGAGAGTAAAAAACATAAAGAGCCTTTTGGCAGAATCATGGACGGTAGGCCTCGATTTGATCTCGAGCCAATCACACATTCTCCTGAAACTCCTGCGGTTAGAAGGATTACCTCTCCTGCAGAGATTTCTGATATATGCCTTGATGTTGTCAAAGACAATAACGCACTGGATCTGGTTACTGAGATCTTTGGTCCAAATATCACTCACCTGGGCAACAAAATAAATCTCAAATTGCCTGGCGCAGGAACTGAAGTAAAGTTCCACCAAGACTTTCCTTTTGAGCCACATTCAAATGAGGACATTATGACGGTTCTTTACTTTTTAGATGACGTGACTTTAGATAATGGGCCCTTGGAAGTGGTTCCGGGTACACATAACGGACCGCTCCACTCACATTGGCAGAACGGTGTTTTTACTGGAGCAGTTGATGACAAGGTTATGGAATCAAATAAAGATAAAGCTCTAAGCTGCACTGGAAAGGCTGGCTCGGCTTGCCTCATGCATTCAAAGTTACTGCACGGTTCAGCACCTAATTTATCACAACATTCAAGATCACTGTTTATTGTGACCTATAAGGCTGAGGATGCAGTAGCTCTATCACCCAATCACCTCCCTAGTGACCTCGTTGGAATGGTTGTCAGAGGAGAAGAAACTGGAACTGTGAGGTGTACAAGTTATAGTGTTGAGTTGCCAGAGTACCCTAAAGAGGTTTCATTTTTTGGACAGCAATCTAAAAGTAAAAATATTGCTATGTAGATCAATTTAACTGATTAGAAAAAAGCCATGACTAATAATTTATCAGGCCTTATAAATCTAAAAAAATACGATATAAGCGCAATAGGATCTAAGCACTATGAAGCCTTAATATCATTGTGCCATAAGCAAATTGATACAAATGGTCTTTGCTTACTGCCTGATTTTGTTACTAGTATTTTTTTTGATGGAGTCATTTCTGAGGTTAAAGATAATGAAGAGAAAGGTTTTTACAATGAGAGTTGGAGATCACCTTTTGGTATAAAAAGTAGAAAAGCGCAAGAAAATTCAATTCAAACTAGGGCTTCAATGAAAACTTTTGCATATGATTTATTGGCGCCAAACTCGAAACTACGATTGTTGTATGAATCAGATATTTTTACAGAATTTCTAAAAAAAATATTAAGAGTAGATAATTTTTTTAAGTGTGCTGACCCACTAGTAAGCTGTTTAGTCGCTAGCCAAAAGGGTGGTGATGAATTGGGATGGCATTATGATCCAAATGATGGTGTTGTAACACTCTTGTTACAGAAGCCAGACAATGGAGGAGAATTTGAATTTGTTCCAAATTGTAAAGAATCAATCAATGAAGTGAGTGAAAAAGAATTATCAATTTTAGATAATCAAGACGAAGACATAATTAGTTTAGCTCAAAATCCAGGAACGCTTGCAATTTTCAATGGATCAAACTCACTTCACAGAGTGGCTCCTGTCGCACATAATTCTGAGAGGATTGTTGCTATATTAAGTTATTCAGAAGTACCAGATTTTACTTTTTCTTCTGAAATTAGAAAGAACTTTCTTGGACGATCTTCTTAACTTTTGTAAATAGCGACATAAGTTTATTTCATTAATAGAAATTGTATAATTCAAAGTTAATCGAAAGTATATTTTTAAAAATGTTATGTAGATTGGTTATTTAAGGCCTTTGTGGATACAATAGATTTAATCAAAAAAATTTCTATTATTGATAATGAGTTGGTTATCGATTGGATGGATGGAAGCAATAGCTCCCTTTACAGCTTCTGGCTTAGGGACCACTGTCAGATGCCTGAATCAAGAAACATTGATAATGGGCAAAGACTTTTTAGCGTTAAAGATTTACCCTCAGATATATCTATAGAAAAAGTCTATAAGGATGAATTAGGGAATGTTTGTGTAATATTTCAACCTGAAAATCACCTATCAGTCTTTTCACAAGAATGGCTTCGATCTAATTGCTATGATTTAAAAAGCCACTTCGAAGATAGAAGCGAAAAGATAAAAAAGCTCTGGCAGAAAAATAGTTTTGAGACTGGCATCCCTTTGATTAACTATGACTCTATAAATGAGAGTGATACGAAGTTATCTGCTCTTAGCTCATTAAGAGACTTAGGGTTCTTTGTGATAACAGATGTCCCAACTATTGAAGGTCAAGTACTAAAAGTCATCAGTAAAATGGGATACACTCGTGAAACAAACTATGGAGCATTGTTTGAGGTGAGAACTGAAGTCAACCCAAACAATCTGGCCTATACAAATATGGGCCTTGGTTCTCACACGGACAATCCATACAGGGATCCTGTCCCAACCGTCCAATTGCTTCACTGTCTTGAGAGTTCTACTGAGGGTGGAGATTCCATCTTGGTTGACGGATTCAAAGCGGCCTCGATTCTGCGTGATGAAAACGAAGAGAACTTTCAAACATTGACAAGTAACTGGATTAATTATCGATTTACTGATTCTAAAACTGATCTTCGCTCAAGAGTCC
This sequence comes from Candidatus Thioglobus sp., assembly GCA_028345055.1. Lineage (GTDB taxonomy): Bacteria > Pseudomonadota > Gammaproteobacteria > PS1 > Pseudothioglobaceae > Pseudothioglobus. The sequence continues at coordinate 83,397 of JAOMCO010000001.1, read as the reverse complement.
CTATGATCGAGTTAAATGACAATCATGAAATCATCAAGGTCAGATATAACAACCGCTCTATAGATACGATTAAAGTGCCAAAAGATAAAATGAGATCTTTTTATATGGCTTACCGTCACTGGAGTGAGGTTATTGAGAGAGATGAATTGAAGATTCAATTTAAGCTTTCTGAGGGAGACTTGCTGTTGTTTGATAATACTCGAGTTATGCATGCCAGAACTAAATTTTCAAAAAATGGAAGGCGCCACCTGCAAGGTGCCTATACAGACCTCGATGGACTTTACAGCCTACTCAATACTTTAGAAAAAAGAAGTTTTAATGGTTAAGATTACATCAGAAAACATCGTCGACCTCATTCAAGACATTTTTGAAAGAAGAGGTGCTGAATCATATCTTGGAGAGCAGGTCACGATGTCACAACACATGCTTCAAGCGGCTCAATGTGCTGAAGAAGCTGGCGCTGATCATACTCAAATAGTGGCAGCCCTTCTTCATGATATAGGTCATTACAAAAACGAAATCCCTGAATCATCATTGTCAAATGGAGTGAACAACTATCATGAGGAGGTAGGTGCTAATTTTCTTGAGGAGTATTTTCCAGCATCTGTCGTTGAGCCCATTCGTCAGCATGTAGAGGCAAAACGATATCTATGCGCAGTTAGACCAGAATATTTCATGCGTCTTTCTCCTGCTTCCATTAATACTCTTAATCTTCAGGGCGGTCCAATGAATGAGAAAGAAATTCGTGAATTCGAAAAAAATGATTATTTAGAACAATGCGTAAATTTAAGATATTGGGACGAAAAAGCGAAAGATCCTGAAAGAAAGTGTGCATCATTTTCTTACTATCGACCATTAATTGAATCTCTTGTTAAAAACTAACTATTTCAACTTAGTTATAATCTTGACGTATTTAAAAGACTAACATCAAGTCCATATACAACAAACCATGAGGTATATATAATATGCCAAAGCGCTATGCAGTAGCTTTTGTAATAAATATTAAATGATTTTTATAAAATAATGGAATTAATTTATAAATGAGCAGAAGTAAATTATTAATAATTAATGGCCCTGGTTTATCAGATTTAAGTGTCGAGAATGAGATAGCTTATGATGGTCTATCTTTATCTAGCATAGAGCAAAAATGCATCGAGACTTCTGAGAGATTTGATCTTGACGTAGATTTTCGTCAAAATGATAATGTATCAGAGCTTTTGAGCGCCTTAATTATTGATATTAATAAATTTGATGCCTTTATCATTAATCCAGCTGGTAGTTCAAAATCATCATCGATAGATTATGAAGCCTTTAGTAAAGCTTTAAATAAAATTACAAACCAAAGTAAACCAGTTGTTGAAGTTCGTATAGAAAATATTTTCAAGCAAGATGATACAAAGCCATTAAATGCTTCTGATAGTGGTGTTGGCTTAATAAGCGGACTGGGTGACCAGGGTTACATTCTTGCAATCGAGTCAATTAATCAAAAAATAGTATCAAATAGATGAATATATATGTGATAAATGGACCAAATATAAATCTTCTAGGTACTCGTGAGCCTGAAATTTATGGAAGAGATACTCTAGAAAGTATTGCCACTACTTGCATAGAAAAAGCTTCAAAAGCTGGACATAAAGTTGACTTCATGCAATCTAATTATGAAGGCGAAATTGTTGAATGGATTCAAGACGCAATTATTCAAAAAGTTGATGTTATTATCATCAATGCTGCAGCCTATACGCATACATCAATAGCTATACATGATGCATTAAAGTCATATTCAGGCTATAAGGTAGAGTTACACATTTCAAATCCCCATTTGCGTGAGACGTTTCGCCATATTTCGTTTATTTCTTCTGCAGTTAACGCCGTAGTTGCTGGACTTGGCCCTGATGGATATGGGCATGTTATTGATTTGTTACCAGATTTACCAATTAAGGTGAATTAGATTAGCTAAATAGCTCTTTTTGTATTAAGTTTATATGCTCAGTATGAATTCCGCAGCAGCCGCCTATAAAACTGACTCCCTTTTTCTTCCAATGTGCAGAATATTCACAATATTCTTTGGCTGAAATCACATCTTCAAAAGTCCATTTCCCATCTACTGTTTGGCCTGAATGAGCATAAACTCCAACTAAACCATTCCATTGATTTTGAAGAATTGTTAAGCATCGGCCTACGAACTTAACTTCTGTATGCATAATATTAATAACATCTGGACAGTCGGATTTAATTTGATTAATAACATCTTCAAGGTCATCTCCATCTCTTAAACACATCCGATCTGATTGGTTTGGCTCACAGGTAAGTCCTATCCAGACTGGAAGACCTGATGATTTGGCAGCTTCAAACGTAGTTACCATCTGTTCGATATCAATCATCATTTCAAGCATAATAAAATCTGCTCCAGCCTCTCTCATAATATGTGCTTGTTTGGTTACTGATAATTCTAGCTCTTTCAGTGTTGGCTTATTACCCGTCCAAGTCCAATATGAGATTCCTCCAGCAACTAGAATATTGTCCTTAGCAAGCTCCTCTCTAGCTTGAATGGCAAGCTCAACTCCTCTTCGGTTTAAAGCTTCAAAGTTATTTTCTTGATTAGCATCTCTGAGAGCATGCTTGGTAGTAGCAAAAGTATTACTGATAACGATTTCAGCTCCTGATTGGATATAGTCTTTATGAATCTGTTTAACGGTTTCTGGATGACTTAAAGCGCCCCCTCCGTTCCAAGCATTATCAAGTTTTGGTACACCCCTTCTCTCAACCTCTGTTCCAGTTGCACCATCAATTAAGATACATTCTCCCTCTTGGACTCTTTTCATTAATTTACTATAACGATTCATAGTATTTTTAAAAATTACTCACATGAGTATTCTACTATAGCTTTCATCATAAGAGCAAAATGGAATAACCTCAACTAATAGCATTTCTCCCAATAGATCTATATACATTTGTGTTCCTTCTTTTGATTTTTCTGCGTTCACATATGCATATGCAAGGTTGAGATTCACTCTGTATCCCCATTCCCCAGAGGTTATTACTCCAATAACTTTATCATTATCTATGACAGAGGCACCACTATAAGCAGGCGCATATTTACAATCTATTTTTAAACAAACAAGTTTTTGTTTTGGGCCATCTTTTAATCGGCTTTTTAACGCTTCTTTACCGATAAAGTTATCTTTATTTAGATCCACAAAACGTTCAAGACCAGCTTCAAAAGGATCAAATTCAGTTAATAAATCAGACTTCCATGCCAAATATCCTTTCTCCATCCTCATAGACTCTACAGCTCTAGATCCAAAGAGCTTCATTCCAAACTCTTTACCTGCTTCATTAAGAGTAATGTATGCTGCATAAAGAGATTCATTTGGGACATGCACTTCATAAGCGAGCTCACCTGAGAAACTAACTGACATTACTGTAGCTGCAGAAAAACCAATGAAGCATTCTCTTACACTCAGCCATGGAAATGTCTCCTTACTCCAATCTTCGCGACTACATTTTGAGAGGACTTCTCTTGATTTGGGTCCAGCCAAGAGGAGAATTGTTTGTTCATTTGTTAAGCTTTTGATTACAACATCTTCATCATCCTTTAAGTGCTGATTTAACCAATCCATATCGTGTAACTCGGAGGCTGCGGCTGAACCATACCACATTCTTTTAGGGCCTCGATCTGAGGCAGGAATATTGGAAATAGTAGCTTCACTTTTGATCATTCCAAAGTCATTGAGAAGGTAGCCTAATCCAACACGGCCTGGCTTCTGGGTAATGTTTCCACAGAACATACGATTAACAAAACTACTAGCATCTGAACCAGTAATTTCAAACCGGTTAAAGCCATTTACTTCGGTAAGACCAACATTATTTTGTATATTTTTTACTTCGTTTGCAATAATTTCAAATGCTTCATCAAAGTGGAATGAAAGAGAAGGATGGAAGTCTTCTGAAGGCTTAATATATTCGACACGTTCCCATCCATTTATAACTGTAAATTCTGCATTTTCTTTTTCCATTACTGATGTAAGAGAAGTAGTTTTGGCACGGCGAGCAGCTGGGCGCTGCTCGTGGGGAAAGTGAAAGCGAAATTCGTTTTGATAGTCCTCAATAGCTTTTAAGGATGTCATTTCAACATTAGTATTTGAGGTAAATCTTCTTGGATCAAGGCACCAAGTGTCATAACATGCTTCTCCATGGACAATTTGTTGAGCAAGTAGCCATCCATGGCCGCCACCCTCACCAAGCCCTGCTCTTAAGCCAATGATGCAGAAAGCATTTTCTTTACCAGGAATTTTTCCAACTAGTGGAGCACCATCAATAGTGTAAGTAATTGGGCCATTAATAATGCTTTTTATTCCAGCATTCATTAGTGCTGGCATTCGAGCAAATGCCCCATCTAAGACATCGACAACTCTTTCTAAATCATCTGGACAAAGAGCATTGACAAAGTTTGGGTCAATTCCATCCATTCCCCAAGTTTTACAATTTTGTTCATAAAATCCAATCAAAAGTCCATTCTTATCTTGTCGACAATAATAATCAGATATTGGGCATCTTAATAGAGGCATTCTGTGATCTGCATCAATAATTTCTTGAATATCTTCTGTCAAAAAATATTGATGTTCCATTGAAGCAACTGGATGGTGAACTCCCATCATTGCTCCAACCTCATTGACCCTATAACCACAGGCATTAACTATGATATCACAATCAATCTCACCAATCTCAGTGCTTACCTTCCAGGTACTATCTTTATATTGTTCTAAAGCTATTACTGGTGTATTTGTGTAGACTTTAGCGCCAGCTTCCTTAGCTCTCCTAATCATTGAATGACATAACTGGTAAGGGTCTATATCGCCATCGAGTGGATCCCATAATCCACCAATCAAATTATTTTTTGATATTAATGGATGTCGTCGTTGACATTCCTCAGCATCAATTACTTCAAAGTTGACTCCCATTCCTCGGGCCATTGAAGCGAAGTGGCGATATCCCTGTATTTGTTCTTTTGTATTTGCAAGTCTTATTCCTCCATCAGCATGATTATAGTTGATAGGATGATTTGGGTCATTTGCCAGTTCTTTATATAAATTTATAGAATGAGTCTTTAAACCAATCATGGTTTGATTCATTCCAAAATTCGTAACCTGGGCTGCTGAATGCCAAGTTGTTCCACTTGTTAGGTCATTTCGCTCAATAAGAACAACATCAGAATACCCTTCCTGCGTGAGATGATAAAGCGTTGAGCAGCCTGCAATTCCTCCACCAATAACCACAACCTTGGATCTTGACTTCATATGAATTCCTTACAACTAGTAATAAAACTCTAGTGTTGAAACTGAAATATCAGAAACATGATCTCTTCCATAAGCAACAATTCCAAAGCTCCTAATTTTTTTTGGATCCAGAACTGAGTCTTTTGACCATCTTCGTTTGAATGAATTAAAGGGAAGATCAATCATTTGCCAATCTGAATTAGCCTTAAAAGTTGTAGCATAATAGTCAGATGGAGACCAGCTTTCATCGGTTCGGATATGAATATAGTATGTTTCACCATTTCCTCTTACGTTGAGTCTGACACCTTGGAGATTTTTGCCATCTTTTTCAGAGTTAGCAAATGAAACTCCTGCTCGTAACTGAATGAAACCACCATTATTTGCAGTACTTACGTTCCCAGTAAGTCTCGCGTAATAAATATCTCCATCCTGTTCAAGAGTAACCTGGCCATCTGAAATGCCACCCATTACTCGGTCACTAACGTATTGCCAGTATTTTCCACTATCGGCACTAAATGGATAAGCAAGAACAGAATCATCTGCAGTTGCATTTAAGTTTAGAGTAAGAGTAGATATAGCTATTAAAGTCGATAGAGTAAGTTTTTTCATTCAGTGCTCCTAAATTGCGTTATGGTTGGTTTCACCTGTTCGAATTCGAACTACTTTTTCAATGTCAGTTACAAAGATTTTTCCATCACCTTTTTTTCCAGAGCAAGCAACATCACTAATCGTATTAATTAGTAAATCCAGATTTTTATTTGAAATAGCAATTTCCAGTTTAACTTTATGAACAAATTCGACAGTGAACTCATTTCCACGATATAACTCTTTATGTCCTTTTTGCTTTCCAAATCCTTTGACTTCAGTCACTGCCATGCCTGGAATATCAACATCACAAAGAGCCTCTCTAACTTTATCAAGAATTTCAGGCCTTAGAATTGCAGTCACTAATTTCACTAAATCTTCCTTGAGCTTTTCAAATATTTTTCCATAAATATTTGGAAATAATACACTTTATTAGCTTCTAGAAAACTCAATACTAGAATGTCAGTAAATTGATTACAACTGAAATTACATCAATAATTATTTGTATTAATGCTACTAATTTGAAATATTAGTTGGAGATACGTCATCAGTTACAATAAGCGCATTAATAAAATCATCATCCTGAGCTAGCGCCCCTGGAAATCCAACACAACTTATATCCGCATCTAATGCAGCCTGCATGCTAACCTGAGTATCCTCTATAGCGATACAATCTTTTGCTTCCAGCTTAAGTTCAGACAATGCTTTAAGATAAATCTCAGAATTAGGTTTGGGAAAAGAAATCATCCTATCATTTCCAATGAAACTAAAGTCATCTCTGTTAATTTGATTATTCAATGCAAAAAATATTGCATTAATATTAGCCTCTGAAGTGCTTGTTACGAATGCTATAACAATATCGTTATTAAGGGCATGATTAATCAAATTGGCCACCCCAGGACGAAGTGAAATCTTTTCTTCAGCCATCATGCTATCGAATATTTCAGTTTTCCGAAGATGGAGCTGTTTCGCATCTACATCAATTCCACTATGAATCGCAAAATCATTAATCCTATTAAGCCCGCCAGACTTTTTGAGCATTTTCTGATATTCATCAGTATCCCAATGCCAGTCAAGTCCAGCTTCAGAAAAGGCCTGATTGAATGCTCTGCGCTGTAGCTCAGAAGTTTCAACAAGTGTTCCAATTGATCCAAAGAGTATTGCTTTGTAATTCAAAATCATGTCCATAAAATCTTTAAATTAAAAAATAAAGAGTTAATATTGAGGAAAAGAGCTTGGATGGTGGAGGGACAGGGATTCGAACCCTGGAAGGGTATTAGCCCTTGCTGGTTTTCAAGACCAGTGCATTCAACCGCTCTGCCATCCCTCCAAAAGATTGGTATGATACCGTTTTTATCAATAAAGTATATAAAATTTATTTAAAAAAACCGCATTTTTTTGCGTATAATTCTCCCTTTTTAGAAATTTCATTAGGTAGTCGTTATGTCTAAAGTTTGTCAAGTAACAGGTAAGAGACCTTTAAGTGGAAATAACGTTTCGCATGCTAATAATAAAACGCGCCGTCGTTTTTATCCTAACCTTCATACTCACCGTTTTTGGGTTGAGGCTGAAAACCGTTTTGTTAAGCTAAAATTATCAGCTCGAGGTCTTCGTGTAATTGACAAGAAGGGAATAGATGTGGTCTTAGAAGAGATCCGTGGCCGTGGTGAAAAGGTATAAGGAGTAATTTATGAGAGAAAAAATTAAACTAGTTTCTTCAGCTGACACAGGTCACTATTACACTACAACTAAAAACAAAAGAATTCATCCTGAGAAGGTTGAGGTGAAAAAATTTGATCCAGTAGTTAGAAAGCACGTGATGTACAAGGAAGCAAAGATTAAATAACATCTTCAATTTATTTAATAAAAAGCCGCATTTAGCGGCTTTTTTACATATACGTTTTAACTTTGAAGAATCATTTCGAGTGGAACATTTGAAGAGGATTTTTGATAGTCATCTATCTGATCGAAGTTGAGATATTGATAGATCTCACCTGATAATGGCTCAATATCTTTCATTAGTGATAGGTATTCATCGACAGTAGGAATGTACCCTAGTTTTGCAGAGATTGCAGCAACTTCTGCTGAAGCCAAAAAGACATCACTGTTATCACCAAGTCGATTTGGAAAATTTCTTGTAGATGTTGAGACGACAGATGCTCCTTCTTCAACTCTAGCTTGGTTGCCCATACAGAGTGAACATCCAGGAACCTCGGTTCTTTCAGTAAGACGTTCAAATGTTTCATATATTCCCTCAGCCCTTAATTGCTTTTCATCCATTCTTGTCGGAGGAACTATCCACAAGACGGTATTAAGATCAGTCTTGTCTTTAAGTAACTGTGCTGCTGCCCTAAAGTGCCCAATATTTGTCATGCATGAGCCAATAAAGACCTCATCAATAGAGGTTTTAGCAACGGATGAAAGAAGCCTCACATCATCCGGATCATTGGGGCATGCCAATATCGGTTCTTTAATTTCTGCAAGATCTATTTCAATAACTTCTGCATATTCACAATCTTCATCAGCCTCAAGGAGTTCAGGATTATCAAGCCACTTTTTCATATCTTGTATTCTCTTTGCAATAGTTTTTTTATCATCATAGCCAGAGTCAATCATGGAGCCAAGAAGAGTAATATTAGAGTTTAGATATTCTTGAATTGGCTCTTTATTGAGCTTAACTGTACAGCCATTTGCCGAGCGTTCAGCGGTAGCATCTGCAAGCTCGAATGCCTGCTCAACTTTTAGATCTCCAAGGCCTTCAATTTCTAAAACACGACCAGAGAATACATTCTTTTTATTTGATTTATCAACAGTCAGTAGCCCTTTTTGAATGGCAACATAAGGTATAGCGTTAACTAGATCTCTTAGGGTAATACCTGGCTGCATTTCACCTTTAAATCTGACCAATACAGACTCGGGCATATCAAGAGGTAATACGCCAATTGAAGCACCAAATGCAACTAGACCAGAGCCAGCTGGAAAACTAATTCCTATAGGAAAACGAGTATGTGAATCTCCTCCAGTGCCAACAGAGTCAGGCAATAGCATTCGATTTAACCATGAGTGAATAATTCCGTCTCCTGGTTTAAGTGAAACCCCACCACGAGAGTGCATGAAATCTGGAAGAGTGTGCTGTAATTCAAGATCAATAGGCTTTGGGTACGCTGCTGTATGACAAAAACTCTGCATCACTAAATCTGCAGAAAATCCCAAACATGCGAGCTCTTTCAGCTCATCACGAGTCATAGCTCCGGTGGTGTCTTGCGACCCTACAGTGCTCATTCTAGGCTCACAGTATGTTCCTGGTCTAATACCCACAACTCCGCAAGCCTTTCCAACAATTTTTTGAGCTAATGTAAAGCCTAATGAGCTATTCTTAGGATCAACTGGACGAAGAAATACATCGCTAACCTCAAGGCCAAGTTCAGATCGAGTTTTATCAGTTAGTCCTCTACCAATTATCAGTGGAATCCTACCACCTGCTCGAACCTCATCTGGCATAGTGCTTGGAGAAAGATCAAACTTTGAGATAATTTCTCCAGTCGAATTTTTAATAACCCCTTCATAAGGAAAAATTGTAATTTCATCTCCCATATCAAGTCCAGAAACATCGCACTGAATTGGAAGAGCTCCAGAATCTTCAGCAGTATTAAAAAATATTGGTGCAATTTTTCCACCAAGGACTATTCCACCACTATTCTTATTTGGAATATAGTCAATTGGCTCTCCCATGTGCCATAAAACTGAGTTAATAGCAGATTTTCTTGATGAGCCGGTTCCAACTACATCACCAACATAGGCAAGAGGAAGCCCTTTTTCATTAAGTTTGGCAATTTTTTCGAGGGGTTTATCCATCTTCTTTATCAACATTGCTTTTGCATGAAGAGGAATATCAGGGCGTGACCAGGCTTCAGTAGCTGGAGAAAGATCATCTGTATTAGTTTCACCATCAACACGAAAGACAATACATTTGATACTTTCTGGTAAAGGATCTTTTGAGGTAAACCATTCAGCCCTAGCCCATGAATCAACTATTTTTTTTGCATAAATATTATTTGTTGATTTTTCAAGAATACTTTGGTGAGCCTCATAGATTAAAATGGTATGAGAAAGAGCTTCACAAGCTGATTCAGCTGTATCCTCATCATCAAGCAAGTCTATTAGAGATGCTATACTATATCCGCCCAGCATTGTCCCTAATAAGAAAGTAGCATGTTTTTTTGAAATAGCTTTACAAGTCTCCTCACCCTTTGCAACGCTTGTTAAAAAGCCTGCTTTGACATATGCGGCTTCATCAACCCCTGGTGGAACTCTATGTGTGAGAAGATCTAAATAAAAATCTTCATCTTTTCCTAGTAATAAATTATCAACAACTGATTTAGTTTGTTTAGCATCAAGTGCCAAAGGGGGCAAATTTTCTAACTGCCTTTCGTCAAGGTGCTTTAAATAAGCTTCTTTCATAACAATACTGAGTATAAGATGATTAAATAAAAGAGTATAATTTTATCCTTTTTGATTGGAAGGCTTAAATATTTTAGAGCAATTGTTCGTATTATGACATTTGATAACCTTACCTCTATTTCACCCATTGATGGACGTTACAGTGATAAGACTAGTTCATTAAAGCCGATTTTTAGTGAATTTGGCCTAATTAAGTATAGATTGCTTATAGAGGTTAGTTGGCTAGAGACATTATCAAAAAATCCCCTCATTATAGAAGTTCCAGTATTTAGTCCTGAGTCAAATGCAAAGTTATTTGCCATCGCTGATAGTTTTTCCATTGAAGATGCAAAGGCAATTAAGGAAATTGAGAAAACAACTAATCATGATGTTAAGGCTGTTGAGTATTTTCTTAAAGAACAAATTTCTTCTATACCAGAGCTTCATGAAGTAAGCGAATTTATACACTTTGCTTGTACATCAGAAGATATCAATAATCTATCTCATGCACTTATGCTCAAAGATGGCAGGAAGGTCCTTCTATCTAAAATGGTTGATTTATTAAGTTTATTTAAGCAGCTAGCAAAAGAAAATGCAGACATTCCAATGGTCTCGAGAACACACGGTCAAACAGCATCACCAACAACTCTTGGAAAGGAGATGGCAAACTTTTATTATCGTCTTGATAGGCAAATAAGTCAGCTTAAAGAAGTTCGTATTATGGGTAAGTTTAATGGAGCAGTTGGAAATTATAATGCTCATTTGAGTGCCTATCCTGAGATAGATTGGCAAAAAACTTCAATGCAATTTATTGAGAGTTTAGGAATAAATTATGCTCCTTACAGCTCCCAAATAGAGTCACATGATTATGTTGCTGAGTACTTTCATTGTTTGAGTAGATTCAATACAATATTAATAGACTTTTCTAGAGATATTTGGGGTTACATTGCACTAGGTTATTTCACTCAAAAAACAATTGAGGGAGAAATTGGATCATCAACAATGCCACATAAAGTTAATCCAATTGATTTTGAAAATGCAGAAGGAAACCTTGGATTGGCAATTGCAATTGGTGATCATTTTGCTACAAAACTTCCAATTTCTAGATGGCAGCGTGACCTTAGTGACTCAACTGTCTTGAGAAATTTAGGAGTTAGCTGTGCTCATTCACTAATTTCATATACTTCAATATCTAAGGGTATAAAAAAACTAGAGGTTAATAAAGAAAAGTTATTAGAGGATTTAGAAAAATCTTGGGAAGTCTTGGCAGAGCCAATTCAAACTGTTATGAGACGTTATGGTGTTGAAAATCCCTATGAAAAGCTAAAAGAGTTAACAAGAGGTAAGGCAATTGATGCCAAAATCCTTAATGATTTTATTGCATCTCTAGATATTCCTCTTGAGGCTAAAGAAGAGCTGAGCAAGCTTACCCCAATGAGCTACATTGGAGATGCGATTAAATTAGCACGAGACATATAAAGCTGATATAATTTCCCGCCTTAAATATTTAACAATCAGAAAGGAGCAAAAAACCTATGGTTAAGATTAGATTAGCCCGAGGTGGAGCCAAGAAAAACCCTTTTTATTCGATTGTAGCAACTGACTCTAGAAAGAGAAGAGATAGCGGTTACATTGAGCGTATTGGATACTTTAATCCTGTAGCTCGCGGACAAGAAGTCAGGCTTCAACTTGAAGAAGACAGATTGTCACATTGGATTTCACAAGGTGCACAGATTTCAGATCGTGTAAAACAGCTTGTGAAGGAATATAGAGACCCTTCTATTCGTGAAAAACAGCTTGCAAAGCAAGCAGCTAAGGCTGATGAAAAAGCTAAAAAGGTTGCAGCCGACGAAAAAACAAAAGCGGAATTAGAAGCTAAAGAAGCAGCTGAGGCAGCCGCAGCAGAAGCTCCAGCAGCAGAAGCTCCAGCAGAAGAAGCCGCAGCAGAAGACCACCCAGCAGAAGAAGCCGCAGCAGAAGCTCCAGCAGAAGAAGCCGCAGCAGAAGGCAAGCCAGCGGAAGATCCTGAAGAAAAGTAATTTGGTGTCATCAGCACCTCAATTGAACGATAAAAAGCTTTTAGTCGGAAAGATTAATGGCTTTTTTGGTTTACAGGGCTGGGTAAAAGTGTTCTCATATACCAGTCCTCGGTCCAATATTCTTAATTATTCACCCTGGTCAATCAAGTTTGAAGACATTTTTCAGGAAATTGATGTAATAAAAGGCCGTGAGCAATCAAAAACAATTGTTGCACATATAAAAGGAATAGATAATCGAGAGGACTCTCAAAAGTTTATAGGAAAAGATGTTTATATAGACAAAGATCAGCTTCCTGAGCTTAAAGAAGGTAAGTACTACTGGCATGAGTTAATTGGATTTAAAGTTATAAATAATAATCAAGAAAATCTTGGAGTAGTTGATTACTTTGTTGAAACTGGAGCCAATGATGTATTAGTAGTTCGAGGAAAAAAAGAACATTGGATTCCGTATATCGAACCATTTTTAATATCAATTGATACACAAAATAAAGAAATTTTGGTTGACTGGGACAAAGATTTCTAATCAAAGGTAAAAAAATCTGAGTTTAGCCGTCCCAGTTAGGTACACTTATCAGGTTATTAGAACTTAACTTCAGAAACATATTTCATGATTTGGATAACAAGACTATTTCCGTTTTTGTTATGGATTAAAGACCTTAGTAAGCCAAAAACTTTCAAAGCTGATATTGTTGCAGGAGCAACTGTTGCATTCGTTTTAATTCCTCAGTCAATGGCATATGCGCAGCTTGCTGGACTAGGTCCTCAGTATGGCCTTTATGCCTCATTTCTTCCTGTCTTGATTGGTTCTATGATGGGATCATCGAGGCAACTCTCGACAGGGCCAGTTGCTGTAGTTTCTTTATTAACCGCTGCAGCACTTGGTGAAATTGTAACTGATCCATCAAGTTATGCTGTTTATGCAGCTTTATTAGCGTTAATAGTTGGGGTATTTCAATTTTCATTGGGAGTTCTTCGACTAGGTTTTGTTATTAACTTCCTATCTCTTCCTGTAGTAACAGGATTTACTAATGCTGCAGCCATTATTATTGGAGCATCTCAACTTCCTAAAGTTTTTGGAATAAGAGTAATTAGCTCAAATGATACTGATTGGGAGAGTGCATGCCAGCCTTTGACTATCATTGAAAGAATTGAGAATGTTGATATCAATGGCCTTCATACCATCTGTAATGCTGATCAAAGCTATCAAACAATCGTCAGACTTTTTGAGGCAGCAATATACTATACTCATTTTCCAACACTAGCTATGGCCCTTACAGGAGTATTAGGCATTATTATTTTTCAGCGTTTTTTTCCAAGGTTGCCTGCTATTTTGTCTGTTGCAGTTCTTTCAACTGCTGCATCATTCTTGATTGACTATCAAGGTATGGGCGGAGCAATAGTCAATTCAATTAATATTGACGGTCTAATTAGTTTTAAATTACCAAGTTTTGATTTTAATGCTATTGGAACCTTGTTTATCTATGCTATTACAATATCTTTGATTGGTTTTATGGAGGCTATCTCTGTTGCTAAATCAATGGCTGCAACAACCAAGCAGCGTTTAGATGTTAACCAGGAGCTTATTGGCCAAGGACTATCCAATGTAACGTCAAGTTTCTTTCAGGGTTATCCTGTTTCAGGTTCTTTTTCTCGTTCTGCTGTTAATATGACCGCTGGCGCTATTACGGGGTTTTCCTCAGTAGTTACAGCAATTATTGTTGGGTTGACGATTATCTGGTTGACACCTTTACTATATCATCTACCACAAGCCACTTTAGCTGCTATTATTTTAATGGCCGTTGTTAACTTGATTCATTTCTCACCCTTAAGGCATGCATGGAAGGTTGAAAAGCATGATGGGCTTGTCGGTTTGCTAACTTTCATAATGACGCTCATTTTTGCGCCACATCTAGAAAATGGAATTGCATTCGGTGTTATTTTGTCACTAGGTCTCTTTCTATACCGGACTATGGAGCCTAACTTTTCTGAATTATCTGTTGAGCATGGATCAATTATAGCTTCAAGATTTGCTGATGAGTCAGTTGAGGTTAGTCCAGCAGTTAAAGTTGCGAAATGGAGTGGCTCTCTTTATTTTGCTAATGCCGCTTACTTTGAAACAAAATTTTTAGATTTAATTGCTAGAAATAATGATGAATTGAAGTATGTGATTGTAGATGTAGCTTCTATCGTTCAGGTTGATGCTAGTGGTGAGCAGGTATTATCAGGCCTGGTTGAAACATGCTCAAACTCTGGTGTTGAAATTCTTTTTGCAAGAACGGAGAGGCTAGAAGCTGAATTATTCAGATCAGGTTTTAAAAAACGTTTTGGTGAAAATCGTTTCTTTGATCTGAGAGCTGACGCATTAAAGTTCGTTTGGCAAGAGTTAGAGGATCTTCAAAATAAGAATGATGAGTTAAATGATGCTGAGGAAGATCTTGACTTTGAAAATGCTGAGCCTGAGCCTAGTTAAATCTCCTCATAGAAGGCCTGCATAAAGTATAAGCCCTGAGGCTCTGCAGTCGGACCAGCTTTTTTTCGATCCTTGCTAGCTAATATAAAAGACATCCATTCAACGTCCTTCTCGCCCCTGCCTATTTTCAATAGGGTGCCAACAATGTTTCTAACCATGTGATGAAGAAAAGCATTCGCCTTGATGTTAAGTATTAACTCATCTTCAAATGAATCAATCTCCAAATATTCAACTGTTTTAATTGGAGATTTTGCTTGACATAAGCTTCCCCTAAAACATGAAAAATCATGCTCTCCAACTAACAATGCTGCTGCTTCTTTCATATCATCAACATTAAGAGGCCTTGGTTCCCATAGAAAATAATCGGCCTTAAGTGATGATCTAACAGGATTATGATGAATCTTATATTTATATGATCTAGCGACAGTGCTAAACCTAGCATGAAAGTCATCACTAACTACCTTTACCCACTTAAAGTTGACATCCTTTGGGAGATTAACATTGCCGCCAAAAAGCCACGCTCTATCTGTTCGATTTGTATTAGTCTCAAAATGAATGACTTGTTCAACAGCATGTACGCCAGAGTCAGTTCTGCCGCTACAAAAAACGCGCACTTGATGGTTTGCAACTTGAGATAAAGCAAGCTCTACTTCGCTTTGAACAGTCCTAAGGACAGATTTTTGGATTTGCCAACCATGAAAATTCTTTCCAAAATATTCAACTCCTAGAGCAACTTTCATAATCAACCATTAATTTTTTTTATTGTAAAATTGACCTTAATATTTTAACAAACTATTGTGGCTCATCTAATGAGTCTCAAAGAGGAAGCAAGTGAAATGAGAGAAAACCAAAAACAAACAGGTATTAAAAAACTTTGGTCAGCCTCAGTCTACTCTGCACAAGGCTTGAAGTCATATTATCAATCTGAATACGCTTTTCGACTTGAAGTATGGTTGGCAGTTATATTGTTGCCAATTGCCTACTGGCTTGGTGAAACATCGGTTGAAAAAGTACTACTGATTATTCCAATTTTTTTGGTTTTGATTGTAGAAATGATAAATTCCGCAATTGAGGCAGTTGTTGATCGAGTGGGAAATGAACATCATGAGCTTTCCAGATTTGCCAAAGATGTAGCCTCGGCAGCTGTTCTATTTTCATTAATTATTTTCTTAGTCACGTGGATTATTATTCTTCTCTGAAGAGATACCTTGGTCCTGAAATAGACTGTCATTTTTTTGATTCAATTGATAGTACAAATTCTTTTTTAGCAAATATTCCTTACTCAACTAATCCTCAGCTATGTATTTCAAGGGAGCAAACAAAGGGAAAAGGCCAGTTTGGAAGAAATTGGGTTTCTCAAAAAGATGGTAGTATTATTTTTTCAATCCGCAAGAGTTTTGTTACTGATGCTAATCTCAATGGACTTAGCTTGGTTGTTGGTATGGCAATAATTAAATCAATTGAGAAGGAATGTGATTTAAATGGTTTGAAGATTAAGTGGCCAAATGATATTTATTTCGAAGATAAAAAACTGGCAGGTATTTTGATGGAAAATAATCACTATAAGGGCATACAGTATGTCTTGATTGGGGTTGGTATTAACTTTCACTTAGTCGATCAAATTGATATCGATATACCATGGATAGATTTATCTAGAATTATTAGCCAACTTCCAAACTTTCAAAAAATTACTGCCTCAATCATCAATAATATTTTAATCATGTCAGAAGATTTTCAAATCAATGGCCTATCAAATCTAATTTCTGAATGGGATGATTACGATATGCTCAAAGGACAAGAAATTAGATCGATAGAATTAAATAAAGAGTTTCAAGGCCATATTGATGGAATAACTCATCAAGGTGCGCTGAAAGTTTTAACAAGAAATGGGGTTAAAGAGCTCTATAGCTCGATGCATATTGAGTACATTTAGGGTAAGATAGTTTCCAATAAAGTGGCATTAAAATTGAATGTTAAATCATCAGCTAGAAGTAAAAAATCTATATAAAAAGTATGCACGGCGTGAGGTCGTTAATGATGTCTCATTTTCTGTTAGAGGTGGAGAAATTGTAGGGTTGCTGGGGCCAAACGGTGCTGGAAAGACAACATGCTTTTATATTACCTGTGGACTTGTCAGATCAAGTCAAGGAGAGGTGAATTTAGATAATAAAAGTATAGGCCATATGCCAATGCATAAACGAGCAAATCTTGGGCTTGGTTATTTGCCTCAAGAGCCTTCAATTTTTCGTAAATTGAGCGTTGAGGATAATATCATGGCTGTATTAGAAATGAATAAATCAATCACCGCCAAAGATAGGCCTGGCCGACTAGAAGAGCTTTTGTCTGAATTCAAAGTTGAGCATGTTCGTCATATCAAAGGCATTACTCTATCTGGTGGTGAACGAAGAAGGGTAGAAATAGCAAGAGCACTGGCAATGGATCCAAAGTTCATCCTGCTTGATGAGCCATTTGCAGGCATAGATCCAATTTCAGTTGGAGATATTCAAGAAATTATTTATCAATTAAGAGACAAAGGCATAGGCATTCTAATCACAGACCATAATTACAGGGAGATGCTAGATACCTGTAATCATTCTTATGTTTTAAGTGCTGGAAAGATTATTGCTCAAGGTGGAAAGGATGAAATTTTAGCAAATGAAGAAGTAAAAAAAGTTTACTTAGGTGAGACGGTTGGTGGTTAAAAAAAATCTAATCACACTGGGGATTGAGTCTTCTTGTGATGAAACTGGAATCGGAATTTATAGTAGTAATGATGGTCTTATTTCACACAAGCTGTTTTCTCAAGTCAAGCTTCATGCAGAATATGGCGGGGTGGTACCCGAGCTAGCATCAAGAGATCACATTCAAAAGACTGTACCATTAATCAAAGAAGCTCTGAAAGAGAGCAGTGTCAAATTAAATGAACTGACGGGAGTTGCATACACAGCTGGACCAGGATTGTCGGGTGCATTGTTGGTTGGAAGTTCAATAGCGCAGAGCTTGGCTTGGGGCTTAGGTATTCCAGCACTTGGTGTTCATCATATGGAGGGACATCTTTTAGCCCCATTGCTAGAAGAAAAAAAACCAGAGTTTCCATTTGTTGCTCTTTTGGTATCTGGTGGTCATACATTACTTGTTGATGTTCCCAGAATAGGTGAATACAAGATTCTTGGAGAGTCACTTGATGATGCGGTTGGAGAAGGTTTTGATAAGACTGCTAAAATACTTGGATTAGGTTATCCAGGTGGACCCGCTCTTGCTAATCTTGCAAAAAAAGGAGATAAGGATAGGTTTACTTTCCCAAGGCCAATGACAGATAGGCCAGGACTTGACTTTAGTTTTAGTGGTTTAAAAACATTTGCAAGAAATACATTTTTTGACTTTCCTCAAGAAAAAGCTAATATCGCAAAAGCATTCGAAGTTGCTGCAACTGAGACGTTGTCAATCAAATGTAATCGAGCACTCAAACATACTGGATATAAATGCTTGGTAGTTTCTGGAGGTGTCAGTGCAAACCTGTCTCTGCGAGAATTATTAAACAAGATGTGTAATGATAATGAGGTAAGCGTTTTTTATCCAGCTCTTAATTTCTGCACTGACAATGGAGCTATGATTGCATTAGCAGGGCATTATCGATTTCTTGCTGGGCAGTTCAATCAAAATTATGAAATCTCTATCAAACCCCGATGGAGTCTTGAAGAGCTTCAGCCCCTCTAGAAGAATCATGAGGGCATAACTTAATATGGCTGAAAAGGCATAGAGTATAATTACTTATTTGGTTTGAAGTGATCAAATAAATTACAATTCTATGATTATTATTCCTGCTATTGATTTGAAAGATGGCCAGTGTGTTAGGCTCCGAAAAGGAGTCATGGATGACACAACGGTGTTTTCGAATAATCCTACTGAGATGGCTGCTAAATGGGTTGATGAAGGAGCAAGAAGGCTTCATTTGGTTGATCTTAATGGAGCATTTGAAGGCAAGCCGATCAATGAAGATTGTATTAAAGAAATCACAAGAACTTTTCCAAAGCTCCCAGTGCAAATTGGAGGTGGAATTCGCGATTTAAAAACTGCAAACGCATACATTGATGCAGGAATTAGTTACCTTATTATTGGCACTATGGCAGTAAAAAATCCAGATTTTGTCAAAGAGCTTTGTCTAGAGTTTCCAAGCAAAATCATCGTAGGTCTTGATGCAAATAATGGCTTTGTTGCAACAGATGGATGGGCAGAACAAACAAATATTAATGTTTTAGATCTAGCTAAAAAGTATGAACAATATGGAGTCAGCTCAATTGTATATACTGATATAGCTCGAGATGGAATGATGCAAGGTGTGAATGTTGAGGCTACTGCAAACCTAGCTAATAAAACCTCTATCCCAATTATTGCTTCTGGAGGTGTAACGAATCTTGATGACATTGCTGCGCTCCTTAAAAAAGCTCATTATGGAATAATTGGTGCAATTACTGGCCGAGCAATTTACGAGGGACAATTGAATTTTAGAGACGCACAAGCAATGAGTGATTTTTATGATAGTTGAAGTAGCATATGCTTTAGCTGAAAAACAAAGTCTCATTAGTCTTGAGGTAAAAGAGGGCTCTACCCTTAAAGAGGCTATAGATGCATCTGGCATTCTAAAGCAATACAGGCAAATTGATTTATCTAAGGATAGAGTAGGAATTTTTTCTAAATTTGCAACTCTCGATACTGTTCTTAGAGAAAAAGACAGAGTTGAGATTTATCGACCTCTTGAGGCTGATCCAAAAAAAGTTCGAAAAGAAAGAGCAGCACAGAGCAAAGCGATGCAAGTCAATAAAAAAGCCTAATTCAAGGTAAAATATTAAATTAATAAGACATTTATAAGCTATATGAGCGAAGATAAACCTCCGAGTAGACCATTTATATCTAAGATATTTGATAAGTTTTTTCCTAAAACTTTAAAACCAAGAGCACAATTAATGCAAGCCCTAGAGGATGCTGAGGAAAACCTTGTTATTGATCCACATAGTAGGTCAGTAATAGAGGGTGCATTGCAGGTTGAGAGTCTTAAGGTTCGAGATGTTATGGTTCCTCGTTCAAAGATGATTATGATAAGTTCAGAAGCAACAACAAAAAATCTGCTTCAAGTTATGGTAGCCTCATCCCACTCTCGCTTTCCAATTCATAATGAAGAGCAAGATTCAATTTTGGGTGTTGTTTTAGCAAAAGATTTGTTGGCTCATTTAGCTCAAAAACAAAACGATGAGTTTAACTATAGAGAGTATCTTAGAGATGCTTTATCCGTTCCCGAAAGTAAACCACTGGGTGCTTTACTGAGAGAATTTCAACAGAATAAATCGCATATGGCAATTGTACTAGATGAGTATGGAGAAATTGCTGGATTGGTCACTCTTGAAGATGTAATTGAACAAATTGTTGGTGAAATAGAAGACGAACATGACAAGGAAGAGGATAACATCATTGATTATGGGGATGGTCGGTATCTTCTTCAAGCCAACACAAGTCTTAGTGAATTCAATGAGTTTTTTGAATCCAATATCATGAGTGATGATTATGATACAGTTGCTGGTTTAGTTATTTCAGGCTTTAGTTATTTGCCAGAGCAACTCAGTGAGATTAATCTTCATGGGTTTCAATTCAAGGTTTTAAAAACTGATAATCGTAGACTGCTTCTTCTAGAGGTTCAACATACAGTTAAAGATTCAACCAAGGATAAATAAAGCCTTCATCGAAGCTTTAATTTTTTTTAATCACTCAGTATAATTCTTCATTATGAATCCTCTAGAGCAAACCACACATCTTATCATTGACTTAATTAAGCAAAACAAAGCAACCGATTTTGAATTTTCGATCGGTAAGAGTTCTGGCGTTTCAACTGCAGTTAGATTAGCTAAGGTTGAAACATTGCAATACCACATTGGCACCAGTTTTGATGTCTGTGTATATTTTGGAAAAAACAAAGGCCAGGCAACGAGTGTTGACCTTAGTAAGGAGAGCTTAAAAAAAGCTATTGAATCTGCATCAATGATAGCCAAATATACCCAAGAAGACCCATTCAATGGACTCGCTCCAAAAGATAGGATGGCCTGGACCATTCCAGACTTGGATCTTTTCCATCCATGGAACTTAGAAGCTCAACAGAGTGTTGATATAGCTAAAGAATGTGAACAAAGTGCACTTGATCAAGATGAAATTGATAACTCAGATGGTGCTGAATTATCTAGCTATGAAGGCGAAACCTACTATGCCAATTCAAATGGGCTAATAACAAATATTAAAAATTCTAGACATTCTTTGCATTGCTCTTTAATTGCCAAAAGGAATTCCGAAATGCAAACGGCCTATGAATACTCTATTGCGTTAGATTCAAATGATTTAGCGAGTCCTTCTAGTGTTGGTAAAAAAGCAGCCAGCTTTGCACAAAAAAAGTTGGGTTCACGCAATTTAAAGTCACAGAAGTGCCCAGTTATATTTATTCCAAGACAATCTTCAGGTTTGTTTTCTCAGCTATTAGGAGCTTTAAGTGGATCAAGGCAGTTTAAAAAAACATCTTTTTTGCTGGACTCGATTGGCCAGTCTGTTTTAACTGATTCTATTAACATTTATGAAGACCCACTTCAATTAAAAACTTTAGGCTCTAGAGCTTTTGATCTAGATGGTGTATTAAAGAGCAAACAGTTTTTTATTAAGAATGGAAGAGTTGTTACCTACTTAATGGGGCAATACTCTGCAAATCAATTAGGATTAAAGACTACTGCAAATGCTGGCGGTTTCAGTAATTGTCATGTTGAATCTAATTATGATGGTGGACTTGAAGAACTAACCAAAGACATGAAAAAAGGTCTGATTGTGACAGATTTAATGGGCCATGGTATTAATGCAACAACTGGTGACTATTCCCGAGGTGCCAGTGGCTTTTGGGTAGAGGATGGTCAAATTCAATATCCAGTTTCAGGTATTACAATTGCAGGCAACCTTAAAACAATGTTGAAAAATATTACCTATGTCGGTAATGATATCGACTTAAGAAGTAATCTTAAAGTTGGCTCTACTCTTATCAATGAAATGACAATAGCTGGGGAAGGATAATCGATAGTTTTGATGTCGTCATAATAGGTGGTGGCATTATTGGGCAATCTATTGCGGTTGAGTTCTCTAATAAGATGAATCTTAGTATTGCAATAATTGATCCGAGTGATTTCAAACCCTCAATAAGTAAGTCTTTTCATAACAGAGTGAGCGCTATAACTCCAGCCTCAAAAGAATTCTTGGAATCAATTAATGTCTGGAATGAAATTAAGAGAAAAAATGGCTTTGTAGCTACCAAAGTTTGGGATCAAAATTCTCATGGCCACCTTAATTTTCATGCAAAAGATGAAGGCATAAAGTACTTGGGCTATATAGTTGAAAATGATTTGATTCAAGCCGCTCTATACAGTGCTATTGACCAATCTAAGGTTACTTTGATTCAGGCAAGCTTAGAAGAACTAACTTCAACTGATTTAGGTTACAGAGTTGGGCTCGATAATGACCAATTATTATCTTGCAAGCTATTGATTGGGGCAGATGGACCTCTTTCGAAAGTTAGAAGATTGGTAAATATCGAGGTTAATGAACATAACTATTATCAAAGGGCAATCATTGCAAATGTGTTAAGTGAAAAACCACTCAATCAAACGATTTATCAAAGATTTTTATCAGACAGTATTCTTGCTATCTTGCCCTTATCAAATTATGAAGCATCTATTGTATGGTCTTGTCAAAATCCATTGGCTAATAAACTGGAAAATTTAGACAATGATGAATTTAATAAACACTTATCAGATGCTTCAGAGTATCAATTTGGATCTTTAGAGCTTAAGAGTTTAAGGCAATTCTTTCCTTTGGTTTCAAGGAGTGCAAAGGATTATGTTCTTGATGGCCTGGCATTGATTGGTGATGCAGCTCATAATATTCATCCCCTAGCAGGTCAAGGTGTAAATCTAGGATTTTCAGACGTTATGGAGCTTAGCAAGCAACTGCAGAATAAGGATTCAAAGTCTGTAGGTGATTTCCTAGTTTTAAGAAAGTATGCACGAGCCAGAAGACTAGATAATGAAGTAATGTCAAAAACTATGACAGGCCTAGATTGGATTTATAAGGAAAATAATGAGCCATTCAGATGGCTCAGGGGTTATGGCATGAATTTCATAGATGAAACCCCAATGCTAAAATCTTTTTTTCAAAGACAAGCTCTGGGTAAAGTTAAGAAAAACTAGTTATTAGATAAATCTTGTTGGAGTGATTATTCCGTCTACTGGGACATCCCAGGGCTTACTGATGATGTTATCTACCTCTTGAAAGTCAAATGCCAATCCAAAAAGTTTAGGGACTCTGAAATTCTTTAATTGTTTATGAAAACTAAGAGTTTTGTCATAAAACCCCCCTCCCATACCAAGGCGATTTTTATATTTATCAAAACCAACTAGAGGCATTAGAATTATGTCCATTCTATGGGCACCTCTTAGAGGACTATAGATTGGTTCATCGATTCCAAACCTATTTTTTCTATATTTTTTACCCATTTTTGCAAACTTTAATTTTTCCCTAACAAGAATTGGCAAATAGACAAAGTATCCTTGTTGGATTAAAAAATTTATTGTATTTGATGTTTCAATTTCTCCATCATTTGGAATAAATATTGCCACATGTTTAGCATTTCTAAAAATCGAATTCTTCTGACACTGATATAGGAGTTGCCTACCTCTCTTTTTTCTTGTAGGCTGGTCAATTGATCTTCTAGTTTTTCTGAGCTCTTTTCTAATTTCTTTCATTCTTTGTAATTTAGAGGTTAGATGTAATTTTAGCAGTACAAAAAAATGAAAGAATGTATATTTTTTTAGAGGAAAGGGTCCATTGTGCCGTGTTGACATGGTCCTGAACCATTCTGGTTCAAGGTGGAAGTTCGATGTTTACCGTAGGTTTCCCACTTCAAGGCGGGCTTACACAAAAGCAACCAATCTCATCTCCTTTTCTACACTTAATCGGCTCAGGGAAATAAATCAATCACGAGCACAATAGATATACAAATTATCTCCTTTTGAGTAATTATTTGCAATGAAATTTCTTCTTTTATTTGTTATTTAATTCTTTATTATGAAAAGATATTTTGAAATAGCACCTTATTTGAGCCCTATTACTATAGAATCTATTTTTCATTTTTGATTAGGTAATTTTAGTGACTGTATTAGCTGCAATTATATTATTGGTAATTATTATGGACCCTATTGGAAATGTGCCTATTTTTCTCAGTATCCTCAAAAATATTCCAATTAACAGAAGAAGGCCCATCATCATTCGTGAATTAATAATCGCCTTAATAATTTTATTATTCTTCATGTTTGTAGGTAGATTCATACTGCAAATGTTACAAATTGAACAGTCATCACTTGGAATTGCTGGTGGAATAATACTTTTCATTATTGCCATTAGGATGATTTTCCCTGGTACTAAGCCAATTATTAGTCACGATGAGAAAACAGAGCCACTTGTTGTCCCTCTTGCAATACCTATGCTTGCAGGGCCCTCAGCAATTGCAGTAGTTATACTATTTATGGCTCAAGAGCCAAGTCGATGGCTTGAATGGACGCTAGCTTTATTTATTGCATGGCTAATAACTGGAGTCATATTAATATCTTCAGAGGTATTGGCTAGAAAAATAGGAGACAGAGCATTAATTGCTATCGAGAGATTAATGGGAATTCTTTTGATTATGGTCTCTGTAGATTTTATTCTTGATGGAATCAAACAAACATTAAATATTTAATACTTTACTTTCTAAATTATTTATTTTATTTAATTAATTCAAATTTGCTATGTAGCCTTGCAAAGGCTATAATGGCGCCTTTTTATCAATTTTATGGTAAAGAATTTGGCACCTATAGTTATGAAATTTGGTGGCACGAGCCTCAGAGATGAAGATTGTCGTGCGCATGCTCTAGAGCATATTAAACGCTACCACGAGTCTGGAGAGAGAGTTGTGGTTGTCGTATCTGCTATGGGTCGAAAAGGAGAGCCATATGCTACAGATACGCTCGTTGCTCTCTTAAGGGATGTTGGTCACAATATTAATCCAAGAGAGTTAGACCTTGTTATGAGCGTTGGTGAGACATTAAGTTCTGCCTATTTTTCCCACCTTTTAAGTCATAATGGAATGCCAGCAGAGTCATTTAATGGAAGGCAGTCTGGAATATTGACTGATGACAATGCTGGAAATGCTGAAATCATGGATATTAACCCCTCTCGCATTGTTGAAGCACTTGATAATAAATTTATTGCAGTTGTTGCTGGTTTTCAAGGTGTTAATGATAAGGGAGATATTCGTACATTAGGTCGAGGTGGGAGTGATACTTCAGCTGTTGCTTTAGCATCTGCGCTAGGAGCAGAAAAAGTTGAAATTTTCTCTGATGTTGATGGAATTGCAAATTGTGATCCAAGACAGGTTGAGGGTTCAAGATATTTAGAATCAATTAGCGTTAATCAAATGCTTGCAATGGCAGATGAGGGATCTAGGGTGATTCATCCAAGAGCCATCAAAGCTTCTTTGAAAACAAAAACTCCCATTATCGCAAAGAATAACTTTAATGAGACTGAAGGCACTTTAATACACCATGATGAATCTAAAAAAGACGAAGTAATTGCCATTGCGCACCGTGAGAGCATGGTTTTGATTGAGTTTGCTCTTGAACATAAAGCTGCGAGTCATGTAAATGGTGTTGTTAACATTGATTCAAAAAGACTGCTTCTAAATGATGATGTCTATTTGAGTGATAAGTTAGCTCAGCTTGAGGAAAAGCTCGGTTTTTATAAGTTGAGTAGACATTGGGCAACTATTTCTGTTGTATCGAATCACAAGGTTTCAAAAAAACCTGCTGAACTTGATTATGCTGAGTTGTTAGATTCTCCAGATAATATTATTAGATACCTTTTGAAAGAGACAAAAGTTAGAGAAACTCTAAAATTTGTACACGGAAGGTATACCGCCTAAATTATGGCTTATAGCCAGAATTATTTACGTAACTTAGTAGTATTTCATCCGTAAACTCTGATTCAAGTTCTGCCGCCTTTTTTTCAACAGGCTCCTTTAAGTCGCCATCTTCAATTTCAGTGACTTCATTATGCCAGTCAGTCAAGTAAGCATCCGCATCAGTTGATTCACCAACAGTAGCTGCAGAGTCAACCGCCTCCATGAAGCGATTATCTAGCTGAACTTTTTCAACTTCTCTTCTGCTTTTTTTGATCATCACTTGAGTAGGTATATCACGCCATTTAATTACAGTAAGCTTCATTTAATTCTCCAAAAACACATTAAACAATTAACCAAATAAATTTCGCAAAATTCTACCATTAAGTTATTAATGTAATTGCTATAATTTAGGTATATAATTCACGTTTTTTTGAGTTTGACTTTGTATTGGAGTATTGATGAAAAATAAAGCGCAAGTGGTTGTTATTGGTGGGGGCGTTGTAGGTGCTGGAACACTCTATCATCTAGCAAAAAAAGGTTGGACTGATGTGGTTTTAGTTGAGCGTAAAGACCTTACATCAGGCTCAACTTGGCACGCTGCTGGATTACTTCCACTATTTAATATGAGTTACTCTGTTGGAAAACTTCACCAATACTCTGTTGATTTTTATCATGATCTCGAGAAAGAGACTGGCATGAATGTTGGGTTCAGTGTGGTTTCTAATATCCGACTTGCCAACTCCCAAGATAGAATGGACGAGTATAAATATTACTCTGGTGTTGGAAGCACCGTAGGAGTTGATGTTAAATTTCTCACGCCTGATGAAGTTAAAGAGGTTTGGCCGCTTTGTAATACTGAAGGACTTGTGGGAGCCATTCAGCACCCAGATGATGGCTATATCCAACCTGCTGATTTAACACAAGCACTATGCAAGGGCGCAAGAAATAGAGGCGCTGAAATATATGAACATAGTTTAGTAGAAGGAATTCAGCAGCAGAAAGATCTTAGCTGGGTTGTTTCGACTGATAAAGGTGATATTTCATGTCAACACGTTGTATCTTGTACAGGAAGCTTTGCGAGAAAAACTGGCGAAATGGTTGGGCTTGATGTTCCTGTTATTCCAGTTGAGCATCAATTCTTGGTGACAGAGCAGCATCCAGAAATAATGAAGAGAAAAAAACAAGGTTTGCCAGAGATGGCAGTTCTTCGTGAATCTGACTCTGCCTACTATTTAAGAGAAGAAGCTGGGGGCATGATCCTTGGTATTTATGAAAAAGGGGCACCAGCTTGCTATGTTGATGGCCCAAGTAAAGACTGCCAATATGAATTATTCAATGGTGAATTGGATCGTATTATGCCGCATATAGATCGCTGCATTAGTCGAGTACCTGCATTTGGTGAGGTCGGAATTAAAGACATTTATAATGGCGCAATTGCTTATACGCCTGATGGCAACCCTATAGTTGGACCAGCTCCTGGTTTAAAAAATTTCTGGCTTAATGAAGGACATAGCTTTGGGATAACTGCAGCTGGAGGAGCTGGTTGGCAATTAGCTGAATGGATTGTTGATGGTGAGCCCACAGTTGATATGATGGGAGTTGATCCAAGACGATTTGGTCCTTATGCAACTAGAGGCTACTTGAGAGAGAAAAATGAAGAGGCTTATGCAAATGTTTTTACAACTCACTATCCTGATGAAGAAAGAAGTGCTGCTAGACCTCTAAAGACAGCTCCATGCTATGATCGAATGAAAGATTTAGGCGCAGTTTTTGGATCTGTTTACGGTTGGGAGCGTCCAAATTGGTTTATGCCAAATCTCGATTATTCACTTAGTGCTGAAGAATTGAATCAGGAAGATCCTGAAAAAGTATTTCTGAATAAGAATCATTCAAAAGCTTTAGAGGATGGTCGAATTGTAGAGAAGAACTCATTTAGACGTTCAAATTATTTTGAACATGTTGGCAATGAATGTAAGCATGTTAATGAAAAAGTTGGGCTTCTTGATATGTCAGCTTTTGCTAAATGTGTTGTTAAAGGTCCAGGAGCAGAGGACTGGTTGGAGTCTATTTTTGCTAATAAGATGCCTCAAACAATTGGAAGAATAAGCCTAGTCCATATGCTATCTTTGAATGGTGGAGTAAGGGCTGAGTTTACTGTTTATAAGACCGGTCCTCAAAGTTATTACCTAGTCTCTGCCGGTGCTTTTGAAACGCACGACCATGACTATCTATTTAAGCTAGCACCAAAAGATGGAAGTGTAAGTGTTCAGAGAGTTACAACACAAACAGGTGTGTTGGTTATTGCTGGACCTAGTTCACGTGATGTTCTTCAAAAGCTCACCGATACAGATCTATCTAACGAGAGCTTTAAGTGGTTAACCGGCAAGAAAATAAATGTAGGCTTTGCCTCAGCACAGGCACTCCGTGTTAATTTTGTTGGTGAATTGGGGTGGGAATTACATCACCCAATCGAAATGCAAAATTATATATTTGATCAAGTTATGGAAGCTGGAGCAGAATTTGACATTAAACCATTCGGTATCCGTGCAATGGACAGTATGCGACTTGAAAAATCTTATCGATTAATACCAAGAGAAATGTCTATAGAGTATTCTGCTTATGAATCTGGTCTAGATAGATTTGTAAGGATTGATAAAGAAAATGATTTTATTGGCAAGAAGGCTCTAAAAGACTGGCAGCAGAGGGGTGCTATTAATGGCTTTGTAACAATGGAAGTGATAGGGGTTGTGGACGCTGATGCTAGAGGTTCAGAGGCCATTTATAAAGATGGCAAGATTATTGGAAGAGGAACTTCAGGCGGCTATGGTTGGCGCTGCGGTAAATCTCTTGCGCTTGGCATTGTTAGGAAGGATCTGACTGCAGTTGGAACAGAGCTTGAGATTGAGATATTAGGCGTAAAATATAAATCAATTGTGATTGATGAATCTCCCTTCGATCCAACCAATGAATGCTTAAGGGCTTAATAAAATACATTAAATAAATTTATGGCAATAATTGAAAAAAAATCTGATTTAAATGATCTAATGGTTGAATGGAGGCATCATCTTCATAAGCATCCAGAGCTTAGCTTTAAAGAAGATATAACAAGTGATTATATAGCCTCAGTCCTAGAGTCTTATGATATTGAAATGCATCGTGGACTAGCTGTAACTGGAATAGTGGCTACCATTCATGGGACAAAAAAAGGAAAGGCTATTGGTCTTCGAGCTGATATGGATGCGCTTCCTATTCAAGAGCAGAATGACTTTAGTTATAAGTCAATCCATCAAGGCAAGATGCATGCTTGTGGCCATGATGGCCATTCAACAATGCTTTTGGGTGCTGCTATTTACCTTAAACAGAATAATAATTTTGCTGGAACTGTCCACTGTATATTTCAACCTGCAGAAGAGGGCGGTGGCGGTGGTCAAGTGATGGTGGAGGAAGGAATATTCGAAAAGTTTCCATGTGAGGCAGTTTATGGTATGCATAACTTCCCAGGTATAGCTGAAGGGCAGTTTGCAGTCCATGATACGGCCTGTATGGCAGCTAATGAGACACTTAAAATAACAGTCAAAGGAAAAGGTGGCCATGCTGCAATGCCTGATCAATGTGTAGATCCAGTTGTAATAGGTGCACAAATAATTACTGCTCTTCAAAGTGTTGTTGCAAGAAATGTAGCGCCACTAAAGTCTGCAGTAATTAGTATTACAATGGTTGATGCTGGCTTTGTTTCAAATGTGATTCCTAATGAAATGAATTTAACAGGATCACTAAGATACTTTACAAAAGAGGTTGGTGATGAGGTTAAGGGAAAAATAAAGGACATTGTTGAAGGGGTAAGTCAATCAATGGGAGCTTCAGCAACATTTGAGTCAATTCCAAATTATCCTGCGACTATAAATACACCAAAACATGCAGAACTCTGTGCAAATGCGGCAGGAATGGTTGTTGGAAAAGAGAATGTATTAAGGAATGAGTTGCCAACTATGGGATCTGAGGATTTTGCATTTCTATTAAATGCATTGGAGGGGGCCTATATCTGGA
This sequence comes from Candidatus Thioglobus sp., assembly GCA_028345055.1. Taxonomy (GTDB): domain Bacteria; phylum Pseudomonadota; class Gammaproteobacteria; order PS1; family Pseudothioglobaceae; genus Pseudothioglobus. Next base: position 53,529 of record JAOMCO010000001.1, on the reverse strand, counting down.
TTGGTAATGGATTAGTACCTGAAGACGGTCCAGTTGGTGGATGTATGCTTCATAATACGCAATATGACTTTAATGATGAAATACTATCAATTGGAAGTAGTTATTGGGTGCAGTTGGTTCAAAATATACTAAAGTAAAATTTCGTAATTAAGAGACAAATTATGTTTTCCTCAGCAATTGTTAGAATTCCTGGCAAAAGTCTAATCGATGGGTTGACTGATTCTAAGCATCTTGGGGTTCCAGATTATGCCAATGCAATCAATCAGCATAAATCTTACATTGAGGCTCTTCAGTTCTGTGGTCTTGAGGTAACTATTTTAGAGCCATGTGAAGAATATCCAGATTCAACTTTTGTCGAAGATGTTGCATTAATTACTCCCAGATGTGCAATCATTACTCGTCCAGGAGCTGAGTCAAGAAGGGGCGAAGTTGAAAAAATTATTTCTGTTTTAGAGACTCAGTTTAATAATCTTGAGGCTATTGAAGCACCGGGAACAATTGAAGCTGGTGACATAATGATGGTAGGAAGTCACTACTATATCGGCCTATCTGATAGAACCAACATTCAGGGTGCAAAGCAATTAATTAATTTATTAGAAAAACATGGCTACACAGGCTCCACCGTGAACCTTAAGGATGTTCTTCACTTAAAGACAGGGCTTTCTTATCTCGAAAATAATATGCTTGTAGTTTGTGGTGAATTTATAAGTGACCCCATCTTTTCAGAATTTGAGCAAATCGAAATTCCTCAGTCTGAGAGCTATGCCGCAAATAGTATATGGGTTAATGATAATGTCATCATACCTTCTGGTTACCCTGTGGCAAAAGATAAAATAAGTGCTAGTGGATACAATGTTCTAGAGGTCGACGTTTCTGAGTTTAAGAAACTTGATGGTGGATTAAGTTGTCTATCTCTTAGATACTAATATATTTTTCTTTTAAAATTCTTAATGATCTAAAGTTACTTTTTGAATAAAGTTGGATGATTAATATACCTCTTGAAAACCTAGCTATTGCATTTATACCTGTTTTAATTGTATTAGTCATAGTGTGGAGATGGAATATTGGGATTAAATCTTCTCTTTACGCCATTTTTAGAATGATTATTCAATTACTTTTGATTGGATATGTCCTTACTTATATTTTTGAAACCAATAGTAACTATATTGTAATTGCAGTTCTGAGCATCATGCTTCTTTCAGCCAGTTGGATTTCTCTAGGAACTACTTCTCTTCCTAGGAGAATACTATTAGTGAATGCAATTAACGCAATAGTAATTGGTGGTGTTACAGTATTAATCATCATGACACAAGCAGTTTTGACAATTAATCCATGGTATGACCCAAGCTACTTAATACCTCTAGCAGGAATGATTTTTGCTAACTGTATGAATGGTATTAGCCTCGCAGCCGAGAGATTGGAGAGCGAATTAAATCAAGGTAAGTCGTTCAAAGAGGCCAAGGTCATTGCACTTAAAACTTCACTGATACCAATTACAAATATGCTTCTTGCGGTAGGGCTTGTTTCTTTACCTGGAATGATGACGGGTCAAATATTATCTGGGGTTTCGCCTATGATAGCAGTGCGATATCAGATTATGGTAATGTGTATGTTTTTTGGCTCGACTGGGATTTCGGTTGCTGTGTTCCTTCAGTCTGTTAGAGGACATTTTAATAATAAGGAGATAAGCTAGTCAAATTCCTCTTTGATTTCAGCAAAAGTTGCTGTAATGGCGTGTACATTTGAGTATCCCATCTCCTTTAGTGTAAGGGCAGCAAGTGAAGCACGACCTCCTCCAGCACAATGGGTAAGAATTAAACTGCTAGAATTTTGGCAATTTTTTTCAATTAACATTTCTATCAGCCCTCTAGGAATATTAATCGAATTATTTAGGCTAGACTCATCAAAATTTTTGGATTCACGAACATCAACAATCACACCATCATTTGAATTATCATACAAAGCTTTAGCTTCAACAGGGTTAACACAGTTGATTTGTTTCTGAGCTTGAGTTATTAGTTCACCTGCCGTTTTTATCATATCAATAATCTCCTAATAAAATAATCTTAATGTTTAAAGTGACGAATTCCAGTAAAAATCATTGCGATGTTATGTTCGTTGGCTGCAGCAATCACTTCGTCATCTCGCATTGATCCACCTGGATGAATGATTGCCTTAATTCCAGCTTGAGCAGCCGCATCTATTCCATCTCTGAATGGAAAGAATGCATCAGAAGCCATCACTGAGCCGTTAACCTCTAGATTTTCATCAGCTGCTTTGATTCCAGCAATCTTAGCTGAATAAATCCTAGACATTTGACCAGCACCAATTCCAATTGTCATTTGATTTTTGGCATAAACAATAGCATTTGACTTGACATATTTTGCAACCTTCCATGCAAACAATAAATCTTCAATTTGAGAGTCTGAAGGTTGATTTGAAGATACGCATTTCATATCCTCAGAATCTAGCGTTATTAAGTCTTTATCCTGTATGAGCAGTCCTCCAGATATTTTTTTATAATCAAATGCTGGCTCAGCTTTCTTTAGATCACCGCACTCGAGAACTCTAATATTCTCCTTGCTAAGTAAGACATTTTTCGCGCTATCATTAATCTTTGGTGCTATGATTACTTCAACGAATTGCTTTTCAATAATGCTTTGAGCGGTCTCTTTATCTAATTCGCGATTAAAAGCTATGATCCCACCAAAAGCAGAAGTTGGATCTGTGAGGTAGGCACTTTGGTATGCATCAAAAATATTTGATCGAGTTGCTACACCGCAAGGATTTGCATGTTTAATGATAACGCAGCTTGGCTTTTCAAAATCACGAACGCACTCAAGTGCTGCATCAGCGTCTGCTAAATTATTGTATGAAAGAGGTTTTCCTTGAATCTGATGACTAGAAGAAACTGAAGCTTCTAATAAATTTGCTTCTTTATAAAAAGCGGCACTTTGATGAGGGTTCTCTCCATATCTCATAGCTTGAGACTTAACAAATTGGAGATTCATGGTGTTTGAAAAGCCATCATCCATTTTCCCAAGATAATTAGCAATAGCACCGTCATATTGGGCAGTGTGCTCAAAGGTTTTCAATGCTAAAGATTTTCTCGTTTCTAATGAAGTATCCCCATTCTTAGTGATTTCATCCAGAACTACTTTGTAGTCAGAAGCATCAACAACAACAGTAACTGAAATGTGATTTTTTGCACTGGAGCGAAGCATTGCAGGTCCACCAATATCAATATTCTCAATAATTTCTTCATCAGAAGCGTTTGGATTATTAACTGTTTCTTGAAAAGGATATAAATTTACTACTACAAGGTCAATTGGTTTAATTTCATTATTTAACATTACCTCTTCATCCTTCCCTCTTCTGGCTAAGATGCCGCCATGAATTTTAGGATTGAGGGTCTTTACTCTTCCATCCATCATTTCAGGGTAACTCGTAAAATCTGATACCTCAGTAACTGGAATATTATTTGCTTGAAGAAGTTTTGCTGTTCCACCTGTCGATACAATTTCAATATTAAGTAGCGATAGACTTTTTGCAAATTCAGCAATTCCAGATTTATCTGAAACGCTGATTAAAGCTCTTTTTATTGACATTTTTAAAGTTTTGAGATGAGCAAACTTAAGGACTAAATTATAAACTCTTACAGATTATATAGACTTGCTTTTTTCTTCAAGGTGGCACGATTTATGCCGAGGATTCTAGCAGCCTCACTTTGATTTTGATTGACCTTATCAAGAACAAACTTAATAGTTGCTGACTCAGCTTGTTGAGTAACCATCTTAAAAACACCATTCGATGACTCACCATTCAAGTCTGAGAAATACTTCTCAAGATTATCTTTGATGCAATCCTGTATACCCCTTTGTTTCATATCGAATACAAAAAATCATGAAATTTTGAATATTGCTCAGAGTGATCTATCACTCTATTAATGCTTGGCCAAAAGGCTGAGCCTTTTTCTCGGTCAAGGTGCATAGAATACCAAAAAATATGCTTTCTGGAAAGTTGTGTGCCCATTTTATGACCATAAAAATCATGTATCTGTTTAATATGCCCTAAAATTTGCGGTATTTTTCTAGCTATTGAGGGCTCTTTGGTTCTTTCACCTTTGGTTAAAAATTCATTAACCTGACTAATAAGCCATGGGTTACCTTGTGTTGCTCTTCCTAGCATTACAGCATTTGCTCCAGTGAAGCTCAGTATATCTCTAGCTTTTTTTGGAGAGTCAATATCACCATTAGCAACAACTGGGATTGATACTTGATTTACAATTTTTTTAATTGTATCGAACTCAGCATCTCCCTTAAATTTTTGTGTTCTGGTTCTTCCATGAACCGTAATCATCTTAATTCCAGTATCTTCAGCAATTTTGGCAATTGTTGGTGCATTCTTATTTTGATCATCCCAGCCCGTTCTCATTTTTAGCGTAACTGGAACATCTACTGCTCTCACAACAGCATTAAGAATATCTTCAACTAATTTTTCATTTTGCATTAGAGCGGAACCTGCAGCTTTATTACAAACTTTCTTTGCTGGACAGCCCATATTTATATCAACAATGTCTGCGCCAAATTCTAGAGCTTTTTTTGCTGAATTAGCGAGTTCATCTGCCTCAGATCCAGCGATCTGTATGCTAATAGGAGATTTTTCGGAGGTAAAATCTAACCGATATTTAGATTTATTTGAGTTCATTAAATGACTCTGTATTACAACCATTTCTGATGTAGTAAGTCCTGCGCCTTGCTCCCTACAAATCATCCTAAATGGTTTGTCGCTTGTACCGGCCATTGGAGCAAGTAAAACTTTTGAACTGAGTTTGTATGAGCCTATATTCACTGAATTAAAGTTTTTTTGACTGTTTTACAGCTTTCTTTTTAAGGCGCTTTTGTTTTAGTTTTGATAAGTGGTCTACAAAAAGTATGCCATTTAGATGATCCATTTCATGTTGAATACAAATAGAAAGCATTTCTTTTGCTTCAATTTCAAATGTTTGACCAAGTTCATTCTGAGCACTCACCTTAATCTCATTAGCTCTTTTAATACTTTCATAGTAATTAGGAACAGACAGGCACCCCTCTTCATATTCGATTTCTCCATTTTTTTGCATAATTTCAGGATTGATGAGGCAAAGCGGTTCATTACCTTCATCAGAAATATCTATTACGATTAGGCGTTGATGGAAGTTGACCTGAGTTGCGGCAAGTCCAATTCCTGGAGCAGCATACATCGTTTCAAACATATCTTTGACTTGTTTTTTTATTTCACTATTGACCTCTTGAACTGGACTAGCAATTGTTCTTAGGCGTTTATCAGGATATTTTAAAATTTCTAAAATCATTGTTTGATCATTACTGTATTTTGAGTTTTATCCAGTTTGTTTGGATAATCTTGATTAAAGTGCAGTCCTCTGCTTTCCTTTCGAGAAAGTGCAGATTCTACAATAATTTTAGATGTTTGGGCCAAGTTTCTAAGTTCAATTAAGTCCTCTGTTACTGTATAGATTTGATAGTACTCATTTACCTCTTTATTTATTTGCTGAATCTTCAATTGGGCTGATTTAAGTCGATTATTGCTTCGTACAATGCCAACAAAATTCCACATAATAAGTCTTATTTCATGCCATAAGTGTGCAATCACTACTTTTTCTTTAGATGGAGCTACTCTTGAGTCATCCCACTTTGGTATAGTGGGCAGCTGTTTATCTGACATGCTCTCGTTGATATGTTGAGCGCAAGATTTTGCAAAAACAATACACTCCAGCAAAGAATTACTAGCCATTCTATTAGCCCCATGAACGCCAGTATGTGCAACTTCACCCACAGCAAAAAGATTAGGTATGTTACTTTGGGCATTAATATTTGTATTAACCCCGCCACATGTATAGTGCGCAGCAGGAACAACTGGAAGAGCCTCTTTAGATATATCAATACCAAGTTGAATGCAGCGCTGAGTAATGGTTGGAAATCTTGATTTAATCCACTCTGCTTCTTTAAAGGAGAAGTCTAAATAAACACAATCAAACCCATTAACTTTCATTTCATTGTCAATCGCTCTTGCAACAATATCTCTTGGAGCGAGTTCAAGACGATCATCATATTTATGCATGAATTCTTGCCCATCTGGCAAAAGAAGTTTAGCACCTTCACCTCTAAGGGTTTCTGAAATTAAGAAAGATTTGGCATGAGGATGGAAGAGACATGTTGGATGGAATTGAGTGAATTCCATATTAGTTATCTCACATCCAGCTCTATAAGCCATAGCAATGCCATCACCCGTTGAAGTATCTGGATTTGAAGTATAAAGATATGATTTTGAAGCACCTCCTGTTGCTAAGATAGTTTTCTTTGAGCTAAAGGTCAGTATTTCTTTAGAGTTTTTATTTAAGACATAGGATCCAAAGCATCTATCTTCTTTTACAACTAGATCAACAGCAACATACTCTTCAAATAATCTTATATTTTTCTTCTTTTTTGCCTGAGCTAGTAGATTAACTTGAATAGACTGACCAGTTTTATCTGCAACATGTGCAACTCTTTTTGAGCTGTGTCCACCCTCAGTAGTGAGGTCATATTTATTGCCAGTATTTGAGAAAATCACGCCGGCCTTTTCAAGATCAGAGATTGCATTTGGTGCATGTTCCACCATAAATCTAATACTTTTTTCATTACCGAGATGAAATCCAGTATTTATGGTATCTCTTACATGTGACTCAAAGTTATCATCTGGATCCAACACAGCTGAGATTCCTCCTTGGGCATAATAAGAGGATCCCTCCAGTATCTTATCTTTTGCTATTACAGCAATAGAGAGAGTATTTGAAAGTTGAATTGCACTCATTAAACCTGCTGCTCCAGATCCAATAATGAGAACATCAAATTGATAATCATTCGACATAATAAATTGTTACAAAAAGTCACAAAAATATAAAAAATAAAAAATATTTTTATATATAATTTCTGACGAGTTAAAAACTACTATATTTAACTTATTTCTCCTTTTAATAGTAGACTAACCCCGCATTCTTATTCGATGTGGGGTTTTTATTTTATAAGACTTTCTTATTCATACTTGGTCTAAAAATTAAGAGTAACCTAGGCAGTAAAGTGAGGTTTACAATTACTGCGCTAAGCATTGCTATAGCCATAAAAATGCCAAAATAAATACTTGGAATAAAGTGCGATAATATTAGAACAAGGAATCCAATTGCAACTGTCGCTGCTGTATAAAACATTGACACACCAATCGAGTTATGTGCCTTGTACATGGATGAGACATAGTCTCCATCCATCAATAACTCAGATTTAAATCGGCTTATATAGTGAATAGCATTGTCAATTCCAATTCCAATCGCAATAGCCGCAATTGTAATTGTCATAATATCAAGTGGTATGCCAACTATACCCATGACTCCAAGTATTAGAAGTGATGGAATGATATTTGGTATAACAGCAATAATAGCAATTGAAATTGATCTGAAGACTATTAGAAAAAGGACAAAAATAATGCAAAAGACAGTAAAGACAGTTTTTATTTGAGATTCAAATAAACTCTGAAGAAGATTGTTATAAAGTGAAAAGGTACCAGTGAAATAAAAATCGTCCTCATTAAAATAAAATTCTTCTAATAATGTTTTTTTAATATCAATAATCAGCTGATTTCTCTCAAGATCCTTAGTTGTCTCCTTCACTCTAGCAACCATTCGTATTTGATTTGTTTCATCAGAGATGTGAGGCTTTAAAACTTGAGTCTTGGCAAAATCTGGCATATTATTTTTGCCTAAAATTAATAAAAAGCCATTGGGTGCTTTGCCATCATTAGCCTCCTTGAGAACTTGCATAAAGGTATCTATAGAGAGGACCTTACCGATGCTTGGAAGGCTATCAAGATAATTATGAACTTGATGAAATTCCTCTCTTAAACTCGAATCAGCCCAGTATGCACTAGCTAAATCATTAAAGACAATATCAAGAGGAATGGTCCCACCAAGTTCCTTGTCTATAAAATTAAGGCCTTGATATATCTCAGTATTTTTTTTGAAGTAGTTAATGAAGCTATTTTCAACGGAGAGTTTATTCACGCCAAAAATTGCAATGAAGGCAACAATTACAAAGCTTATTATGACTGATTTGCCTTTTTTATCTGTTATTAAGGCAAGTTTTTGAAGTATCAAATTATTTTCAGATTCATTTAATGGCTCAGGAGTTTGGAGAAGCGACATAACTATTGCAAATCCAATAAATGCTAATACAAAAGCAACTGTAACACCAATACTCATCATTAGTCCAAAGTCAATTACAGGCTGTACATTGCTCACTGTTAGAGAGACGAATGCAGCTATAGTTGTAATAACAGTATAGAGACAAGGCCTAATCATCTGACTCAAGGTTTGTCGAATATTATCAGCATTATTTTGTTTCAGATTCTGTTTTGATATTTCTCGATACCGAACCACTAAGTGGATTATTACTGAAAGAGTCATGACAAGAAGTAATGAGAAAAAATTAGCTGAGATTACGGTTACTTTCCAGCCAATGGCACTAATCAGTCCAGTCATAAACAAAGCACCAATAATGCTAATTGTTATTGGGATTATAACCCACCTTATTTTTCGAAATAGGATCAAAAGCATTAATGTCATTGTAATGACTACAGCAATACTAAACACAATTAGATCACTTCTAATGAAATTGATTACATCATTTCTGATCATTGGAACCCCACCCAAGAAAAGATTTGCTTGATCTCGATAACCATCCATAGTCAAACGAATATTCTTGATTAATGTTCTTAGAAGTTCATCATCTATTAATATTCTTGGGTCATCAGTTGCCAACGGAATTATTAAAGCAGTAGTTTTAAGATCTTTACTAACCAGATTGTTGGCATATAGAGGACTATTTTTAAACTCTTGAGCTACTTGATTTTGGTCTGCCTTCCCATTTTCAATTGTATAGACTTCGCTTGCAAGTTCAACCAGTGAAAGAGGGGGTGATTGAAATAGAGAAACATCTAAAATTGAAATGACTGAGCTCACTCCATCAATATTTAATAAATCATCTCGAAGTGACTTTAAAGAAATTAATTGATCTTTTGAGAGAACAGTGTCTTCTTTTGCGGAATAACTGATTATTAAAGATTCATCTGAACCAAAGGTTTCTTGAGTTGATAAGTAAAGTTCAAGATTATTATCGCCATCAAGGGATAATGATTCTGAAGATGCATCAAGAGAGAAATTTTGAATCTGAAGAATTGATGAACAAATAATAATTAAAAAAGCAAATAATGACCACAATGGCTTTTTAATTAAAAAATTTAAAATTGAATTAAGCATCTAAGCCTATTACAACTCTAAAAAGAGAATTCTTTGACTGGTTCATGACCTTTCATAAATTCTAGATGTGTTTCAAATAAAGATTTGGATTGCCAATCAAGTTTACTTTTTCTTGAAACCAATGTGGCATGCATTTGATTTTTTGATCCAACTACAACAAATAACTTGCCGCCTACCTTAAGAAGTTTTTTTAAATCATCTTCAATTGAAGAGAGTGCAGAGCTTATAACAATAGCATCAAACTGTTCTTCTTCAAAATCTGAACACACAAAATCACTATTCACAAGACTGATATTTTTGAGCTTTAATTTTTTGATATTTTCTTTTGCAAGTTCATAAAGCTTCTTCTCTATTTCAATAGATTTAACTGATTGAGATAATTTAGCTAGAACCGAAGCCAAATAACCACTACCAGTCCCAACTTCTAGAACATCTTCATATCCCTGAAGATCAAGACTATCTAAAATTCTACCTTCAATTTTAGGTGATAGCATCTTGTCAAATGCATTAAGAGGTATTTCAATATCTGCAAATACCAGCTGTTGGTACTCTTCAGGAACAAACTTTTCTCTTGGGATTTCCGATAAGGCTTGGTTTGCTCGAACATTAAGTCCACCCCAGGGCCTAATTTGCTGCTCAATAACGTTTTTTCTTGCTTGCTTAATATCCATATGAAACCTATTTTCTTTTCCTTGGCGGCATTAAATCTGTAATTGTCCCTTCAGCCATCTCTGCAGCAAAGCCAGTGGTTTCAGATAGAGTAGGATGAGCATGAATTGTTAAAGCGATATCACTCATATCACAACCCATTTCAATTGCTAAGCTAGCCTCAGATATTAAATCACCAGCATTAGTGCCACAAATACCCATGCCAAGAATCTTACCTGATTTTGAATCAAATAGCGCTTTTGATACCCCTTCACTTCTTCCTATACTCAAACTTCGACCTGATGCAGCCCATGGAAAAACACCTTTTTCAAAATTAACGCCCTCATCTTTTAATTCTTTCTCAGTTTTTCCTGTCCAAGCAACTTCTGGATCAGTGTATGCAACAGATGGAATAGTTAGAACATCAAAGCCTGATTTTTGTCCACAGATAACTTCTGCAGCAACTTTAGCTTCATGAACTGCTTTGTGGGCGAGCATTGGTTGACCTACAACATCACCAATTGCAAAAATATTTTCAACATTTGTTTTCATTTGTTTATCTGTTTCAATAAAGCCATTATCATTGATTTGAACTCCAGCTTTATCCGCATCAATCAGGTTTCCATTAGGGGTTCTGCCAACAGCTATTAAAACTTTATCAAATGTATCAGTTTTGGGAGCATCCTTACCTTCAAACTCAACTTTTATGCCTTTTTTAAGTGCACTCATTGATGTAACTTGAGTATTTAAGAAAATATTGGCATAGTTTTTCTTTGCTTTCTTAAATAGAGGATTAACAATATCTTTATCAGCGGCTGGAATAATTTGAGGTCCAAGCTCAACAATTGTAATTTCACTTCCAAGAGCATCATAAATTGTTGCCATCTCAAGACCAATAATTCCACCTCCAACTACCAACATTCTTTTTGGTATTTCATCCAATAGCAGAGCATCAGTTGAGTCCATGACTCGATCATCTGCAAATGGAAACATTGGAAATTTTGTTACTCTTGAGCCAACAGATATAATGCATTGATCAAATTCAATCACTTCGTCTGTCCCATCAAGTGAAACTTGATTTTTTGAAAGAAATTTTGCATAGCCATTAATAACCTTAACCTTTCGGGCTTTTGCAAGTGCCTGTATTCCACCGGTAAGCTTATTGACAATGCTATTTGTATTTTTTTTAACGCCTTCAAGATCAATTTTTGGCTTGGAAAAAGTTACTCCAAGCTCACTAGCATGCTTTGATTCATTGATTACTTCTGCCGTATGAAGAAGTGACTTAGAGGGGATGCATCCAACATTTAAACAAACCCCTCCTAAAGAATCATAACGCTCTATAAGAGTAACCTCTTTACCTAAGTCTGCAGCTCTAAATGCTGCTGTATAACCTCCAGGGCCTGAACCCATAACTAAAACTTGAGTTTTAATCATAACAACATCTCCATAATATTACGTAAGACCTGATTTAATTCAACCATAAATCTTGCACCTTCGGCTCCATCGATTACTCTGTGATCATAAGATAGAGCTAGAGGAATCATTGATGATGGCTCAAAAGAGTTACCATTCCAAACAGGTTTTATTTGAGTTCTTGAGACCCCTAAAATTGCTACTTCTGGTGAGTTAATAATAGGTGTGAAATGAGTTCCACCAATTCCACCTAAGCTTGAGATAGTAAAACCCGCACCCTTCATTTCACTAGAATCTAGTTTTCCTTCTCTAGCCCTTTCGGAAATCTCTATAAGCTCCTCAGAAAGCTCCATAAGAGATTTCTTTCCTACATCTTTAATGACTGGAACAACAAGACCATTAGGCGTATCAACTGCAATCCCAAGATTGAAGTATTTTTTTAAGATCAGATTCTCTCCACTTTCATCTAGAGAGGCATTAAAGTTTGGGTAACGCTTTAATACTTGAACCACAGCTTTCATAATAAAAACAAGCGGACTTAATTTGATATTTTTTTCTTTTTGATTTTTACGAAATTTTTCTAATTGATCTATATTTACCTCATCAAACTGAGTCACATGAGGAATTGAAGTCCATGCATTAGAAAGATGCTTACCAGAAAGTTTCTTAATCCTAGATAAAGGAATTACTTCTACCTCTTCAACAGTATTCCCTTCAGTTACAAGTTTTTTAACGAAGGATTTTAAGTCTTCTTCAAGAATTCTTCCTTTTTTACCACTTCCATTTATTCCAGAGAGATTTACACCCAGCTCCCTGGCTAATTTCCGTATAGATGGTGATGCGTGATAATCTGAACCTGAACTTAACGAAATTTCTTCTTTATGATCTGTTTCACTCTTATTTGCAGTCAAAGTATTTTCTGCAACATTATCTTCACTGACTTGATTTACTTCTTCAGTAGAAGGAGTTTCTTCTTTAATATCTTCTGATAGATTAGATTCACTCTCAAGGATCAGTATGAGATCACCTTTGGCAACTTTGTCTCCTACTTTTACCGATAAGCTGCTAACCTTCCCAGAAAAAGGAGCTGGAATTTCCATTGTAGCTTTATCTGTCTCAAGAGTAATAATGCTGTCATTTTCATTAACAGTATCTCCGATTTTTACAAGAACTTCAATAATATCTACTGCGTCAAAATCACCTATATCTGGCAACTCTACATTTTTTTGAGTAGGCATATGGACTAGTTAAATAGCTTTAAAATTGATACATCTAATTATCCCAAATTTAGTCTAATAAAGGCGTTAAATGTTAAAATTTATTTAAAAATAAAAACCCTAATTTATTTTTATTGTTATTATGTTTTATTTTTTCTTCCTCTTAACATAAATACTATGCAACTAGCTCTTTCAACAGATCATTTAGCTAAAACATATTCAAATAATCTTGAGGCCTTAAAAGGAGTTAATCTAAAGGTCAAAGAGGGAGATTTCTTTGCATTGCTAGGCTCCAATGGAGCTGGAAAAACTACTGCAATTGGGATTATTTCAGGGTTATTAAAAAGCACTTCAGGTGAAGTTACTATAAATGGTTTGAATCAAAAAAAATATTCTAATGAGGTAAAGAAAATGATTGGGCTAATGCCTCAGGAGTTTAATTTTAATCCCCATGAGCCCAATATTGAAATTTTAATAAACCAGGCAGGATACTATGGTATTTCAAGAAAAGAAGCTAAAATTCAAGCAGAAGTTTTATTAAAAAAAATGGAGCTTTGGGATAGGAGGTTTGATGTTGCTCAGTCATTATCAGGAGGTATGAAAAGGCGATTAATGCTTGCAAGAGCGTTAATTCATAAACCAAAAATTCTTATATTGGATGAGCCAACTGCAGGAGTTGATGTTGAGATTCGTCAATCAATGTGGCAATACCTAACTCAATTAAATAATGATGGAATGACCATCATATTAACAACTCATTACTTAGAAGAGGCTGAATCTTTATGCAGAAATATTGCTATTCTCAATAATGGCGAATTAGTAGAACAATCAAATATGAAAAAGCTTCTTGCCAAAGCAAAAAGACAGGTAATAATTATTGATACAATTGAGAAAATATCCAGCCCTATTGAAATAAGTCATTGTGACTGTGAGGTATTAGATGAAAACACTTTGCAGGTTTCACAAGGAGAAGAAGTTTCAATATCTGATGTAGTTTCAGCATTATCAGGTCAAAATATTAATGTATCACATCTTAGAAGCTCTCAAAACAGACTAGAGTCACTTTTTTTATCACTTACAAGTTAAATTTATATGTGGATTGCATACAAAACCATTGTCACTAAGGAAATACTAAGGTTTGTTAGGATTTGGGTTCAAACAATTATTCCTCCAGTAATAACAACTTCATTATATTTACTTATCTTTGGTGGTTTAATGGGTGGAAGAATAGGTCAAATGCAGGGGATAGATTATATCGATTTCATCGTGCCTGGAATTATATTAATGACAGTGATTATGCAGTCTTATGCTAATACTGTTTCATCTTTTTTTATGACTAAATATAATAATAGCTTTGAGGAGCTTCTAGTTTCAACTACCCCTAATTGGATTATTTTACTTGGATTTGTGAGTGGAGGAATTGCAAGAGGTTTTTGTGTAGGTTTGGCCGTAACTTTTACAATTTCTTTTTTTGTTGAAATCAAAACTTTTAGCATAATAATTATTACTATAACTTTTTTATTGACCTCAGTTATGTTTGCACTAGCTGGATTTATTAATGCAGTTTTTGCTAGAACTTTTGACGATATTTCAATTATTCCAAACTTTGTTCTATTGCCACTTACTTATTTAGGTGGAATGTTCTATAGTATTGATATTTTGCCAAGTTTTTGGAGAACTTTATCAGCATTCAACCCAATTTATTACATGATGGATGCATTCAGATTAGGTTTTCTAGGTATAGGATCTGTTGAACTATGGAAGGCCTTTTTAGTGCCTATCTTAATGATAATTATCCTTGCTCTTTTAGCCAATGCATTATTAAATCGTGGTGTAAGTATTAAGACAGAGTAAGGGTTTTAGGAGCCTATTACTCCCTCTTCTCCATTCATAATTCTTCTAATATTTTCTCGATGGGTAAAGTATATAAAAAGATTGATAAGAAATATAATCAATGTGGCTCTTACATCATGTGTGGTAATGAAATAAAAATAAATTGGAGAAAGAACCGTTGCTGTTAATGCTGCTATAGATGATACTTTCATAACTTTTGCAACAATAAGCCAAATAATTGAAAACGTTAGTCCTACAAAAAAACTTATTCCTATTAGGCCGCCTAGATAGGTTGCTACTCCTTTACCACCTTTAAATCGGTAATAGACTGGAAATACATGACCAAGAAAAGCACATAGGAGAATAATCGTTAAATCAAATAAATTATATCCATAATAATGAGCAATGATAACTGGGAAAGCTCCCTTAAGGCCATCAAATATTAGAACAAAAGCAGCTATAAATTTACCACCAATTCTAAGAACATTTGTGGCGCCTGGATTTTTTGAGCCTTTTGTTCTAGGGTCAGGCAAGTTGCAGATTTTGCAAATAATAATAGCACTAGATATTGATCCCAATAAATAGCTACAAATTAAAAAATAAAACAAGCAATACTCCTAGATTCTTTTGAAAAATATAAATCTTATTAGCTGCAAATTATATCAATGAAAACATTTTATTGTGGTTTTAAGTTGATATCACAAAGGTATCATATTACTATTTTTTAAAAATATATTAATTATGGATATTGTTTTTGTTGAAGGCCTAAAAGTTGATACTGTAATAGGTATTTATGATTGGGAGAAGAAAATACGTCAAGATATAGTCCTTGATATTGAAATGTCATCTGATATAGCTGCAGCTGCTAAAACTGATCATATTGATCAGGCACTTAACTATAAAAGTGTTTGTAAAAGGGTGGCAAGTTTTGTTAGAGATTCTAAGTTTGAGTTAGTAGAAACTTTAGCAGAGAAAATTTGTCAGATTATTCTTACTGAGTTTGATGTTCAGTGGGTTAAGTTAACTCTCAACAAAGGTGAGGCAATTACTGGCGCTAGTGGAGTTGGAGTTATTATAGAGAGGAATAAAGAGTAATGAGTCTATTGCATCTCAATATAGGGTCAAATTTAGATAGACGAAAAAATATTAGATCAGCATTGGGGCAGCTTGAATCTTCATTTGATAAAATTATAATTTCTTCACTATTTGAGAGTCCTTCTGAGGGTTTTGAAGGTAATGATTTTTATAATATTGGTGTAAATGTTGAAACTTCAAAAAAAATTTCTGAAGTTTTAGATATCTTGCATCAAATTGAAGACTCCCTAGGAAGAAATAGAGCACAACCAAAATTTTCATCACGAATTATTGATCTCGATCTTGTTATTTATGCCGATATTATTGATGAAAAATTTAATATTCCTCGAAAAGATATTTTTAGATATGCATTTGTACTTGCTCCACTATTAGAATTAAATCCTTATGGAATTCATCCTGAAAAAGGTGTTTCATATCTTGAGCTTTGGGAAAATTTTGAGAGCAATAATGTTTTTGAATTGAACAAGTATAATATCGATAAACTATATAATTAAAATTCATGAAATTCGTTCACTTAAATAGAATTTTCAGTTAAATAATTAGTGTTCATAATCGAATTTCACTATAATTTATTTTGAACTCATAATGACAAATAATATGAAAAAAATTACTGCTCTAACCTCTGTAATAGCTATATCAATTTTTGTATTCTTTACTAACGCCTCTCAGGCAGAGTTTGTTGAAGGTAAAAATTTTATAGTTATAGATAAGCCTGTAGAAACTGAAACGGGAGAGAAGGTTGAAGTCAGAGAGTTATTTTGGTATTTTTGCCCTCATTGCTTCTCTGTTCATCCAATGCTGGAAGATTGGATGCAAACAATGGATAGTTCTGCTCAATTAGTACTTCAGCCAGCAGTTTTTCCAGGATGGGAGTACGGATCTACTTTTTATTATGTTTTAGAGGAGCTCGGCGAGCTTGATCGATTACATTCTGCTTTATTCAATGCAATCCATATTCAGAAATTAAACTTTAAAACTCAGCAAGATTTTGTGACATGGCTTTCATTAAATGGAGTTAATGAAGACAAAGCTAATAAGGTTTATGAATCATTTCCAGTTAAGGTTGCAGTTAATAAAGCAAAAGCCAATACATATAAATATCGTATAACTGGCGTTCCTGCTTTTATTGTAAATGGAAAGTATATAGTGAATGCAACTAGTGCTGGTAGTGAAAAGAAGATTTTTGAAGTAATCGATTATTTAATTCAAAAAGAAAGCCAATAATAAATGGATAGGCCAAAAGCCGATTCAGTATTATTATTTTCAGGGCTTGACCCATCAGGTGCTGCGGGAATTTCTGCAGATATTGAAACTCTAAAACAATTTGGACTTGTTGCACTTCCAATTGTTACTTCTTTAACTGCTCAAAATACTCAAAAAGTAGACTCAATTGATGCTATCAAAGATAGTCTTTTAGTTAAGCAATTTAATCTAATTGTTGAGGATATTTTATTTAATACAGTGAAAATAGGTCTATTGGCTTCTGCAAGTCAAATAAAAACTATAGCTAGATTGATTAATGAGCAAAATATATCTAATGTTGTTGTTGACCCAATACTAATATCAGGAACTCAAGAAAATTTAAGTTCAAATAAGATGATCGAGGCGATGAAGAATTATCTCTTTCCTATAAGTAAATTAATAACTCCAAATTTACAAGAGCTAAGCCTTTTAGCTCCAGGTTTGAGTGAGCAAGAGGCTGTTAAAAGTCTAAATTGCTCTTGGGTGCTAGTGACCACTTCTGACTCCTCTGAAAATGAAATTGAGCACCGACTTTATAATAAATCAAAGCTGATTAGAGGCTTTAGATATAAAAAATTACCAAATAAATTCCATGGATCTGGCTGCACATTATCTAGTGCAATTTCAGCTCTATTATCAAAAGGAATAGGTGTGGAAGATGCCTGCAATCAGGGGCTTTCTTATACATACCAATGTTTATTAACTGCAAAAAAGCTTGGTAAAATGCAGTATCATCCCAACAGGATTCCTTACAAATCAAAATGACTTTTATCGAACAATGGCTAAGATCAGATATAAAGAATCTTAATGCTTACTATGTCCCAGAATCGAAGAATTTGCTGAAACTAGATGCAATGGAAAGTCCTTTTGGAGTCCCTAGCGATTTAATGGGAGAATTTCTCAAATACATTGAGCAGGCAGAGGTTAATAGATATCCAGATGCTGAATCATTAAAATTAAAAGATACTTTGAGAAGTCTTATGAATATCTCGAAAGAGTCTGAAATTCTTCTTGGAAATGGTTCAGATGAATTAATACAACTATTGGCACTTGCTTGTAATGAGGGCGATCTGATAATGAGCTTTGAACCAAGTTTTGTGATGTATGAAATGGTATCAAAGTATGCACATTTGAAATATCATGGTATCAAGCTTGATTCCAGTTTTGATATAAATCTTAGTGAGGCAATCCAGACTATAAAGAGTAAAAATCCTAAACTAATTTTTATTGCCTATCCAAATAATCCTACTGGAAATGCATTTGACTATGATGCAATCCTAGAAATAATTAAGACTTCGAAGGCTTTGGTTGTTCTTGATGAAGCCTATTATGCCTATTCTGATAGAAGTTTTTTATCTGAGATTTCTAATTTCTCAAATTTAGTAGTTTTACGTACTATTTCAAAAATAGGCTTTGCAGGTCTCAGACTCGGTCTTTTAATTGGAAGTAAGGAGACGATACTTCAACTCAATAAATTACGACTCCCTTACAACATTAATGTACTTACTCAAGCAAGTGCCAATTTTTTACTTAAGGATAAGAAGCGCATTAAAAAAAATGCTGAACTATTGATTGGAGAAAGACAGCGTCTTTTTGAAGAACTATCTGCAATTTCTCAGTTAAAAGTTCTTCCTTCCCAGACAAACTTTCTTCTTATTAATTGTGATAACGCCCAATCATTGCATAACTCATTAGTTGAAAATGGAATCTTAGTCAAAGGATTCTCCTCAGACTCTGGTTTATCAGATTTTATTCGGATCAGTGTTAGTGTGCCAAATGAAAATAGTACACTTATTTCAGCAATCAAGGATTATTATGGTTGATAGAGAGGATCTTAACAAATACTGTAATCATTTTTTAAGTGCTAGTAAATTTAAAGATTATGGCCCTAATGGTTTGCAGTTGGAGGGCAATTCAACTATAAATAAAATTGTAAGTGGTGTCAGTGCTAATCTAGATTTAATTGAGCTGGCTGTTGCAGAGAAAGCCGATGCTATTTTTGTTCATCACGGCATCTTTTGGGACAATGAGTCTAATTTAATTGTTGGTGCTAAAAGAAAAAAAATTGACTTATTAATAAAAAATAATATTAATCTATTTGCCTATCACCTTCCACTTGATGATCATTTAGAAGTTGGCAATAACGTTGAATTAGGCAGAATTCTTGGAGTTAGAAATATGAAATCAGTTGATGATAGCCTACTATGGCAAGGTGAATTAAATACTGACTTAGAGAGTTTTTCCATTTTAATTGAAAATAAGCTAGGCAGGGCTCCCCAAGTATTTGGAAGTCGGAAGAAATCAATTAGAAGCATTGCTTGGTGCACTGGGGGCGCACAAACATTTATTGATGAGGCAATTGAACTTAATGTAGATGTATATCTCAGTGGAGAAGTTTCAGAAAGAACACCAGCAGTTGCAAAAGAAAATGACATTATCTATATTTCGGCAGGCCACCATGCAACTGAGAGGTATGGTATTCAATCTTTATGCAGGCACCTTAGCTCCAAATTCAATTTAAAGCATCAATTTTTAGAAGTTGAAAATTCAGTATAAATATTAATTGCCTTGATCAAATAATAAAGCGAAGAAACTTGAAGGCTCAAAATGATTTTATTGAATTTATGACAAATTCTCCATAATTTAGCTTAAATTACACTGTTATTACGTATATTTTTGAATATATGCTCACTTGCCTCGTATAATCTATAGTTTTTTTAAGTTTTATCAAACAATATGGATAAAAAATATAATGTTGCTATAGTAGGGGCAACTGGAGCAGTAGGAGAAACTCTGATTTCAATATTAGATCAGAGAAACTTTCCAATTGAAAATTTATATCCGTTAGCATCTTCACGTTCAGCTGGAACTAAAGTCTCATGTCAAGGAAAGTCATGGGTAGTTCAAGATTTAGATACTTTTGATTTCTCTAATACTCAAATAGGCTTATTTTCAGCTGGTGGAAGTATTTCTGAAAAATATGTACCTATCGCTGCAGAACAAGGATGTATTGTTATAGATAACACATCTCATTTTAGGCGTGATGAAGATGTTCCATTGGTTATTCCAGAGGTCAATCCGCATGCGATTGCTGGTTATACAAATCGTAATATCATTGCTAATCCAAATTGCTCAACTATCCAGATGCTTGTTGCTTTGAAGCCAATTTACGATGCGGTTGGCATTTCAAGAATTAATGTTGCTACTTATCAAGCTGTTTCAGGCAGTGGAAAAGAGGCAATTACAGAACTTACAACTCAAACTGCAAACCTCTTAAATGGTAATGATGTCGAAGTTGATGTTTACCCTAAACAAATAGCATTTAATGCAATACCTCATATAGATACATTTCAAGAAAATGGATATACAAGAGAGGAAATGAAAATGGTGTGGGAGACTCAAAAAATCTTTGAAGATGAAGAAATCCTTGTTAATCCTACTGCTGTCAGAATACCAGTAGTATATGGCCATTCTGAGGCTCTTCATATTGAAACTAAAGAAAAACTAAGTGCTAAAGATGCCCGTAACTTACTTGAGAGTGCTGATGGAGTTGTAGTAATGGACAAAAGAGAGAGCGGTGGTTATGCAACCCCTTTTGAAGAGGCGACTAATAAAGATGCAACCTATGTCAGCAGAATTAGAGAAGATATTAGCTTTGAATATGGATTAAATTTATGGGTAGTTTCTGACAATATTAGAAAGGGTGCAGCTCTTAATACAATCCAGATAGCAGAAATACTCATCAAAGACTATATTTCATAATATAAAATCAAAAAATGATTATTAAAGAGAGAAAAACAAATGAAACTGACATCAAAGTTAGTCTTGAACTCTATGGCTCCGGTAAAGCAAATATTAATAGCGGGGTTCCATTTTTAGATCATATGCTTGATCAAATTGCACGTCATGGGCTAATGGATTTAACTATTGCCTGTAATGGTGACACTGATATTGATGACCATCATACTGTTGAAGACATAGGTATTACACTTGGTCAGGCCTTTTCTGAAGCTGTTGGAGATAAAAAAGGCTTAACACGCTATGGCCACTCATATGTTCCTTTAGATGAGGCATTATCAAGAGTTGTTATTGATCTTTCTGGAAGGCCAGGATTGAATCTTGGGGTTAAATTTACTAGAGATAGAGTTGGATCATTCGATCTAGATCTTATTAGAGAATTTTTTCAGGGATTTGTAAATCACTCGTTGGTGACACTACATATTGATAATTTAAAGGGTATTAATTCACATCACCAAGCTGAAACTGTATTTAAGGCATTTGGTAGGGCGCTTCGAATGGCGTCTGCCCCAGATGAAAGGCAGTCAGATGTTATACCCTCAACAAAGGGATCACTCTAAATAGTTAGGTAAATCATAATGCAAACAATTGCAATTGTGGACTATGGAATGGGAAATGTTCGCTCTGTTCAGAAAGCGCTTGAATTTGTTGCACCAAATGATAATTGCATTTTAACTAGCGACTCTCAAATTATAAGAGACTCAGATCGAGTTGTCTTTCCTGGGCAAGGAGCAATGGGATCTTGCATGAAAGCACTAGAATCAAATTCTCTAATAGAGGAAATTAAATCATCCTTTGAATCTAAACCATTTTTAGGTATTTGCCTTGGATTGCAACTATTATTTGACTATAGCGAAGAAAATAATGGAACAAAGGGGCTATCATTTATCCCAGGTAAAGTAGTTAAGTTTACAAATAATAAACTTAAAATACCACATATGGGTTGGAATAATGTTAATCAAGTTAAAGAACACCCACTATGGTATAAAATTACTAATAATAGTCGTTTTTATAGTGTTCATAGCTATTACGTAGAGCCAATTAATTCAAATTATGTATATGGAACTTCAGACTATGGCCATGAATTTGCTTCAGTGATTGCTTTTGATAAGATTTTTGCAGTTCAGTTTCATCCTGAAAAATCACAAAGTGATGGTTTACAACTACTTAGGAATTTTGTAAGCTGGTCTTAAAATTGTTATTTTATTTATTTAACTTTTTGCCAGTTTTTTCAAAGATTCTAGATAGTTCTGAAGGTCCATTGGTTTGTTGTATTTCTGAGAAATAAAAATCATTTCAGCTATTTGCTCCATCATGATGTGCTCAACTTGATGAGCATTTTTTATTTTTTTTAGTATATCGTTATAGATTTTCTGAATTCCTTTCGGTTGATCTAGGCTAAGTTGATCTTGCAGGGATAAGTGGAGATTAATATGAAGAAATGGATTTGTTTTACCCTGTTCTGGGTAATATTCATCTTCTAAGTTTTTGATAATATCTTGATATTCGGGGTGCCTTTCTATAATTTTTGCTAATTGATGCTCTAAAGGCTCTAATTTATTATTTGATTGGTATCTTTGCCAGGCTTTTGCTAAGAATTTTCTTTGTTCTAATCTATCTGTTGTAATCACTTAGTTAGGTATTTTTCTCTTCATACTCACACAAATCAAGAAGTGAGCAAACAGTGCAATGAGGTGATCTAGCTTTGCAGACATATCTTCCATGAAGAATCATTAAGTGGTGGGCTGGAACTTTAAATTCATCTGGTATGAATTTGATAAGTTTTTTTTCAACTTCTAGTACTGTTTTTCCAGAGGCAATAGCTGTTCTATTCGCTACTCTGTAGATATGCGTATCAACAGCAATGGTTGGTTGCCCAAAGGCAGTATTAAGAACAACATTGGCAGTTTTTCTTCCAACACCTGGGAGTGCTTCTAATTCTTTTCTCGTTTCAGGTACTTTGGAGCTGTACTTATCAATTAGAATTCTACAAGTTTGAATAATATGCTTTGCTTTTGAATTAAATAGACCAATTGATTTAATTGTATCTCTAAGTTTTGTTTCACCAAGTTCAAATATTGATTCAGGAGTATTTGCAAGTGGAAATAAGATGTCAGTTACCTGATTTACGCTCTTATCGGTAGCTTGGGCTGATAAAGTCACAGCAACTAGTAATTCAAATGAGGTTGAATACTTTAACTCAGTTGTTGGATTTGGTATTTGCTTTAAAAGCCTAGCAAACATTTCACTTCTAGTTTCTGCGTTCATTTGGATATTTTGAATAAACTATGGGAGAAATATTATACTCAATTTTTACATATTTTTCAATGTCTACTGATTCATCTATGCAAATGAATGGGCATAATCCTCTAGTTCTTTCCATAAGTTTTTTCTATCAGGCTGGGTTTCTTTAAGATGATTTAAGCTTCTTTCAAAGCTATCAATTGACAGAAATCCATTTTCACCATTTTGAATTCTTGATTGGACTATTTCAAACCACTCTTCCTGTTCAAGGTCATTAAGTAATTGAGGATAGTTTCTTGCTTTAAAATTTAAAAATAACTTTGAAAGTTTCTTATCTTCAAACTTTGGGACGTATTCACCTATAGCCTCAGGCTTGAGATTTTGTATTTCATTACAAATCGCCCTATCATGATTACTAATAAAGCCGTCATAAAGGGATTGGTCAACATCAATACTTTGTTGCCTTTCTGATGTTTGCTTATAGATTAGCTCAACTTTATTTGCTATTGCAAGCCTATTTTGCTGAATAAAAGTTAAATTTCTTAAACAATTCTCCATATCAATATTAAACTTTTCTATTAATAAGGGCGAGAGTTTAAAGCTGTCTTCATTTGGACTACAAACAAACATTGGACTTTTATTAAAAATGAGTTCATTAAGCTCGAGCTTTTCAAGACCTTTTGGTAAGTCAGACTTTCTAGTAAAAGTAAGTTTTTTTAATTCATTTTCATCAAGCTCTAGTAGAATTTCAGGGTCCTGACTGAGATTGAAAACAATTGCACGATCTGAGTATTCAGGATGATAGCAAACTGCAGTTACAAGCCTTGTAAATGAAGATTTATAGCCAAAGTTTGAGGAGGTTAAAAGCATTGGGTGATGAAGCTTTACAAGCTTTTCAACCTCTTTTTTGTTATTAAGACTTAAAGCATATTCAAAGAATTTTGGCTGTGTTTTTTTAATTATTGAAGCAATGCCAATAGTTGCCCTAACATCTGCCATTGCATCATGAGCATTGCTATGTTCGATGTTATTTGCAGGCGCAAGACTATCTAGCTTAAAAATAGGCCTATCTTTATTATTTCTGATCCAATTAAGGCTGTTATCTTCTTTATGGGCAAAGCAGAATCTTGCAACACTAAGTATGTCCCACCTTGAATTACCATTCTGCCAATGCCATGAGTAAGGATCAAGAAAGTTTCTAAAAAGTGTGTGTCTTGTGTATTCATCATCAAAAGCAATAGAGTTGTACCCAACAATACAGGTTTCTGGTGTTGAAAATTCTCTATGAATCTTTGTAATAAACTCATGCTCTGTATGCCCCCTTTTTTCACACAACTGAGGAGTTATACCAGTTACAGCACATGCTTCAGGTGCAGGAAGGCAATCATGAGTTGGCTTACAATAAAACATGTGTTCATCAAGGATATTAAGATTTTCATCTGTTCTAATCCCAGCAAATTGAGCAATTCTTTGAACCTTTGGTGATAGACCAAAGGTTTCATAATCATACCAATAGAATGTTTTCATATAGCCTTCTGTTTGTCACAATTATATATTGATTGATATCTTCATAATAAAGAGTGATTCAATTGACGTCACTCTAAATTAATAAGACATACAGAAACACATATCTTATAAAAAATAAGAAATAATTTTCTAAACTGTAAGTTTTCGAAGATGAAACTAGTAAATCAGTTTAGAGTAGGCTGAATAAAGTAAAAACCCAGCTAATAGCTGGGTTAAATTAAATAGTTTTTAATTATTTTGCTACTACGTTTGCAGCTTGGGGGCCTTTTGCGCCATCTTCAAGTTCAAACTCAACTTCCTGACCTTCTTCAAGAGTTTTATAGCCATCGCCTTGAATTGCTCTGAAGTGAACGAATACATCGTCACCACTTTCTTGCTCAATAAAACCAAAACCTTTTTTTGCATCAAACCATTTGACGCGACCTGTAGTTGTAGACATGCAGTCTCCTAAAAAAAAATAAAACATGGAAAAGATGCAACCAACCCAAATCACTGTGAAACCAACGTACTACGTAGCAAGAACACAACATCAAAATCAGCTGAATATTAACCAGCAAACCAATTTTAACCTAAAAATCTAAAAATGTATATTTATTTAATTTGCGCTAAAAAATGACTATCTTTTTGACCTACTTCTTAAGAATTTCTTATCTCTATTTGTTTTGATTTTTCCCCTTCTTCTTTTTTTAGAAGAGTCCCTTTTAAAATGATTAGATGATTCACGAGGGGATGTTGTATTATTTTTTTCGGTCAACTCTTCCATATT
This sequence comes from Candidatus Thioglobus sp., assembly GCA_028345055.1. Taxonomy (GTDB): domain Bacteria; phylum Pseudomonadota; class Gammaproteobacteria; order PS1; family Pseudothioglobaceae; genus Pseudothioglobus. The sequence continues at coordinate 28,397 of JAOMCO010000001.1, read as the reverse complement.
CATTTTTTTATCAAAGACTCTCGTATTTTTGAGTATTTGGAGAGTTTCATTTGGCATTTCGTCTGGTAAATCGACAGTTGTAAAGTCTTGATAAATTTGAATGGCACCAATAAACGCACTGCTAATTTCAGCCTCATTTGCAATAGCTCCTAAAATATTTCCTGGTTTGATATTGTCCTTATGACCCAATGATATTTTGTATCTTCTCATTTCGATTGATGGATTATCTTTTAGTCGATCTGCATGAATAGAAATAGCAATCATTTTTTTATTCTTATCATCTAATTTAGGTTGAATAATTTTTTTTTCGCTCAGCAAGAGTGGTTCTGTGCCTTGGGCCATTAAAGCTAGTGAGGAAGCAATTCTAAATAAATCTTCTTCATTTTCTTTCTGATAGCTTAGTACAAGATCAGAAAAGATTGAAAGATCTTGATTTTTAAGGGTTTGAGTAATTCTTTGTTTAAAGTTAAGTATCCTCTGCTCATTAATAATTTTTGCTGATGGCAGCATCATAGGCTCGATTGGTTGTCGAGTAATTCTTTCTATCGTTTTAAGCATTCTTCGTTCACGAGGAGCTACAAAAAGGATTGCTTTGCCTTCTCTCCCTGCTCGGCCAGTTCTTCCAATTCTGTGAACATAAGACTCTGGATCCTGTGGGATATCATAATTTACAACGTGTGATATACGATCAACATCAAGCCCTCTAGCTGCAACATCAGTCGCAATCAGAATATCAATTTTCCCTTTTTTTAAATGCTGAATTATTCGTTCTCTTTGATTTTGAGCAATATCACCATTAATTGCTTCTGCATTAAAGCCTCTGGCTGAGAGTTTTTCAGCTAAGTCGATAGTAGCAGTTTTGGTTCTCACAAAGATAAGTAATGCTTCAAAAGGCTCTACTTCCAGAATGCGAGTTAACGCATCAAGTTTATGAACACCACCAACAAGCCAATATCTTTGGCTAATTGTTTTAGCAGTTGCAGTTTTAGTTTTGACTTTGACTATTTTAGGGTTATCTAAAAACTTTTCAGCAACACGTTTAATGACATCAGGCATTGTTGCTGAAAATAGAGCAATTTGACGCTGCTCAGGGAGCTTTCCCATGACCCATTTGACATCATCAATGAAGCCCATTCTTAGCATCTCATCTGCCTCATCTAGAACAAGTGCCCTAAGCGATTTTAATTTTAGGGTGCCTCGTTCTAAATGATCCATTACTCTTCCAGGCGTCCCAACTACAGCATGAACGCCTCTTTTTAATGGCCTTAGTTGAACATCATAAGATTGACCACCATATATTGGTAAAACATGGAATCCCTTAAAATGCCTTGAGTAAGTCTGTATGGCTTCGGATACCTGAATTGCAAGCTCTCGCGTAGGGGTTAAGACTAAAAGCTGAACTTGGTTATTGCTTATATCTATTCTGTCAATTAATGGGAGTGAGAATGCAGCTGTTTTCCCAGTACCAGTTTGAGCTTGACCAATAACATCATGACCTTTAAGTAAGTAAGAAATGCATTGTTCCTGAATGGCAGAGGGTTTTTCATATCCAACATCATCAAGTGCTTTAATTATTTCTTTGGACAAGCCAAAGCTATTGAACGTTATGCTAGATTCATGATCAGCCATGATTTAGTAAGGGTGGTGAGGAAAAGAGGGGATTATACCTTGAATTTGTAACTCACATTTAAACGACATTAGTCAATTAAAATCTTTTAAAGAGCCTTTATTTAAGCCATTTGATTGAGCATCCCATTGAAGGAGTTTGGTTAGTTGGGCCTTTGCCTGATATTGAAATTTCTCTCATTGCATTAAATAATTCGCGCTTAGCTCCATTAACTGATTCTTTTCGTGATTCATCCAAACGACCTCTATATTGAAGACCAAGGCTATTGTTATATCCAAAAAAATCAGGAGTGCATACAGCCCTATAAGCCTTAGCCACTTCTTGAGTTTCATCAATAAGATAAGGGAATGGGAAGTCATGTTCAAGCGACATTTTTTTCATATTTTCAAATGAGTCCTCTACATATTCATTTGGATCATTGGACATAATTCCTACACTATTAATACCAAAATGTTTTAATTCTTTCGTATCTCTAATTATTCGTTTAATTATTGATTTCACATAGGGACAGTGGTTACAAATAAACATTATTAGCAATCCATTTGGTCCTTTGAGTGAACCTAGGTCATAGAATTTTTCATCAACCCCTTTGAGTTTGAAATCAATTGCAGGTAGGTTAAATTCACAAATAGGAGTTTCTGTTCTTATCATTTTTGAGTTGTTATTAAATTTATCATGATTTAAGTATAGCTTGAATGATGTGTCCTGCCATCATTAATCCAAATATATTGGGCATATATGAGATGGCACCATTGACTGCTCTTGGTCTTCCAGGTGGTGAATGCTCAGTTTTAGTCACTGCTTCATGAGGAAGAGCCTTTATTTGAGTTTCTGTTGAATGAACTACTGGAAATTTCAATGACACACGCTTCATTCTGAGCTGTCTTCTGAGCTCTCGAGCAAGTCCGCAATATTCAGTTTTATCCATTCTTGAAATCGTAACTTTTGTAGGGTCTAATCTCCCCCCTGCACCCATACTTGAAATGATGGGTTTATCAAAACGATTACAAGCATCAATTAAATTTGTTTTACAGGCAATTGCATCAATACAGTCAGCCACAAAATTGTAACCCTCATCATTTGCTATATTTTTTGCCTCATTTCCGTCAATAAATAGATTCTTTTCATTAATTACAGTATCAGGATTAATATCACTTAGTCTTTTTGATAAAACCTCAACCTTTGATTTACCAAGAGTCGAATGAAGAGCAATGATTTGGCGATTGAGGTCAGTCTTGGCTACTGAATCAAAATCAATGAGAGTAAGTTCACCTACTCCAGCTCTACACAAGGACTCTGCACATGCCCCACCAACACCTCCAAGGCCCGCAATAACAATATGAGACTCTGCTAGCTGAGCTAAACCTAGCTGTCCAACAAGTATTTCAGTGCGAGCACAACTACCAGCCATTAGCTTATTTTAAACAGATTATAGGTATTCTGGTCGCATTGCTCAATGACCTCATCAATAGTAATTTTTTTGATTCTAGCAACTCTCTCAGCAACTTGAATTAATTCGTCAGGATTACTCCTGTCATCTGTTTCAATGACTATCGACTCAATCGGTAAGAAACTAACAATATCATGAAGTTTGTATGCATGTGGATTTATAAGTGAAGCTCCAAATCCAAATGAAAAGTTTATTTTCAACAAATTTTCAGCTTGTTGAAGGCTCCCAGAGAAGGCATGAATCACACCTCTAGATTTTGAGTATGATTTGAGTAAATCAGTTACATCTTCAGTGGCATGGACAGAATGAATTATAAGTGGCAGGTCAAATCGAGTTGCTAAAGCGACTTGTTCATCAAAAAAGAATCTTTGAGTATTTTGGTCTTTGACTTTAATATAATCCAATCCACATTCCCCAACTGCAATTGGTTTTTCCTCTTCAATCTTAACTTCAAGATTGTATATGTCAATCATTTGATGATCTTTAACAAACCAAGGGTGAATTCCAAGAGCAAAATAACTATTTTTGTTAGAATTGCAGCAAGCGATAACATTATCCCAATTATCTTTTCCAGTTGAAGGGATTATGGTGCCTGTAGTTGAATTAGATGGATACTTTACATTATCAAAGTCTAAGTGAATATGGGAATTAATCATTTTTTCCTTTTAAAAATTCTTAAAAACAGCTTTATTTTCTTGATATTACTTAATCGAATAGGCTGAAAGTTGTGTGCCAATAATTTTACATTTTAAAAATTAGTGTTTAAAGAAGAAAATATTTATTTTGGCTCCTGTCTTGACTAGCTTTTTTACATTATCAAAACTTACATTAAAATTTAAAAGTGATTATAATAGTGCGCTTGTTATAAATTGACATAAATAATACAGTTATGAAAACATTTAGTGCGAAAACTTGTGAGGTAAAAAGAGACTGGTTTTTAGTTGATGCGAATGGAAAGACATTAGGTCGATTAGCCACTGAAGTTGCTTCACGTCTTCGAGGTAAGCATAAGCCAGAATATACGCCCCATGTTGATACTGGAGATTACATTGTGATTGTTAATGCTGCTAAGGTAGCAGTCACTGGTAACAAATTTAATGACAAAATGTATCATCATCATACTGGATATGTTGGAAACTTAAGGTCAGTTCCTTTCAATGAGCTATTAGCTAAGAAGCCTGAAGAAGTTATTCAAAAAGCAGTAAAAGGAATGCTTCCTAAAGGTCCGCTCGGTAGAGAAATGGCAAGAAAAATGAAAGTTTTTGCTGGTGGAGAGCATACTCATGCTGCGCAACAACCTCAACTATTAGATATTTAAGGCATTTTAATTATGGCAGATAAAGAAGTTTTTTATGCAACTGGAAGAAGAAAGACATCAGTCGCAAGAGTCTATATGACAAAAGGAAAAGGTGTTTTCACCGTAAATAAAAAGCCAATGGATGAGTATTTTGGTAGAGAGACATCTTCAATGATTATTAATCAGCCATTAGATGTAGTTGAGATGCACAGTAAATTTGATTTTAATATTATGGTTAAAGGCGGTGGTGATACTGGTCAAGCTGGAGCGATTAGACTTGGTGTAACTAGAGCTTTAATGGCATATGATGAAGCTACTCGTGCTGTTCTCAGAAGTGCTGGCCTAGTAACCCGTGATGCACGTGTTGTTGAGCGTAAAAAAGTTGGTAAGAAAAAGGCTCGTAAGAGTGAGCAGTACTCAAAACGTTAATTCGATTGATAAGATTTATAAAAAACCTGCTTACAGCGGGTTTTTTTATATCTCTATAAATCAGTTTTAATTCATAAAATCATGTCTTTCTAACTGATTAAAGTTTATTAATGATTTAATAGACTCAATATACTCTTCTCCGGGAAAAGCATAATTCCCAAGACCTTCAGCTAGCAAAATTCCAGAGATAGGTTGAAACTTTTGACGTTGATTCTTCCTCATCAGTCGAAGATCCTCATAAGCATAGCTTCGATTAATATTCAATACGTAATAGTCAATACAGTCTTCTAGTGAATTAAAAGTTGCTACTTCATGAGTCGCACCTTCTTCTCTTTCATTTGGGATTACACCACAGCCCTCAGAAAAGCACCATATACCAAAATAATTATTGAATTCTTTAGAAAATCTAGATCTTCCCCAGTTTGATTCATTAGCTGCCTGAGCTAAAACAAGTGATGGCGGGAGAATATCAATCACTTTGAGTAACTCTTCTTTTGATATAGTTTCAAGGCGATATTTCTTAGCCAGTTCAATTAGCTGATTATCACTTAGTTCATTGTTAGAAATAGCGGCCCTTAATTTCACTATTTCTGCGTTTTTCTTATTAATTGCTGGAAGTAAGTAATTAAAAAAAACTTCTTTTCTTACAACTGTGCTCTCAATTGAGTCAAAGCTTGGCTTAAAAGAAGAAAGAGAGGCTGAGGAAACAAGAGAGCTGACTGTGAATAGAGCTAAAAGAAGGAAAAGAGTTCTTAGATTTTTTTTGGTATTTCTATATTTATTGACCATTATATAATCAACTCACTATTGAAATTTGTTGCATATTATCCATAAAAAAACAGGCTTATTCATCCTATTTTTAAATAAATTATTAACTCTAATTATAATAAAATTTTTTTAGTAGAAAGAGCCTCTTAATAATTAAATTGAAGTTCACAGAGTCTCTTATAAAGTTCAGAGCTAGATAGTAACTTTTGATGAGAACCCTCAGCAACGAGCTGACCCTTATCAATCAGTAAAATACGATCTGCATGCATAATTGTAGCCAGTCTATGTGCGATAATTAATGTTGTTCTTCCTTGCATTAAAACTTTCAAAGCTTCTTGAACTTTCTGCTCACTATTAGCATCAAGTGCACTCGTTGCTTCATCTAAAAGGAGTATGGAGGGATCCTTAAGAATAGCACGAGCAATAGCTATCCGTTGCCTTTGTCCTCCTGATAATCGAACACCTTGCTCTCCTAAATAGCTTTCAAAGCCTTCAGGAAGTTTATCTATGAAATCCAAGGCGAATGCCTCCTTAGCTGCATGCTGAATTTGTTTTTCATTTGCCATTGGATCACCATAACTAATGTTATGCGAAACATCTGATGAAAACAAAGTAGGTTGTTGAGGGACGACTCCAATATTTGACCTAAGATCAGTTAGATTTAGATCCATTAAATTTACACCTCCAATTTCAATGCTGCCTTTAGAGGGGTCATAAAATCTTTGAAGCAATTCAAAGATTGTTGTTTTGCCTGAACCTGATAGTCCAACAATGGCTATAGTCTCTCCCTTACTAACCTTAAAGCTTACTTCTTCTAGTGCTTTATCCAGAGGTCTTGATGGATAGTTAAAGCTGACATTATTAAAGCATAATGAAAGAGACTCTTTTGGCAAATCTATTGCTAGAGTTGGTGGTTGGATTTGAGACTTTTCGGAGAGTAATTCAAGGAGTCTCTCTGTCGCTCCTGCTGCTCTTTGAAGCTGACCATAAATTTCAGAAATAACAGCTACTGATCTAGCAACTATTATTGCATAAAAAACAAAGGACGCAAGTTCGCCGGCTGATATATTTCCATTAGAGACATCCTTAGCTCCAAACCAAATCATCGCACCTAGACCAGTAAATACAAGAATCATAGCAGCTGCTATAAGTAAGGAGCTTTGCATGATTCTTCTCTTAGCAGCGTTAAAAGCTTTTTCAACTTCCAGACTAAACGCTTTAGATTCTTCAGGCTCACGAGTAAAACTTTGAACCACTTTTATATTTTGTACAATTTCTCCTGCATAGGTTCCAATATCTGCAACAGTGTCCTGGCTTTTACGCGAAAGTGATCTCAAGCGACGACCATAAATGGCCATCGGAAGAAGAATCACTGGGACAGTCACTAAAACAATTAAAGCTAACTTTATATTAGTTATTAACATCATCACTAATCCACCTAAAAATAAAAGTGCACTGCTTAGTGCCATTGAAATTGAAAACCCAAATATCGACTGTAACAAAGTTGTGTCGGTTGTTAGTCGTGCATTAATTTCTCCACTTCGATTCATTTCGAAGTAGTGAGGATGAAGAGTTAGTAGATGATTGAATACTGCTAATCGTACATCATTACTGACTCTCTCACCGATCCATGATACAAAATAGAATCTTAAAAAGGTTCCAATAACTAAAGTCACTAAGACAACTACAATTGTTATAAGTTGAGAATTATTGAGAGTATAAATGCCTTCATTTATGAATAATTTAATACCCTGACCAAAGAGTAAAAAGGATAAAGAAGTAATAATTAGTGCAATAAAGGCAATAATTGCAATTTTTTTATAAGGCTTTATGAATGGAGATAATCTAAGAAGTATTCTTAAGTCTTGTTTTTGAATTTTTTCTGTAGTATGAATTTGTCTGTCTTTTAAGGCCATATTGATGAGTATAAAAAATGTATAAAAAAATTAATTACTCATCACTTGGTTTTCTTAAAAGCAATTCGGTGACTGCTTCTTTAGGGGTTATATTGCCCTGAGTGACTTGGAATACCTGCTCGCATATTGGCATTTCAATCTGGTATTTTTCTGCCAACTTTAGGACTAGCTCTAACGCTTTGAAGCCCTCCACCGTAGCATTGATATTTTTAAGAGCAATATCTAATGAGATATTTTTGGATAGTTCTTTTCCAAAGCGACGATTTCTTGATAAGTCATCCGAGCAAGTTAAAATTAGATCACCAAGACCAGAAAGCCCTTGAAAGGTTAATTTATCCGCTCCTAAAGCAACACCAAGTCTAGTCATTTCAGCTAGCCCTCGGGTGATTAAGGCAGCTTGAGTATTAGCTCCAAAACCTAGTCCATTTGCAATTCCTGCAGCGATAGCAAGAACATTTTTTACTGATCCACCAATCTGAACTCCAACTATGTCAGAATTTGTATAGGCTCGAAGTGTTTTTGTTTGGATTATATTGGACCAAAACACTCTAGTATTTTTATCAGGAGAAGCTACAACAATTGCTGCTGGTTTTTTTTCAACTATTTCAGCAGCAAAAGTGGGTCCAGAAATAATACAAGGAAAGTGACTAGTAATCTGCTGATTAAAAGTTTCATGAAGCAGGCCTCCACTTTCTGGGTCAAGACCCTTAGTTACCCAAGCTAGAGGAATTTGATTTATATTATTTTTAATAACTCTTAGTACATCAGAGAAAGAAGAGCTAGGAGTAGCAATAATAACAGCCATTGACTTTTCAATAACCTTAAAGCTTGGACTTATTTTAATATTTGGACTAAATGGCTTTGAGAGGGCAGAGTGCTGACTACCAATACTTTCAGTATTCCTTTCGTCTTTCGTAACCAGATAAATCTCATCAAACTTATCGCTGAGAGCAATCGCGAGTGCGCTTCCCCATGCGCCTGCTCCAATAATAGTAAGGGAATTGTTCATTTATCTTATCTTTGTATAGGTAGGTCAGCTTTAAGCCAAGCATTAAATCCACCCTTGAGACTAGATACTTTTTGAAAATCATTTTTAGAAAGAATATCTGCAATTCGATCAGACCTAGTGCCACTTTTACAATATACAAGATAATTTTTTGATTTATCGAGAGAATCCATTTTTGCTTTTACTTGACCCATTGGAATGTTGAGATCATTAGTGAGAAATCCAGCAGTTCTCTCTTTTTCTTCTCGCACATCCAAGATAATGAGCTCGTCATCATCCATAAGAGATACGGCTCCATTCGTATCAACAACCTGATATTTTCTATTTTTCTCGCTATAAATATTTACGATTAATAAAATGATAAGTGCAAATAATGTTCCAGTGAGTAATAGCTCGCCTTGTAAAAATTGAATAAATTCCATAGTTATTTGTTGTCCTGTAAAAAAGTATCAAGCATTTGATGTCCATGCTCAGTCAAAATTGACTCTGGATGAAATTGAACACCTTCAATGGGATGAGTTTTATGACGAACCCCCATGATTTCTTCTATTTCACCAGACTCTGTATTTGTCCATGCTGTAACTTCAAAGCATTCTGGTAAAGTCTTTTTTTCAGCTACTAAGGAGTGGTATCGTGTTGCATTTAGGGGATTCTTAAGACCCTTAAAAACACTTACAGAGGTGTGATGAATGGGAGAAACTTTTCCATGCATAATTTTTTGAGCACCAATGATATTCCCTCCAAAGGACTGCACAATGGCTTGGAAACCCAGGCAAACCCCTAGTATTGGAAATTTACCTGCTAATTTGTCTATGAGCTCTAGTGAAATTCCAGCTTCATTTGGAGTGCATGGACCTGGAGAAATAACAATATATTTAGGATTTAGCTTTTCTATCTCTGAAACCGTGATTTGATCATTTCTATGAACAATAACGTCTTGACCTAGTTCACCAAAATATTGAACTAAGTTATAGGTAAATGAGTCATAGTTGTCAATCATTAGTAACATATTGAACCCAGGCTGAGGGCGAAAATAATCTAAGTTTATTTTACAGATAAAAAAGAAACAAAGTTGAGGCACTGAAAGAAGCAGCTGGTCTCAGCAAAGCCACAATCACGTAAACGGTTTAGGTGTTGTTCTTTTGATTCAGTAATGAGAACATTTTCGATTGCTTGGCGTTTGTTTGCAATTTCAAGTTCACTATATCCATTTTCTTTCTTAAAATCCATATGGAGTTTTGTAATCTGGTTTTGAGTTAGTGCGTTATCAAAGTGAATCTTTTCGCTTATGATGAGAATGCCACCTGGCTTAAGGCCATCATAAATTTTATTAATGAGGTTTGAGCGAAGATTAATCTCAATAAACTGAAGTGTCAAATTCAGAACTACAATTGATGCATTCTGAATTTTAACTTGGTTTATGTCGTCACATATTGCTTGTAAATTATCTACTTTATTATGAAGATTTTTTTCGCACTGTACAACCATCTCTTTAGAGTTATCGATGGCAAAAAACTGATTATTCTTGCTCTTATTATTCAGCGCTATTGAAAGTGTTATGGCACCAGTGGATGACCCAAGGTCATAATAGTTAGTATTATCTTGACCATACATTCTAGCAATTAGGCCAATCATTTGTATCATTGAGTCATATCCTGGGACTGATCTTCTGACCATGTCATCAAAAACTTTAACAACCTCTTGATCAAATCGAAAATCAGTGATATCACTTTGTTTATTAAATAAGTTGTCACGCATATAGTGACTCCAAAAATATCTCAGTAACGAGAAGATTAGTTTTACCTATAGTAAACGTAGAGCGTCTTGCCCATGAATTCTGGAAGCTTCCAACCTCTAAATGACCTCTCTTTATTTCAGGGTCATCAAATAAAATTTCTCCAAGAGGTCTAGATCCTATTTTTAAAATATCAGTTGTATCCTCGGTTAGTGGAATCAGTGAGCGAGCGTTAATTACAGGTTTTTGATTCCCTAGAAGTTCAACCTCCCTAACAATAATTCCTTGGTCTTGAGTTGATCCTAAAAGTTCATATTCGCACTGATAGGGTGTTTTTTCTTTTTGTGAGAGCACATTCACTTCAAAATCTTCATATTTCTCTTTAAGTTTGTGAGTTAAAGACATGCTATCTAAGAGCCAAATACTAACTCGCGTTGGTATATTCTCCTTTGAGTGAAAGACTCGCCAATTAAATTTGTCTGGATTGAACATAAGCGCTATATTTTACAAGAATCTATGTTTTTTTAAATCCAAAAAAAGTTACGCATCAAAATAATGGGTTTTTTCTTCATCTATCCATCGATTGATTAAGGCATTTTGACTCTCTAGGCTTGCCTCGAGCATTTTTGATGAATAGTATCCCGCCTCTTTGAGGAGATAGGCATCTCTTACTATATTAGCAATTTTCATAGAGGCTATGCCTGTTTGTTGCGTACCTAATATCTCTCCTGGACCTCGAAGCTCTAGATCTTTTTGGGCAATCATAAAGCCATCATTGCTCTGCCTGAGAATGTCAAGTCTCTCTTTGGCATTATCACTCAGAGGTGATTGATACATGAGAATACAGATACTCTTCTCAGAGCCTCTTCCAACACGTCCTCTGAGCTGATGAAGCTGAGCTAAACCAAGACGCTCTGCATTTTCAACAATCATCAGACTTGCGTTAGGTACATTCACTCCAACTTCTATGACAGTTGTTGCAACTAGCAGGTTAATTCGTCCATTTTCAAAGTCTTTCATAATGCTTTCTTTCTCAGCCTTTGTAAGCCTTCCATGAATCATGACTACTGTTAAATCCTCAAGATTGTCTTTGAGGTATTTGAAAGTTTTTTCTGCCGACTCTGCTCTGAGGGCTTCTGACTCCTCAATAAGGGTACAAACCCAATAAATTTGACGACCTTCATCGGAGATTTTTCTAATTTTATTAATCAATTCATCTCTTCTAGCATTACTTAATGCAATAGTTTCAACAGCTTGTCGACCTGGTGGTAATTCATCAATGATAGAGGTGTCAAGATCCGCATAAGCGCTCATTGTCAATGATCTAGGTATTGGGGTAGCAGTCATTACTAGTTGATGTGGAGTTTTATTAGCCTTCTTGGAAAGGGAGAGTCTTTGATGAACTCCAAATTTATGTTGTTCATCAATAATGACTAGAGATAAGTCTTTAAAATGAACACTTTCTTGGAAAAGCGCATGAGTTCCTATAACAACTTTTGCTTCACCAATCTCTATCAGACTCAATTGACCCTTTCTTTCCTCAGTATTTTGTGATCCTGAGAGGTAGGCAATTTTAATATTTAATGGGCCAAGGTAATGAGTGAAATTTTGAAGATGTTGGCGAGCTAATATTTCTGTTGGAGCCATAATCGCAGCCTGAAAATTATTTTCAACTGCTTGAATAAGTGCAAAAACTGCAATAATGGTTTTTCCAGAGCCAACATCTCCCTGAAGTAGTCTAAGCATTGGCTCTGAACTAGCTAAATCATCATTAATTTCTTTGATGCATTGAGACTGCGCATTAGTTAAGTTGAAATCAAGTGATTTTAAGAGCTTATCACTCAAAGTGTTATTAAGTATGAATGCGTTAGTTTTTTTACCTTTTCGGGCTTTTTTAGTTTTCAAGAGACTAAGCTGGTGTGTGGCCAGTTCCTCAATAATCAATCTTTTTTGTGAGATATGCTTAAAGGATTCAATTTTTGATAAATCTTCATTTTTTTCTGGGTGATGAAGTAACATTAATGAGCTTTTAAGAGTTGGCATTGATTGCTGTGTGATTTTTTCAAAATAATCATCAAGTCGACTAATTTTTAAAACATCAAGAGAGTAATCAACCCATTGTTTCATTTTATTTTGACTGATTCCAGAGCACAGAGGATAGATTGGAGTGAGGGTTGGCTCTAGGAGTTGACTCTGGTTTTGAGTAATAATTCGATACTCTGGATGGTGCATCTCAAGACCCTTACGACCAATCTTAATTTCTCCAAAGCACTGCATTGTCTCACCTCGTATAAGTGCTTGTTTCTGATATTGAGTAAAGTGAAAAAAACGTAAAAGGATTCTTTGGTTTTCATTATCTGATAGGAAGCAGAGAAGCTGTCTTTGCTTAGAGGGCACAACCTCAATTCTGTCGATAGTTGCTTCAATTAAAATCTCATCATGAATACTCGCATCTGAAAGGGGAGTAATTGATGTTTTGTCTTGATATCTAGTGGGCAAATGAAAAACCAAGTGCTCCAGGGTATGGATTCCAAGCTGATTTAATCTGTCAGAGGTTATCTTCCCTAATCCTTTAATCGAGATGATTGGATCAGAGATTGAAGGCATAAATTTAGAAGCTGTAAGAGTCCGAACTAATTACCATAATACCATCCATTTCTACACCAACCCCTTTAGGAAGTTCTTTCACTCCAATTGCTGCTCTTGCAGGATAAGGCTCAGAGAAATAAGTTGTCATAATCTCATTCAATGCTGCAAAGTTACTTAGATCTGTTAAAAAAATGTTCAATTTAACTATGTCACTTAAATTGCCTTTTGATGCTTTACATAAGGCCTTAAGATTCTTGAACACTTGATGAATTTGTTCTTCAATACCTCCTTCAATAATTTCCATTGTCTCTGGAATAAGAGGAATTTGTCCCGAAAGATAAACTGTTGTTCCACCGTTAATAGCAACTGCTTGCGAGTAAATTCCTATCGCTGCAGGAGCTTTATCAGTTGAAATAATATGTTTTTTCATAACATTAAAATATTGAAGTAAATTAGTTTAATTATATTAGGGATTCATTTTTTGGAGAACTCTTTTTATCTATTATTTTATAGTGTATTTCATTTTCCAAATAGTAAGGACTGCAATAACTGATAAAGATACAGCTAATAGAATTGAAGAGTCATAGCTATTATTTTTCTCGAATAGCCATCCTGCTAGAGAGGGTGAGATGAGACCAGATGCTCCCCATGCTGTAAAGACTTGCCCATAGATTTTTGCTGATAGGTCTTTACCTACCAAATGATTTACAAGTGTTGGATAGATTGCGATTACAGCTCCATAGATGGATGCAATAGTCACTAGCAAAACTATTAAAAGGTGGACGTTTGTAATTAATGCAAGACCTATAAGAGCTAAACAATTAATGAGTAATATAATAAGAAGAGGGCGTTTACAACCATATCGGTCTACAAGCCAACCTGCATAGATTCCAGCTAACGCACTTCCTAGAGTCATCAGAGTAATTGAAGAGAGGGCTGTTAGTGTTGATCCACCAAATGAAATGATCAGTGGAACTGCATGTCCAATTGCCATCAGTCCTGCAAAAACTCCTAAAAAATAACCCAACCAAAGTGGAATAATCTTTGAACTCATAGATTGAATTTGTACGTCAGTATGTAATTCTTTATTAATGCTTACATTAGAAAATTTATAGCAAGTCAAACCAATCATGACCATTGATGAAAGAGAGACTAGGCCAATAATATAGCCGTTGATAAATCCAAAATAGCTAAATAAAAATGGGTAGATCATTGAAAATGCAACGGCGCCAAATGCATAGGAGGCGGTTACAAGTCCAAGTGCATATCCAAGCTTATCTCTCTCAGTTATAGATGAAACGATAAAGAGTGAGAGGCCATAACCTAGACCACTGGAAAGACCAAAAAGAAAGCCGTATCCAACTATCCAGCCAAGCCAGGTCTGCGAACTTGAGAAAAAAAGACCAATGATAGGTAATATCGCAATCAATAAGATTAGAAGATTGGGTGACAATTTACGATAAAGAATATGGCCAAAAAAAACTGCTAAAGTGACATTAACAAGTGCAATAGAGTAAATCAAACTAGACGCCATACGGCCGACACCAGTTTGAATTTCAATGTTTTGAATTAGAGTGCTGAAGGCATGAACAGTGCCCATACAGAAAGTAATTAAAAGACAGGCAACCAAAGCAAAAAATCTTTCCCTATTTGAATTTTTAGGTACTGAACTCATCTAGAAACTATACATTAAAAATGAATTATTAATGCAAGTCGGTTAATTTAATGAGGAGTAATCCCGCGAATTTTTTCAGCTCTGCGTCGAAGCATCTCAAGAGTTGTCAGGAGTAATATTGAGAATATGACTAAAATTGTTGCCGCAGCTAAAATTGTAGGACTGATCTCATTACGAATACCAGACCACATTTGTCTTGGGAGTGTATATTGCTCTGGACCACCTACGAAAAGAACAATCACAACCTCATCGAATGAGGTAATGAAGGCAAACAGGGCGCCTGAGATAACGCCAGGAGCAATAAGAGGAGCTTGTATTTTTAAAAAATTCCTTAGTGGAGAGCCTCCCAAAGTTGCTCCAGCTCGAAGAAGATTATTATCAAAGCCAGCAAGTGAGGCAGTAACTGTAATGACTACGAAAGGTATCCCAAGAATTGTATGAGCAATAATTAGTCCTGGAAGCGTGGCAACCAAATTCACTTTAGCAAAAAAGAAAAACATTCCAGCCGCAGTAATAATAAGTGGAACAATCATTGGAGAAATCATAAGCGCCATTATTAAGCGGTTAAATGGCATATGTCGATTTGACAACCCTAAGGCAGCAAGCGTTCCTAAAACACTAGCGAAGAAAGTTGCAAAAACAGCAATCAGAGCACTATTTTTAATACCAATCATCCATCTGTCTGTACACACAGTTGTTCCTGAATTTGCAGAACAAATACCAAGCAGCTCTTTATACCATCGTGTGCCATAACCATCAAAGTTAAAGGACCAAGTATCAAAGCTAAAGATTTTCATTTCTGGTACGAATTGTAGAAAAACAGAATTCGTAAATGAGAGTGGAATTACAACAATGAGTGGTGCTACAAGAAAAAATAGTACCAGCCCACAAAATGTCCTATAAGTATAGAACCAAAGCTTTTCTCGAGGAGTTGTGTAAGAAGGAAATTTCATAGTTAGCCCATTTTCAAGTTATCAATTCCTATAAGTCGATCATAAGCCCAATAAAGAATCAGAACTGCAGAGAGAAGAATGGCTCCCATTGCTGCTGCAAGACCCCAATTTAAGGTTTGTTGCATTTCACGTGCTACAAAGTTTCCAATCATGAGTCCATCTTTACCGCCAACCAATTCTGGGGTGATGTAGTAGCCAATGGCTACAATAAATACTAGTATGCATCCAGCACCAATTCCTGGAACAGATTGAGGCATATAGACGCGAATAAATGCTCTTGTTGGAGTTGCGCCAAGGTTTTGAGCCGCCTTCATGTAGCTTGGCGGTATCCCTCTCATTACGCTATAGATTGGCAGTATCATAAACGGAAGAAGAACCTGTGTCATTACAATAATGGTGCCTGTAAAGTTATACATCATAGGAATTCGGTCTTCATCACCAAAACAGAGATCAATATTTGTTTCACCAAAAAACGGCAGATTCACCATACCTTCAAAGCAAGGAAGAATGCCGACTAAAGTGTCATTCACAACTCCGTTTTGTTGAAGCATAATCATCCAAGCAACAATTCTAACAAGAAGTGATGTCCAGAAAGGCATCAATACGCATATCATCAAAAGATTAGATGTTCGCATTGGAAGTGTAGCGAGTAAATAGGAGACAGGATAAGCCAGAATCAAACAGAAAATTGTCACCATTAGACTCACTTGTAGAGTTCTCATCCAAATTGTTTTATAAATTTTTAAGTGTTCTTTCTTCTCAATGATATTTTTATTTGCATCGTACCTTAGGTCTACTGCATTGAGATAATAACCCATTGTGTAGGGGTCCTTCATCGCTCCTAAAGATTGCCAGAATTCAACTTTACCCCAACGCTTATCGCGTTTAATCATCTTTTCTTTATAGGGCGCTTCCCATGTGTAGGGCTTGACTTCTTCTTTCGATCTTTTGTTTACTTTAGTTGCTGATTTGACTGTTTTTAATAATAAACTTCTCCATCCAGAGAATTCATAAGTCATCCTTGTTCCAGCCTTACCGAGTAGATTTTTACCAATATTTTTTCCTTCGCTATTCTCCATTTTATGAGTCGCCCTAATGTCATTAATAACTGCAGCAAACATTTCTTCACTAGGAACTTGGGACTTATCTTCCCATAGTTCATACTGAGCAAATGTTTGAGGTAGTACAATGTTTATACTGGTATCGTCAACACTCCTAGATAGGAGAGAGCCGATTGGTGTTACAAACATAATTAATAAAAATAGGAGGGGTGCTAAAAGGAGAAGAAATGAGCGAATTTTAGTTCGTCGAAGTGATTTCCTCAGGCTTTCTTTGAGCGGAACGCCGTCATTAGTCAGAAGTTGACCTTTAGAATCTATGTTGGAAGTCACACTCATACAATATCGATTTAAAAAAAATAAAGTTTGGAGTTAAAAACAGGTCGGTATAAATACCGACCTGTTTTGTTAAACGAGAATAATCAAATAAGCTCGTTTTTTCACAGCTATTATTGAGCCATCCAAGCTGCATAACGATCATTTACTGCTTGACCATTATCTGCCCACCAATCTGGGTCAGCTAAGATACCACCTTTCATATGCTCATCTGTATTAGGCATATGCTCCATGATGTTTACACCTGTATTGAACCATGGCTCGCCTGCTTCCATGATAGGAAGTGCAGATGGACGCATAGGGCCATAGTTGATCCATTTTGCTTGATCTGCTTGGGCTTGAGTGCTTGAAGCATGGACTAGGAAGTGAAGGGCAGCAGCTCTGTTTGGAGCACCACTCATCAAAACTAACCATTCCTCTTCAAGAACTTGTCCATCCCATACAGTAACATAGTCAGCACCATCATTAAGAACAGCGCCACCGATACGACCGTTATAGGCTAGAGACATAGAAACCTCACCTGAGTTCACAAGGTCAAGTGGTTTTGCACCTGAAGACCAGAATACTACGTGATCTTTAATTGTATCAAGCATAGCAAAAGCACGATCCTGTCCTTCTTGAGTACTTAATACATCATAAATATCAGGAATAGCTACGCCATCGGCATATAACGCCATTTCAACAATAGCGTTTGCCCAAGTATGAACACCACGCTTTCCTGGGAACTTCTCTACATCAAAGAAGTCTTGGATAGTTGATGGTTGGTCGCCTGAGAATGTGTCTGCTTTGTGGAATGGTACGTATGACCACCAAATTTGCGGAACAACACAATCATTAGGAACATCAACCATTAGGTCTTCGTCCATTGGAGTGCCATCAGGTGCAGGAAGGAAGATGCTACGATCTAGCTCTTCAAATAGTCCTTCATCACAACCGGTTCTAGCTTGTGATGGAAGTACGTCAACGATATCCCATACAACATTGCCAGATTCAACTTGTGCGCGAACCTCACCAAGACCACCGTTATAACTTATCATGTTAATATCACCACTTGAATAAGTATCAACGTATGCTTTTTGTTGTGACGCTGAGTAGCCACCACCCCAAGAAACCACAGTAACGGCTGCTTGAGCTGCACCAGCCAACATTGCTGCTGAAATAGCACTTGCTACAAGAGTTTTTGTTATTACATTTTTCATTTATATTTCTCCTTAAATTAAGCCTAGACTCTATCCATCAAGAGCTAGACAGTCCTCCGACATCCAACCGATATTTACTTCCTTGCCCTCTTTAAGACTGACATTATCAATCGAATTTGGAATTTTGACGATAAAATCGTCGTGTCCACACACGTTAAAGCGCGTGCGAATATGGTCGCCATGATAGATTAGTTCTTCTACCTTGGCTGAATACGTATTTGGAGTTTTACCCTTTGAGGGTGAAACCATAATTCTTTCTGGCCTTAAAGATAGTGTTGCGCGTTCACCAGCCTTATTAACATTAACCTTTGATGCCACAACTAAATCACCTGAATCAGTTTTTACTGTAGCTTTTTCTCCGTCAATCGATTCAACAGTACCCATGAGACGATTATTTTCACCAATAAAGTTGGCAACAAATGCATTCTCTGGTTTTTCATAGAGATTCTCAGGAGATGCACACTGCTGAACAACACCATCATCAAAAACAGCTATTCGATTTGACATAGTTAGCGCCTCTGTTTGGTCATGCGTTACATATACAACAGTTAGCCCAAGACTCTCATGCAGGTGCTTAATTTCATATTGCATCTGCTCTCTTAAGTTTTTATCAAGTGCGCCTAAGGGTTCATCCATTAAAACTAGGTCTGGATCAAATACAAGAGAGCGAGCAACAGCAACTCTTTGTTGCTGACCACCAGACAACTGCATGGGACGACGATTACCAAAATCTCCAAGTTGAACCATATCTAGGGCTCGATTTACCTTGGCCTCCCTTTCAGTTTTACTCATTTTACGAACTTCTAACGGGAAGGACAAATTCTCTGCAACAGTCATGTGCGGAAATAAAGCGTAATTCTGAAAAACCATACCAATCCCTCGCTTGTGAGGTGGTACATTGTTAATTGGCTTATCTTTTAGATAGATTGTTCCATTTGTAGTTGGCTCAAAGCCTGCAAGCATCATTAGGCAGGTTGTTTTTCCAGATCCTGACGGACCTAACATTGTGACAAACTCACCTTGAGCAACGTCTAAGTTGAAATCCTTTACAACTAATATTTCACCATCATAACTTTTCTGAACATTTTCAAACTTAACTAACGGATTTGAATTACTCATAAATAAACACTTTTTTTAACGAAAAAAAAACTCTTAGAAGATATTAATCAACTAATTCAATTATTGAGGATTGAAATTACATCAAACTCACACTACAAATTTACTTGATTAAAAGCCTTTTGTAAAGCTTAAAGTGAGCTAAATTCAACAAAACTCTATACTTCTGACTCGAAATATACCATATTGATAAGACTGAATGTTTCTAATATTTGAACAATTTCAATGTCTATTTTTTAATCTTTTCAATTCAATATGAGTTATTAATTTTGTTATTAAATAACCTATGTAATATTAAATAATAATAAAAAAGGGCGGCTAATCCGCCCTTTTTTTTTGACATCAAAAAACTTACTCTTCTTGCTTTTCGCCCATAATGGCACTTAAGATTAAAACAGTTAAACCACCTGTTGTTATTGCTGAGCTAAAAATACTGCCCATGAGTTTTCCAAATGTACCGCCAATGTTGCTGGCTAAAGCACCTGCAAACTGAGGCACAAGAAGGACGCCAAGTCCCATACCAAAAGAAACAGCTAGTATCAGCATATTTCGACGATTCATATCAACAGTTGAAAGAATCTTAATTCCTGCAATTGCAACTGTTCCAAACATTACAATAGTTGCTCCTCCAAGTACAGAGGCTGGTAATGCCCTCAGTATTGAGCCAACATGAGGAAAAAGCCCCATTACAATTAATATTCCTCCAATCCATACACCAACATGTCGACTTGCAATACCAGTAAGCTGGATAACACCATTATTTTGACTAAATGTGGTATTGGGAAAAGTATTAAATAAAGCAGCTATTGCTGAGTTCACACCATCACCAAGTACACCATTTTTAATGCGATTAATGTATCCATCGCCTTTAACATCTTGCTTTGATATCATGCAGTTAGCTGTAATATCACCTGATGATTCAATTGCAGTAATGATATAAATTAAAGCAATTGGGATAAAGGCAATAATATCAAAATCAAAGCCATATCTAAAAGGTATTGGAATGCTTATTGACTCTTGAACAGCAAAAACTTGACTAGTGTTTACCTCACCCATTACTAGGGCAATAATGAACCCAATAACAAGTCCAATTACAATTGATGATAACCGTATCCATTGATTATTTGAGCGATTCAAGATGATAATTGAGATCATCACAATAAATCCAAGTGCTATTTTAGATAAAGAGCCCCAAAACTCAGGCTTATTATCTAATAACCACTGCCCACCACCAAGATCAGTTAGACCAACTTTAATCAAACTAACTCCAATAATTGTAATTACAGTACCTGTGACTATTGGTGTAATGAGTTTTCTTAGTTGAGGTAGAAACTGACTAAGACCAATTTCTATAAATGCGCCCAAGAAACAAACACCCATAATCATTGCTAAGATCTCTTCAGGCCCTCCTCCTGCAGCTTTAGCTAAAAAACCTGCAGCAAGAACAGAGCTTAAAAAAGCAAAACTTGTTCCTTGGACACAAATCATTCCAGCACCCACATTCATAGGTTTTTTTGCCTGAATAATTGTACCAACACCTGATACCATTAGAGCCATACTTATAAGATATGGTATTTGCTCTCCAAGTCCTAGCGCTCCACCAATAATTAATGTTGGTGTAATTACACCTACAAAACTTGCAAGCACATGTTGAAGTGCTGCAAAGAACTTCTCAGCAGGTGGTGGATCTGCTTCAAGTTCGTAAATTAACTCTGTATCACTCATATTAACTCCCCTTTAAGTTGATAAGATAATTGTCAAAATAATTATTGACAATTTACATACTACCAGTTTTTTTATGGTTCTTTATAAACCATTTATATTTTTTTATAAATTTTTATTGAATAGTGAATTTTTTTTTTAGGGTATAAAATTAGTATTTATGCTAACCAAATTAATATAAATAATATTTATGAATAAATCTAATATTTCTAATGAGATTATTGACCAATTAAAGGTTATTGTTGGTGAAAATAATTTTATTGATGATGTTAAAAATATGAATGCCTATCTTAGTGACTGGCGTAATCATTTTAGCGGAATATCTCCACTAATTTTAAAGCCTACCTCTACAAAAATAGTTTCAGAAATATTAGCGATCTGCAATAAAAATAGTGTTCAAGTTGTGCCTCAAGGAGGGAATACAGGACTAGTGGGAGGAAGTGTTCCTAGCGCCTCAGGTGATGAGGTAATCATTTCCTTGGAAAAAATGAATACTATATTGGATATTGATCCAGTTAATTACACAATGACAGTTGAAGCTGGCTGTATCCTTTCTAATATTCAGGATACAGCGCTTAAAAAAAATAGAATTTTTCCCTTAAGTCTTGCAGCAGAAGGCTCCTGTCAAATTGGTGGAAATCTTGCAACTAATGCAGGTGGGACTGGAGTGCTCCATTACGGGAATGCTAAAGAACTTGTTCTTGGGCTTGAGGTTGTTTTAGCTGATGGATCAATCATTAACAGCCTTAAGCAGTTAAGAAAAGATAATACAGGATATGATGTTAAGCAATTATTTATGGGTTCAGAAGGAACCTTGGGAATAATTACAAAGGCAGTAATTAAGCTATTCCCAGTTACAGAAAATAATGTCTCATCGATTTTAGCCCTGCCGAATATTGAGTCAACAGTCAATGCTTTAGCAAATCTCAGAGTAAAGACTGGAGATAGTATTACCGCTTTTGAATATATGGATAAGAATTGTATTGATTTATTAATGAAACAATTAAAAGTTAATGATATTTTTAACAAAAAATATAATCACTATGCGTTGGTTGAGCTCTCATCAAGTCGAAAAGGTGATAATTTATTGGCATTGTTAGAAGATGCCATTTCTAATTCTATTGAGAGCGGTGATATCATAGATGCTATTGTTGCTTCAAATGAAAGTCAATCTGTACAGTTTTGGAATTTTCGAGAGTCATTGCCTGACTTACTTAAAACCAATGGTGATTTTGTTACTTTTGATATATCTGTTCCAATATCAAAACTTAAAGAGTTAATTGAAAAAGCTGAAAAAATTTGTGCTCAACTGCCGCTAAATTTAAAATCATATATTTTTGGACATATTGGGGATGGTAATCTACATTATTATTTATTCAACTCAGAAGAAGAATTTTCAAATGAATTTTTTAAGATTAAGGATAAAATTAAATCATCACTATATGATCTGACTATGCAACTTGATGGAAGTTATAGCGCAGAACATGGAATAGGCCAGGCAAAAAAAAGTGAATTAAAGAAATATTGCTCTCAATCCGAGATTGAATTAATGCAACTTATAAAAAAAACTCTTGATCCAAAAAATATAATGAATCCTGGAAAAGTTTTATAGGAGAATAAAATGGTGCCCGGAGCCGGAATCGAACCGGCACGGAGTTTAACCTCCGCAGGATTTTAAGTCCTGTGTGTCTACCAATTTCACCACCCGGGCTGAGAAGCTTTGGAGAACGGGAAATTATATACTATGGATAATAATTTTTTTATCAATTATGAATCCAGATTTTGCCAAATTTAAAATCTTGATTGAAGCCAATCAATAAATTGATTTGTTGTTTTATCTCGATTAATTTCATTTAAGCTTTCATGGCGAGTGCCACTCAGAATATTGCAGGTAACGTCTGAAAGACCATTATTTTTAAGCTTTACTAATAGCTTTTTCATATCTTTACCATTATTAGTGCATGGGTCAGAGGCACCTCCAACAATGTGCACTGGAAGTTGTTTATTTAGCTTAATTAAATTTTTTTTATTACCTGCAAAAAAAACACCATCCAAGATATCTCTCCACATTGAAATGGACGCTTCAAATCCACAAAGCGGGTCATCTACATAAAGATCTACTTCATTTTTATCTTGAGAAAGCCAATCATAATCTGTGCGGTTTGGTTTAAATTTTGAATTCCAAGATTCAAAAGAAAGCTTCCAGGCGATTAAGCTAGGCAAATTAGGATTTCTAAAGAATGACTCTATAAATAAGATTATTCTTGAAGCTCGCGGAAGTATTCCTGTTTCAATTCCACTATTCCAACATGCTAAGCCATTTACTTGCTCAGAATAGCGTATAGCAAAATTTAAATTAATGATTGAACCAAGTGAGTGACCAAAACAAATAACTGGCTTGTCAGGATGTCTCTTTTTTGCAAGCATAATTACATCATTCTGATCTTTTAAAATCAATTCAAAACCATTAGATTTTGCGAAGACCCCTTGGGGCGAATCTTGAGCTTTTGTATAGCCATGACCTCTTATATCATGAATATAAATCGCGTAACCTGAATTACATAACTCATTAGCAAATCGAGAATATCTAAATGCATGCTCTACCATTCCATGTGCAATATGAATGATGGCCTTGACTTCTTTAGTTGGAATTAGGCTATAGAGATTTAATTGAGCGCCCGATGAGCTTATATAATTTTCTCGATTCATATATCAAAATAATTGAATTCAAATTATGAGCAATCAGTATAGATGATTTAAATTAGTTTCTCTTATATTTTATTAAGTGTATTAACCCTTTAATATGGGATCACAATAATTATGTAAAATTTACAATTAGTTTTTAAATTTGAAAGGCGAAGCTTTGTTCATTAAATTAATTTTAGTTCTGCTTTTAGGTTGGATTGGGTTTAGCTTAATGAAGAGGTTTAGGCTTAATAATCCTTCAAATTCAAAGAATGTTAAAGGTCAAAAAATGATTGCTTGTGATGTATGTGACACTCATGTTCCTGAGTCAGATATTATTGTAAAAAATGGTAAAAATTATTGTTCTAAAGAGCATATGGAGTAAATTAATATGAAGTTTTTGTTAGATTTTGGGCCTATCATCTTGTTTTTCATAGTCTATAAATACTATGGTCTTTATGCGGCAATCTATGCAATGATTGCTTCGACATTTGTACAAATTATGTACTCAAGATTTACTACTGGAAAATTTGTTACTTCACAGGTCCTCACTTTTGCACTTCTGGTGGTATTTGGAGGAATTAGTATTATTCTTAGAGATCCAGCATTTGTTATGTGGAAGGTCAGTGTCTTGTATGTTATATTCGCAGCAGTTCTCATTGGGAGCAACTATGTTGGAAGCAAAACCTTGTTGGAGAGAATGATGGGCAAGGAGCTTCAGTTGCCAAGAAACACATGGGTTAATCTGACATGGTTTTGGAGTCTTGGCTTTATTATTATTGCTGCAATTAATGCTTTTTTTGTAAATACTGCTCTGAGTGCAAGAAATCAATTTTTGAATGGAGGAGTCCAGATTGATCCAAAAATAGACTTAGCTAACTTTGACTGCACTCAAACTCCACTAGAAAATCTATGTATTTCAGCGCAGAGCTCGGAGGAAGCATGGGTGAATTTTAAATTGTTTGGAACCTTAGGACTTACTCTTGTATTGATAGTAATTACGGTTTTAATGTTAAGTAAGCACATCAAAGAGAAGCAAACTGAGAGGTAATGGCGATTCTAGATGGATTAAATTTAGAAATTGGAGAAAGTCTTGTCAAAAATAGGTGCGCTCGTTGCATATAAAGGTAAACCAGCTCATGTTGTTTCTTCAACAACCCATAAGTATGAGATTAGTTTTTCAGATGGAAGTTCTCAAAAAGTAAGAGAGAAGGATTTCCGATGCATTCATCCAAACTTTTCATCGGTTCATAGTGATTGTCCCGAAGTTGATACTTCAATTCTAAATGACTTAGATGTTGAATCTTTATCACTTAAAGAGCTTACTGAATGGCTTTTTGATGAATATACGAGTCAAAATGCCTGGTTTGTTTATTTAATGTCTGAGGATGGATTATATTTTTTTTGGAATAAAGATGCTTTAGTTATAAGGCCCTTAGATCAGATTGAAACAATTAGATTAAGTAGAAAAGAAAAAGCTTTAGAAGATGAAAGCATCCAAAGGTGTATCAATAATTTAAGAAAAGATTCTTATGATAATATTGATCTCAATTGGATTCATGAAATAGAACAGGTTGCATTAGATCAATCAAAGCACTCAAAGGCAATGAGCGCACTTTCTATTGAAAATACTCCAGAAAATGCACATCAGCTTCTCGTTAAAATAAAATATTGGTCTGATTTTAATAATCCATATCCACAAAGAAATAGAATTTATGCTGATAAAGATTTAGATTTTAAGTACAAAGAAATAGACAGAAAAGATTTAACTCATCTAACTTGTTTTGCTATAGATAACAGTGATTCAAGTGATGCAGATGATGCAATAAGTATTGAGTGTGATCGAGTCTGGATTCATATTGCAGATGTTGCAAGTTATGTTGACAGTAATAGTGATCTAGATTTGTATGCTCAAAAAAGAGTATCAAACCTATATCTACCTAACCAAATTCTTCATATGCTTCCTCCAAAAATTTCTGAAGCATGCTCCCTTGGAATTGGTGAGATATCTAATGCAGTTTCAGTTGGGTTTTTATTGAACGACTTTAAAATAAGTGATATTCAGATTTATATAAGCGAAATAAAGGCCACAAAAATGAGCTATGATGAGGCTGAAAGGGTATTAGGAGAAAATACCTCTTTATCAAAGCTTAATGAAATTGCAAAAGATCATAAGAAGTTCAGAGATAGTAAAGGTGCAATAAAACTTGACCTTCCAAAAACTGATATTAAGGTTAAAGATCAAAATGTTTTTGTCTATCAACAACAAGAGTGTGAGAGCAGAGAGATGGTGTCAGAAATGATGATCTTGGCAGGACGTGTAATTGCTCAGTTTTCGATTGAAAACAATATACCAATGCCGTATCTTTTACAAGAAAGAGGGAAGTTTTCCGATGACATAATTGAGAATATAAATAATCTCTCTTTATCAAAGGCATTTGAGGCCGCAAAAGGCTTTAGTCGATCTAAGTTATCAGTAAAGCCATCTCTTCATGCTGGCCTGGGCTTAAATGCATACATAAGGGTGACAAGTCCTATGAGACGCTATATGGATTTAATAGTCCAGCAGCAACTCGTTCGTTACATATCTAAACTGGAACTTTTAAATGAAAATGAAATCAAAGGAAAAATTAAAGCTATTAATTCATCAATGTCAAAAATTAACAAGGCAACTCGTCAGAGTATTGAGCACTTTAGATGTTTATATTTTAAGCAGAATATAAACTGGGAGGGTAAGGGGACCGTTGTTGAGATCAATAGAAATAAAGCTCTATTAATGATCCCTGAATTTGCAATGATTACTCAAATTAAACTTAAGACAAAGGTCGAATTGGAAGATAAGATTGAGTTAAAAATAAGTTCAATCAATCTTTTTGAAAGATCAGTTGATTTCAAGCCACTCTAGTTTATCTGTAATCTTTATGGCATTCCCACTTGTGTTTGACCAGTCACCAAGAACATGCCTAGTATATTTCTCTTCAATATGAGTGTTTTGTCTATGAGTATGGCCATGAATAAGATCATAACCAGGATAGTCTGACATTAGTAAATTGGTAGTTGTTAAATTTACATCCATTAATTCCTCAGTTTTATAGCTCTGCGCCTCAATACTTTTCTTTCGCAGCTGGCCAGTTAATTTAAGTCGTAAATTTTTGGACAGATTTAAAAATATGAACTGAATTATTGGATTTCTTAATACTCTTTTTAACTTTTGGTAGTTTAAGTCATCTGTGCAGAGACTATCACCATGTATTAAGAGAAATTTCTTTGAATTTAGATCGAGAATATATGGCTCATCTATAAGTTCGCAACCTGACTCTAATTCAAACTGTTTTGAAAGTAAAAAATCACGATTACCGATCATTACAAAGACTTTTGTGTTTTGGCTTAAGTCTCTAAGAATACTAATAATTGCTTTATAACTTAAAAGTGATACATCATCTCCAATCCAGGTATTGAAAAGATCACCCAGAATAAATATTTGATCTGCTTTGGAGGCATATTTTTTGCAAAAATAAGCAAAAAATTCAATTTTATCTTCCTCTACATTGGTTAGATGAAGGTCAGAGATGATTAATGTCGTATACATAAGGTAAATGTTAGAAAAATTCTAACATAGCTCACTAATCACCAATTGAAGCTTTATTGATTATTACAGACACACCTGGAACATCGGCATGCCCACCAAGATTAATTGTTTCAACTTTTTCAATTTTATCAACGACGTCTTGCCCAGCTACAACTTCTCCGAAGACACAATAACCCCAGCCATCTTGTCCAGGAAAGTCTAAAAATTGATTGTCATTGGTGTTAATAAAAAACTGTGAGCTTGCAGAGTGTGGAGCCATTGTTCTAGCCATTGCAACACTGTATTTGACATTCTTTAATCCATTTTTAGCTTCGTTTTCAATATTAGCCTTAGTTGTTTTTTGGTTCATATCCTCAGTCATGCCTCCGCCCTGAATCATAAAGTTTGGAATGACCCTATGAAATATAGTTCCATCAAAAAAACCTTCTTCCACATAGTCAGTGAAGTTTTTTGCAGTAATTGGGGCTTTTTCAATATCTAAATTAATGTGAATTTCACCCATATTAGTATCTAGAATAATCATGCTTAATCTCGGTTAATTAGAAATAGTGAATTATAACTTATTTCATTAACAGTGCTTTCATTAAGAGCGGTGTTCAAGTATAATTCACTCTTTTTTTTACAAACAGATTAGGATTTGTTATGTACGCAGTAATTAAAACAGGTGGAAAGCAGTACAGAGTTTCTGAAGGTGAAACTCTAAAGATAGAGAAGCTTGAGGTTGAGCCTGGTAAGAAGGTTACATTTGATGAAGTGCTAATGGTTGCTGATGGAGATAAGGTTAAGGTTGGATCTCCTCTGGTTGCCAAGGCTAGTGTTGAGGCTAAAGTAATTTCCCAAGGTAAAGGCAAAAAAGTACATATTCTTAAATTCAAACGCCGTAAGCACTCTATGAAGCAACAAGGACATCGTCAGTTGTTTACTGAAGTGCAGATCGGCAAAATTAAAGCATAAGGAGTTATCTATGGCACATAAAAAAGCTGGCGGTAGTACTAATAACGGTAGAGATTCAGTATCTAAAAGACTAGGTGTTAAGCGCTTTGGGGGCCAGTCTGTTTTAGCTGGAAATATTCTTGTTCGTCAAAGGGGCACGAAGTTTCATCCTGGAACTAATGTTAAGAAAGGCAAAGATGACACTCTATTTGCTGTTGTTGATGGTAAAGTTCAGTTTGAAAAAAAAGGTAAGTTTAATCGTCAATATGTTTCAATTCAAACTGCCTAATTATTAAATTTAATTTTTTTAAAAA